>NZ_JBDGJZ010000004.1:0-202784 GCF_057656635.1 Arthrobacter sp. Soil_C_49
GCGCTGCCCGCTCGACCTGCGGGTGCCTGTGCGCTGCCCGCTCGACCTGCGGGTGCCTGTGCGCTGCCCGCTCGACCTGCGGGTGCCTGTGCGCTGCCCGCTCGACCACCCGCGTCTGACTCCGACGGGCTTAACCGCTGGGTTTCGACGGGCTCAAGCAATTGGGGTTGGACGGCTGCGACGCGACCACCAGGGCTTCGGGCTCAATCGCCGGAACCCCCCTTGGCCTTCCGCCAGCCTCCGGCTCGGTTGACCGCGATGATCTCCCGGAAGAGCTCAAGCAGGGGCTCCTCCTGGACGTGATCGCCCTCGTAGTAGGAAATCATCCGGCCGGTCTTGTTGCCGTGTCCGCCGGTGATGATGTGGTGCGGGTCCGGGGTGAGGCCGCCGTCGTACAGGAAGACATTGACGTGGTCCTTTGCCGCGAGCAGGGCACAGATGTTGCCCTGCAAGATGAAGTAGGGCTGGACGGTGCGCTTGATGGTTTCCTCGACGGCGGGATCGGCCGCGTGGGCCAGGTCCCGCACCTGCCGGCAAATGGCCTGCTGCCAGGGAGGAAGGGGATCGATGTATTGGTCAACGCGGGGGTCCTTCCCATAGCTCATTGATGCAGTCCTTCGAACGTCGGCGCACTCACGGCCTATCGTTCCCCGTTCTCACGGGGAGGGGAAGAGGTGACCGACGCTGGAAGCTACGTCCCGCCGTCGTGCTTCATCGCAGGGCTAAGATGACCGCATGGGTGCCGTTGACGATTCCCTCGCCGCAATGTCGGAGCCTGACCGCCAATGCCTGGAACACGTTGTCGGAATTGCACGCGGCCTCGCTCCTGGGGCCGTCGAAGGAATGAGCTACGGCATGCCCGCGCTGAAACTGGATGGCAAACCATTGATCGGGGTCGTAGCGGCGGCCAAGCACCTCTCCATCTTTCCGTTCTCGCCCGCTGTGGTGGACGCCGTTGCCCCCAAACTCGTCGGCTACTCGCTGTCCAAAGGCACTGTCCGGTTCACCCCGGACCACCCCGTTCCTGATGACGTGGTGGAGGAAATGGTCCGGCTGCGGATGGCGGAGATCCGGAAGTAATCTTGCAACTGGGAGGACAACCATGATCATCGGACCTGAAAGCCAGCACACCACTTCCGGCGGTGAAGCGGCTGGCAGTGGCCCGCTCGCCCGACTGGTGGAAGACCCGGTCAAGGTGATGCGGATCGGAACCAGCCTCCTCCACCTTTTGGACGAAGTACACAACGGCCCGCTCGATGAGCAGGCCAGGGCACGCTTGGCGGAAATCCACCAACGGTCTGTCGAAGAACTCCAGGACAGCCTCGCGCCCGGTCCGGCGGAGGAACTCGAGCGGCTGTGGCAGCCGTTGACCAGAGAATCGCCGGGCTCGGAGGAGGAACTGCGGATTGGCCAGGCACAGCTGTCCGGGTGGATCGGCGGGCTGGTGCAGGACATCCAGACGGCTATTGCCGCGAAACAGAAGGCAACTCAGCAGATGCTTGGACCACTGCCGCCTGGTCCTTTTCCGCCTGGCGTCATTCCGGCAGCCGGGATGGATGCCGGCCCCCTGGGACACGGCGCACGGCCGGAACGAAAACCAGGCCACGACGTCGAACCTCCCGGCCAGTACCTCTGACGAGCATGACCCGGCGGCTCGCCCGGGCTGGTCCTTCTGGAACCCCCTCACCGCCTGTGAGACCATCCGGTATGGGTGAAAACAGCGAAGAGTTGGACAGCGCCATCCCCGCCAACGGCGAGAATGACCAGGCACGTGAGCCGGGAAATCCGCCGCCCGGAACCGAACAAGGGCGGTCCGTCGGCGACCGCCGGCGGGATGCGGAAGCCAAACTGGAGCAACACCTGCGGGAGGCCCGCGACAAGCCGGAACCGGAAAACGAAGAGCCGAAATGAAATCCAACGAACTGCTGCTGGATGCGTTCGGCAGGATCCGGGAAGCGGTGGAAGCAACGCTGGAAGGGCTCGACGAGGGGTTCCTCACCGTGCGGCCGGCCGGCACGGGCAACTCCATCGCGTGGCTGGTCTGGCACCTGGCGCGGGTGGAGGATGTCCAGGTTGCAGATGCGGCGGGGCTGGAACAGGTCTGGTTCAGCCAGGACTTCGTAGGCCGTTTCGGCCTGCCGCTCCGGCCCCGGGAAACCGGCTACGGGCACACCAGTGACCAAGTGGATGCCGTGCGGGCCCCGGCGGAGCTGCTGCTGGAGTATTACAGCGCGGTTCACCGGCAGACGGTTGAATATGTGCAGACGCTCGACGATGAGGACCTGGACCGCGTGGTTGATACGCGGTGGGACCCGCCGGTCACCCTGGGCGTGCGGCTGGTCAGCACAATCGCGGACTGCCTCCAGCATGTAGGGCAGGCCGCGTATGCGAAGGGCCTGCAGCAGAAGCGGGGAGATTAGGTTTGCCCTATTTCCGCAGCGGCAATTCAGTTCCATAATGGCCACATAGGCTTCGGGGACCCTCGCGCCGGGTATGGCTGGCGGGGCGTTGCAGAGTCCCAGGTAGCCGCCCACAGCAGGCGGAGTGGACGGCCACGCAGTCGTGGACAGAGACGTTCCGGGACTGCATTCGGGGGAGAGCATCGCCATCACCGCGAAAAGAATGCACAAAGGAATTCATCATGCTCAAGGATTCAGCAATCATGGCTGTCCTTCCGGCCAAGGACATCAATAGGGCACGGGACTTTTACCGGGACAAGCTGGGCATCGAACCCGACGGTTCCATGGAAGAGGACAGCCTGATGTACACCTGCGGCAAGGGGACGAGTTTCCTCGTTTACCAGACAGACAACGCGGGCTCGGCCAAGAACACCCAGATGGGTTGGGAAGTGGACGACCTCGACCGCGAAATGGAAGAACTGCGCGGCCGCGGCGTCACGTTCGAAGACTACGATTTTCCCGGCCTGAAGACGGAAAACGGCGTTGCCACCAGTGACTGGGGAAAGGCCGCCTGGTTCCTGGACAGCGAAGGCAACATCCTCAACATCACCCAGCGCACCTAGCCCTTTCTGAAGCTCGTGCGGGCATTCTGCCCGCGCGAGCTTTGCTTTGTTGGCGTGCAATTGTTAAGCCCGGGCATTGTTGTGCGACCGGCAGCATCAAGGTTGGATCAAGAGAACGTCAAAGTTGCCTCAGGTTTGTCCGAACTTCGGCTTTTACCCTCTCCCCGGCACATAGGCTCCCAGCTGTAACCAACGCGGCTTAAGCAAAAGGCCCGGCTCATTGCCGGGCCTTTTTTATGGGGGAAAACATTGTCGAAGTTTGGGAAGGTGCCGGGGTCGGCACGGAAGCCAGGGGCGATCGCCCTTGGGGTTTCGTTCGCCCTTTTTATCGCCGGTGCCCTCGCCCTGCCGCGTGTCCTTTCCGCGGACTTGGAAGTTCCCGCTTCGGCGAGCACGGCTATCGCCGCCCCAGCCCAGGCGAGTTCACCTGCAGAAGCTGCGGCCGCGCCGTCGTCCGTTCCCGTCGCCGCGGAGACTGCGGAACCGCTGGACCGCGAGACTCCCAACTCGGTGGCGCAGGCCGCCGTCGCACCGGACGCGCAGCCCGACTTCGCCGCCAAGGCAATCGACCTGCTGGCCACGCTTGCCGTGAAGGGCCGGGCGCCCAAGACGGGCTACGACCGTGTGCTGTTCGGGCAGGCGTGGGCGGACGTTGACCGGAACGGCTGCGACACCCGGAACGACATCCTCCAGCGCGACCTGACGGGCATCACCTTCACCAACAGCGTTCCCTGCAAGGTGCAGGCCGGAACGCTGGCGGACCCCTACACGGGCGCCAGCATCAGCTTCCAGCGGGGGAGCGGGACAAGCACCGCTGTCCAGATCGACCACGTGGTTGCCCTCAGCGATGCCTGGCAGAAGGGCGCACAGCAGCTGACCACTGAGCAGCGGACGGCCTTCGCCAACGACCCGCTGAACCTGCAGGCGACGGACGGCCCCATCAACCAGAAAAAGGGCGACGGCGACGCCGCCACCTGGCTGCCACCGAATAAGGCGTTCCGGTGCGAGTACGTCGCGCGGCAGATTTCGGTGAAGGCGGCGTACGGCCTGTGGGTTACCCAGGCCGAGCACGATGCAATGGCAAACATCCTTGCCGGCTGCACGGGCCAACTGGCACCCACGAACCAGGGTGGCGCCCCTGGGCCGGCACCGGCAGCCTCCTCTGTACCTGCGCCTGCGCCGGCCCTTGCCGCATCGGCTCCGGCTGCTGTGGCGCCAGCTCCGGCCCTGCCTGCCCCGGCTGCTCCCGCCCCTGCGGCGGTCTTCTACGCGAATTGCGCGGCGGCCAAAGCCGCTGGTGCCGCACCCATCCTCGAGGGCCAGGCCGGCTACCGGGCAGGGCTGGACCGCGACCTGGACGGCGTTGCCTGCGAAAGCTGACCCAAAGTCTTGGGGCCTCCACGCCTCATCTGTATCACCATCACAAACATTCCCAGGGGGAAATAGTGACAAACAATCCGTATGTTCCGGGCCGCCAACAGGGCCGCTGGAAGCCGACCGTGCTTTTCTGGATCGTGGCGGCAGTCCTGCTGCTGGTACTGATCCCCTTCGCCATAGTGGGCGGCGTGGGAATGGTGCTGTTCTTCCTTGGCCTGATTGCCTTGCTGACTGGACTTTATGCGTTGCTGTTCAAACGCCGGTCCTGGGTTGGGCTGCCTCACCGGAAATCAGGAGGACTGGTAGCTGTGGCCGGCTTCGTGGTGTTTGCCCTCGGCAGCGGCATAGTTGGCGCGACGGCAGCTCCTCGCGAGGACACCGACAAGGCAACCCTCGTCAGCCCGGTGCAGAAGTCGGCCACTGCTACGCCAACGCCCACACCCACCGCGACGAACCCCGCGAACTCGAAGTGCACCACGGCTGCAGCAACGCAGAAGTACAACAGCCAGACCTATGTCTGCACCATGGGCAGCGATCAGCGGCTGCTCTGGATGACCGAATCCGATTCAAAGCGCGTCCTCGCCGAGAAGGCTGCCGTGGAAAAGGCAGCGGCGGAGAAGGCTGCTGCTGAGCAGGCAGCAGCGGAGAAGGCTGCGGCAGAGCAGGCTGCCGCGGAAAAGGCTGCCGCGGACAAGGCGGCAGCTGACGCTGCCGCCGCACAGCAAGCTGCTGCCCAGCAGGCGGCCGCCCAGCAAGCAGCAGCACAACAAGCGGCACAGCAGGCAGCAGCACAACAAGCGGCACAGCAGGCAGCAGCTGAGCAGGCCGCAAAGCAACAAGCGCAGCAGCCGGTGCAGCAGGCTCCCGTCGCGCCGGCGGCACCGAACTACGTCACACCCGGTGCGTTCTGCAGCGGCGGCACTGGAATTAGTAAGACGGGCAAGCCGATGATTTGCGCTCCTGCCACTGACGGACGTAACCGCTGGCAGGGAGCGTAACGTACTCGTAAAGAAATGCCTGCACTGCGGTGACAAGCGCCCCGCTGAATACCTTCCGCGGGGCGCTTGCTTTTCAGCTTGAATTCTTGACTCAACCCCTCAGTGTGAAGTCATTTCACGCATCAGTCCGAGCTGCGACAGGAACTCCACCTGGTCGAAGTAGAAGTGGTGTGAGGTGATCTCGCCGTTCTCCACTGTGGCCACGTCGCAACTGCGGATCCTGAGTTCCTTGCCGGTGGGCTGCATGGTTTCGCCGGAGGGCATCCGCAGCGGCCCGGTGTTCGTTCCAATCACGATGCCCTCATCGATCGCCACGTTGCCGGACTCGTACCGTCCCGTCTGGTTGTACCGGACGTCCGGCATTGCTTCCCAAAGGTCGAAGAGATAGCTGGTGATCGCGTCACGCCCGCGGATCTCCCCCTGGTCGGGGGTGTAGGCCACGGCGTCGGCGGCGTAGCTGCTGGCGAGTGTTTCTTTGTCTTTTGATTCCATGGCCCGGTTTAAGCGATCCATGACTTCGCGTGCCTGTCCCATTGCGGACCTCCAATTTTTGGGCGGCCTCACGGAAGCGGAGGCCGCTTCGAGGGTTTGGCTTCGGCTGCTTGCTGGAGCCAATTACATTCCACGCCCGGCCCGGATGGCTGTCAACGACCCGTGCTGCCGGTTCAGAACGGCAGCGCAACCAGTGCGATCAGCGCCGGCACAGTGGCGCCCAAGGTCCCGGGGATGCTGTCGCCCCTCTTGGGATAGTGGCCCTGCATGTCCGCCAGGAACATCGCCGGAGCGGTCAGCACCATGTTCAAGCAGCAGTAGATCACCAGGGTGTAGCCAACCACCACGTAGCCCAGGTTCACGGCCACCACCCCGGCCAGGACGCCCAGACCGATCACCAGATTCCGGAACCCCGTGGGAATGGCCCACATCATCACGGCCGGAACGTTCTGCGGCGGGGTGCTGAGGAACTTCTGCGCCCCCGGCCGGTGCAACAGGAAACTCTCCAGCGGGAACACCACGATGTAGATCACGGCGGCGAGTACCGCGAAAATCTGGGATACGGCGTTCATGCAGGAAGAGTACGACGGCGGTGCTCGCCGCCTACATCCCCCGCACCGGGGTTCCGGGCTGCTCGCCGTATCCCCACTCTGGGGGATTGCGTCACCGCCCCGTGGGCAGATACTGGAGCTATGTGGGAGGAGCGCGCTGAACGCGCGCGGCGGGAGATCGCCGCCCTGGCCACCGGTGGAATGGGCCTGGCCGAGCTTTATGCCGCTGCGCTCGCCGTGGTGCAGCGGGAGGTGCCGTTCGAGCAGGGCTGCTGGGCCGGCGTCGACCCCGAGTCGCTGGTGATGACCTCTGTCACCAACTGGCGGGACTGGGGCGTCACGGAGGAGTATGCGGCACGGTTCGCCGAAACGGAGTACGCCGGTCAGGAACCCAACCGGTTCGCAGAACTGTCCCTGCGCCCTCGGCCCATCGCCCGGATTTCGGACGCGCCGCACCGGGACGTGACGGGCAGCGTCCGCATCAACGAGATCCTTAAGCCGCTGGGCCTGGAGCACGAACTCCGCGCCGCGTTCCGGGTGGACCAGGCGTGCTGGGGAGTGGGCAGCATCTTCCGGGCGTCGGGTCCTGATTTTTCCGACCGGGAGGTGGAATTCCTCGCCGCTGTCACAGCCACCCTGGCCGCCGCCAGCCGGATCGCCGTCCGTTCAGAACATGCCGGCCGCCAGGCGACGGCCGGGCCGGTGATCGTCATCGCCGGGCTGCACGGCGAGCTGAGAGCAGCCACCGCCGCAGCGGCAATCTGGCTTGCCGAGGTGGAGGAGGCCGCCCCCGGACGCTTCACCATGACCCTGCACTCGGTGGCGGCACACGCGCATGCATCGAGGTCGGGCACGGCCAGGGCAAGGATGCGCGACGCCGGAAACAACTGGGTGGTGCTCCAAGCCAGCCGCCTGATCACGGGCGATGACCCCGAACAGATGGTGGTCACGGTGGAGCCCGCCACCACCTATGACCTGGCCACCCTGCTGTTGACCGCCTACGGCGTCACTGCCCGGGAGCGGGAGGTCTGCCTCGAGGTGCTGTCCGGGAGTACGACGGCGGACATCGCCCGAAACCTGTTCATCTCCCCGCACACTGTCCACGACCACCTGAAATCGCTCTTCGGGAAGGTGGGCGTGGGCAGCCGCGGGGAGCTGGTGGCCAGGCTCGTCGCGTAGAGAAGGCGGATATCCCCGAGTTAGGGACTGACTACCTTCCCGTTCTGGACCAGGACGTCCAGGTGGTCGGCAATATCAGCCAGCACCGAGATGTCCTCGAGCGGGTCTGCGGACAGCACCAGCATGTCGGCGTCCGCCCCCGGTGCCACAACGCCGAGCTGGCCTTCGCGCTCCAGCAGCCGGGCCGCCGTCGTAGTGGCCGAACGGATGGCATCGATTGCCGGCTGGACCTTTCCGAGCAGCCGGAATTGTTCGTTCTGGTGGCGGTGCATGCCGCCGAGCAGGTCGGTTCCGAATGCCATCGTGACCCCCGCTTCATGCGCCCGGCCGATCGCTTCGAGGCCGCTGTTGAGGACGGAGTCCACCTTGGCCCACATCTCTTCGGTGAGGCCGAAGTCCCTGCCTTCTTCCTTGAGCGCCCAGTACGTCACCAGGGTGGGCACCAGGAAGGCGTCCTTTTCGAGGAACAGGCGGAGGCTTTCGTCGTCGAGCAGGTTGCCGTGCTCGATGGAACGGACGCCGGCCTCCAGCGCCCGGTTGATGGCACGGGCCGTGTAAGCGTGCGCGGCGACGTAGCGGTTCGCTGCCTCGGCCTCCTCCACGGCTGCCCGCATCTCCTCCATCGAATACTGGGTGGAGTCGATGCGGTCCGTGGGGGAGGAAACTCCACCGGAGGCCATGATCTTGATGTGGTGGGCGCCCTTGCGGATTTCATCGCGTGCGGCCGCCCGCACGGCGTCAACACCGTCGGCCACGCGGCCGATGCCGCAGCATCCCCGCCCGTTTGGATCGTGGTCTTCACCGGGCAGGCGCATGTCGCCATGGCCGCCGGTCTGGCTGAGCGCGTGCCCGCAGAAGTGGAGCTTCGGGCCTTCCAGCAGGCCTTCCTGCTGGGCCATGGCCAGGCCGAAGTCAGCGCCGGAGAGGTCGCGGACGGTGGTAAAGCCGCGGCGCAGCATCTCACCCATGATCCGGGCGGTCTGCGCGTACACGTACGACGCCGGTGTGTAGGTCAGCGACCGGAAGTCGGCGCTGGAGGCCACCACGTGGACGTGGCAGTCGATCAGCCCCGGAAGGACGAACTTTCCGGAGCCGTCAATGACGCGGGCGCCGGAGGGTGCCTCGGCGTCCGGACCGACATGGCTTACTTTCCCGTCCATGCTGACGACGTCGGCAACGGAGTAGGTGCCTGCGTCCACGTCCAGCACGCTGGCGTTGCGGATCACCAGGGCGGCGCTGCCGCCCGCTTCTTCAGCCGGGGCCTGGGTATTCGGGGTGGTGCTCATTTAGGGGGTGTCCTTCCCTGGGACTTCGTGGGGATGGGCTGCAAAGGCTTCGATGAGGTCGGTCAGGTTCGTCTTGACGACGGCGACGGCGGCTTCCACGCTTTGCTCCGTGTAGCTGCCTTCCGCGTCCAGCAGGGCGAGGACCCCCGCCACGTTGCCGCCGTCGTCGAGGACGGGAACGTTGATGACGGCACCGCAGCCGAGCCGCTGGATGAGTTCGGAATCGGCGAAGACCTCGCGGAGCGCGTCCAGGTCCGGGGCAAGGAACGGCTTTTTGTCTTCGATGACCGTTCCCCGCCAGCCGGGCGAGATTTCCACGGTCTTTTCACCGCCCACGGGGTACTCAACCGGATGGCTGGTGAAGAGCCGCCGCAGGCTGGAGCGTTCCGGGATCCATTGCAGGACGGTGAAAAGGATGACGCCTGGGTCTTGCCGCATGGCGTCGAAGACCTGCTGGAAGACTTCCGGTTTCATTGATGTTCCTGTCATTTTTGCCCCGTTCCCGCCGGCGCCGGGTCATGCTCGGCGCGGGCGTTGATGTCTTCGAGGGATTTGCCGGCGGTGGAGGCGCCGAAGATGACCACGCCCAGGACGCCGATGGTCAGGACCACCGTTGTCATGACGAACACCCCGCCGAAGCCGAGGGCCACCGAGAAGATGCCGATGATGGACGGGGCCAGGATGCTGCCGATGCGTCCCACCGCGCTGGCCAGGCCCACGCCGGTGGCCCGCATCCAGGTGGGGAACAGCTCGGGTGTGTAGGCATAGACGCCGGCGTAGGTGCCGTTCAGGAAGAAGGACAGGGTTGCCGCGGCCACCAGGATCATGCCCGAATCGTTGGACTGGCTGAGCCAGAAGGCGCTGAGCGCCGATCCCGTCAGGTACAGGGCGATGGTGTTCTTCCGGTCGATCCGGTCATTGAGCCAGGCGGCGGAGAAGTAACCGGGAATCTGTGCAAGGTAAATGATGATCGAGTATTCGAAGCTCTTGGTGACGGTGATGCCGCGGCCCACCAGCAGGGTGGGGATCCAGGAGAAGAAGCCGTAGTAGGAGAACGTGATCACAAACCAGATCAGCCAGATCACGGCGGTCCGGCGGCGCATGGCCCTGGACCACATGAACTTCAGGGCGTTCCAGATACTGATCTTCTGCTCGTGCTTGGTGATCTCCTCGGTGGCCGGCGGGAGCGTGGCGAGGTCCTTGCCGGTTGCCTTCACTACACTCTGCTCAAAACGATCCACCACCTCGGTTGCTTCCGCGATGCGGCCGCGGCTGATGAGGAATCGGGGGGATTCCGGCAGGCTGCGGCGCCACCAGAGCAGGAGGAGGATGGGGACAGCAGTGATCACCTGGGCCCAGCGCCAGCCGTCCTCGCCCATGGGGACGACGAAGCGGCCAATCAGTGCTGCACCCACGAAGCCGAAGGAGAAGAATCCGGCCAACGTTCCAATGAACCAGCCGCGGCGCTTGGGCGGGATGAATTCGGACAGGAACGGCGCGATGATCACGCTCTCAGCGCCTGCACCCAATCCTGCAAAGATCCGTGCAATCAGGAAGACCTCAAAGTTCGGAGCCATGGCGGCCACTACGGACATGACGCAGTAGAAGGCCAGTGCCCAGAGCATGACCTTCTTGCGGCCGAAGCGGTCGCCCATCCAACCGGAGAGGATGGCTCCGAAAAAGAAGCCCAGCGGGGCGGCTGACCCCACCAGGCCCAGGCTGGCGTTGCTCAGGCCCCAGAGTTCCTGGATGCGCGGGAGCAGGAATGCGACCACTGCCCCGTCCATGCCGTCGAACGAGTAACCGAGGCCTCCGATAAGGAGAAGCTTGTAGTGTGGGCGACTGAGAGCCAGGCGATCCAAGCGTGCTGTAAGTGACATGAGGGTTCCTGCCGAAGTGGGCCAAGTTGTTCATTTTGAGGAGTATGCACAAGTCTGTGCAGATGTGATGTAATCGAAATTACGCCGAAGTGTGAGGTAGGTCAATAGGTGGTGCAACAGGAATCCAACTCGTCGTCTGTCACCGAATGGCTGGACAGCCGGGTGCAGGGGAGGAAACTTGCTGCCCGGCAGATGCAGGTCATCGGCGTCCTCCGCTCGCAGCCGCGGCTTGCCTCCTACGGTTCAGTCAGCGACATCGCGGCAGCGGCGTCGTCGAACGCTTCCACGGTGACCAGGACGGCGCAGGCGCTGGATTTCAAAGGCTGGGCCGATTTCCAGTTCGAGCTCCGCTCGCGGTTTTTGGCATCCCTGAGCGCCCTCGAAGTCGCGGCCGAGCACAACGGGCACGTCAGCAGTCCGGCCCAGGCCGCCGTCTCCACCGACCGGGCCAACCTCGCCCATCTGGAGCGCACGCTTGATCCGGCCACCGTCCGTTCCATTGCGGAAGCGATGGCGGGGGCGCGGCAGACCCTGATCGTGGCCGCGGGCAGCTACGCCATCCCGGGCAAGGCCCTGGAACACAACGCTGTCATTGCCGGTTACAACGTCCGGCTGCTCGACGCCGACGTCGCCGCACTCACGAACACCCTCGCCCGGGTGACCTCGGAGGATCTGGTGATCGCGATCAGCCTGTGGCGGGTTTACGACAGCACTGTGCGGGCCATGGACATCGCCCACAATGCGGGCGCCGCCATCGCGTCGATCACGGACAGCGCGGGGTCTCCCGTGGCCGAACATGCGAAGCAGCGCATCGTTGTCCCCACCGAAGGCGCGGGCTTTTTCCCGTCACTGACCGGGGCCGTCGCCGCGGTGCAGGCAATCGCCGTCGAACTCGCTTCACTGGACCGGGAGCGGTCCAACAAGAACATCGCCGCGTCCGAACGGACCTGGGACCAGATGCGGATCATGCATCCGCGCTCAAGCTCCTAGGACGGGCCTTATTGCCCGTCCACAGGGGTGACCCGGATGCGGGCGATGCGCAGCCGGTCCATCGCGGTCACGGTCAGCACGTGGCCGTCCACCTCCACCTGGTCACCTGTCCGGGGGAGCCGGCCCAGCCGGTCGAGGACGTAACCGGCCACTGTCTCGTAATGCCCCTCGGGCAGCCGGAAGCCGGATGCCGAAGCGAACTCCTGAAGGATCAGCCCGCCGTCGACGTCCACTGAACCGTTGGCTTTGGTGACCCGGTCCTCGTGGTCTGCGCCGGCGTCGTACTCGTCGTAGATCTCGCCCACCAGCTCCTCGACGAGGTCCTCCAGCGTGACGATGCCGTCCGTGCCGCCGTATTCGTCCACCACCAGCGCGATGTGCTGGCCCTGCCTCCGCATCCGGGACAGCGACGGGACCACCTTGTTGGTTCCCGGCAACGGGAGGATCCCGCGGACGATGTCCCGCACCAGGCAGTCGTCGTACTCTCCGTCGCGGGGCATAAGGTCACGGATGTGAATAAAGCCAAGGACGTCATCGGGCGTCCGGTCCATGACGGGATAACGCGAGTACGGGCCGTCCCGGAGCATGCTGCGCGCGGCGGCGATGGTGAGGTTCCCGTTGATGAAGGTCACCTCCGTGCGGGGCCGCATCACCTCCTGCAATAAGCGGTCCCCGGCTCCGAAAACGTCGTTCAGGATGCTCCGGCTGTGTTCCTCCAGCGACTCGCTCTCGGCCACCATGTCCCACAGTTCCTCAGAGGTGACGCTTTCCTGCTTGGCGTTCGGGTCGCCGCCGAAGAGCCTCACGACGGCGTCCGTGGACACGGAGAGCAGCCAGACGGCGGGCCGCATGATCTCGGAGAGCACGTGCAGGGGCGGGCCAAGGATTTTGGTGAAGCCCACGGCGCTTTGCATGGCGAGCCGCTTGGGCACCAGTTCGCCCAGCACCAGGGAGAGGTACGCCACCAGGAGCGTCATGCCGATGAAGGAGGCGGGCTCAGCCGCGGCGCCGAATCCGATGCCCCGCAGGAGGGGTTCGACGTCGGGCGCGATGGTTGAGGCGCCATAGGCCGCTGAAAAGAAGCCGGACAGGGTCACGCCGATCTGCACTGTTGAGAGGAAACGGTTGGGGTTCCCGGCCAGCGCTGCGATCCGGGCGTCCCGTTTTCCTGATTTCTCCATCCGGCGCACCTGGCTCTCCCGGAGGGAGACCAGTGCCATTTCGGTGCCGGAGAAGACGCCGCCCAGCAGCACAAAGAAGAGGACCAACAGGAAGTTGACCAGGGTGTCGCTGTCCATGATCAGACACTACCCAATGGCCGCGGTCCCCGTGCGGTTGCTACAGCATTGGTCACGCTCCAGGTGAGGGCCGCGAAGCCGTGACGAAGCCGCCGCGGGCAGGGTGGGGTGGTGGTGGCTGCTGTCCTGACTCGATGGTGTAAGCGCGGTCAGCGCGGTCAGCGGGGCCGAGGGACAGGGTACGGCCGTACGTTTCGCAGAGTTCCTGGACCGTGTGTTGGGTGCAGCGCCAACCCGCCGCCGACAGCAGTTCGGCAGGGTCCGGCGGATCGGCTCGGGCCAGGAGCCCGCTCATGGGCAGCCCGGTCTGCAGGCTGAAGTCGCGCAGCTTGGCTTCGAAGTCGTCGGTCTTGGGCAGGGGGACTGCACGCTCAATCACAGCGCCTGAGCCTGGGGCGGACAGCTCCACTACCTCCGTCAGCACCGCCTGCTGGGCCGCGGAATCGAGGTAGGGGAGCAGGCCTTCGAGGACCCAGGTGGTGGGCTGGCGGGGGTCGAACCCGGACGCGAGGAGCAGGGCGCGCCACGGCTCGGACAGGTTGGCGGCCAGGGTGATGAGCTCGCACGACGGCGGTGCCGAAAGGCGCTCAAGCACGCCGGCTTTGAAGTCCAGGACGTTGGCATGGTCGATTTCAAAGACCCGGCTTCCCGAGGGCCAGTCCAGCCGGTGGCTGCGGGTGTCCAGCCCTGCCCCGAGCACTACTGTCTGCGCCGTGGCAGGAGCCGACTGGAGGAAGTCGTCGATGAACCTGGTCCGCACGCCGATGTAGATGGAGGCCAGGAGGAGGGGCTGCTGCAAAGGCGGCACGGCCTCGGGACCAGCAGGCCACGCCGTCGGGAATTCCACGTGCGAGTGGGCGGCTTCAACGAGGGCGGCAGCGAACGGGTCCTTCACGAGAGCATCGGGCCGGGACGTTTCGACGGCGCGGCCCGCGGCCACGGCGAGGGCGGTCAGCGACACGCCCTGGTCCTCGAACTCCGTCATCTCAAAACCCTTCCCGCGTGGTTTCCTGACTGGGAGCCTACCCCCGGGGCGCCGGCAGAAGCAGGGCCTTGGGGGTGTGGCTGCTGCCATCGCCGCGGCGTAGGCTCTGAGGGACCATGACAGAACAGCAACCCTTCGAACTCGTCCGGCGCTACCCGCACTTTGAGCTGCGCCGCTATCCCGCCTACGTCGTGGCTGAAGTCCAGGTGAGCGCCCCCTTTGACCGGGCCGGGAACACCGCGTTCCGGTACCTGTTCAACTACATCAGCGGCAACAACACGTCCCGGCAGAAGCTGGCGATGACCGCCCCTGTCCTTCGGGAACCGGGGCCGTCGCAGAAACTGGCCATGACTGCTCCCGTACTCCAGAGCGGCCCGTTGCCCGGGAGCCGCGCACCCAGCGAGTACGTGGTGGCATTTGTGCTTCCCGCCGGCATCACCATGGAGACCGCGCCTGTCCCGGCGGATCCCCTGGTAAAGATCCGCGCCGTGCCCGGTTCCCTGACTGCAGTGGTGAAGTTCTCGGGCAGCGGCTCGGAAGCTGCGTTCGCCCGGCACAACGATGGATTGCAGGCGGCGCTGAAACTTGCGAGCCTGACACCCTTGGGGGCGCCGCGGTTCGCCGGGTACGATCCGCCGTTCAAGCCGTGGTTCCTGCGGCGCAATGAGGTGCTTCAGGATGTCGCCGAGGGCTGACGGATGCCGGGGAACGTCCTCTCCTGCCGCCGTCGGACGTGCCTTGCCTATTTGGTTGCGATACGCCGTAGTACGGTGGTTGCCAGCCAGGTGACGACGCTGCACGCTGCCGCTCCCCACAGGATGTCCGTCACGGCCACCAGCAGGGTGAAGTCCTTCAGCACGGCAAACCCGGTCAGGGCCCAGGTGGCGTAGGTGAAGAAGCCGAACAACGCGGCACCGGTGACGCGTTGGCGCACTGAGGCGCTGGCGTCCAGGGGACGGACACCGAAGTGCACCATCCCCGCCACGAAGACCAGGTAGAAGGCAACGGCGCCGGCAGGGTTGGGCCGGGACGCGATGAGGTGGCCTATCTGGCTCTGGTACAGGTTGCTTGCCACGAAACTGATCCACGCGAGGTCCAGGACGGCGAAGATCACGGCGGTGACGGCGTAGGAGACGATCCATTTCTTCGTGCTGGTGTTCATGCCCGGGTCCTTTGATCGGCGGTGCTGACTCCACCCATACAACACGCTTCCCGCACCGAAGACTAAGTAACGAGGCCATGGGTCCTCGCCTGCAAAGTGCCCGGAAGGGTGCGGGGAACACGCCGTGCAGCACGTGGCGCCGCTGAAAGGACCAAACGCATGAACGGGAAGAGCCGGAAGGCACTCATCAGCATCCCCATCGCCGTGGTGGCGGGGGTGCTTATTGCCCTTGCCGGAAGCCAGGGCGGCTCCGCGATCGGCGGCGTGCCGCTGTTCGCGCTGGCTGTGGCTGCCGCCTTCGTGATCCAGTGGCTGGTGTTCGTCCCGTCCTACAAGGCGCAGACGGAAAAGTTCTACGACCTCACCGGCGCCCTGACATACATCGCCATCACGGTGTTCCTGGTGCTGGTGAGCCCGGGGGTAGATGCGCGCGGACTGCTGCTGGCGGCCATGGTGGTGGTGTGGGCAGTCCGGCTGGGCAGTTACCTGTTCCGGCGGGTGATGAAGCACGGCAGGGACGACCGCTTCGACGAGCTGAAAACGGACTTCGCCCGTTTCCTGAACACCTGGACCCTGCAGGGCCTGTGGGTGGTGCTCACCGCAGCCCTGGCGTGGGTGGCCATCACCTCGGACAAGAAGGTGGGCCTGGATGGGTTCTTCTGGGTGGGCCTGCTGGTGTGGGCGCTGGGGATCACGGTGGAGACAGTGGCGGACGTCCAGAAGACCCGGTTCAAGGCCGACCCCGCCAACAAGGGCCGCTTCATCAACACCGGCCTGTGGTCCAGGTCCCGGCACCCCAACTACTTCGGCGAGATCACGCTTTGGGTGGGCGTGGCCATCATCGCCCTGCCGGTGCTGCAGGGCTGGCAGTGGGTTGCCCTGGTGTCGCCGGTGTTCGTGGCCCTGCTGCTGATCCGGGGCAGCGGCGTACCGCCCCTCGAGGAGAAGGCGGACAGGAAGTGGGGCGGCCAGCCCGATTATGAGGCCTACAAGAAGGAGACCCCGGTTTTGGTCCCGAAGCTCACGTAGCGGGCCGGGATCAGGGCGCACGACGGCGGCACCCGGCTGGGTGCCGCCGTCGGTGTTCTGTTGTGGGCCGGGGAAAATTGGCGGCTTTACCGCGAGCCGCGCGTGCCCCACGGGTACGGTGTCCTCATGCAGAAGATATCGATTGATGCCCTGGCCCGTCAGCAACTCGAATCGGCCGTAGCTGAATCCAGCGGCCGTGCTTCAGACACAGTGTTCGGTGGCCACGAGAAGCGGCTGCGGCAGACCGTCATGGCCTTCCGTGCGGGCACCCAGCTCAGCGAACACCTGAACCCCGGCGAAGCCACGGTCTTTGTGATCAAGGGATCCGTCTGGCTCAAGTCCGGCGGCGAGGCGTGGCAGGGCAAGGCAGGAGACCTCCTGATCGTCCCGGACGGGATGCACAGCCTGGAGGCCGAGGAGGACTCGGCGGTGCTGTTCACAGCGGTGAAGCTGGACCGGTAGGCCGTCGCCTCACTCCGCCGTGATCAGCTCAACCAACACGGCTGCTTCGCTGATTCTGCACGGACGTGGGGGAATTCCGCGCTCATTTTGACGCTGGCTTTTCAGGTTCGCCAGGGCTGGTGCCGATGGTTGTCCTGCCATGGAACAGCTGGCCGGTAGGGACCCCTTGCCGGAGGAAGCACGATCTCCGATAGTTAGGGGAGATGTTTCGACCGTGAAGTGCTGTGGAAGAAGCCGGGATGGCCATCGGGGATGTCGAGAATAATGCCGGCTCCGCTGGTCCCGGAGCCGTCACCCTGATTCAGGGGACTTCATTCTGCATATCGTCCTCCAACGGGGATATGGCAGCGGGCCTCCCGCAGGGAGTGTTCTTCCAGGACACCCGCTTCATCAGTGATTGGGCCCTGAAAGTTCAGGGCCTGCCGGTTGAAGCATTATCGGCGAGTACTCCGAACCCCTTTCACGGAGTCTTCGTCGGAAGGGCCCGCAGGCCGGACCACGCCGACACTTCCCTCCTCATTGACCGGGAACGAAAGCTCGGGACAAACCTGACCGAGGTAGTTACAGTGCATAACTATTCCCGCATTCCACAGCAATGCCGCATGGAGCTGTTTGTTGACGCCGACTTTGCGAGCCTGTTCGAGGTGAAGGAAGGTAAGCGGGTTCCCCGGCGCCGCTCGCGTCGGTTTAAGCAGGACGGCGTAACGCTGGAGTCGGTGCGGGATGGCCACACCCGGCGCATCGCCGTCGCCTGCCCCGGTGCCACGGTCGAAGGGGACAGGCTGGTGATGGCCGCCACCATCGAAGCCCACGGGCACTGGTCATTCACGGTCTCGGCCACACCCCTGCTGGAAGGGGCAAGCGGGGAACCGGACGCCGGCCCCGGCGCTCCCGCGGCGGATGCTGTGCGCCGCGTTATGGAATGGCGCAAGTCCATGCCCACGGCCAACCTGCGCAACCGCTCGGTGGAGAAGATCATCAAACGCAGCCAGGAAGACCTGGGATCCCTGCGCATTTTCAACCCCGAGCATCCTGACCGCGCTGTGGTGGCCGCAGGTGCGCCGTGGTTCATGGCGCTGTTTGGCAGGGACAGCCTCCTGGCCTCCTTTATGTCCCTGCTCCTGGATCCTTCCCTGGCCAAGGGGACCCTCCTGACCCTGGCCGACTACCAAGGCACAAAAATGGATGCCGCCTCGGAGGAAGAGCCCGGGAAAATCCTCCATGAAGTACGCCTTGGCGCCACGGCCGGGCTCGCACTGGGCGGCAGCGGTGTGTACTACGGGAGCGTCGACGCTACCCCTCTGTTCGTCGTTGTCCTGGCAGAGCTCAGCAGGTGGGGGCTTGACGATGAAGCCACCCGCCGGCTGCTTCCGGCGGCAGACAGGGCCATCCGGT
This sequence comes from Arthrobacter sp. Soil_C_49, assembly GCF_057656635.1. Lineage (NCBI taxonomy): Bacteria > Bacillati > Actinomycetota > Actinomycetes > Micrococcales > Micrococcaceae > Arthrobacter > Arthrobacter sp. Soil_C_49. The sequence continues at coordinate 18,107 of NZ_JBDGJZ010000004.1, forward strand.
GGATGGAGGACTACGGTGACAGCGACGGCGACGGCTTCATTGAATACCAGCGAAAAACGGAGAAAGGGCTCCGCAACCAGGGCTGGAAGGACTCCGCTGACGGCGTGAATTTTGCGGACGGGTCCCTCGCGGAGCCACCCATCGCGCTCTGCGAGGTCCAGGGGTACGCCTATGCCGCCTACCTCGGCCGGGCACTGATGGCGATCGCCGCGGGGGACGGAGCCACGGCCGATGCGTGCCTGGCCAAAGCATCCTTGCTCAAACGAAAGTTCAACGACCAGTTCTGGCTGCCGGACCGCGGGTACTACGCGATTGCCCTGGACCGGGACAAGGAACCCGTTGACGCCCTCGCCTCGAACATGGCCCATTGCCTGTGGACCGGGATTGTTGATGACTCCAAGGCGCCGAAGGTGGTGGAACACCTGATGTCCCCCGAAATGTTTACCGGGTGGGGGATCCGGACCCTGGCAGCGAACATGGGAGCCTACAACCCTGCCAGCTACCACAACGGGTCAGTGTGGCCGCACGACAATGCGATCGCCGCGGCCGGGCTCATGCGGCACGGCTTCGTAAAGGAGGCCCGGAAGGTGGCGTACTCCCTCTTGGAAGCGGCCGACCGTTTCGGCGGGCGGCTGCCCGAACTCTTCTGCGGGCTGGACCGGGCAGCCTACCCCGAGCCCGTCCCGTACCCTGCCTCGTGTTCCCCGCAGGCCTGGGCGTCAGCCGCCCCTGTCCAGCTCATCCGGACGCTGCTGCGATTCGATCCCGGGCTGCCCTGGGACGAGGTATGGCTTGCCCCCACGCTGCCTCCGCACAACACCTACTTCCACTTCGACAATGTCCCCTTCTCCGGGGACGACAACCGGCTCTCGATCCACATCGAGGGTGAATCGGTCGATGTCCGGGGCCTGCCGGAAAACATCAGGCTGCGCCGCGAGCCGCGCCCGCCGTTGAACGAACTGGTCAAGATGCGCACGGTCCTGGCCGCCGATTGAGATGAGTGGAAGAGGAGCGGTCATGATCCTTGTTGTGGGTGCCACGGGTGACCTTGGCAGCCGGGTTACCCGCCGGCTGCGCGCGGAGGGGCAGCCGGTCCGCTGCCTGGTACGGGCCGGCAGCAACGACGCAGCGCTGCGCGGGATCGGTGCCGAGGTGGTACGCGGCGACCTCACGGCACCGGCCAGTCTCGGCGCCGCCTGTGAGGGCATCGATACCGTGGTCGCCACCGCGACGGCGATCGGCCGGCGCCTGGGCGGGGCCAGCTCCGCGTCCATCCGGGAGGTGGACGAGAGAGGCATGCTTGCACTGGTCGCGGCCGCGGAGGCCGCCGGGGTGCAGCGCTTCGTCTATCTTTCCTTCACCGGTGTTGACGCTCCCACCGGTTCTCCGCTGGAACACGCCAAGCTCGCCGTCGAAAAACGCCTGGGGAACTCCGCCATGCAAGCCGTGATCGCCCGTGCCGACGCCTTCCAGGAAGTCCACCTGAGCCCGATGGCACGCTTTGACATGGCCGGCGGAAAAGCCGCCATCGTCGGCAAAGGCAACACCAAAAGGCGCTGGGTGGCCACGGAGGACGTCGCCGCCCTGCTGTGCGCGGTGGCACTCGAAGCTGCCCCGCCGGCACTGATAGAGTTCGGCGGCCCGGAGCCGCTGACGAAGAACGACATTGTGGCGATAGCCCAGGACCTCACCCACCGCAGGATGAAGGTGCAGCGGATGCCCCGTCCCGTAGCCCGGCTTATGGTGCGCCTGCTCAAGCGCCGCAACGACGCGCTGGCCTCAGTTTTCGGTGCAGGACTGCACCAGGACCTGAACGAGGCCACCTGGGACGATCAGCCCCTGCGCCAGCGGGGCATCGACCCCAGGAAGGCGACGGACTTCCTCAGGGAGCAGGCGGCCCACCTTACGTAACGCCTAGGGAGGCGAACACAAGGTTGTTAAGGCAACCGCCGTATACTCCCAGCATGCTGATTACGCGTCTCGACCGAGCACTCCACGCCCAGCCGTCCGCCCTTAAACAGCCCGAGGGCGCGCGATGAGCGGCGGCCTCGTTGCCCTGCTGGACGACATTGCAGCGCTGGCCCGGATAGCGGCTGCCTCTGTGGATGACGTCGCTGCCGGAGCGGCCAAGGCGAGTGCCAAAGCCGCCGGTGTGGTCATTGACGACGCGGCCGTCACCCCGCAGTACGTGTCCGGGGCGGACCCGTCCCGCGAGCTGCCGATGATCAAAAAAATCTTCTGGGGCTCGCTCCGCAACAAACTGCTGATCATCCTGCCGGCGCTCCTGCTGGTGAGCACCTTCATCCCCTGGATCATCCCGTTCATCCTGATGCTGGGCGGCACCTACCTGTGCTTCGAAGGCGCCGAGAAGGTCTGGCACAAGCTCCGTGGAGACCACTCGGACGAGAAGGCCCCGGCCGTTGAACGTGGTGCTGACGCCGAGGACAAGGTGGTCAAGGGCGCCATCACCACCGACTTCATCCTGTCCTGCGAGATCATGGTCATCTCGATGAACGAGGTGGGCGGCGAGTCCTTGTGGGTCCGGGCGCTGATCCTGGTGGCCGTAGCCATCGTGATCACCGTGGCCGTTTACGGTGCCGTGGGACTCATCGTCAAGATGGACGACGTCGGCCTGCACCTGACCACGAAGGACTCCGCCGGTTCCAAGCGCTTCGGCGAACTGCTCGTGAAGGGGATGCCCGCCGTACTGGCGGCGATCACCCTGATCGGCACCATCGCCATGCTGTGGGTGGGCGGCCACATCATGCTCCAGGGTGCACACGACCTCGGCTGGCACGCCCCCTATGACCTGGTCCATGCCCTCGAGCACCCCTTCGCCGGGATCCCGGTGCTGGGCGGCTTCCTGGCCTGGCTCGTGAACACCCTGTGCTCGGCCGTGATCGGCATCATCTGGGGCCTCGCCGTCATGGCCGTGCTGCACCCCCTGCTGAAGGCACTGCCGTTCGGTAAAGAAAAGGGCGGACACGAGGAGGGCGACGTCCGCGCCGCACTGGGCGGCCACCATGAGGCAAAGCACGACGGCGGCCCCGCCTCTTAGCCCCTCCCTGCGGCGGGTCTCAAACGAGTGGGCCTGCCGCGGGGCCGGGTCCGTCGAACACGGCAGCGGTGCTGCTTTGGGGCACCACAACGTGGATGGCGTTGCGCTGGACGGTGAAGTCGGTGGGCGTGTGCGTGGCGATCTCGCCGTCGAGGTTCATTGGCAGGGGAGGCTCGGTGACCAGCCGCACACTCCGGCTGGTCAGGTGGTGCACCCGCTCGTGTTCAACGAAGCTGCCGTCCTTCAGTAACCGGGCGATATTCACGTGCTCCCGCAGCGGCCCCGCCGGTATGGCGTAGATGTCAAGGATGTGGTCATCGATCCCTGCGGTGGGGGAGACCGTGTTGCCTCCGCCGTAGTGCCGGCCGTTGCCTACGGCCACCTGCAGCAGTTCCTCGAGCTCAAGGGTCTCGTGGTCGCCGTCCGGAAACTCGAGGCGGGCCCGGAACGACTTGTGCCGGGCATAAGCCCGGAGTGTTGCGACACTGTACGCCAGGGGCCCGATGTACCGCTTCAGGCGGGGGCTGAGCGCTTTTGTCACCGCTACCGACAGGCCCACCGACGCCACATTGAGGAACGGCTCACCGTTGGCCCGGCCGAGGTCGATGTCCACCACCTTGCCGTCTGCCACCACAGCGCACGCCGCAGCAAGATCGCCTGGGATCTCCAGCGTGCGGGCAAAGTCGTTGGCCGTGCCCATTGGGAGAACGGCGAGCATCACATTCGTGCCGGCCAGGCGGCCGGCGGCGGCGGTCACCGTCCCGTCGCCGCCACCGACCACCACCAGGTCGTGTCCATCGGCAATCACCCGGTCAAGCGTCACTGCCAGGTCTGCCCCGGCCAGCACGCGGTGCACAGCCGAGACAGGGACGCCTGCCTTCCGCATGGTGTCCACCGCCAGTTCGTGTGACGCACCCCGGCGTGATCCGGCATTGATCACAACGGCTGCGGAACGGGCCTCCCGGGCAAGCTTCATGGGGGCCATGTTAGGTGGTTGACCTGTGAATTCCGCGAGCCGGGCCCGAGCCGAAGCCAGCCCGGCCCGGTGGACTAGTGCGTGCCCTCGGATTCGTTGACGGGCCGCGGGCTCTTCCACGTGGACTCGCGCGGGCCCGGCGGGTAGGCCGCCGTCTTCCCGGCCCAGGCAATGACCAGGGCTGCGATCACCGGAACGGCAGCCGCCACCGGAACCAGCAGGGGGCCGGCCGCCACCAGGGCGGCGGAGCCGTAGAGGGCGCCGATGGTGATGCCCAGCTGGATGGTGAGGACGGTCAGCCCGTTCGCGGCGTCCTTGTTCTCGCGGCCGGCGCGGAGGATGGCGGACTGGTTGTAGATGCCAATGGCCCCCAGCCCGGCGCCCCACACCGTCATCAAAGCCAGCGCGAAGACCAGGCTGCCGCCCACAAAAGGCAACGCGAGCATCGAAACCGCAATTGCCGCCGTCGTCATCAACAGCGAACGGCGCGGGTGGGTATCAACGGTCATGCCGGCGATCCAGATTCCCAGCAGGCCGGAGACGCCCAGGACGGTGAGGGAGAGGCTGATGGCGTAGTCGGGCAGGCCGGCCTCGCGGATGTACGGGGCGATGTAGGTGAACAGCGCGAAGTGGGCCAGGACCAGCAGCGGCCAGGCGATGGCCACGGACTTCACGCCCGGCTGGGCGATGGCCGCGCGCATGGAGGGGCGGGCCTCGCCGGCGCCGCGCCGGACGGGCGGGAGGAAGAAGAAGCCCAGGACGGCCAGGAGCACGCCGAACCCGGCGAGGGCCAGGAACGCCGAGCGCCAGCCCAGAAGCGTGCCCAGCGCTGTGCCCACCGGGGCACCGACGGCCAGGCCCAGGCTGTTGCCGCTGAAGACGATCGCGAGCGCCTTGCCCACCTTGTCCGCCGGGACCACGCGGGCGACGTAGGGTGCCATGGTGGTCCAGAGCAGGCCGTGCGCCAGGCCGCCCACCAGCCGTGCCACCATCGCAAACGTGAAGTCCGGGGCCAGGCCCACCAGGGCGTTGCTGAGCGCGAAGGTCAGGACCAGCGCCACGAGCAAAGGCCGCTTCGGTATGTTGGCCAGCAGCCGGGCCGCGGGCACCACGGTGACCACAATGACGGCGGCGTAGGCGGCGGCGAGATAGCCGGCCACCGGTTCGGACACGTTCAGGCCGCTGCTGATTTGGGGGAGCAGGCCGGACGGGAGCAGTTCGGTGGTGATGGCCGTGAAGGCGATGGTGGCCAGGACCATCATGGCGGCCAGCGGGAAACGCTGGGGCGCCGGCGCGGAAATCGCGGAGGACATTAAAGGGTGTTCCATTCAAGGGGGAGGGAGAGCGGAACCGGGCGCTTCTGGCCTAACAGTTCCTTCACCAAGTTTACCCGGTGAACTAACGGCTTCCGTGCAGGTCTTGGTCCAACGTCACAGTCCCCGCGTCGCCATCCACGGTGACCTGCCGGCCGGTGGAAAGCCGCTGCGTGGCCACCCCGGTACCGAGCACGGCGGGGATGCCGTACTCGCGGGCCACGATGGAGCTGTGGCTGAGCGGTCCGCCCACATCGGTGACCACGGCGGAGGCCATTGCGAACAGCGACGTCCAGGCCGGGGTGGTGATCCGGGCCACCAGAACGTCGCCCGGCTGCATGCTGCCGAAGTCCTGGGGACCGGTCAGGACGCGGGCGGGAGCGGTGACCCGGCCTGCGCTGGCTCCCACGCCCTTGATCACACCGCCGGGCTTTTGCTGGGGGCCGGCCGGCATCATCGATCCGAAGGCCTTGTCCATCCAGCGGCTCTCCGGAAGCATTTGTGGGGCGGCGGCCTTCACCTGGCCCCGCCACAGCATCCTGCGTTCCTCCACGGCGGCGGCGCGGACGGGCCGCCCGGCGCCGGCAATAACGACGGCGGCCCGCTCCCCGGCGGCAAGGCCGGCCCCGGGCGCGGCAAGGCCGAACTCCACCGCGCTCCGCAGCTCCTGGTACCGGAGCCAGAACACGTCGTCCGGCGCCGCGATGACGCCGGAGCCCACCAGCCTTTGCCCGAGTTCCAGCAGCATCTGCCGCAGGAGCGGCCAGGCCAGGCCGACGTCGGCCAGTGCGTCCTCGCGGATCGGCGCAGTGTCCTGCGCCCACCGCAGCAGCCGGAGGAACGCGGCGCGGCGGCGCGGACCCAGCCGCCCGGCCATCTGCTCGGTCAGCTCCTCGCGGCGCTCGGTGGAGAGCCGCTGCCGCTCATGCGGGTCGGTGCCCTGCCCGCGCAGGTAGAACTTCACCGTGTCCAGCAGGGCGGACGGATCGTCGGCAGGGACCGGGCTGGCGAAATCCAGGTTGTAGACAGCGTGGCCGTAGAGGGCCAGATGCTCCCTGAAGGCGAAGCGCCATTCCTGCCACAGGGCGTCGTTCACACCTGCGGGCGGGGTGCCGGTGCGCTGGAACCCGGCGAGCGCCGCCGTCGGCTCATTCAAGAGGGCAGAGGTCAGTCCGGGATCGCTGCGGGCCCAGCCGGCGAGGTCGTACAGGGACTTTTCTGCGCGGATGGGTTGGCTGTCGTAGCCCAGGAGGAACGTCTGGGCCGGGGGATCGCCGTCGCGCCTGACCAGCTTGTCGTAGAACGCCCGGAAGGACATTTCGCTGGTGGCGGCGAGCGGAATGATGGACTGCACTGCGGTGTAGTAGACGGTGCCGGCGTCCAGGAGGGCCTGCACTCCCGCTATCAGTTCCTCCCCGGTGAGCTCAGCGGGGGCCTTGGCGGACCAGTCCTTGATCACCTGTTTGTACCGGGGGTGCGAGAACCCGCGCCAGCCGGCCACTCCCATATGCGCCTTGCCGCGGGCCAGGGCCAGCAGCGCGGCCGGAGTTTTGGCCAGCATCCGCCGCATGCCTGAGTTGCGGTAATGGTAGTAGGCGTAGCCGTTGATGGTGGGCAGCCCCACGTCGCCGTCGCGGATGACGTTCCTGCCCAGGGCTTCGGCCATCAGGGCAGTCAGCGACCGCGCCACGGAACCATCAATCATGTCGGCGAACAGCGGAGAGAGCGGGTCCGGCAGCTGTTCCACGATGCTCGCCCGGAAGTAGAGGCCGTCCGGATAGGGCAGGGGCCAGGTGTCCGGGGTATCAGCCGCCGGTTCCGGCAGTGCCGTGATGGGACGGGACTGCAGCAGGTAGAACCGGCCCCCGGCCCGCGCCCACTCGATGTCCTGCGGTGCCCCGAAATGGGCTGCGATCTGCTGCCCGTAGCGGGCCAGCCGGGCGGCTGCCGGGTCATCAAGTACCGGCGTACGACGGCGGGCTTCCGCCACCGGCTGCTCCTGCGTCCCGTTCTCCGCGTACACCGTCATGGCGTCCTTGTCGGCTGTCTGCCGCGACAGTACCGTGCCGCTTCCGGCGTCGACCACCAGGTCATCGGTGGTGACCGTCCCGCCCACCACCGATTCGCCCAGGCCCCACGCGGCACTGATCACCGTCTGGTCCCGCCGCCCGTTCGTGGGGTTGGCCGTGAACATCACCCCGGCCGCGTCCGCCTCCACCATCAGCTGGATGACGACGGCGAGCCGTACCTCTTCCGGTGCCACGCCTTCGCGGGCACGGTAGGCCATGGCGCGCGCGGTCCAGAGAGAGGCCCAGCAATCAATGACGGCCCGCATCAGCGCATCCAGGCCGAGGACGTTCAGGTAGGTTTCCTGCTGCCCGGCAAAACTGGCCGAGGCCAGATCCTCGGCGGTGGCCGAGGAACGGACCGCCACTGAAGCCTCACCGCCGCCGAGGCGCCCGTAGGCTTCGGCCAGTTCGGCTTCGATGGAAACCGGCAGGGTGCCGCTCCTGAACAGCTCCGTGATCCGCTGCGAAGCGTCCTCATAGTCCTGGGGCGACGCATCCTGGGGCAGCGCGGCCAGTTCCTGGATAGCCGCCTCGAGCTGGTTCTCCTCGACGAAGTGCGAGTAGGCAGCGGTGGTGAGGACGAACCCCGGCGGGACTGGCAGGCCGGCCCAGATGAGGCCCCCGAGACCCACGGCCTTGCCGCCGGCTCCGGCGACATCGCCCCGCCCAACATTTGCCAGATCACTGATAAAGCTCATGAACGCTTCCTTGCTGCCCGCATGAGGGCGCCTGCAGTGCAGATCATTCTCCACATACTGGCACTGCCGCGGGCGGGTGGCCATCACTTCCGGCATGGCCGGTTCCGCGGGGTCCGCCGGTACGACGGCACGGCCGGTCCCAGGCCTCGGCTGGACTTAACCGCAGCAGCGCCTGAAGGATGGGCACCATGGCTGATGACCTGGCGCCTGCCGCCCCCTTCGACCGCTTAGTCCTGATCTTCAATCCAGGCAGGCCGGGAATGACCCAGCGCATAGAAACGCTGCAGCGGGATTTGGCCCTGGATCTGCAGGATTTGCCCGTTGAGCTGCTGCCGACAGAATTTGCGGGGCACGCCCGCGATTTGGCAAGGTCCGAGGCCGGGCGAGGGGCCCCGCTCATCGTGTCCATCAGCGGCGATGGCGGATACAACGAGGTGGTCAACGGGGTGATGGACGTCCCCGCCAGCAGGGCGGTTTGCACCGTGCTCCCAGCGGGTAACGCCAACGACCATCATCGGAGTTTGCCCGCAAGGCCGCTGACGGACGCCATTCGTGAGCGCCGGATCCGGCACATCGACCTGCTGCGCATCACGTTCCGCCGGGCAGGCGGAGAACAGGTCCAGTACGCCCACTCCTACGTGGGGTTCGGGCTCACGCCGTTGATGGCGATCGGCATCGAAAAAGGCGGAAAAGGAAAGGTCCTTGAACTCATCTCCGTTGCCCGGACCCTCTCCAACCTGCGGCCGTTCGAGCTTGTGCGGGACGACGGGGCCACGGCGCAGTTCGACAGCCTGATCCTCGCCAACATCTCGCGGATGGCGAAGTACGGGACAGTCAGCGAGGCGCACCACCCGGACGATGGCCGGTTCGAAGTAGTCACGCTGCCCCATGCCGGGCGGTGGAAGATGGCACTGATGACCCTGCGCGCCGTCACGCTGGGTTTGGGCCACCAACCCGCCGTCAGCGGTTACGCCTTCACCACCCGCAACGCCGTTCCCTGCCAGATCGACGGCGAAGTGGTGCATATCCAGGCGGGCACGCACGTGCTGGTGGAAAGCGCCCAGGGCGCCCTCACCACTATCTGACGGATCTCCGCCGGGCCGCCTTCCTGGCGCTATCTACGGAACGCGCCTACGGTTGCACGGAGTCGAAGAACGTGAACCCATCCGGCCCCGCAGTCTCGGCTTCACGCGACTTCATGCGGATGAAATCCACGTCCTCCTGGCAGAGCGTGGTCTCGCCGTGCGGGTCCTGGTTGAGCGAGTGGCCGGTGGCTGCACTGATTTCTGCAGACAAGGTCCGCGGAAGGATCATGCAGCCGGGGTTATCCGTCAGCCACTGCGTAACCGTTGCGGGAAGCCGGTGCCACTGGTCTTGGATAAGGGTGTCGGTCATTGCGTGCCAACGATCTTGTGGGTGCACTGTCCGTCCGCAGGAAAGGAACGGCTGTGGCTGGGGGTCAGCGACCCGGGGCCGGGCCGCTGCAGGGAGGGCAGCGGTTGATGCCCGTTCCGGCCTGCGGTTCCGTCATGGCCGTCCTCAATAATCGTAAAACCGGATGTCCAGTCACGGCGTCCCGACGTACAAGCGAGTCTACGCTCCAACAGCGCACATTCAGCGGGTGAAGCCGGGGCAATCTACGCCAATCTGGAGGACCGCCGGGGCCAGCCTCATCGACGGGGCGGAAGTGCCGAAGGAGGGACGCCGGCCGGAGCGGTAAGCCGACTCGATGACCGGTTCCAGCTCGTCCAGAACGGTGTGGTTCCCGGGGAGGACCACATGGGCCAGAAACTCGGATTCAAGGGTGGCCACGCCTGCCGCCACGGCTGCGAGTTTGGCGTCTATTGACAGGGCCAGGGCATGCCAAAACCTGCGGTTGGCGCGTTCGAGCGCCTTTGCCTTCGCTTCGCGGATGGGCCCCTGTGCTGTGTCCCCCTGGATCATCACGCTCCCGTCAGAGTCAGGCAAGGAAACGACGATGCGGAATTGCCTTCCGCCGCCCCTGAAGGCGATGGCGCTCTGATTACCGCGCTGGCTGAAAACAACGTCCGTGGCGCCGTATTCCACGAGCGCTTGTCTGATGTGTTCCCGGGAAGCACTGCCGCTCAAGGAGTCACCCCGGGTGTAAGGACTGGTCATCGTCCAACTATGCGCCCTTCGTCCACTCCTTCGTGCCCCGGGCCACCGCGGGTCGGGTAGCCGGCGGCATCCAGCGGCAGGCCATAGACTCGGAGCCATGTCAGCTTCTGGGGGAGTGCCGGCACGGCGCGCAAGAGTTTTGTTCGGTGTGGCCTTTCTGGCCATGGTCCTTGCAGGGTGTGAGTACAGCGGCCCGGATGAACAGGCGGCTCCGGCTTCCCCGCCGGCAGCAACACCGCAGCCCCTGTCCTTCGAGGAGAACGCGGACGAGGTGGCCCGCCGGCTCGAGGCGTCCCCAACGGACCCCGGCATGCCGTCCGAGGCGGAGCCCGCCGGGAAGCTGTCGCTGGTTCTGTCACCCGGCGACTATCTGGTGTCCGGCGCCTGCGCCGGGACATACGGGGCCAAACTGACCATCGTGAAGGGTGACGGGCAACCGGAGGCGACCGGCTTTGAGTGCGGTTCCGCGCTGGACCGCTTTGTCAGGCACCCCGGCGGGCCCATCACCATCAGCGCGGTCCCGCCGTCGGGCAAGCCTGCCGCAACAGGGGTCAAAGTCCAGACCAATCCGGACCGCAGGGCTTCGGAGCTGGAGGACTTGTCGGAGTGGTCGGCAAAGCAGCTGCAGCCCCGGCTGCCCGGCGAGCTTCGCGGCAGCAGCAGCGGGAACACCACCAGCACAGCAACATTGATGGCAGAACCGGGCCGGTACGAGCTGCAGTTCGTCTGCGAATGGGTTCCCGGGGCCGAACTGTCCGTGTCCACGGCGGCAGGTGTCGAAGTCCTGGCTCCCGTGCAAGTGCCCTGTACGGGGACGATGTTCAAGGTACCCGTGCTGCTGCCCACCGAGGGAGCGGATCTCACAATGATCCCGGACGGTGGGCTGGAGGGCCGCTTCGCCTTCCGGCTTGTTCCCACCGGCCAGCCCTGAGGAGTACTACCTAAGCCTGTTTCGTAGGGGCAGTCCCTGGATCCCGCTGTATCCTTTCCTAAGCATGCTTACCATCGGCATTTCGCGGATGCCGGGCACGGACGGGCATTATTAAGCTCTGCGTTTGCCCTGATGGGTACATTGCCGCATGCACGCAGGACGGACGAACAGGGGCTTGAATTGGCAGGGAATGCAACCTTCCGGCACAGCAACACCGCGCTGCTCTCGGTGAGCAGTGTCGAAGCTCCGAGGATCGTGAGCTCTACGGATTTTGACCGCCGGTTGGCTTCCACCCTGCAGCGGCTGAAGTTCCCGCCCCGGCTGCTGGAGCGCGTTGCCGGCGTCACGCACCGCCGCTGGTGGGCGGCCGGTACCTCGTTTGATGATGCTGCCGCGGAAGCGGGCGCGAAGGCGCTGGCGGAAGCCGGCGTCGAAGCGTCGGACGTGGGCCTGCTGATCAACACCTCCGTCACGCGACGCAACCTGGAGCCGTCCGTCGCGGTGAAGATCCATCACGGACTCGGCCTGCCGTCGTCGGCCATGAACTTCGACCTGGCCAACGCCTGCCTGGGGTTCGTGAACGGCCTGACCCTGGCGGCCAGCATGATCGACTCCGGCCAGATCAAGTACGCGGTGATCGTCAACGCCGAGGATGCCCAGGCCACGCAGGAGGCCACGCTGGCCCGTCTCCAGCGGCCTGAGACCACCCGCGAGGACTTCAACCGCGAATTCGCCACGCTCACCTTGGGCTCCGGGGCTGCTGCCGCCGTCCTGGGCCCGGCAGACGAGAACCCCAGTGCGCACCGGATCGTGGGCGGTGTGATGCGCGCCGGCACCGAACACCACGAGTTGTGCGTGGGCGGCATTGACGGCATGAACACCGACACCAAGGGCCTGCTCGACGGCGGCCTGCAGCTCGTCGTCGACGCCTGGCATGAGGCGCGGCCGGAGTGGGACTGGAGCACCATGGACCGGTACGTCACCCACCAGGTGAGCAACGCCTACACGCAGGCCATCATTGACGCCATTGACCTGGACCCGGCCAAGGTGCCCATCACGTTCCCGCACTGGGGCAACGTGGGACCGGCATCTCTCCCCATGACCCTCGCGGCTGAGGCGCAGTCCTTGGAAGCGGGGGACCGGGTCCTTTGCATGGGCGTCGGATCCGGCCTGAACACCGCCATGATGGAAATCGTTTGGTAGCCGCCGCCTGGCCCGGCGTGGACCCGGAATGGCCGCGCGAGGTCTCTGTGGCGTCCACTTCCGCCGCCGATGCCCCGGGTACAACGCGCCGCTGGCATCTCCTGGACAACGGCCCGCAGTTCTCCCGCCTCGGACTGACTCCCGTGGGCACCCTGTTGTGCGTGCACGGCAACCCCACGTGGTCCTACCTGTGGCGGACGCTGCTGGCTGCCGGCTCCGATCCGGCGCACCCGTGGCGCGTGGTCGCCGTGGACCAGCTGGACATGGGCTACTCGGAGCGGACCGGGACCTTCCGGCGGCTGGCGGACCGGATCAACGACCTCGGTGACCTCACGGACGCCCTCGGCCTGGACGGGCCGGTGGTCACCGTGGGCCACGACTGGGGCGGCGTGATCAGCCTGGGCTGGGCCCTCGCGCATCCGCAGCAGCTGGCCGGGGTGGTCCTGACGAACACCGCCGTCCACCAGCCCTCCGGGTCGGACATCCCGCCGGCACTGCGGCTTGCCCTGCACCCCGCCGTGCACAAGTGGGGAACCACGACGTCGGACGCTTTCCTGCGGGTGACGCACTCGCTGGCGCACCCGCCGCTTCCCGCCGGTATCCGCGGCGCCTACATGGCGCCGTACCGGGGGGCCGACCGCCGGGCAGGGGTAGGGAACTTTGTCGCGGACATTCCGGTGGATGCCTCCCACCCGAGCTTCCCGGCGCTCACCGGCGTGGCTGAGGGGCTGCACGGCTTGAAGGTCCCGGCGCTGATGCTCTGGGGCCCGAGGGATCCCATCTTTTCGGACCGGTACCTCAAAGACCTCATCAACCGGCTGCCGCATTCCGAGGTGCACCGCTTCGAAGGCGCCGGCCATCTGGTGGCGGAAGACCGGAACATTGCTGCCCCGATCTTCCAATGGCTCGCCGGGAACGTCAGCGAAAGCGGATCGGGTAACGCCGCAGCAACAGCTGCCGAAGAACAGGACTCTGCCCCGCCCGCTCCAGCGGAATTCCGGCCTTTGTGGGACCTGCTCGGGCAGCACGCAGCAGGACCTGCCGGAGGGGATACAGCCGTCGTCGAAATGGCCCCGGACGGCACCGCCTCCCGCTCGCTCAGCTGGCGGCAGCTGGACCGGCGCATCCTTGACCTCGCCGCAGGGTTGCAGGAAACGGGGGTGGAGAGGGGCAGCCGGGTGAGCTTGATGGTTCCGCCCGGGGTGGACCTGACCGTAGCCCTTTACGCCTGCCTGCGGCTGGGCGCCGTGGTGGTGGTGGCCGACGCCGGACTGGGAACCAGGGGCTTGAGCCGCGCCGTCAAAGGCGCCACCCCTGACTTCATCATCGGCATCGACAAAGCGCTCGCGGCTGCCTCGGTGCTCGGCTGGCCGGGGCGACGGATCAGCGTGCATGGCCTCCCGGCCGCCCGCCGTCGGCTGTTGGGAGCCGAAACGTCCCTCGAGGTGCTGGCCCGTTCCGGGGCCGGCCGCGGATCGGGGCATCCCACAGACATGGTGGATCCGGATGCCCCGGCCGCCGTGCTGTTCACGTCCGGCTCCACCGGCCCCGCCAAAGGCGTCCTCTACACGCACCGGCAACTGGCCGCGATGCGGGACACGGTGGCCGAAACCTTCGGGATCCGGCCCGGCGCCCGGCTGGTGGCCGGCTTCGCCCCGTTCGCCCTTCTGGGGCCCGCGCTCGGGACGGTATCGGTCACACCGGCGATGGACGTCACTGCGCCCCGCACCCTGACCGCCAGTGCGCTCGCCGACGCCGCCGCTGCCATCGACGCCACAGTGGTCTTCGCCTCGCCGGCCGCGCTGCGCAATGTCCTCGCCACCCGGGACGGCGTGAGCGCCGCCGGGCATAAGGCGTTGGACGGTATCGGGCTGCTGCTCTCCGCCGGGGCCCCTGTCCCGGAACCGCTCCTGGCCGAGGTCCAGCGGCTGCTGCCCCATGCCTCGCTGCACACCCCGTACGGGATGACTGAGGCGCTGCCCGTCACCGACACCAGCCTTGAACAAATCCAGGCGGCCGACGCCGATGCTGCCGCCGGCACTGTGCCTGGAGCTGGCAACGGTGTGTGCGTGGGGTGGCCGGTGCACGGTGCTCGGGTGGCCGTGGTTCCGTTGGCGGCGGACGGAACGGCGCCCGGGTCCCAAGCCGTGACGGACCCCGGCGTGACCGGCGAGATCCTGGTCAGCGCCCCGCACGTCAAGGAAGCCTACGACAGGCTCTGGCTGATCCAGCGGGAGAGCGCCAGCCTGCCCGGCTGGCACCGCACGGGCGATGTGGGCCACTTCGACGCCGCCGGCAGGCTGTGGGTGGAAGGCCGCCTTGCCCATGTGGTTAAGGCGCCCGATGGCGTGGTGACGCCCGTGGGTGCCGAGCAGGCCATTGAACGCCTGGACGATGTCCGGCTGGCGGCGATCACCGGCGTCGGACCGGCCGGCACGCAGGCCGTGGCCGCCGTCGTCGAGACCGTCCCGCCCGCCCGGAAGGCTGGCCCTGCGGGGACCGGACTGGCAGGGAGGGTACGCACAGCAGCACTGGAGGCAGGCGTTGAAGTGTCCGCGGTGCTCGTGGTCCCCGCCCAGCCCACCGACATCCGGCACAACGCCAAGATCGACCGGACCCGCCTGTCCCGCTGGGCTTCACGGGTGCTCGCCGGCGGCCGGCCGGGCAAGCCGTGAGGGTCCTGGTCACCGGGGCCAGCGGGCTGCTCGGGGGAGAAGTGGCCCGGCTGCTGGTGCGCCAGGGCCACGAGGTGGCGACGTTCCAGCGCCGTCCGTCAGGGGTCGACGGCGCCACGGACTTCTGCGGATCCGTCACGGACGGCGAGGCATTGCGGGGGGCAGTGGCAGGCGTCGAAGGCATCATCCACCTGGCCGCGAAAGTGTCTTTCACGGGGCGGGCCGCGGAGTTTGATGAGGTGAACGTCGAAGGGACCCGCCGCCTGCTCCGCTGCGCCCGGGAGGCCGGGGTACGGGACGTGGTGTTTGTGTCCTCCCCGTCGGTGGCCAATTCCGGCGCCGCCATTGCCGGGCTGGGCGCAGAGCCGGCTGACCCGGAACATGCGCACGGAGACTACTCCCGCACGAAAGCCGAGGCCGAATTGCTGGCGCTCGCAGCCAATGCCCCGGACTTCCGGGTGGCGGCGGTGCGCCCGCACATCGTCTGGGGCCCGGGCGACACCCAACTCGTGGAACGGGTCCTGGCCCGCGCCAGCCAGGGACGCCTGCCGCTGCTCGACGCCGGCGCGGCCTTGATCGACACCACGTATGTGGACAATGCCGCCGCGGCCATCGTCGCCGCGCTGCACCGGATGGACCACATCCATGGCAGGGCGCTGGTGGTGAGCAACGGCGAGCCCCGCCCGGTGGGTGAGCTGCTGGCAGGCATCTGTGCCGCGGGAGGCGTCCGCCCGCCGTCGTGGTCCGTGCCTGGTGCGGTGGCACGGGCGGCGGGGGCCGTGGTGGAGAAGCTGTGGACGTGGGCGGGGCGGGACGAGGAGCCGCCGATGACCCGGTTCCTCGCCGAACAACTTTCCACTGCGCACTGGTTCGACCAGCGCGAGACCCGGGAACTCCTCGACTGGACCCCCGCCGTCTCGATTGACGAGGGGCTGGCGAGGCTCGCCGGGCACTATGGTCCGCGGCCGGCGTCGGGGGTTCACGAAGCCTGAACCAGGCTGGGGCGTAGGGTGGAAGAGGACGAAAAGGAGCACTTCATGAAGAAAATCCTCATGGTACTGACCAGCGTTTCCGAGCTCGGCGATACAGGAGAGAAGACCGGCTACAACGTGGCCGAGGCTGCACATCCCTGGAAAGTGTTCAAGGACTCCGGGCATTTCGTTGACTTTGCGTCCATCCAGGGCGGCCAGCCCCCGCGCGATGAGGTGGACTCGAAGGATCCCATCCAGGTGGCCTTCACGGAGGATGAAACCACCCGCGCCGGCCTCTACAACACCGCCCGCGTGGACGTGGTTGATCCGGCCCAGTACGACGCCGTCTACCTGGTGGGCGGCCACGGCACCATGTGGGACTTCCCGGACAGCGAAGGCTTGCAGAATCTGGTGGCCAGGGTCTACAACGCCGGCGGCCTGGTAGGCGCGGTCTGCCACGGACCGGCCGGCCTGCTGAACGTGGAACTGGAGAACGGGCTCCGCCTCGTCGAGGGCCGGAAGGTGGCTGCCTTCACCAACGACGAAGAGGTTGCCGCAGGGAAGGACAAGGTCATCCCGTTCTTCCTCGCGGACCGGCTTGAGGAACAGGGCGCCACCCACGTCTCCGCTGATGTTTTCGAGGAGATGGTGGTGGTTGACGACCGGCTGGTGACAGGCCAAAACCCCGCGTCGGCGGCCGGCGTGGCCAAGGAGATGGAGAAGCTCTTCGCAAAGGTCATCCACCAGGAAAAGGCCGAGGAGCAGCACGAAACGGAGGCCCTGCGCGCCGAGAAGGACGCAGAGAAGAGCGCCAAGAAGGCCGCCGCGGAAGCTGAGCACTGACCTGCTGCACTTGCTTCCGGTAAGCGATGGGCCAACGGTCGCTGCCGGGTAGCCACCCTCCCTGCGGGTGCTCAGGTGGGAGACGTGGTCCGCCATTAACCCATTGCACGGGTGCGGGCGCCGGGTCCACTATTAAGGCTCGGGACGGCTGGGGCCTCTTCACAGTGCTCACCGCCTGAGGGTCAAGGATTCGTTATGGACAATGCTCCCGTTCTCCCGGACCGACGCACGCTGCTGAAGACCGCAGGGATTGGAGCCGCCGGTTTACCGTTCCTGACCGCTTGCAGCGGCACCGCGGCACAGGCTGTCGCCGCATCAGCGCCGGCGTCTCTGCTTCCTGCCCCACCGGGGCAGGTTCCACCGCTGCTGGACCGGGCGAAGGTCGATCGTGCCCTTGCAAGGCTGGACGGATTCGTCCAGGACGCCATGGCCAGTACCGGACTGCCGGGGATGGCCGTCGCCGTGGTGTACCGGGACGAGGTGCTGTACTCCAAGGGTTTCGGAGTCCGGGAGGTCGGCAAGGCCGGGAAGATCACTCCGGACACGGTGTTCCAGGTGGCTTCGGTGTCCAAGCCGCTGGCGTCCACTGTGGTGGCAGGGGTGGTGGGACAACAGGTCATAAAGTGGACCGATCCGGTCATCGAATACAACAGCAACTTCGCGCTCAACGATGACTACGTCACCCGGAACGCGACCTTCGCTGACCTGTTGTCCCACCGCACCGGGCTTCGAACCGCTTCGGGTGACCTGCTGGAGGATCTCGGCTTCGACCGCGACTACATCCTGTCCCACCTCAACCAGCAACCCCTGGACACCTTCCGGGCCAGCTACAACTACAGCAACTTCGGCTTCACCGAGGCCGGGCAGGCAGCGGCCGATGCGATGAACATGGAGTGGGAGGACCTGGCGGACGAGCTCCTGTTCCGCAAACTGGGCATGTCATCATCCAGTTACCGCCTCGCCGACTACGAGAAGGCCGCAGACAAGGCTGTCCTGCATGTGCCGGTCGGGAACAAGGAGTGGGCGGCGAAATACCGCCGCGACCCCGATGCCGAAGCCCCGGCCGGAGGAGCCAGTTCCACAGTTCGCGACCTCGCGCAATGGCTCCGGCTCCAGCTCGGGAACGGCAGCTACGAGGGGAAGCCGGTCATTGACCCCGCTGCCCTGCAAACAACCCATGTTCCCCACATAGTCTCCCGGCCGGCGTCGGCCCCCGCTGCCCGCTCTGGCTTTTACGGGCTGGGCTGGAACGTCTCCTACGACGACCAGGGCCGTGTCTCGCTGGGCCATTCTGGGGCGTTCAACCTCGGCGCCGCAACTGCCGTTTCCATGCTTCCCGGTGAACAACTGGCGATCGTTGCCCTGACCAACGGCCGCCCGCAGGGAATTCCTGAAGCAATCAACGCGGACTTTATGGACACAGCCCAGCACGGATCACCCACCGTGGACTGGCTGGCTTTCACGGCCGCCATTTTCAAGCAGCAGGATGAGGCCGATAAACCCGAGGTGGACTACACCAACGTTCCGGCCAGCCCCGCCCCTGCCAGCCCGAACAGTGCGTACACGGGCACCTATGACAACCCGTACTACGGCCCGCTGGTTGTCTTCGAGCAGGACGGGAAGCTGGCCATGCGCATGGGGCCGGCCGACAAACCCACCACGTTCCCGCTCACCCACTTCGATGGCGATACCTTCAGCTTCGAGACCACCGGCGAGAACGCCAATGGCCTCGCCGGCGCGATCTTTGCTGCACCAGGGAACGGTGGCTCGTCCAGCGTCATCCTTGATTTCTATGACAGGACCGGGCTGGGAACCTTCACCCGGGACTCGTAACCGGCGCAGCTAAGGAAAGGGCCGTAGACGTCCGCCATGGCGCGGGTGGGAAGAAAAACAGGAAAGGGAAAGGTCATGCCGAAGTATCTGTTTGAAGCGACGTACGTGGGCAAAGGCATCCAGGGACTGATGCAGGAAGGCGGCACCAAGCGGCGTGACGCCCTGACGGAGGCCCTCAAGTCGGTGGGCGGAACGTTGGAGAGTTTCTACTACGCCTTTGGGTACTACGACGTCCTGGGTGTCTTTGAGGTGCCGGACGATGCAAGCGCCGCAGCCTTGTCGCTGCTGATCAATTCCACGGGTAACGTCAACGTCCGCCTGAAGCCGCTCCTCACTGTCGAGGACCTGGATGAAGCTGCCAAGAAGACGCCGACTTACCGGGCCCCGGGACAATAAGGCCCGAGGTAGGGGAGCGTGGCACCATGGCGGGCGGCCGCCGTTGTGATGTACGACGGCGGTCTGCCGAGCCTGAAGACTGAAGCGGCGGTGAGCGGAACATGACAGAGCGCAGCGGACAACAGCGGCGGCTGAAGGTATCCGACGTCAACGTGGTGAACCAGCGGACACTGCGGAAGGCGCTCGGCGGCACCATCGTGGGCAACACGATGGAGTGGTACGACGTCGGTGTGTTCGGCTACCTGATCACCACCATGGGGCCGGTGTTCCTGCCCGAGGCGGACAAGGCGGTGCAGAACCTGTTCCTGCTGGGGACGTTCGCTGCCACGTTCATCGCCCGGCCCCTGGGCGGGATCTTCTTTGGCTGGTTGGGGGACAAGATCGGCCGCCAGAAGGTCCTGGCCATGACGCTGATGCTGATGGCAGCCGCAACGTTCGCCGTCGGCCTGCTCCCGGGGTACGACGTCCTGGGTATTTGGGCGGCGGTGCTGCTGGTGGCCACCAAGCTGGTGCAGGGCTTTTCCACCGGCGGCGAGTACTCGGGAGCCACCACCTTTGTGTGCGAGCATGCCCCGGACCGGCGCCGCGGCTTCTACGTCAGCTTCCTGGACATGGGCAGCTACCTGGGTTTTGCCGCGGGCGGGGCGGTGGTGTCCGCCCTTCAGCTGACCCTGGGACAGGAGCAGATGGGGGAGTGGGGCTGGCGGATTCCGTTCCTGGTGGCCGGTCCGCTGGGTATCGTTGCCGTCTACTTCCGGATGAAGATCGAGGAGTCGTCCGCTTTCAAGGCCACGCAGGAGGCTGAAGCTGTGGCGGCCAAGCGTCCCGGCGCCGAAGAGCTCCGCCCCGTGGGCCCGGTGGGCATTGTGAAGGCGCACTGGCGGCCCCTCGTGCTGGCGATGATCCTGGCGGCGGCCGCCAATACGGTGGCCTACGCCCTGACGTCCTACATGCCCACGTACCTGACCAGCAACAAGGGGTACGACGAGGTCCAGGGGACGCTGCTGACCCTCCCGGTCCTGGTGGCCATGGCGTTGTGCATCCCGTTCACCGGGCTTCTCTCCGACCGGATCGGCCGCCGCCCCGTGCTGTGGATCGGGGCGTTCAGCACGGTGGTGTTCGCGGTCCCTGCGTTCCTGGCGATAGCGGTGGGCAACCTTCCGATGACGTTGCTGGGCCTGGCCCTGATCGCATTCCCGGTGGCGTTTTCGGTGCCGAACCTTGCGTCCGCGTTGCCCGCGCTGTTTCCCACCGAGCACCGCTATTCCGCCATGGGCATCGCCTACAACCTGGCCGTGGCGATCTTCGGCGGGACGGCTCCGTTCATCATCGCGGCCCTGATCGAGGTGACCGGCGACGACATGGCGATTGCGTACTACCTGATGGCGGTGGCCGTGATTGCGGCCGTGGCCATCCGGTTCCTGCCCGAATCGGCCGGGCGGCACCTGCCCGGGTCCATGCCCAGCGTGGAGTCGGAGGAAGCGGCCCGGAAGCTGGTGGAGACGCAGGACACCAACCCGCTGCTGGACCTGGACTCGCTGCCGTTCGAAGGCAGCTTTGAGACCGCGCGGGCGGAGCACAAGGGGCGGCCCGGGAAGCCGAAGGTGATGTAACGCAGGGACGGACGACCAGGAACCCGCAGCGTGGGCAGGCAGTCAGGATGGGGTTACGTGTCCGATGCGCGCAGGGTTAGAACCGCGCGGGCAGCGAAGGCGGCGCCGGCAAGAAGAAGGACGATGGCCGACACGATGGAGTACCAGGCTCCGTTGGAGTTCAGTGCGATGTATACGCCGATGAGAGAGAAAATAACTGCCCCCAGCGACCAAATGAGCGTTGCTCTTCTGGTGTTATTCATAGCCCAAGCCTAAAGGACCAGATGCGGACGCATGTCCGCAAGCTCGTACGTGAGCACTCGCCTTGAGTGCACGTGAGTCTTCCCACGTTATTATGAGCTGTTCAATATAAGCCGGTAGACTGGGGTACAGGCCACCGTAGCCCTTGAGTACCGCACCGGTGAAGATACCCGGGCCAGCGGGGCACGCGGCACAACGCGCATCCGCCCTCCTGCTTGAGCGGCACAAGAACCTTTACGGCCCCCATTTCCCAGACTTCACGGAGAACCCATGACTGTACTTAACGAACGTCCATCCACCGCCGGAACCACCCTTAAAGCCGCTACCACCTTCGCTGACACCGCGGTGCGCGGGGGCAGCTATGTGACTCTCCCGGGCGGCCGCGTCACCGCCGGCGTCGAGGGCAGCTATGTCACCGTCGCCGGTGCCGCAAACCTGGCGCCCGTCACCCGTGGCAGCTATGTCACAGTGGACGGCATGCCTGTTGTTGCCGCCAGCGCCATCGAGGGCAGCTACGTAACGCTTCCCGCGGCGGCCTAAGCTTCCACCGCTCTGCGGGGATAGCTCCACCGCACCGGCATAAAAGGAGGCCGACGGCGACACACTCAGTGTCGTCGTCGGCCTCCTTTTGCGTGCTCGGAGAGGCGCCGGCATGCGGCTTGGAATAGGTCCGGGCTGCCGGGGCCTCCGGCTGCACCCGCCCGCCGAAACCCTGGTTCAGCCGCGGTGACGCCTATGTGGACAGTCGCGATCACCGCCGCCTACGCAGAAGCTATTCGGAGCGCGGCAGTCAGCGCGGGAGACCACCCCGGATCTGGATGAGGGTGAGGTCCAGCAGCGGGGTGGGAACGTTGAGCTCCCGGGCCCTGCGTGCGAGGTCGCCGAGTATGTGTTCAGCTTCGGACGGCAGTCCTGCGCTGAGGTCCCGGTAGAGGGAAGAAGTGAATGCAGAGCCCGGCTCGGTGAGTATGCCGACGGCCTGTGCATGAGCGGCACCGGAAACGGGATGTCCAGCCGCTGCCGCCACCGCTTCGGTTTCACTGATGGCCTCCAGGATCCTGGACTGCCCGCCGGCCTCGAGGATCCGTCCCACCGGCGCCCGGAACAGGCAATTCACTATTCCCGCGGCTGCGATGAAGGCCCATTTGTCCCACAGCGCGCCCCTTACGTCGTCCACTACCGAGAAGTCGACGGCGGGCACGTTCAGAGCTTCGGAAACCTCCGGCGGGACAGGGTCTCCGTTCAGCCCGCCAATCATGAGCGAAGTGAGGGGCACCTGCTGGCGGACTACATCGCCGTCGAGGGTGGCGACAATCCGCGCCAGGCCGCCGAGCACCTGCCCCGGGTGCTGCTGCTCCAGCCGGTCCAGGTGGGCCATGCCGTTGAGGATGGGAATGATGCTGGTCCCAGGCCCGACGAAAGCGCCGATCTCGCCGAGTACGCCCTCGAACGCTGTGGCTTTGACCGTGACGAGGATCAGATCGAAGGCCGCTGAAGCGTCCGGGGCGGTGATGGTTTTCACCTGGTGCGTCCGGTCAGCGGTGGGCGAGACGAAGCGCAGCCCGTCGCGGCGGAGGGCCTCCTGCTTGCGCGGCCGCACCAGGTACGTGACATCCCGTCCCGCTTCCTGCAGGAGCGTACCGAACGCCCCGCCTGTTGCTCCGGCTCCGACGACGAGTATCCGCATGTGCGCATGCCTTTCCGGGGTTTGTCGAAAATGTTGACCGGTTTCAGGGTATGCCCGGAGGGTGTTGGCTTACGTGTTCAGCTCGGCGGCGGCGAAGGACACCGCGAAACGCGCGCACCAGATGCTGACGGAGCTGTAGTCGCCAAGCTCCGCGGCGGCCGGGATCTCGTAGTTCTGGTCGCCCTTGTTGGCTTTGAGACCGCCCAGGTCGAGGTAAGCCCCGTCATCGAAGACGTACCAGCCGGCGACTCCCTCGATCACCGGGGCGTCGGTGAGCCATACGTGGAGGTCGGGCCCGTCGGATGTATCAAGGCCTTCGAGCCTGAGGATCCGGCTCCCGTCCGGGAGTTCCAGGATCTTCACGGTTCCCGAGCTGGCATGTTCATGGCTGATGAGTTGGCCTGTTGCCAGCTCACGCGGAGCGGTGACGGGCGCGACGGCGGACGGCGCTGCCGAGGGTCCCGAGGGCTCCGTCGGCTCGTTCGAAGGTTCGACCGCAGGCTCGCCGGCTGGCGTGGCAGCAACCGGAAGATCCTCGATCACCGTTGAGCTGGTGAAAATGCGCCAGGGCTGGAACAGGTAAAGCCCAACGCTAACCGCGATGACAGCCACGAGCAGCAGGGCCGGGATGACAGCGCGTTTTCTCATACCCCGTCAACGTCCGGATCGAGGGCGCCGTTCCGGTCTGAAAACCGGCCAACCTTGCTTACCGCGCCACCGCAGCCTTCGCCGCCTGCTTGGCGTTCATCCGGGTCCATGCCCAGCGTGGACTGGGAGGAAGCAGCCCGGAAGCTGATGGAAACGCAGGACGACAACCCGCTGCTGGACCTTGACTCCCTGCCGTTCGAGAGCGGCCTTGCGATGGCGCGGGCGGAGCACAAGGGATAGCCCGGGAAACCGAAAGTAATGTGACGCGGGAATGTACGACGGCGCCGCTTGGGTGGGTGCCGAAGCCGCCTGAACCCGCGTGCCGGGGTTGCGCGGAATCTATTCCGCAAGGCGTCCTCGGCCCCAGCGCTGAGTGCCATCGTGGTCGACGCTCTGGCTGGATAGCGCCGCGTAGTCACACGCGGAGGCAGCGGCAACCATTTCCGCAGCGTTCCGCAGGGGCGACAAGATGGGCAAGTACTGGGCCATGCAGTCCGTCATGCTGCACCGCCCCGACCTCCGGCCGGCCCAGGCCCGCTTCACAGTCCCCACGCTCGTGCCGGGGAGAAGCACGCAGCGACGGTGCGGCCCACGAGTATAGGGGCTTCCTGAGCGGGCGCTGGATCATCGCACATCCTGCCGCTGCCCGCCATTAGTCACTTCGGTAGTCTGGCCGTGTGCGGCTGCTATAAGGAGTCCGACGAGTGCTTCCCGGCCAGAATATATGAGCCGCGCAGCTAGATCTCTAAAAGGCGAGGTGCCGCCTGGCGGCAGAACCACTTTTAGCAGCCCTGCCGCCCTTACATCTGGTATCTGCGCTACTTCAGTGCAGCGCAGACGTCAATGACGTTGCCCAAACCCTCAGTATCAAATTCAATAAACACGTTCTCCTTAGCAAGGAAAGTGAATGAGAAATTGCCCGAGGTCAGGAAAATTCCGTTGCTACGGGTGAGGAGATTCCTGCCTCTGGCCTTGAAAGTGATGTTGTCATCTTCGTCTGTTGTGATAAAGAAGACTCCGGTAACGACATAATTGACCGATTTCCCGGTCTTCAGGTTCGTTACGGTGGCTGTCTGCTTGGGGGCAGTAACGATGGACCCGCCGCTGGGCAGGATGATTTCCTTGGTCTTACCCGATATCGTCGCCTCTACATCGAAGCTGCATCCTGAGAGCGGCTGAGTGAATATGGTGCTGTCGGGGGGCCCCGACGGCGCAGTGTCAGGCGGAGCGGCTACGGCTGGAGCGGCCAAGAGCGTGATACTTCCGGCTAGAGCTGTAGCGATTAGCCAATTTTTCATTTTCAAGCCTCTTTGCTCTATTTGGCGAAGCGGAGTGTCAGGTGCAGATCATCGATAGAAGCCAACTTCTCATTGACTCCGGTATCACATTCCAGTTAAGAATAAGAATTGCTGGATGATCGCACTGCATCAGTGACGATGCGGCTTGCCCATGCCCAATATGGTCGGGGCCAACCTTTTGAAAAAGCTGAGCCGTGCTGTTCGCAAAAACCGTGCTACACGGGCTTCCTTTGACACGCTCACGGGACCAGCATATTCGGGACGAGTCCCTGACCGCGGCCTTCTGTATCCGCCTAAATTGTCCGGTCTGGGCCGGTGTGCCAATTATATTTGCGGCTACAGGAGCGGAGACTACCTAATCTCACGGTGTCGGGTAAAAAGGGGGTATCAAGCCTGAATGGTAGGAGACGGTCAATGCAGGGGCCTGTTCCTAGACGAATAAGGGATAGTTCAATTGCATTTATGGATTTGATCGGCCCTGCCCCTGTGCTCCTGAAGGCTCTGTGCCATTCTCTTATACTCATCCCAGTGGGGCCTACCCCGGCGTCAGCTGGATACGACCGCCGCCTTCGCCGCCTGCTTGGCGTCTATCCACTCGCTTAGCCGCGGCGCCCGCACGCTTGAGGTGATCCGGCAGTCGGCCACGAAGGTGCCCTTAGCGCCTGCGTCGATCCAGTCCGTGAGCGCCGAAAGGTCCGCCAGGGAACGGATCACAGCCGACTCGGCGCCCAACGCCCGGGCGATGCCGCTGAAGTCCACCTCGGGGATCAGCATGGGCTTTTCGGTCAAGCCCTGGGAACCGTACTGGTGGATCTCGCCTCCGTTCGCGGCATCGCTGTAGATCACCACGATCGCGCTGCGCGCCGCACCAATGAGCGATTCGAGGTCGGCCAGGCCCATCAGGAAACCGCCGTCGCCGGAAGCCAGCACCAGGGTGCGGCCGTCCCGGCTCGAAGGCCAACATCGATCACATCGCCATCACTTGCGGCGGTATCTGGGTGATCGATGCCAAGCGGTACAGGGGGCGGCCTGAACTGAAGGTCGAGGGATGCATCCTTCGCCCACGCGTCGCACGCCCTCGATCTGTTACCCACAACAGTCGTGCCTGCCGTTCAGCTGTGCTGGACACGGTCAGGCATAGCCGTCGGGTACACGGCGTCCCCGACGTTGCGCAGCCGCTCAGGTCCTGGGGCAGGGGCTAAAAGCCGAACAGTGTGGCGGCCAGCGAGTAGATCCCCAACAACCCGGCCGCAAACAGGATGCCCAGGTAGGCCAGAACCAGCCTGGTATCGCGGAGCAAGCAGTTCGACCTCGTCAGGCCCCGCCGTCGTGCCTTCCAATAACCTGCGAATCCGACGGCGGCGAACACGGCCAGGGTCACGGGACCGGCTGCCCAGCCCAGCAGGGCAATGGTCGCGAAAATGCAGAGCCGCAGCGGGTCGAAGGGCGGTGCCTGCGGATCCGTTGCAGGGTCAGGCCGGTGTCCGTGCCGGGCCGTGTGCTTCGAGCGTACGAGTTCTGACGGCGATGGCCCGGCTGCGATCCGCCGGGCATCATCAGAAGCGGAGCCCATCATTTCCTCCTCATCGCCGGTTCAGACCTGGCGGACCGGGAGGAGGCCGCGGCCCGTCGCCGTGCTCATGCGTTGCCTGGCAAGGGCTGGCCAGGCCTGGACGGCGCAGAAGGGAGCACACTGGTGATCACCGGCGTCGCTCTTTGTGCCCACGTGGACGCAGCATTGGGTGAGCCGTTCCTCGATCATGGTGGAGATGTCCATGAACGGCTTGACCATAATCCGCGTGATCCGTTCAGCGAGGAGCCGGCGGAGCCGCTGTTGCTGGCCCGGAAGCTTGCCGGCTGCGAGTGTGGTGAGTGTGCCGATGCCGAGGTCGCACTGGGTGCAGATGTTCTTCCAAAGGTCCGTGGTCCGCGGGTGGGACAGCGAGGACTGTTCACTGAGCAGGTCCAGCAGGGAGGTCTTCATGAGGTCACGCAGCTCAACCGGTATCGCGCTGTCGGCGATGCGGTTGGCGATGCTGTCGGGATTGAGTTCCAGCCAGGCGAGCAGTTGGTCGTGCCCGATGAGGGCTGTCAGCGAACGCCAGACCCCCGAGTCGTCCTTTAGCATGTAGCCCACGGATGCGCAGTGCGGATGCGAGCAGGGGAGTGCTGTCAGGTCGTGCCAGGAGACCACCCCTCCGGTCTGCTCCGCGAGCCGTTCCAGCACGCCGGTGTGGGTGAGCCTGTTGATGGGGTCGATGCCGTGGCCGCGTCCCGAACCGAACACCGGCTGAAGCGCCACCCCGCCAACAAACGGGGTTTCCAGGGCCCTCATAACGACGGCGCCGACCTCACCGTCGTTGACACCGAGCGCCGCCGTCATGGTCAGGGTGGTGAATACGCCTGCCTCGGACAGGCGGGCGATGGCCATGTCCTTGAAGCGGGTGAGGTCGCCGCCCCGGTGGTGGATGGAGGCTTCTTTGGACGGGCCGTCGTATTGCAGGTACACCTCCACCCGGTCCCGGTGCCGTTCCAGCAGTGCGAGGAGTTCGTCATCGGTGGCTATGAGCATCCCGTTGCTGTTCACCATGATCCTGACAATCGGCCGGGCGACGAGCTCATCCAGGAGTTCGGGCAGGTGGGGATAAAGCGTGGGCTCGCCGCCGGAGAGCATCAGCACATCCAGCCGCCCGTTTTCGCGGGTAAGACGGGTATCAATATTCGCGAGGACCTCGCTGAGCGGTGCCACGCCCTGCAGCTGCGGGCCGGACGCGGTGAAGCAGGTGGGGCAACGGAGATTGCAGTGCTCGATGACGTCCTGCAGCAGGAGGCATGTGTGCTGCGTCTGCATGGCGGGCAGTCCGTAAGCGTAGGCCTCCGGTATCTGGCGGTAGTTGCCGGCCTGGTCCGGGATGTGTTGCTTGGTGGGCGCCTGCCACTTCTCCAGATAGCGCAGGATTTCCGGTGACTCGTCGTACAGGGTGCGGACGAGGCCGTGATCCGGGCAGCCGCGTTCGAGCCAGACACGGTCATCGCGGATCAGCAGTACGCCGGAGAGACGGCGCACCTGCGCGAGCGGCGGGTCTGTCTCATGGCAGCGGGGACAGAAAGCCGTGACGTACCGGTGGATCCGGTCTCCGCGCAGCGGCTGGCCGGGGCCTGGCAGCGCCCGCCGGGAATTGATCGAGGACGCGTTCATATCTGACGGCTCATCTGGGAGAGGGAAATGACGCAGACCCCGCCGCCCATCAGGGTGAAGATCCCCAAGCCAATGAGCAGCCCCGCGCCCAACCGGGAAGTGCGCGGCCAGACAGCCAATGCACCAGCTATCGCAAGATACACGCCGATGGGGATAAAGACTGCAGGCCCGGCGAGTGGCGTCTTGTACCCTTCATCCGGGGCGATACCGGCTGTTGTCCCGAAGTAGAGGGCATAAAGGGCAATGGCGCCCACCACGACTCCAAGCAGCATGAAGAAGCCGC
Source organism: Arthrobacter sp. Soil_C_49 (assembly GCF_057656635.1). NCBI lineage: Bacteria > Bacillati > Actinomycetota > Actinomycetes > Micrococcales > Micrococcaceae > Arthrobacter > Arthrobacter sp. Soil_C_49. Next base: position 46,180 of record NZ_JBDGJZ010000004.1, read on the forward strand.
CCCCGCCCCCGCCCTTATACGGCGGTTCCTCGTCCCGTGGCTCTGGGTTGTCATCGCTCATGCTGTTGCTCCTTCCGGGATTTATATCCGTCCACTCGTTTGCGCGGCTAGGGCTCCGACGCAGATCCCACCGCCCAGCAGGGTGAAGATCCCCAGTCCAATCAGCAGCCCGGCACCCCACCGGGACGTGTGGGGACGGACAGCCAGCACAATTGCCACCGCCAGGAAAACGCCGATTGGAATGAACGCGGACGGACCTGTCAGGAAAGGCATGAAGGCCGGCCCGCCGAAAGCAATTGGTATCCCGACATATATGGCGTACAGGGCAGTAGTTCCAACCAGGACTCCGTATCCTAGGGAGCCGAGTGCTGGTTCAGGGGGTTCCTCCTCCTGGGGCGATAGGCGGTCTTCCCTCATGCCACAGCCCCTTCCGCTTTCGGACGGAGTGGTCTCCCGAAGACCTGCAGCGTCCGCCAGAACAGCAGCGGGAGTACCACGAGAAGGAACCATTGGGGACGGCTCATCCCCAGCCACAGCACGTCGTTGCCACGGACAAATTCGACGCCGAACCGGAACAAGGCGTAAGAGGTGACGTAGCAGATGAAGAGGTCGCCGGCGTGGGGCAGGCGGTCCCGGAACCGCCACATCACCGCGAAGGCGGCGAGATGGAACAGGATTTCGTAGGCAAAGGAAGGGTGGAGCCCTACACCGGGGACTCCACCCAACATCGCAGCCTGCTCCGGCGTGAGCGATATCCCCCATGCTCCGCCGGTCGGGGTGCCGGGCAGTTCTGTGAGAAGACAACCTACCCGCCCGACGACCAGCGCCAGGGCGACCGCGGGGGCCAGCAGATCCCCGGTGGACTCGCGGTAGCCCGTCAGGCGTTTGCCCAGATGGACGCCGAACCATGCCCCGACCAGGCCGGCGAGGATGCTGCGGTCGCCGTTGCCCCACCAGTCCGCCAAGGAGACCTGTCGGGAGACATCCCAGGTGAGGACCCTTGAACCAATGGCTCCGAAGGCAATCGCGAAACCGGCAATGGGCCACAACCGCGGATCCGAGAGGCCGCGCCGGCGCTTCTCATGGGCGTAAAACATCAGGGCTGCGAGGATTCCCAGCCCCAATAGGCCGGCGTGCACCAGCCCGTTCCCCGCGAAGGGAAGCCCGATCATGAGCAGAGTGTAGCAGCGAGAATTTCCTGCCCTTCGTTTTTCCGACCGGGCGATCCTGATGTTGTGGCTCCGCGCCGCAGCAGGGTTTCAGCGTGGCAGGCCGGACGTGATCTGTACGAGGGTGAGCTCTGAATACCCTGGAGTTCGCGCTCGCACGTTCACTGCGCTCAGAAAACTAGAGCAAACATCCCGGCTCCAAGGCTTACCTAATCGTCTGAGCTTGGTGGCCCCCAAGGTCCAGGTGCTGCCGCCCTCAAAATGCCTATCGGCCCAACGTGACGGCGGCAGCCCGCGCAGGATGAATTTCCCAGGGCAAGCTCATGCGGCTGATGTCAGCCAGTATCGGTGGCGGGGCGCACTCGAGATGGTATTGATCCTCCGACAAGTCTGGGCCATTGCGAGCCCCCGACGGATCTCTTACCCCGCCACCGCTGCCTTCGCGGCCTGCTTGGCGTTCATCCACTCGCTGAGCCACGGCGCCCGCACGGTTGAGGTGATCCGGCAGTCGGCCACGAAGGTGCCCTTGGCGCCGGCATCGATCCAGTCCGTAAGCGCCGAAAGGTCCGCCAGCGAACGGATCACAGCCGACTCGGCACCCAACGCACGGCCAATGCCGCTGAAGTCTACCTCGGGGATCAGCATGGGCTTTTCGGTCAAGCCCTGGGAGCCGTACTGGTGGATTTCGGCTCCGTAGGCGGCATCGTTGTAGATCACCACAATCGCGCTCTTCGCCGCACCGATCAGCGATTCGAGGTCGGCCAGGCCCATCAGGAAACCGCCATCGCCGGAGGCCAGCACCAGGGTGCGGCCGTCCTCCACTGCGCGGGCCGCCCCCACGGCGCTGGCAAGGCCCAGCCCGATGGCCTGGAACGCGGTCCCCACCATCACCAGGTCCTGCGGCCGCGGAATGTTCCAGTACATCGGCGCCCAGCCCACGAAGTGCCCGCCGTCCTGGACCACCGTGCGGCGCTCCGGCAGCACGGCGTCGAGCGCCGTGGCGAGGGAGCGCGGGTCCAGCCGGCCATCCGGCGTCTCGTCCGAGCCCGGGTGGTGCCCCGGTCCCGAGGCCAGGCGCTTAGAAGCTTCCGCCCGCCAACCCTGAGCCGAAGCCGCGCCATCAAGCAACGACAGAAGACGTCCCGCGGCGGACTTCGCGTCCGCGCTGACGAACAGGTCCACCCGGGGGTTCGTCGGCTGCAGGGCGCTGTCGATCTGGATCACCGTGCTGTCCGGGCCGAGCAGGTGCCCGAACCGCATGGTGAACGGGCTCAGGCTCGCCCCGGCCACCAGCACCACGTCGGCCTCGCCCATAAGCCCGGCCGCGGTGTCCGTGCCGAAACCGCCCGCGACGCCCAGATACCCCTCGCCATTGAGGAGGTTGAGCGCCAGCGCGGTTCCGGCGGTCAGGGCGCCGAGGCGGTCGGCGAGTTCCCGGAGCTCCGGGCCAGCTCCGGCGAGGTGCGCACCTCGGCCGGCGAGGATCAGCGGGCGCTTCGCCCCGGCGAGCAGGCGGGCTGCCTGCACAAGGCCGCGGTCGACGTCGTCCGTCACCTGAGCCGCGAGAGGCGCCGGAAGTTCCTCGTCCCCAGCCTCGAGTGACGCGAGGTCGTAGGGGATGGCAACCACGACGGCGGTGCGCTTGGTGAGTGCGTACTCCACCGCCTGCTGGGTGATGGCGCCCGCGGAGTCGCGGGTGACGGTGAAGGTGGCCGCGCCCAGGCCGGCGGCGATGGCCGCCTGGTCCACGTCCTGCGGCCGGGCGCCGCTGCTCGGCGCGTCCCCGGTGACCAGCACAACCGGGATCTGCGCCTGGACCGCCTCGGCCAGGGCGGTGAGCGCGTTGGTATAGCCGGGGCCGTAGGTGGTGGTGCCGGCCGCGAGCCGTCCGGAGGTCCGGTAGTAGGCGTCGGCCGCGGCGATGGCGGCGCCCTCGTGACGGACGGGGGAGAAGCGCAGCCCCACCTTTTCGGCCGCGTCCAGGAAGTAGACGTTGCCGTTGCCCATAACGCCGAAGACGTCGCTGAGGTAGCTGCTGAGAACCTGTGCCACGCGGCCCGAGACGGTGAGAGTAGTCATGCAGGAATCCTGCGGGCCAGCTTGCGGATAAGCAATAGAACCGGATCTGGCTGGGATTATTGGCAGTCTGAAGTAGGAGTAATTGAAAATATGCCTACTTGTGGCCTGCGTCACCAGTAGTTTCATCCGCAGGGCGGGAGTCCTGCTGGGACAGCCGGTTCAGGAGGCCGTCGTACCGGGGCGGCATTAGTTCGACGACGGAAATGGCGGTGCTGGTCCGCTGGATCCCGTCGATGGCCAGGATCTGGTTGGTGATGCGGTACAGATCGGCCGTGCTCCGTGCCACCACCTTGGCCATCAGGTCCGCGTCCCCGGTGGTGGCGTGCACCTCAATCACCTCGGGGATGGCCGCGAGCCCGTTCTCCACCGCGCCCGCCCGCGTCTGGCTGATGGCCAAGGAGAGGAAGGCCATCAGGTCGTAGCCGAGGGCGGCAGGGTCCAGCCTGCGGCTGAAGGAGCGGAGGGCGCCGCTGCGCTCCAGCCGTGACAGCCGGGCATGGACGGTGTTACGTGCGACGCCGAGTGTCCGGGAGAGTGCCAGGGCGCTGGCTTCGGGATCCTTGTCCAGGGCAAGGATGATCCTGCCGTCTAGGGAATCCAGGGTGGGGGCGTTAGTGATAGTCATATTTTCACCATATGCAGTAGAAGTTGAGCAGAAGTCCCAATGCCTTGAGCGTATCTTGCAATGTGCGCCGGGTCACAATCATGATCGGTCCTCATGACCCTCACTCAGCTTCAATCGGCACCGGCCACCGCGCGCCCCACCCTTCGTGCCGCGGTGACCGGCCTCCCGTCCTACGTCCCGGGCCGGCGCAGCGCCGGTATGGACATCGCAGCCCTCGCCAGCAACGAAAGCCACTACGAGCCCCTGCCCGCGGCAATCGCTGCGGTGGCCGGAGCGGCAGGTGCCATGAACCGCTACCCGGACATGGCCGCCGTCGAACTCCGCGAACGGCTTGCCCGACAGCTCGGCGTCACAGCCGAGGAGATCGGGGTGGGACCCGGCAGCGTCGGCGTCCTCCAGCAGATCATCACCGGACTGTGCGACGCCGGGGATGAAGTGATCTTCGCGTGGCGCTCCTTCGAGGCCTACCCCATCCTGGTGGAGTTGGCGGGCGCCCGGCCGGTCCGCATCCCGCTGGACCACTTGGAGGGCCACGACCTCGATGCCATGGCCGCGGCCGTCACCGAGCGCACCAGGGTCATCCTGCTGTGCACCCCCAACAACCCCACCGGCGTCCCGATCAGCCATGACCGCATCGAGGCCTTCCTGCGCGCCGTCCGCTCCGACATCCTCGTGGTGATCGACGAGGCCTACGTGGAGTATGCCGAGGCCGGGAGCGGCCCCGATTCCCTGGCGCTCTACCGCGAGTACCCGAACGTCTGCATCCTCCGCACCTTCTCGAAGGCCTACGGACTGGCCGGCCTGCGGGTGGGATACGCCGTGGCGGCGCCGGAGATCGCCGAGGGACTGCGCCGGACTGCCCTTCCCTTCTCGGTGAGCGCGCTGGCCCAGAAGGCGGCCGTCGCATCGCTGGACGCGGGGGAGGAGATGGAGGCGCGGGTCGCCGTCGTCAAGCAGGAGCGTGCACGGATGTCTCGGGAGCTGGCAGCCCGGGGCTGGAAGCTGGAGCCGAGCCAGGGCAATTTCCTGTGGATCCGTGCCGACGACGAGCTCCGGACCAGGCTGATGGAGGCGTTCGACGGCGCCGGCATCATGGTCCGGGCGTATCAGGGCGACGGCGTGCGCATCACCGTTGCTGACGCCGCCGCCAACGACCGCGTGCTCCGGATCCTGGCAGCCCACGCAGCCTGAACCTTAATCCCAAAATCCGTTCCACCTACTAACTAGAGGAATCCCATGGAACAACAGACAAAGACGTCTGCCCGCGCGCTCGGCGCGGCCCTCAAACCCCGCCAGCTCACCATGATGGGGCTTGGAAGCGCCATCGGTGCGGGCCTGTTTATCGGCTCCGGTGCCGGCATCCAAGCTGCCGGCCCGGCGGTGCTGATCTCCTACCTCGTAGCGGGCACCCTCATCATCCTGGTGATGTGGGCCCTCGGCGAGATGGCCGCGGCCAATCCGGACAGCGGCGCCTTCTCCGTCTACACCGCCAAGGCTTACGGGCCGGTGGCCGGCGCCACGGTGGGCTGGCTCTGGTGGCTGCAGCTCGTGGTGGTCATCGCGGCGGAAGCGCTTGGCGCCGCAGGGCTCCTGGCCACCATCTTCCCGGCCCTGCCGGTGTGGCTGATGGCTTTCGTGTTCATCGTGGTGCTCACCGCCGTGAACCTGACGAGCGTGAAGAACTTTGGCGAGTTCGAGTTCTGGTTTGCGCTGCTCAAGGTGGCGGCGATCGTCGGCTTCCTCCTGGTGGGCGCTGCGCTGCTGTTCGGCTGGCTGCCGGGCGTCCAGTCGCCGGGGCTGTCCAACTTCACCGGCGAGGGCTTCGCGCCGAGCGGTTTCGCCGGCATTGCGACGGCGCTGTTCGTGGTGGCGTTCGCGTTCGGCGGCACCGAGATTGTGTCCGTGGCCGCAGCTGAGACCGCCGAGCCGGCACGCAGCGTGAAGAAGGCTGTCCGGACGGTGCTGTGGCGCATACTTGTGTTCTACATCGGCGCCATCTTCGTGATCGCTGCGGTGGTTCCCGTGGGTTCGGCAGGTTTGAAGAGCCCGTTCGCCGCGGTGCTGGACGCCGCCGGCATGCCCGGCGCAGCCACCGCCATTACCTTGGTGGCCGTCGCAGCACTCCTCTCGGCCCTCAACGCCAACCTCTACGGTGCCTCCCGGATGGCGTACTCGCTTGCCGAGCGCGGTGAAGCGCCGCGCTTGCTCGCTTCCGTGTCCAAGGCCAGGGTTCCGGTGGTTGCAGTCCTGGCCAGCGTCGCGTTCGGCGTTGTCACTGTGGTGCTGGAGCTGGCGTTCCCGGAGATGGTCCTTCCCGTCCTGCTCAACATCGTGGGCTCCACCTGCCTGCTGGTGTGGACGTCGGCGCTCCTGGCCCAGCTCGCCCTGCGCCTCCGCGCCGACCGCGAGGGAACGGAGCTTCCCTTGCGGATGCCCGGCTTCCCGTGGCTCACGGTGGTTGGGTTGGTCATCCTCGCGGCGATCTTCACGGTGGGCTTCATCGGCGAGGATTCCCGTCCGCAGCTGCTGAGCACTTTCGGGCTTGTGGCGGTTCTGGCTGTGGCGAACTGGCTGAACCACCGTGGCGGCCGGAAGGTTGCGGGACGCATTGAAGCGTCGGACGGTGAAAAGCAGCCGGTGCTCATCGACTGAATCAGGTGATTTGAATCCTGCGAGGGGTTCATGACAAACGACGGGCGCGTTCGGTCTGACCGGGCGCGCCCTTCTCCAAACACGACAGTTGGCCATGAGGGACGACTGGCGGCGGTGCGGCCGCGCAGCTGCTCTGGGTGCCGTTCGCTTGCCGTGGAGTCGACTTGTGTCGGCGCTGTAGCGCGAGACTAGTACAGCTGTCGCGGCTTTAACTATCTGGTGGATATTCGTGATGACGTCCGGCTGATCACTGACTCGCGGAAGCAACTCCCAAGTTCGGGCAAACAAACGCGACGGTTCCAAGGCTGCCTTGCGTTGGCGATGTGTCTCACGCCCGAGGTGTCACAGAATCCATGACTTGCAAGACGTCCTTCTATTGGTCCTCGGCAGGCTAGTGCCCGGTATTCCCCTGGATGTGAGTCGGAATGTACGATGAGGGCTCATCTCGGATGTGGCGAAAATATCTTTGGGGGCGGGACTTGGAAATACCTAGCGACTTGATTTCGGCTGTGGCCGAAAGGCGCGTAATTCCATTTGTTGGTGCTGGTTTTTCCTCGACAGTGGGACTCCCCGACTGGGACCAGCTGTTAGCGAAGCTGGCCAATGAGACCGAGGGGTCTCTGCCCTATGACGAGTTAAAGCGCCATACGCGCGGTGACAATCTCCAGATAGCTGAGTACCTCTACTTGAAATCGGACCAGCGAATCGGGCCCTTGCGGCACGTGATCGAACGCGGAATGCCTGGGGGCGTTGACGCAACTTTGTCGACTGCTCACATCGAGCTCCTAAATCTCAACGCCCCCCAGATCTACACAACAAACTACGACGATCTGTTGGAATCCACTTACCGCGCGCTTGGTGTCCCGGTTAACGTCGTTGCGCTAGGTAGAGATGTGGCTGTTGCTGGCCAGCAGGCAACCCAGGTCGTCAAGTATCATGGCGACCTGCGGCATGAAGAAACGTTGGTCCTGACGGAGTCGTCTTACTTCAAGCGTCTTGACTTCGAGTCCGCGATGGATGTGAAGTTTCGGGCCGATCTACTTGGCCGCTCGGTACTGTTCATGGGTTACAGCTTTCGGGACATCAACATCCGGCTCATTTGGTTTAAATTGAACCAAATGATGGAAGACATTCCCACCGCCGACCGGCGGCAGTCTTACATCGTGCGCCTAGAACGAAATCCTGTTCTTGAGGAGCTTTACGAAGCAGTTGGGCTAAAGACCTTGGTCCTGGATTCACCGAACAAGGAGGCGAGGCGACGCATTCCAGAAAGGTGGCGCCCGAACGCGATAGGAATGGAAGCAGAAATTTCTTCGATCGGTGCTTTTCTTTCTGCACTGTCCTCTATAGCAGCTTCGAGGCGACACGACAGTGATGCTGCCGGGCAGCTGTTTGCAAGCCTGGACTTGGTAGAGCAAGCCGAGAAGGAATTCGAGGCGGCCGAGCACGAGAGCGATCCAGATTCGATGGCAAGGTTCTTCGGCTTGAGGGTGTGCGAGCGCCTGCTCGAACGTCGGGTGCCCCCCTCCTTGAAAGGACGCCTCGAAGCAATTACGGCGAAAATGGTCCGAGTGACAACTGGCAGATGGTCGTTGGCCGCCAAAGTTATTGAGATGGAGCAGGCCAAGGGCGCGAGCCCGGAACTTTCCTGGTATGTTGCGCAAATTTTGATAAGGACAGTCCCAACAGAAGTCCGTGATGAAATGCTGAAGTCCGGAATCGTGCAGTGGCCCTTGATCTGGGAAGCATCCATCGGTGAAGAGAATGCGTCTAAAATACTAGACCGGTTGGAAAAAGAGATCGACTATACCCAAGACGAGAATGGAGCCGATGCCGATCTCGCCTACGCGGCCGACCTCGCCCGGCGTCTAATCCATGGATGGCTTGAGACGCCAAGTGATGTCTTTGTCGAGCGGGCTAAGGAACTTCTTGGCTTGGCTGCCGAAATATACCCGGCCGTGGCTGATATACCTATCACAGAAGACAGTCCGGAGCTTGACGCGGTTTTGCTCCAAGTGGAAGAACGGCGTGCGGTTGTTGAAAGGCCTGCCGAAGAGGAAGCCTCCTAGCAAGGGAGGGGAGTACTATCCTTTGCTACTATCTAGGCTTCCGCGGTCTGCATAACGCCTCCGGTCCCGAATGGGTTGCAATGCTTTAGGCGTCCCTGCCCTCGGGCGAAAACAATGACTACTTCAACCGGCATAACGTCTACCGTTAATGCTCGTTGTGAGCAGTGGGTACTCCATCTGTGCTTGCAAGCCCTCGCGGAGAACTTGCCTGGCAGGTAATTCTTCTTGCCTGCGTTGAGAACAGTTCACCATCGCTTGTGAAGAAGTCCCGGCGGTGTGTGATCCATACGTTCTGCGCAGCATCCCCAATTCCTATTCAAGTACCGTCAGCGGGCTTTATCCGCTGACAATTTGAAGTTTGGCACGACCGTATTAGGCATCACCGAAATCTCAATGGGTAACGGTGGGCGCAGGAGACTTGGACGTGTCGTCAGGTTGTGACTGCGCGCCGAGAATGCCAGCCCACCCACCGGAAAGCGCGCTCGCGGTGCCAAATACTGCCGCCCAAGCTGCGCGATGAAGGGAGCGGCGGGATAAGGTGACATGCTTCGCCACGTTCACTTCCTGAGGCTGCTGTAGCGATGCTTCCGACTCCCGGGCGCGCTTTAGAAGGGCGTCACGCTGATCAAATGCCTTCTTGGCCTCGGGCTGATTTCCTTGTATCGAGTATCTTTCACCTGCATCCTTGAGGGTGGCTGCGGCATCCCTTGACTCTTGCACTTCTTCGGTGGTGCGTTGGAAGCCGCTGAAGTCTTCGGTGGCTTGCGAGTGGTCGGAGTTGGCTGCCCAAAGGGCGAAGCCCAAAGCGGCGAGGGCGGCCGCCATGGAGAGGATTTCGAGAGCGATCATGATGCCCATGATGCCAGCCCGGCGAAAGCGGGTTCGCAGGTTGCACGATTTCGATCGGCTTCCGGGCACAGCAGCACCTGCGCTGGCACGTTAGCCAATATTCAGTGCGCTCCAGCTCTACCCTGCGCCAGCCCCATGAACATCGTCCGGTGCAGGATGTCCACGTGCTTCCGGGCCACCTCCACGGCGTCCTGAACGTCTCCGGCGCGGAGGGCGGCCAACAGGGCGATGTGGTCCTGGTTGGATTTGTGCAGCTTCTCGATGGGGTAGGGGATGAAGTAGTCGTAAAGCTCGGCGAGGGTCTCGTGATACACCTCGACGGCGGAGTCCAGGCACGATGCAGTGCCCACCAGTTGATGGAACTGCTCGTCCATCCGGTGGTAATAGGACCAGTCGGTCGCCTCAGCCATTTCGCGGGTCAGCCGCTCCAGCTCATCCAGCTGCTCCGCCGACGCATTGACCGCGGCATAGTGCGTCACCGCGCACTCGAACAACAGCCTTCGGTCCACCAGCCTGTTCACCGCCTGGGACTCAGCCGGCGAAGCCGAAAGTGACGCCAAAACCTCAGTAGGTGGCGCATCGGCAACGAACGTTCCGCCGGCCCGGCCGCGCCGGCGCACCACGACGCCCTGCTCCGCCAGGCTCGCCAAAGCACGCCTGGCAGTAATCGGGCTAACCGAAAGACCCAGGGCAACATCCTCCTGGTCGGGCAACCGCTCGCCGGGCTTCAGCAGCCCGAGCGAAATCGCCATCCCGATCCGCATTCGAACGGCGTCCATCGCACTGCGGCGCTCCATCCCGGACATCCTGCCGGCACTAAGGCGGGCGGGCTCGGCGGTGTCCTCCAGCTGACGGGTCATATCCGCTACTTTACGGCCCACCCCGGCCCCCTTCCCTTTATTGGATCATTCTGATCTAATATAACCCGGATCACACCCCAACGCGGAGAAAAACCCATGCAACGCATCCTTCCCCTCATCGCCGCCCAAGCCCGGCCTCGGCTCATTGGCGAACCCGTCTCGGGCTTCGCGGACGAAGTCAAAGCAGCCCTCGAAGCCCAGCCGCACAGTAAGCTCGTCGTCTTCCCCGAGCTGCACCTCTTCGGCGACGAAAACCCGGACCTGCAGCGCACGGAAATCCTTCAGGCGAGTGCCGAGCCCCTCGACGGCCCACGGGTCAAAGAGCTCAAGCGACTGGCGAAAGACCTCAACATCTGGCTGGTCCCCGGCAGCGTCTGCGAACGCGGCCCGGAAGGCCAGCTGTTCAACACCCAGCTGGTCCTGTCGCCGGAAGGGGAGCTCGCCGGCTACTACCGGAAGATCTTCCCCTGGCGCCCGTTCGAGCCGTACGACCCCGGCGACCGGTTCACCACCGTGGACCTGCCCGGCACCGGCAGGGTGGGCCTGAACATCTGCTACGACGCCTGGTACCCGGAGGTGTCCCGCCAGCTCGCCTGGATGGGCGCCGACGTGATCCTCAACGTCGTCAAAACCACCACCCCGGACCGCAAACAGGAACTGATCCTCGCCAAGGCCAACGCCATCGTCAACCAGGTCTTCATGGTCAGCGTCAACTGCGCCGGCCCCACCGGCCAAGGCAAAAGCATCATCGTGGACCCGGAGGGCAACACCCTCACAGAAGCAACAGACGATCAGCCGCAGCTGCTCACCGCGGAACTGAACCTGGCCGCCGTCGACCGCGTCCGCACACACGGCACGGAGAACCTCAACCGCCCCTGGTCGCAGTTCCGCGAGGGGGAGCCCGCCGTCGAACTTTCCGTCTACCAAGGCCGGATCAACCCGGCCACCTGGACACCGCCGTCCTACAAGCCCTAAGGAAACACCGTGACAACCACCCTCACCCGCACGCTGAAGCTGCCCTCACTGGTCCTGTTCGGGCTGGCGTACCTGACCCCCATCATCGTCCTGGGGATCTTCGGGATCATCGCCGAAACCACCGGCGGCGCCGCGCCCGCCGCGTACCTCGTGGCGCTCGTGGCCATGCTGTTCACCGCGCACAGCTACGGCCGGATGGCTGTCGCCCACCCCGTGGCCGGCTCCGCCTACACCTACGTCCGCCGCTCCATCGACCCCCGCGTCGGGTTCCTGGTGGGCTGGGCCGTCCTGCTCGACTACCTCTTCCTGCCCATGGTCATCTGGCTCATCGGCGGCTCCTACCTGACCGCCCAGTTCCCCGGCATCCCCATCGGCGTCTGGATCGTGGGCTTCATCGTGATCACCACGCTGCTCAACATCCTGGGCATCAAGGTGGCGGACAAGGCCAACTACGTGCTGATGGCGTTCCAGCTGCTGGTCCTCGTGTTCTTCGTGGCGCTGGCCGTCGGCAACGTAGTGTCCGCCAACGGTGCCGGGGGACTGGCCAGCGGGCAGCCATTCTTCAATGACACCGCCAGCTTCACCACCATCTCGGCCGGCGCCGCTATCGCCGCGTACTCGTTCCTGGGGTTCGACGCCGTCACCACCCTCACCGAGGAGACCATCAACCCGCGCCGCACCGTGCCCCGGGCCATCATGCTGGTGGCCCTGATCGGCGGCGGCATCTTCGTGGCGGTGTCCTACGTGACCCAGCTGGTCCACCCCGGCGGCGTGTTCGAGGACTCTGCGTCCGCGGCCAGCTCCATCGCCCTGCAGATCGGCGGGCAGCTGTTCGGCGCCGTGTTCCTGGCCGGCCTGGTGGTGGCGCAGTTCGCCTCCGGTCTCGCCGCCCAGGCCAGCGCCTCCCGCCTGCTGTACGCGATGGGCCGCGACTCCGTCCTGCCCAAGGCGGACTTTGGCAAGCTCAGCGAGAAGTTCCACACCCCGGTGGCGAACCTGGTCATCACCGGCGTCGTGGGCCTGATCGCGATCTTCCTGGACGTGGCCACGTCGACGTCGTTCATCAACTTTGGTGCCTTCACCGCCTTCACGCTGGTGAACGCCTCGGTGGTGTTCCACTATGTGCGCCAGCGCCGGGCCGGGCAGCAGCTGAACCCGGTGTCCTACGTGGTGGTCCCGGTGATCGGCGCGATTGTCTGCGCCTACCTGCTCTCCCAGCTGGACAGCAACGCCATTACGCTGGGACTGTCCTGGCTGGTGCTCGGCGTGCTGGTCCTGGCACTGATCACCCGCGGCTTCAAGGCCTCGCCGCCGGAAATGACGGCTACAGAGAAGGCTACGGTCGAGGCCGCCGCCTGACCCTGTCAGTTTGTAGTGTGGCCTGTTGGTTGAGGAAGGAACAGTCGTGAGGATTGCGCTGGGGCAGCTGGAGTCGGGCGCCGACATCCAGGCCAACCTCGCCGCGATCGACCGGTTCGCCGCCGAGGCAGCGGACGACGGCGCCGCGCTGGTCGCCTTCCCGGAGTACGCCACCTACGAGAAAAAGAAGGTGGACGCGACGTTCCCGGCAGTGGCCGAGCCGCTGGACGGTCCCGTCTGCCGGCAACTTGCCGACACCGCCCGCCGCCACCGCATCGCGCTGGTGGCGGGCGTGGTGGAAACCTCGGACGAGCCGGGCAGGGCGTACAACACTTTGGTGGCTTTCGCGCCCGACGGCGGGCGGCTGGCTTTCTACCGGAAGATCCATCTTTTCGACGCGCAGGGCTTCGGGGAGTCGACGTTCATCAAGCCGGGGCTGTCCACCGTGCCGGTGGTGTTCGGGCACGGGGGAGTGCGGTTCGGGCTGATGACCTGTTACGACCTGCGGTTCCCAGAGCTGGCGAGGTCGCTGGCCGACGCCGGCGCGGAGGTCCTGCTGGTCTGCTCGTCCTGGGTGCCGGGCGAGCACAAGACGGAGCAGTGGCTGGCGCTGAACGCGGCGCGGGCGATCGAGAACAGCGTGTACGTGGCGGGGGTGTGCCAGGCGCCGCCGGTCTCTGTGGGGCGGAGTGTGCTGGTGGATCCGATGGGGGTGGTGGAGGCGGACCTTGGGCTGGAGCCTGGGGTGCGGGCGGTGGAGGTTTCGCTGGAGACGGTGGACCGGGTGCGGGAGTCGTTCCCGATGTTCCGGCAGCGGCGGCTGTGACTCTTATCAGCTGACAACACTCATACGAGGTTTAGCGGTGGCAACCACTCAGCGCGCAGTGCGTTCTCCAAATTTTCAGCTTCTCTAGTGCTAGCGCACACAATCCATCCCACTTCACATTGAGCAAGCCACTGGTTCGCAACCGCGGTTTGGTCCGGTGTTATCACGCTTGGACGCTGACGTACGACGAATCGAGGGAGGCCTAGCTGGGCAGCTGCGATACTCGCCCTAAAAGTGCTGCGACTAAAATCGGTGCCTTGGGCGAAATGGGCTTTGAGGCGACCGCGCAGGCCATCGGCACCTAATGCTTTGCCTACATAAATAGGCTGCCCCTCCCTGAACCAGATGTACACCCCGGGCGCGACAGGAACCTCACGAGATGGCACGGGCAATTCGCGTGGTTTAATTCTTGATAAGGCATTTTCCCATTTATTCCCGGGGGCATTCTTCCCTGCCATACTGGTCTCCTTTGACATCTAGGTGAGTCCGGAACGGTCGTGCTGAATTTGTGCTTGAGGGGTCGAGCAGGCTAGTGCCTACTCATGACATACAAAGCGGTAAAACGCTCGCTGCGAGCACGGCGGAACCGGCGTGGGCGCCTTCCCCGATTACGGCACCTACGGCAAGAAAAAGCTGGATCAGATAAGCCGGGCCACCCACGAGCCGCTGACTTGTTAAGTGTGCTGGACGTCTGCGGCCACAGGCGGCCCCTATCGTAGTCCGTTAGTTCGTTTCGGCGGCTATCAGCTCGACGGGGACCTGCGCGCGTGATGACAGCTGCCGAGCAACCCTCTCAAGTCTTTGCTCTAGAAATTTAGCGGGATTCTTGAGAAGTTCCGGCGTCTCTATCAAATGCGAAGCCAAAGTAGCTGGTTGGAACTCGCCAAGGTCAGTTATCCCCGCTTTGGCAGTTTGACGCCCTACCAACAGCATTCCAAGAGTAAGAAGGTGAGCTGAGGAAATTTGTGACACATCCCTACCAAGGACGCTAACAGCCGCGATGTTACTGGCGTCGAAGAAGGCGGTGGGTACGCCCTCAACTGGGTCGATGGGTCCTGCGGTTGCTAAAAGGCAAAGTAGCCCCCGATGAAGAGAACCGAATTGACGCTTGTTGACAGAAAGCATTAGCTCCTTGTCCAGTTCAATCCGGTCGGGCAGCGGGTCACGGCCACCCAGGAGGGCCTGAAAATCCTCTACAGCCCGCGTATTGGACGCAACATCGTACCTTCCTTGGAAGACAGACTTCCAAAACCACGACTCTACAAACGACGTGTGACTGCCTAACTCTCCCTCCAGGGCCAGGCCCCCGAGGATGGACAACTGAACACGGAAAGGCATCCAGTCCGGATCTAGTACTCCGAGGCGTTGTTGGGCAAAAACGACAGCACGTGACATAGCTTCAACGCTCGGCTCCCACAAATCTCGAACGACGGTGCCTGGCAGCTCCAAGACGTCATGCTGACGAACGCTATGACGCGCCCGCAGCGCAATTAAGCTCAGAACCGGAAGCCCGTCACCCTCAAGGAAGGCGGCCAGTCCAGGGTGCTCACGTTGAGCGGTCTCCCAGCGGTGCCGGAGGTTGAAGTGTTGTGTGAAGGATTTAGCGACCATGAGATCGAAAGTCCCGAGCGCTTGACCCAGCCTGTTGACTCGTTCAAAGATCCTAGCAACGGCCTCAGGATGCACCTCATCATCAATTACAACGGCCGGTATCTCATATCGGTCCAAGCCAGAGAGAAAGTCGACGTATAGGTCGGTAATGCGCCGTTTCGTCTCGGTGTGAACCTCGTGCTCTAGGGCTTCATCCCGCCACGCGTAGAAAGCGGACGGACTTCTCAGTGCAGATACGGGCAGAAGATTGTGTTCATACTCCCGACGTGGATTGCCGTAGTAGCGCTCCCAACGCTTGCTTGGGACAGCGACGATAGCTTCTTCTAGGTCCTCGATGGTTTCCCTGTCGGATATAACGTCGAGACGTATGGCGTAGCGGAAGGAACCTCTCCCGTAGAGCGCTTGGTATAGAGAGGTCAGCCGTTGTTGCCCGTCCAGGACTACCATTTGGTAAGGAGGCGACGCTCGCGGCGCGCCTTCAATTTCGCGAACAGAAAAAAAGAACTGCGACTTGCCAGGGAGCAAGAGCAGACTGCCAATGGGCCATCCCGTTAAGCATGTGGCCAGTAACTGCTTGACTGCCCCATTGTCCCACTGAAAGTCGCGCTGAAATTCGGGTAGAACGATCCGGCCTTCATGTATTCCAGAAAGAATACGAGACAAATCGTAATTGCGACCATGAGTTTTTTCGAGTCCCACTTCACTCCTCGATCAAGTGATCGTCGTTTTCTTCGGCGCGGTCGGAATAGCGTGGAGCCTTTGAATTACTCTGGAACCTGTTTATCGAGTCATCTAGCCATTGAATGCTGGGATAGGTACCTCGGTCGGAGCGCAACAGAAGCACATAATTTTGACCGCGATGTCCGTCGAGGGGGTCAATAAACAAGGCGTAGCGTTGATCACACTTGAGATATGCGTGGCGCGCTGGGGCCTGAGTGGTGCGTATCACGAGACTGCTCTTCTTATGGCGTTTTGATTTTTTCCAGTCGTCCTCGACATCTTGAATGACTTCTTCGAGGATGCTTCTGTATGTTTTCGGCTCTTGACCCAGTTGGTTTGCGACGGTGTCAAGGTTGGAACTCGAAGGATCTAGAAAATGAAGCTCTACTTCCTTTGGTCTCTCAGTCGAGCGATCCAGTATGTGGTGCCAGATCAGAGTTCGAAACGATGAAGGATCATTCGTGTAGCACTGGATCGTTCTCGCAAACGGAACAAAACTTGCCCAGTCCACATTGTTGAGCGCTTGCATTCCATCGAGTCCAGATTCCACTAGTCGCCGATCGGAAGCCATGTATGACATCAAGTCTCGGGCTACTGTTTGCCGGAGAAAAAGATCGGAAACACCATTCACAAGGCCCACCGTTATTACAACAGCTCCAAATGTGGATACGAGGGCGCCCCAGGGAACAGGCAGTATCGTCGACCACCACATCAAGATCAGGCCAACTACGATACATGCGAGCACTATGAGCAGTACTCGTCCCGAAGTAGCCTTCATCGTTCCCCTTACCCTTGTGTCTTTGAACCGGGCACTTGTTCCTCCACGAGACGTTATTGGTTCTACACCGATGACGCCCTAGTGCGACACTAGCCGCAAGCGGTAGTAATCCAACAATTACGATCGGGGATTTCCTTTCGGTC
Source organism: Arthrobacter sp. Soil_C_49 (assembly GCF_057656635.1). NCBI lineage: Bacteria > Bacillati > Actinomycetota > Actinomycetes > Micrococcales > Micrococcaceae > Arthrobacter > Arthrobacter sp. Soil_C_49. Next base: position 62,895 of record NZ_JBDGJZ010000004.1, read on the forward strand.
TTCTTTGGCAAGAGTGCAGGAGCCCGTAGCCTAGCGAAGTGATCAACTTTGACGGCGAACAGGGACAGTTGCCTCCCGGCTTGTATGAATTGCTCAGTACAGATTCGCTCGCGCATCGTCTAAATAGCGATTTGGACCATGAGCCCACCTTCGTGCAGGTTGAAGATGAAGATGTCCCAGACATCCTGACCCGGCACGTTTGCGATGCCGTCCGGCAAGCCTTGGCAGCAGCTAAGCCAGCCCTCAGGGTCGGCCTAGCTAACCGGCTTCTTCGAGAACTGAGCACTACGGACCGAATCGTGGACGGCCCGGCCCAACTTCAGTCACTCCATCGCCCCGATGCACTCAAGCGCCGGCAGCTCCGCAGGCCCACGATAAGACTGAGCGACTCTGCACTTCTAACCAACAGCAAGGACGACCCGAACCTCGCGGCAGAACTCCGGGCCGAGATGGAGTCCGCCGACACAGTGGACCTTCTCTGTGCCTTTGTCCGCTGGACCGGACTCAGGCTCCTGGAGTCTGCCCTAGAGCAACTCAAGGAGCGCGGCGCCAAGCTCCGGGTCATTACCACCACATACATGGGTGCAACCGAACGCCGCGCCATTGACGAGCTCGTGAACAGGTACGGGGCCGAAGTCAAGATCAGTTATGAAACCCAGGCCACAAGGCTGCACGCCAAGGCCTGGCTGTTCCGCCGCAACACGGGCTTCGACACCGCCTATGTGGGAAGCTCCAACCTGAGTCAGGCTGCACTCCTGGACGGGCTGGAATGGAACGTCCGCCTCAGTTCCGTCGCGACGCCCGCCCTCCTGCAGAAGTTCGAGGTCACCTTCGACAGCTACTGGGAGCAGCGCGCCTTCCAAAGCTACGACCCGGAACGCGACGGCGAAAAGCTGGACGCTGCGTTGGAACGGAACGGCGGGCGTCGCACCGCGGCGCCGGATGCAACTACCGGTCTTGAGGTTCAGCCGTTCCTTCACCAGGAGGAGATGTTGGAGGACCTGGAAGCCGAGCGGCTCAAGGGCTTCAACCACAATCTCCTGGTCGCTGCCACGGGCACCGGCAAAACGGTTATCGCCGCTCTGGACTACAAACGGCTAAGCGAAACTGCCGGCAGAGACCTCAAACTACTCTTCGTCGCCCATCGTCAGGAGATCCTCAAGCAGGCAATGCGCACCTACCGCGACGTCATGCAGGACGGCGCCTTCGGTGAGCTCTACGTGGGGGACCACAAGCCGCAGAAGTGGAAGCACATCTTCGCGTCCGTCCAGTCACTGTCCTCCCTCGGCATCGAGCAGCTGGATCCGGACTCCTTCGACGTCGTCGTCATCGATGAATTCCACCACGCGATGGCGCCCACGTACCGCCGCCTGCTGGACCATCTGAAACCCCAGCAGCTCCTCGGACTCACGGCTACGCCTGAACGCGGTGACGGCGTCGACGTCGCCAAGCAGTTCTTCGATGGCCGGACCGCCAGCGAGCTGAGGCTCTGGGATGCATTGGACGCGGACCTGCTGGTGCCGTTCCACTACTTCGGTGTCTCGGACGACGTCGACCTGAGCCACTTGGAATGGAAACGCGGCAACTACGACACCACCCAGCTGAACGCCCTCTACACAGGGAACGACGCCCGCGCCGCCAAGGTCATCCGCGAACTCAGGGACAAGGTCACCAGCACGGACCAAATGCGGGCCATCGGCTTCTGCGTCTCCGTGCAGCACGCCCGCTACATGGCCGAGGTCTTCAACCGCGCGGGCATCGCCTCCGTCGCCGTCGACGGCAGCACTGACGACGCCGACCGCGCGGAAGCCCTGCGAAGCCTGGGCAAGCGGCAGATCAACTGCATCTTCGCCGTTGACCTCTTCAATGAAGGCCTGGACCTGCCGCAGGTGGACACCATCCTGCTGCTCCGGCCCACGCAGAGTGCCACGATCTTCCTCCAGCAGCTGGGACGCGGGCTGCGCCGTGCGGAGGGCAAAGCGGTGCTGACGGTCTTGGACTTCATCGGCCAGCAGCGCCGTGAGTTCCGCTTTGATCTGCGTTACAGGGCACTGACCGGCTACGGCCGAAAGGAGCTGGAGAAGGCTGTCGAGGATGAATTCCCGTACCTGCCGTCCGGCTCGCAGATCATGCTCGACCGGGTCGCGCAGAAGGTGGTCCTCGACAACATTAAGGCGCAGCTCCGGTTCAACCGGGCGCAGCTGGTCCGGGACATCGCATCGTACGCCGAGACCGAGCTGGAGGCCTATCTGGAGCGGTCGGGGAATGACCCGAAGACGATCTACCGGTCCACCAGGGACTCGTGGACCGGTTACCTCCGGCAGGCGGGGCTGATCGAAGGGCTCTCACCCCTGGAGACCGTGCTGCGCGGGAAGATCGAGGAGCTGTCGGACGCTGAGGAAAAGAATCTGCTGGGCCGCATGGCCGCGCTGATTCACGTGGACGATCCGGAACGTGCGGCCGCCTATTCCATGCTGGTCGCTCCCGACGCCCCCCGTTATGCGGAGCTTGGCATGCGCGAGCAGGCTTTTGCACGCATGCTTTTTTACACGCTGTGGGATGACGGCGGCGGGTTCAGAACGTACGACGACGGCCTGGACCACCTGCGCGGCTACCAGTTTGTTTGCCGCGAGATCCGCCAGGTGGCGAAGCTGGGGGTGGCGGCATCGAAACATGCAGCGAAGAGCCTTGGCGCAGGGTTGCAGCACATCCCGCTGCTGTCCCATGCCACCTACAGGCGGGAGGAGGTGTTGGCGGCGTTGCAGTACGGGTCACTGGAACAGGGCAAGAACGTCCAGCATCGTGAGGGCGTGGCGTGGTGTCCGGCGACTTCCACAGATGCCTTCTTTGTCACGCTGAACAAGGATGACAAGAAGCACTCGGCAACCACGATGTACAAGGACTACGCCATCAGCCCCGAACTGTTTCACTGGGAGTCGCAGAATGCGACATCGCCGACGAGCCCGACAGGACGCCGATATCTGGACCCGGCCTCCCACGGTTCGCGAATTCTGATCTTCACAAGGGACACGGCGGATGACGAGACTGGGCTGACAGTTCCCTACACATGCCTGGGGCAGGTGGATCACGTACAGCACTCCGGGGAAAAGCCCATCGCGATCACCTGGAAGCTCCATCGACCGATGCCCGCCGATGTGTATGCCTCAGCTGCTGCGGTTGCGCAATAACTGAAAATGTGAGGGATGGCCCGCTTTGTTCCCTTTGCCCGAGTAGATGGTTAGATGTGTCTTGACCCTTGGGTCACTGCTGCCTACGCCCTACCCGGCAGCTTTGGGGACAGAAGAAAGCAAGGATCAGTGTCAGCTCCAGTCAATGAGCAGGTCGAGTTCAACGTCGCACCAGGTTCCGTCGTTCACGTTCGAGACGAGGAGTGGCTCGTTACAGGCGTGGAGCAAACGGGTGACGGCCTCCTGATCAGAGTCCGTGGACTCAGTGAGCTTGTCCGCGACACAACAGCGGCCTTCTATAAGAGCCTGGACCAAATCGAAGTCGTCGATCCGGCAGAAGCCATCCCAGTTGCCGATGCGAGCCCAAACTACCGCCGCGCCCGCCTGTGGCTGGAGTCCACGTTACGTAAGACTCCCGTCCCGCAGGACCACGAGGGCCTCACCGTCTCCACCCGCATGCTCGCGGACAAACTCGAGTACCAGCGCATCGCAGTCGCCCGCGCTTTGGACCCACAGAACGTCCGCCCCAGGATCCTCATCGCAGACGCGGTCGGCCTCGGGAAGACGCTGGAGATTGGCATGATCCTGAGTGAGCTCGCCCGGCGCGGACGGGCGGAACGCGTCTTGGTGGTCACGCCCCGGCATGTCCTCGAGCAGATGCAGCACGAGCTCTGGTGCCGCTTCGCCCTCCCGTTCGTCCGCTTGGACTCGGCAGGCATCCAGAAGGTCCGCCAGACCCTCCCAGCAACGCGCAACCCCTTCACCTACTTCAAGCGCGCCATCATCTCGATCGACACCCTCAAGTCCGCCCGATACAAAGCGCACCTGCAGAAGATCCACTGGGACGCCGTCGTCATCGACGAGTCCCACAACCTCACCAACGCGGGAACGCTCAACAATGAGCTCGCGAGGATCCTCGCCCCCAACGCCGAGGCCCTGATCCTGGCGTCCGCAACCCCTCACAACGGCAAACAGGAATCCTTCGCCGAACTGATCCGTCTCCTCGACCCCACAGCCGTCCGCCCGGACGGCACCTTTGACGGAAACGACATCCAGCGACTCATCATCCGGCGTCACCGTCACAGTCCCGAGGTAGCCGCCGAGGTGGGCGCCAACTGGATGGAGCGCCTCGAACCGGACAACCGCCTGATCGCGGCAGGTCCTGCCGAGAATGCCGTCGCCCAGGAAATCGCAGATACCTGGCTCTACCCCCAAATCGGTTCCAGCCCCTACTCCGGCGCGAACAGCGCACTGTTCCCGTGGACACTCGCCAAAGCCTTCCTTTCAAGCCCGGCGGCGCTTCTCGAAACAGTCAAGGAGCGCCTCCGCAAGGTCGCAGACCGGAAGCTGCCAGCGGAACACCGGGAGCACGAAGCCCTTGAACGCCTTAGGGCCCTCACCGAGGAGTCGCTCAAGAGGCCCTCGGCCAAGTACCAGGAGCTCGCCCAGTACCTGAAGGGAATCGGCGTCGGTCCCAAGTCAAATATGCGCGCCGTCGTCTTTGCCGAGCGGGTCCCCACGCTCATGTGGCTCGAGCGCCACCTGCCAAAGGACCTCGGACTCAAGCCGGAGAATGTCCGCATCCTGCACGGCGGCCTCAGCGACGTTGATCAGCAGGAGATTGTCGAAAGCTTCAAGCAGGAGGCCTCACCCATCCGCGTGCTTGTCACGGGCGATGTCGCCTCCGAAGGGGTGAACCTTCACAGCCAGTGCCATCACCTCATTCACTTCGATATCCCGTGGTCGCTCATCCGCATCGAACAGCGGAACGGCCGTATCGACCGTTACGGCCAGAAGGAGAACCCCCAGATCACCACGCTCCTCCTGCACCCGGACCACGAGAAGTTCGCCGGAGATCTCAAGGTCATCACCCGCCTTATGGAACGCGAGCACGTGGCCCACGGCGCCCTGAATGATGTCGCTTCTCTTATGGGTCTGCACAGCGTAGAGGCAGAACAAAAAGCGATCCTTGCCGTCCTCGCGGGGAAGCAGGCAGAGGATCAGGTCGTGCGCACCGTCGAGGATGTCCTCGACCCAGCGCACACTGACGATGGTGCCTTCGGCGATTTCGACAGCTTCTTCGAGCAGCTCACCGCGGACGACGGCGGCGGCTCGCCCCGGGTGCCGACGGACGCCGGCGTAGGACTCTATTCGAGCGAGCTGGACTACCTCGACGACGCCCTCCACGAGGCCTTCGTTAACCCCGAAGAGCCACCCGGCAACGGCGCCGGGGGAGGAGTGAACTGGAGAGTGCACGCCCAGCACCAGATCGCAGAACTCGAGCCGCCCCGCGACCTTAAGCAACGGCTGGCGCACCTGCCGCAGGGCTATCTCAACGACCGCAAGGTCACCGAAAAGCTCAAGCTGGCCACATCCCTGGACAAGGGCCAGAACGAGCTCGACGCCGCCAAGAAGTCCGTTCCCGCGAAGGGGGAGAAAGCCACGACGTGGCCCGAAGCCCACTTCCTCGGCCCGCTACACCCCGTCCTCGAATGGGCCAGCGACCGCGCCCTCGCGTCGATGGCCGGCAACGAGGTTCCCGTGGTCCGCGCCGACGTAGAGGAGCCGAGGGTCCTCCTCATGGGCACACTGATGAACCGCCGCGGACAAGTCATCTCCCAGGCGTTCTTCGCGACGCAGGGCGGCGAGCTGGGCATCCCCGAGCAGATCGGAAGCCTCGCCGAGTACCTTCGGGAGATCGGCCTCACCGACAAGTCGATCAACACAGGGCCCGTCGCTGACGCCGCGTCGTACCGTCCGTACATCGCCCGCGCCGTCCAAAACACCACCGGCTCGCTCGACATCACGTTCGAGGCCGCTGCCCAGGCCGCCGACCATCGGCTCGGTGAATGGCACGACCGAGCGGACGCGTGGAGCGAAATCCATGGACAGCCACAGCTCCCCGGCATGAGTACACGGCGCCTCAAAGAGAACAAAGCGCGCGTTGAGCAGGAACAGGAGATCGTCTCCTCCCTTGCCCCAGACCGCCGCCTCGTGCGGCCGCTGCTCGTCGTTGTGCCCCTCAACACTCCTGCGGAAGGAGAGCGCTGAGATGCCCTCGTTCGATTCATTCGTCGTCGGCGAGGACTTCGTCAGCGAGCACTTCTTCACCACGGACACCACCAAAGCAGGCGAGTCCTTCCAGTCCGAGGTCATCAAGCTCCGCAAGCAATGGGACGATACGTCCAAAGAGGGACATGAGTCTCCGCTGGACCGCTTCCGGAAGGCCCGCGGCCAGCTCCAAATCGACCTCGGCACCCTCGCCGAGGAACCTGACAACGCCGCACGCATCTACCGGGACCTTCGCCAGTCGCTCGGTTTCCAAGGCCCAGGCACCATCTTCAAGGCCGAGCGCAGCGGTGCTGAGCTCGTCGCCCACGACGTCTGGTCCACCCCGAACAACGACGTCCTCTTCGTTGAAGCCCAGCCTGCCGACTCCCTCGAAGACGCCCTCGCCAAGGACCGCGGCGACCTCCTCCAGAAGCCTCTGGTGGACGACAAGGTAGCGAACTACTCGGCCAGCAAGCTCATCTCCGAGCTCTACCAGACTGATGAGCCGCCGCAATTCATCGTTCTCATGGCCGGCCGCTGGCTCATCCTGACCGAGCGGGAACGGTGGCCCGAGGGCCGGTACCTCGCCGCTGACGCACTGCTCGCCGTCGAACGCAACGACACCAAGCGCGGAGGCGAACTTGACCGCTTCCTTGCCGTCTTCGGGCGCGACTCACTCCACCCGGATGCGAGTGAGCAGATCTGGTGGAACGGCGTCATCGATTCCTCAGTCAAGCACACCGTGGGCGTCTCGAAGGACCTCCGCGAGGGTATCCGGCTCTCCATCGAAATCATCGCCAACAACGTTCTCACCCGCCGGACGGCAGCCGGACTCCCGAACGACGACGTCAATGGCCAGTCGCTCGCCAAGCAGTCCCTTCGCTTCTTGTACCGGATCTTGTTTCTCCTCTACGCGGAGGCGTCTCCGGAGATGGGAGTCATCCCCGTCGGCGACGAGCAGTACGACCAGGGCTACGGCCTGGACCGCATCCGTGAGCTCGTCCTCAATCCGATCACCTCGGAAAAGGCCAAGCGCGGGACCCATCTGTACGACTCCCTCAACCTCCTCTTCACCTTGGTGAACACGGGCCACCGGCCCAAGCAAGCGGACGACGCGCTCACCTTCGAAAACCTCGAGGCTGACCTCTTTTCGCCGTCCCGGACGGCGGACATCGACGGGGTTAAGCTCGGAAACGCCCCACTCCAGAAGGTCCTCGAGCACCTTCTGCTGAGCAAGGAGGCCCGCGGCAGGGATCGTGGCTTCATTTCTTATGCCGAGCTCGGCGTCAACCAACTTGGGGCGGTGTATGAAGGCCTCATGTCGTACACGGGCTCCATTGCGCAGGAGGACCTTCACGAAGTCGCCAAGGACGGTGACTCGTCCAAGGGCTCATGGGTTATTCCGGTAACTCGCTCCGCGGAGATTGATGCCAGGCATTTCGTCATGACGCAGGACGAGATCACTGGACAGCCCAAGGCCATCCTTCACCAGAAGGGCACCTTCGTCTTCCGGCTTGCGGGGCGCGAACGCCAGCAGTCGGCCTCCTACTATACACCCGAGGTACTGACGAAGTTCGTCGTCTCCCAGGCGCTCGAAGAGCTGCTCGACCAAGACGGTGGGACGACGCCCGCGGACGACATCCTCAAGCTCACCGTCTGCGAGCCCGCCCTAGGGTCGGGTGCGTTCGCTATTGAAGCTGTGCGCCAGCTCGCTGCAGAGTACCTCGAGCGCAAGCAGAAGGAGCTCGATGTCCGCATCCCCGCGGACGAGTACCCGCTCGAGCTGCAAAAGGTGAAGGCACAGATCGCCCTGCACCAAGTGCACGGCGTGGACCTCAACGCGACGGCGGTGGAGCTCGCCGAGGTGTCGCTGTGGCTGGACACCATGGTGGCGGGCTTGCAGGCGCCGTGGTTCGGCCTCCGGCTTCGCCGCGGCAACTCGCTGGTTGGGTCCCGGCGCGCGACCTATTCGGCTGCACAGGTCAGGGATAAGTCGTGGCTCACCTCTACGCCGCAGGATGCGCCCCTTAAAGGGCTGGTCGCCGGGTTGGAGGCGGACGACGACGATGCTGCCGTGGTTGGGCGGGTCCACCACTTCCTCCTCCCCGCCCAGGGGTGGGGCGCAGCTTCGGACGCTAAGGAGGTCAAGGACCTCGCTGGCGACGCGCAGAAGGTCCTCGGTGCGTGGCGCAAATCGGTGCGTGTGAAGCCAACGAAGCAGCAGGTCGACCGCATGCTCAACCTGTCGCGACGGGTCGAAACTCTGTGGAAGCTCACGCTGCGCCGCTTTGAGATCGCAGACCAGGAAGCCCGCCGGGACATCGACTACTTCGGCAAACCGCCGGTGCCTCAGCCTGACGAAAACACACGAGCGGTGACCCGAGGTGAAATCGAAGCGGCAATCAACGACCCAAACGGCGCCTACCAGCGACTCCGTCGCGTAATGGACGCCTGGAACGCGTTATGGTTCTGGCCGCTGACCCATCAAGCCACCAAGGGAGCCGTCCCGCCCAGTGTTGACCAGTGGCTCGAGGTGCTGGAAGCACTCCTCGGAAGGACCGGCAAGGAGTCCCGAATGGCGGGCCAGCGGGCCTTGAGCGCGGGTGCAAACTGGGATGAGCTGAACGACGCCGAGCACGCCGACCTCCAGCTCGCATTGGCGGGTGACGTAAAGAGTCTGCTCGCGGAGCATCAGTGGTTGTCTGTCTGCGACCGCGTCGCTCGGGACCAAGGGTTCTTCCACTGGGAGCTCGACTTCGCCTCCGTCTTCGGGCGTGGGGGTTTTGATCTGCAGGTGGGAAATCCGCCGTGGGTCAGGCCCGATTGGGACGAGAAGGCTACATTCGCTGAGTTCGATCCCTGGTGGCAGCTGGCAGAGAAACCGACTCAGTCGGAAGTGACTGCTAAGACGTTGCTCGCTCTGGCGGACTCCGATCAGTGCGAGTTCATGGTGTCTCAGGCAGCATCCATCATTTCGCTACGTGAGCATCTGACCGACATTGCAACGTACCCCGTCGTTTCCGGGCTACGGCCGGATCTCTACCGCTCATTCATGGAGAGAACGTGGGCATCCATGAGTAAGCACGGTGCTGTTGCATTGATCCACCCCGAATCTCATTTCACGGAAAAGAAGGCCGCAGGGCTCCGTGCAGAGACTTACAGACGGCTGCGGCGGCATTGGCAATTCATTAATGAGCTTTCCCTCTTCGAGATCCATCACCTGGTCTCATATGGCGTTCACGTCTATGGCCAGCGTCTAATGCGACCGCAGTTCCAGATGGCGTCGTCGCTCTACCACCCGGATACAGTTGCACGGTCGTTGGCACACGACGGCAACGGGCCGGTGCCGGGGCTCAAGGACGACGAGGGCAACTGGGATCTGCGGCCCCACCCGGAGCGCATTGTCGACGTCGATGAAACGGTGCTCGCTGTCTGGGCCGACATTCTCGACGAGCCTGGAACACCGCCAATGCAAGCTCGAATGGTCTATCCAGTAAACCGTGCCAGCGCGTCCGTGCTCGAGAAGCTGAGCAAGGCTCCTCGAGTTCGTGATTTGGGATTGCAGTATTCAAGCGGCTGGAACGAGACGACGGACCGCAAAAAGGGCTACTTCGAGGTCGGATCTGCGGTACCCGAGTCTTGGGACGACGTGATCTTGCAGGGCCCCCACTTCACTGTGGCTAACCCATTCGCAAAGCAGCCCAACCCGACGATGAAGAACAACCTCGACTGGACTGAGATCGACCTCGAAGCCCTCCCGGTAGACTTCATCCCCCGCACGAGTTATCAGCCAGACGGCGACCGGACTCGCTACAACTCGGACTATGGGTCTTGGGTGGGGCAAGACGGCCAGGTTCCGCAACGTTCGCTGTACCGTGCGGTTTGGCGTCGCATGGCAGCGATAACCGGATCCCGGACCCTGCATTCGAGTATCGTGCCGCCGGGGACAGCAGGGGTGGATAACGTGTACCAAGCCGCCATCATCAATGACGATGGCGAGGAGAAGCTCGTCTTTCTTGTCGGCGTGATGTCGTCCGTCGTTGCGGATTACTTGGTCAAGGTCAGTGGGGCGTCAAAGATCAACTTCGAGAACATCCAGAACCTCCCTTCAGTCGAGCCAGGAATAATTCGTCGAGAGATTGTTGACAGGACGTTGCGTCTCATCGCACTGACGGCGTCCTATGAGGATCTCGTTCGTTCGGTATTAGGTATCGATTGGGTGGCCGCCTGGCCAGCGCGAAAGGACCTCGACAGGAGGGAGTGCCTCGTTGAGATCGATGCACTGACTGCCCTCGCCGTCGGGATGGATAGTAACGAGCTCGAAATCATTTACCGCACTCAGTTCCCCGTCCTCGCGGGATACGAGCGTTCGGACCTGTACGACTCAAACGGCCGTAAGGTCCCCGGCGAGATGAACAAGCTGTACCGCCAACGCGGCGAGGACCTGACACTCGAGGAGAGGACTTGGACGCATCCACAGAGCCAAGTCAAGTACATCTTCGAGTTCCCGTTCGTCTCGTACGACCGTGAAGAGGACATGCGTAAGGCCTACGCCCACTTCGAGAAGCTCTTGGCGGAGAAGAGCTGATGGCAGTCCTCCTGCCCACACATCAAGTCGAGGGCCTCCAGGCTGGGCTGATCGACTACCTGTCCACAACGTTCGCCCTCACCGATCGGGATGCGCGCAACGGCCTGCAAGGGTTCCTTCAGGATCGGCAGGACGGGATATTCAAGGGTCCGTTCGTGCGGCTCAGGCTTCCGTTCGAGCCTGCTGCCGTTGGGTGGCGGGATAGCCTCGACTGGCACAAGGGATTCGCACCGTACGGCCATCAGGCGCTGGCTTTTCAGAGACTGACGTCAAAGCCAGAGGTTTCGGCAGGCTCAACTACCTTGGACAGCGTTTTTCGGCGGCCGGAACCAACCCTGGTCACCACCGGCACGGGGTCAGGCAAGACCGAGTCCTTCCTCTACCCGATCATCGACCACGTCCTCCGGGCCAAGGCCGCCGGCGTCACCGGGATGAAGGCGCTCATCCTCTACCCGATGAACGCCCTCGCCAACGACCAGGCGCAGCGCCTCGCCAGCCTGCTCACCGACAACCCCGAACTCGGCGGCATCACCGCCGGCATCTACACGGGACAGAAGGACGGCCAGAAGCACACGAAGGTTTCCGCCGCCGGGCTGATTAACACCCGTGAGATCTTACGCAGCGAAGCACCGGACATCCTCCTTACCAACTACAAGATGCTGGACATGCTCCTGCTCCGCAGCGAGGACTCGTCGATCTGGGAACAGTCCTCCACTTCCCTGCAGTACGTGGTCCTCGACGAATTCCACACCTACGACGGCGCCCAAGGCACCGACGTCGCCATGCTCCTGCGCCGCCTAGGACTCACCCTGAAGAGCCACTGGCCGGAGGATCTCAGCACCATCCCCCACGGACCAAGCGAGGAGGACAGGGCGCGCCCGCTCGGCCGCATCACACCCGTCGCCACCTCGGCGACCCTAGGCGCGAAGGGCGAGGCCGAGCCCATGCTCCGCTTCTCCAAGACCGTCTTCGGCGAGACCTTCCCTGACGAATCAGTCGTCACCGAATCCCGACTCAGCATCGATGCGTGGTGTAGGGACTGGGACTTAGACCCTGTGGATGAGATTGTCCGCGTCGCCGACGGCATTGAGGACACCGGCAAGGCCATCGAGGCGGTTCTCGGCGCGGGAGCCGATGACCCCAACGCCGTCATCGTTGAACACGTTTCCCAGCTCCTCTTTGGCGGACAGCCAGCGGATCTACTCGACGCCGTCCGCCGGCATCCGCTCACCCGCGCAGTGCTCAACGAGGCGGGCAACGCCGTCGTCCTCACCGACCTGGCCGATCGCGTCCTCGGCGGGTTCAACGCCTCAGGGGGGCCGCGCCGCCGCGCGACGCTTGCCGAGCGGCACACAGAGTTCATGGCCCATTTCCTGGCTCTGCTCAGTCACGTCCGCGCGGTCCCGGAACCGAACCGCGATGCCATCTCCGTTGAGACACACCTCTGGGTCCGTGAGCTGTCCCGCCTCGACAAGTCCGTGGACGGTGAACACCGCTACCGCTGGGGGGACGACGGCCCCCACACCGACAGGAGCCTCTACCTGCCGGCTGTCTATTGCCGGCACTGCGGCCGCTCCGGCTGGGGCGCCGTCCTCGGTCCCACCGGAACGGACCTCGAGAACGACGATTCGAAGATCCGCCGCGAGCAGGCCACCGGGAACCCCCGCTTCCGCGCCCTCATTCACGCCCCCAACGAGGACGCCCTCCGAGCCGAGAAGGGCGAGATCGCGGACAGCCTCGTCTGGCTCGACACGGTCAACCGCGCCGTCCTTCACGAGCCGCCGGCCGAGGACACCGCCGAGGCGCACGAGGGCCGCATCGTCCCCGTACTCATGCTCCGCGGCCTGGACGCCGACGACGACTCCAAGCGCGAGGTCTGCCCAGCCTGCCAGACTGCGGACGGCATCCGATTCCTGGGCAGCGCCATCGCCACCATGTTGTCTGTGAGCATCTCCAACCTCTTCGGTGCCGACGGCCTCGACTCGGGCGAGAAGAAGGCCCTCGTCTTCACAGACAGCGTCCAGGACGCCGCCCACCGCGCCGGCTTCGTCCAGGCTCGCTCACACATCCTGACCCTGCGCTCCGCCTTCCGCCGGGCGCTCGAGGTCGCCGCAGCGGACGGGGGAGTTGCCACACTCAAGCAGCTGGTCGACGTGGCGATCGCGGACGCCGTCACCCCCGTCCGCAAGTACCAGCTCATCGCCCCCGACTTCGCCGATAGGCCGCAGTTCCGCGCCTTCTGGGATCCCGAGGCCAGCGCCCAGGAGAAGCGCAACGCGACACGCAACGCGGAGAAGCGCGTCCTTTTCGACGCCTCCCTCGAGTTCGGCCTCCAGTCCCGCCTCGGCCGCACCCTCGAGCTCACCGGCAGCATTGTCGCCGAGACCGACGCCGGGACACCCCCCGCGATGCTCGCGGCCGCCCGTACTGCGCTCGAGGCGGTGCCCGGCATCCTTGGTCTCGAAGACCAGCTCACCGACGACGGTGCGCTGCTCGCGTGGGTGCGCGGCGTCGTCGAACGCGTCCGCACCCAAGGCGGCATCCGCCACCAGTGGCTTAACGACTACATGGTCGAGGCGGGGGAGAAGGCCCAGCGCTGGAAGGTGTGGGGCGGCCGGCGCCGCAGCGAGGGTATGCCCGCCTTCCCTGCCGGGCGGTCCAAGCCAGCCTTCCCGCGGCTCGGCGGCGGCGACTCCGGCTACATGGACCCGATAGCCCAAGCCCAAAGCTGGTACACGCGCTGGACCGCGCTGTGCCTCAACATCCCGAAGACGGACGCCACCTTTGTGGCCAAGGCCCTCTTCAGTCAGCTCGCTTGCCAAGGCGTGCTCGAGACCGTGCAGGCCAAGGACGGTGCCACGGTCTTTGCACTTCCCACCGACCGGATCCTCCTTCAGGCACCCACAGGCGAGGGCCTCGGCGCGGGCCGCCACTTCCTCGCGTGCTCCGTGTGCCGCGCAGTTACACCGGGTTCCGCGACTGTGGTGGACCAGCTCGACGGTGCGCACTGTCTATATGTTCGGTGTCCCGGCCGGCTCGCGCGCCAGCCTGAGGAGGAGAACTTCTATCTCAAGCTGTACGGAGCGCGGGAGCCGAAGCGCGTCGTCGCCAAGGAGCACACGTCACTGCTGCCTGATGAGGAGCGGGTGCGCGCTGAGAATGAGTTCAAAGCCTCAGTCCAGACGCCGCAGGCACCTAACGTACTGGTCGCGACACCCACTCTGGAGATGGGCATCGACATCGGTGACCTTTCCTGCGTCATGCTCGCCTCCCTCCCCACCTCCGTCTCGTCGTACTTACAGCGGGTGGGGCGCGCCGGCCGCCTCACTGGAAACTCACTCGTCCTCGCCTACGCACGTGGACGTGGAGAGCACCTGCCCAAGCTTCACGACCCGCTGTCTGTGATCAACGGGCAAGTCCGCCCGCCTGCCACCTTTCTCGACGCCGAGGAGATCCTGCAGAGGCAGTACCTCGCCCACCTCGTCGACAGGTTCGCGCGCGACGCCGGCCGACCCCACCCGCGCAAGGCCGCCGGCGCACTCGCCGGCGACGGACCGGGAACCTTCCTGGGCGACCTCATCGAGACAGCTCACTCCAACGCAGAGGAATATATCGAGGAGTTCCTCGGGCAATTCGGGGATCTGCTCGCTCCCGCCAGCGCCGCTAGGCTCCGGGAATGGGCTGCCCCCGGTGCTGACGGTTCGAGCGAGCTCGCCGAGCACGTTGTCCGGGCCGCCAGGCTGTGGGCCGACGACTGCGCCGAACTCAAGGCCCGCATCGACGACATCGAGAAGGCGATGCCCGAGCTCAAGGCCATGGCGGAGTCCAACGCGGCCACGGACGAGGACAGGCGTGCCCCTAAATCCGCCGAGGCCACACAGCGCATGCTGCGGGGACAGCTCTTCAGCCTGCGCGACGAATATTGGATCTCCGTACTCGAAAAGTACGGTCTGCTGCCAAACTACACGCTCCTCGACGACTCGGTTAACCTGGATATCGGCGTGACCTGGCAGGAAGTCGAAACCCAGGACTACGTCACCGAGACGATCTCGCTGCAGCGCGGCGCTGCTATCGCAATCAACGAGCTTGCCCCGGGTGCCACGTTCTACTCGCGTGGCCTCGAGGTAAAGATCGACGCCGTGGACCTCGGCCCACAGCAGAGCCACACCCAGCGCTGGCAGGCATGCCCGGAGTGCGGGTGGATACACACCGACGTGGACGCCGCAGGTCCGGTCAAGTCGTGTGGCCGGTGCCATCTCGGCGGTATCGCCGACGTAAGCCAGCGATTCGACGTTGTGGTCATGAAGAACGTCTCAGCGGAGGTGCGCCGCGACGAGGTAGCCATCGGCGACCGCAGTGACCAGCGCGTCAAAGAACGCTTCAATACGCTCCTCGCAGCGGACATCGATCCCGAGCACCTCACCGACGAATGGTTCCTCGAGGACTTCGAGTTCGGCGCCAAATACGCGAACCGGGTACAGCTCAGGTGGCTCAACCTGGGACGTGCCTCTGCCAACGCCGCGCCCCGGATTATCGCTGGCAACGAGTCCAAGGCACCGCTATTCCGGGTCTGTTCGTACTGCGGCAAACTGGACTCCGCCGGGCGTGCGAACAACCCTGATGAGCACCGCTTCTGGTGTAAGTACCGGAAATCCGGCGACGAGCACGTGGCAGAGGTGGCGCTCGCACGTGTCCTCGCCACGCAGGGGGTTGCCCTCCGCCTCCCGGCCGGTCGCGTCCTGGGGGATGACTTTGCCCTCCCCAGTCTGACCGCTGCGTTACTCCTCGGCCTCCGTGAAGTGATCGGTGGCTCCCCGGACCACATCGCCGCAGTGCCAATCAACGAGCCTGCCGACGGGGGCACCGCCGTCACTCTGCTCCTGCACGACAAAGTTCCCGGCGGCACTGGCTACCTCGCCGAATTCGCCAAACCGGAGAAGGTCTGGAACCTCCTGCGGGCCGCATGGGACGTGGTGCGGAACTGCGATTGCCGCGACGAGGAGCGCCTCGCCTGCCATCGCTGCCTCCTTCCCTTCGCGTCCCCCTGGAACGTGGACAAGGTGGCCCGCGTGACCGCTGAGCGTCTCCTGCGCAGCATCCTGGCCGGGCAAGACGTAGTTCCCGACGATGATCCCACCTTCGAGGACTGGACGGTCACGAAGGTTCCGCCGCCTGCGCCAGCCCTGGAATCACACCTCGAGGTCAAGTTCCGTAAGGCACTCGTGGACAGGCTGTCCGCTGTCGGCGCCAACGTTAAGGTCACCCCCGGTCTTCGCGCGGACAAGGTCGAGTTCCGCCTACCGGGCGCCAAACACATCTGGTGGCTGGAACCCCAGGTCGACATTCACGGTACGCGACCTGACTTCGTCCTCTCGACGGCGGACCCGAACATCCCGAAGGTTGCGATCTACACCGACGGCTACGTATTCCACGCGTCGCCTGAGCACAACCGCGTCGCCGACGATGCGGCCAAGCGGGAGGCTCTTCGGGCTGCTGGTGTGGTCCCCTGGGCAGTCACGTGGGAGGATATCGATACCTTTTCCGGCGACGGGCAGTCGGTGCCCCCGTGGTTCACCGACAAGGCTGCGAGCATGGTGCAAAACGGGACGACGCCGCTTCAGCCCGCGCTGCTTGCCGCCGTCAAGTCCGACGCCATGAGCCAGCTGTGGCAGTGGATCCGGGAGCCAAACAGGGACGCCTGGGCGGACCTGTCCGATGCCATCCCTCTGCTCATGCTGGGCAAGTGCAGCCCGTTCAAGAAATCCATTGTGGACCTTCCGGCCTTCGTGCAGGCCACCCTTGATGACCCGGACGCGGCGCCTGAGCTGGGGGAGGGGCGCGCATGGATGTATGCGGAAGGTCCACTCCGGTGTGCCGCAAACCTAACCTCGCCGCTCATGGTGAGCGCCGACGTCGTGCTCGTCCTTGATGGACGGGACGAAGCAGTAGCGCAGCCGGGATACAAAAAGGTGTGGCGCGAATGGCTGCGCCTGAGCAACCTGCTCGGATTCAGGCGGACAGCCCCGGCTATCGGCGCGGTTACTCTGGCTATGCCCTCGGTCCCGGTCATTGTGGAACCTGGAGCACTGGGTAAGCACCTCCGGCCGGAATGGCAGGACCTCATCGACATGGCGACGCCTGCAGAGCACAAACTGTTGGAAGTGCTCGCCGAAGTCGACGAGTTGCCGCTGCCGGAGCTCGGTTACGAGCTTGACGATGGGACACCGCTGGACATTGCATGGCCGGAGCACAAACTGGCTGTCGTCTTCGATCCGGCGGGCGAGTATGAAGGCTGGACCCTTGTGGCCGGCGATGCTGCACAAGTTTTGAAGGCATTTAAGTTGAAGGAGAACGACTGATGGCATCGGTAACCCTGATGAAGGGGGCCAACAAGGTCGACGGATCGCTCAAGGGCAAGGTCCTGGACTTCCTCTACAAGCTTCAGGAAGACGACACTTCGCCTGGCCTCCACATCGAGCCGATGAAGACCTGCAAGGACTCCCGGGCGCGGACAGGCCGCGTTGACCAGCAGTTCCGGGCGGTGCTTTTTAAGCTGAATGCCGGGACTGAACCGCATTACGTCTATGCGGGCACCTTTAACCACGATGAGGCGATCAAGAAGGCGCAGACGAGCATTCTGACTGTCAACCCTGTTAGTGGTATTGCGGAACTCATCAGCGCACCTGCCGAGGGCTCAGCGCCCCCTCAGCCGGCCGCCGTTGTTCCCCCTGCAGCGACGGGTCCCGCATATGAGAACGGCCTCCAAAAAGCCGGGTACACGCCGTCGTACCTTTTCGAGGAGCTGGGCATCCCCGAATGGACAGGTGCAGCTGCGATTGGCGCAGCTTCTGTGGAAGCGTTCGAACTGGTGGTCACGGACGACGCAGTCCCGGAATGGCAGGGTCTTGCCCTTATTGACCTTGAAGCAGGGAAGTCCCTCCAGGAAGTCAAAGAAGGCCTGGGGATTGGCGACTACGTCGATGACCCTACGAAGTCTGATGATGAGAAGCTTGCCGAGGCGCTCAAGCACCCTGCCTCGAAGCTTGAATTCACGTATGCCGAGGGGTTCGAAGACCTCGAGTACGTCATCAACAACGAGAGTTTTCAGGACTGGCTGGTATTCCTGCACCCGGCCCAAGCCCAGTACGCGGTCAAGGACCGCAACGGGGCCTTCCGGCTTGCCGGCGGGGCGGGTACGGGCAAAACTGTGGTGGCGATCCACCGTGCAAAGCACTTGGCGGACCAGGACCCGGGCTCGCGCATCCTGCTGACCACATTCACGAAGACGCTGGCCGATAGTCTTGCTCAAAACGTGGGGCGTCTGGATCCGGCGCTGAAACAGAGCGACAAGCTCGGTGAAGCCCCGGTGACTGTAGCCGGCATCGACTCCGTCGCTGCCCAGGTCTGGTCAAAGGCATCGCCTGAGGAACAAGCCGGCGCCTTTAGTGCGGTGCTTGGGACTCCCGATGCCGCGGCGACGAGCCGCTCGAGTGACAAGGAATGGGGTGAGGCCCTTGAGCAAGTGGAGCACAAGCTCGAGCCCGCTCTGGCGAACCCCACATTCCTGGGGCAGGAGTACCTGTCTATCGTCCTTGCGAATTCGGTGACTGACAGGGACGGGTACCTGACCGTTCCGCGAGGAGGTCGCGGCACGGCCTTGAACCGGATGAAACGGATCGAGGTTTGGAAGGTCATTGAGGCTTATCGGCGGATCTGCCGGAGCAAGGGAGCCGTAAGTTATCCCGAACTCGCAGCACTGGCTGCTGGTGTCCTTGAGCAGCGGGCCGCTGGGGGAGGGGTTCGCCCCTTCGACCACGTGATTGTTGATGAGGCTCAAGATTTTCACGCTGGCCACTGGCTCCTGCTGCGTGCACTGGTGGCGCCTGGGGCGAACGACTTGTTCATTGCGGAGGACTCCCACCAGCGGATCTATGGGCAGAAAGTTCCCCTCAGCAGGTTCGGCATCCAGATCGTGGGGCGCTCACGGCGTCTGACGCTCAACTACCGGACGACGGCCCAGAACCTTGCTTTCGCCGTCGGCCTCCTCTCCGGGATTCCGTTCACTGACATTGAGGACACCGCGGAGGAATCCTCAGACTACCGGTCCGCTAGAAGCGGGCCGCACCCCCAGCTCGAGGGTAAGGAGTCGCTCTCCAAGGAGCTCGATAACGCCGCTGATTGGGTCAAGGCGTGGACAGCCGATCCAGAATTCGCGCCGGAGACTATCGGCGTACTCGTGCGCTCAGGCAAGCAGGTGGACTTCGTCGTCAGCGGACTGCTTGAGCGCGGAGTCTCTGCCCAGAAAGTTTCCGGTGACAAAGAGGCCCATTCTGGCGAACCGGTCGTGATGACCATGCACCGGGCGAAGGGCATGGAGTTTTCCAAAATCATCCTCTTCGGAGTGGGCGAGGCGAACATGCCTCTGCAATGGGCGCTCAAGGATCTCGGCGACGCCGAGAAATCCGATGCCCTGTTGCAGGAGCGTTCATTGTTGTACGTGGCGGCGACACGGGCGCGGGATGAACTGGTGGTCTCGTGGAACGGGAAACCGTCGGAACTGCTCGGAGTTAGTTCCTAGCCGGGACGCTACTGAACCGGGGCGGGCAGACTTGGGGCGTTTACGTTGCGAATTTACCTGCTCACAACGCATGGCTTTTCTACAATTGTCGGCCGCTCCAGCTACATTATTGTGACTGAGCTACAACGGCCCATTGGGGCCGACAAAACTGGGGGCAATAGTGGGTGTAGACGCCGGCGTCGGATCTCTCTCTAAGGCGGCTGAACTTCAACGGGAGCAATCCTACTTCGATCGGGCGAAGCAATACCGTGACAGCCAGGACGCAGCGTGGTCCCTGTCTACGGCTTCGGCGGGTTCAGCCGTTGAACGGCGCGCCTATAAGCAAGCCATGGAGAAACGCAGGGTTGCCTCCCCTGGTGACCCGATTGCGCTGTCGCGCATTGACTTCGAAGATGGGGACAAGCTGTACATCGGCAAGGTTGCCATCTTCGATGAGGACAAGAATCTCCTGGTCGTCAACTGGCAGGCCCCAGCCGCGGCGGTAGCTAACCAGGCCTCTATACAAGATCCCATGGGGCTGCGCAGCAAGCGGGTCTTCGACGCGCCAGCGAACAAGATTCTCGATTTCGAAGACATAGTCTTCAAAGCATTGGCTGAAGCCGTTAGCGAGCTCGACGAGCACACCTATACGGGGGATGCCCTCCTGCAGGCGTTAAGCCGCAAGCGCGGCTCAGAGATGACGGATATCGTCAAGACGATCCAGGCGGCTCAAGACAAGCTCGTGCGCGCGGACCCGGACCAGCTCCTTGTCATACAGGGCGGCCCTGGCACTGGCAAGACAGCTGTGGCCCTTCATCGTGTTTCCTGGCTCCTCTTCAACTATCAGGACGACTTGCCGCCAGAGGATGTCTTGGTCGTCGGACCCAACCCGACTTTCACCAAGTACATTCGAAGGGTTTTGCCCGATCTTGGAGACGACGATGTCGTCCAGCAAGCACTGCAGAACCTCTTGTCCAACGACGTGCGTGTCAGCGGGGAAGACTCAACTGATACGGCGAAGGTCAAGGGCTCGGCACGAATGAGCCAGGTCTTGAAAAACGGGCTGAAGCAACGCATCCGAGTTCCGGCCACGGATGTGCGCATTCAACGGCGAAATACGGTCCTTACGGTCTCTATCCCTGCAAACTCCGTCGCGGACGTCTTGAGTAACATGCAGTTCGAGACATTTGCTGACGGCCGCCGCCGCTTCAGGCAGCGGCTCGTCGAGCTGTGCGCCCCTTTGCTGGGCAATATCCGTCAGGTTGCTCCGGAACAATTTCTCGACGTCCGAGCTCTTGAAGCGGAAGTCGAAAAGATCTGGCCACAGATAACCCCTCAGCAGTACCTTCGGGAACTCCTTGGCTCTAAGGAACGGCTCAAGCGAGCTGCCTACGGTCACCTGACGATTGAAGAGATCGAGCTGCTGTACCGGCAGCAATCAGACAAAGTAGGAGATGAGCCTTGGACCATCTCCGACCTTGCCCTGCTCGATGAGGCACAGGCGCTAATGCGCGAGTCACCCCGCACATACGGACACATTGTCGTGGACGAAGCACAAGACCTGTCTAAGATGCAGCTCCGCGCCGTCCGCAGACGTTCCAAAAACGGATCGATGACCGTAGTCGGTGACATAGCCCAATCGACCGGGCCGTACTCACGCGACTCTTGGGACGACGTAGCGCAGATTCTCAGTGAGGCCACTGCAGACAGCACGGGCACCCGCGTGGTGGAGCTCGAGCACGGCTACCGGGTACCGAAGCAGGTCTTTGACGTCGCGCTGCCGGTGCTCAAGTCAGCCGCACCTTCCATAACCCCTCCGCGGATCTTGAGGGATGTTGACTATGAGCCCCGATTCGTTGGGGCCTACCAGGAGGACCTGGCCCGCGAGGTATCGCGCTGCGTATTCACCCACAGCGGACGGGGCCGCTTTGTTGGCGTGATAGCCCCGACAAAGTTGTGGCCGGAACTCAGAACCGCATTCCGAAGTGATGATCTGCAATGGAGCGAATCCACCGAAGGTGAGCTGTCCACCGCCATCAATCTTGTTACGCCTGAGGATGCCAAGGGGCTCGAGTTTGACGCCGTCCTGGTGGTTGATCCGGCGGGAATCCTGGCAATGCCGCATGGCGAACGCATGCTGTACATCGCACTGACCCGAACAACTACCCATCTGGACGTGATCTATCCCGCCGGCTCGTTGCCGCCGATTCTTGGCGGTCCCGACGAACCTCAGCCACCAAGAGCGCTTGCTGAACAACCGCGACTGCCATCGGAATCCGGCTTAACCATACTTAGCGATCCAGCTCCTGGAGCCGACTCAGCTTTCCCTGATGTCGCATCTAGTGTCACGCCGGTAGACAACCCAGTTTCCGACGTCGTCCCATCCTTGGCAGTTGGCGGTGCCCCGGATAGTTTTGCGGGCACGGAGCTGTCCCGCCTGGATGGAATGCAGCAGGCGATGGCTGAGCATTGGGCCAAGTTTTTCGCGTCCCAGCTGCGGGATAACGTGCCTCCCAAGTTGGTTCCAGCTGTCGTCGAAGAGCTGGCCCGGCTTGCTTCGGAAAAGTGATAACTCGGGAGAACTTGACTCAAAATTGAGGCTGCAGCCGTAGTTTGGACTGGAAACTCAGCAGACCAATTAGACAGATATCCTTCATTGGACTATCCGCTCGAAAAGACCGAGACGTTGAGTGAAATGCATCAATTCTCCGCATGGGTCGGAAAGATAGGAGAACCGTGTCGACAGGCAATGGTGTCTTGGACAAGAAGCTGGCGCTGCAGATGCAACGCTGGCGGGACGACCTGTTGTCGATCGACAGACGTCAGAGGCTTGTCTATTTCCAGCACCCCAAGAGTGGGACTTTCGAAATCCTTGAACCTGGCTGCTCAGGGGTAGAAGCCCTGGTGGGGGAGGGCGACGTCATGCTCGTCAGCAGTGAACCTGCAGACGAGGTATCGGGTGAATCGGCACAAGCCCTGAGGCTTCCCACGAAAGGTTCACGAACCCTACGCGTCACTGGCAAAACCGCTGCCCAAATCCTGAGCACGTCAAAGCGGCTGCATCAACGCTCGGAACAAGAATATGCGGACCGTGGGGTGTGGACCCTTTATCTGGGCCACGGCATGCTCAATTGGATAGATCCCGCTGACGGAAAGAAAATCGCAAGTCCGTTGCTGCTGGTGCCCGTCCGTCTGGCCAAGGAGGGAAAGCAGTATGTGCTGAGGCGAACGGAAGATGAACCGGCGCTGAACACGGCCCTTGGCCTCAAGCTCAGCAGGGACTTCGGCCTGGATCTCCCCGAGTTCGACGTAGACGACCTGAATGTTGCGAAGGTACTGCCCGCCGTGCGCAAGGCCATCGCCCAGTACCCAGACTGGACTGTTGACGAGCGGGTTGTGATGTCCATCTTCAGCTTCCATAAGGAAGCTATGTACCGTGACCTTGAGCAGAACGAAGCCAAGATTGTCGCCAATGGCATGATTCAACTCATGGCACTGGGCCCCGAGGCGCCGAAGTCGGAGGCGTTCGCCTTTGACCCTGTTTCTGACGAAGAGCTGGACTTCCGCCTGCCGCCCGAAAAGCTCCACAGCATTCTTGATGCCGATGGAAGTCAACGAAAGTGCATTCTTGCGGCAAGAGAAGGTCGCAGCTTTATCATGGACGGGCCCCCAGGCACCGGCAAAAGCCAGACGATCGCCAACATTATCGCTGAGCTCATCGCAACAGGGAAAACTGTGCTGTTCGTCAGCGAAAAGGCCGCGGCTTTGGACGTGGTGAGGGATCGACTGACAAGCAGGCAGTTGGATCCGTTCCTGCTTGAACTGCATAGCCACAAGGCGACCCGCAAGCAAGTGGTCCAGACGCTTCACGCTGAGCTGACCCGCCGCCCGGTAGTAAAGAGCCCTTTTTCAGAAACGGACCGATCTCAACTCATCAAAAGCCGGACCAGGCTAAGCGACCATGCTGATGCAATGAACGAGGTCCGAAGCCCGTTAGGGCGCAGCCTCTTCGATGTCTTGGGACGGCTGGCCCAGCTAGCAAACGTGGGCGAATACCCTTCTGGAGACCTCAGTAAACTTGGTCTGCTGTCTGCGGACGCACTAGCAGACATCTTGCTTGCCGCTACATCACTATCGAAAGTGTGGCGCCCGGCTGCAGAAGGAGAATCTTTCGCCTGGCGAGGTCTGGCCGGATCGAGCCTCACACAAGCACAAATCAAGGAGGTCGAAAAGTGTGTGGACGTTCTGGCCTTGGCAACAGAACGCCTCCTGAGAACAGCGAGGCTCTTTGACGCACAGATTCCATTTTGGCCTGTTGCCCTGGACGTTGCCGGCGTCCGGTCTCGAGCGGATTTATCCGCCCATCTTCGTGCAAGAAGGAACGTTCCCCGGCACTGGTATTCCGAGTCCAAATTCACTGATGTTCTTCGGAGGATCGAAAACCTTCAAGCAGAGGACGTTGAATATCACGCCAAGAAAGCTGAGATTGACAGTATTTGCGGGGATAGATGGGACAAGAATGACAAAAGTCTTGTAGCCCCGCTTGAAACTTTCCTCGAGCACGACCCGGCAATTTTCAGTCGTCCTCTCAGCCAATTTCCGTTCGGCCAGCTTAGCGGCATCGAGCTGGGAACTTCGGGGGCTGCCTCCCTGCTCGAAGCTCTACTCGACAAGGCCCAGCAACTAGGTGTGCTTTTCGACGTTGAACCGCAATCACTGACCCTAAACAAATGCCTAGCCCTCTCATCACTCGCAGAGCTCAGCCAACAGGGCAGCCTGCCGGAACCACATTGGATCAACCCGAGTGTCCAAGGGGCTTTGGACGAGAGTGCGCGGATCCTTGGGGAGCTGGCTGCGATCGTACGTGACCGTCAGTCGGCAATGGAGTCAACCTTCAGCCCTGAAATCCTCGCACTTGACCTGAAGGGCCTTAAGGCTCGCTTTGAATTGCAGCACCGAGGACTGAAAGCCTGGAGTAAACAAGCCCGGGCGGACAAGAAAACGCTTCGCGAGGTTACAGTTGCCGGGGTCGTCAACAAAGAGATAATTGCCATGCTTGGTGATGCCATCTCTTGGCAGACAGCACAGGAGAATCTCGCTAATAGCGAGCCCGAATATGGGCCTCGGCTCGGTAGTTATTACCGTGGCACCGCGACCGACTTTGCGAGGATCGCTCAGGCACTTGAAGTTGCTAGAACGGCCTTGAAGCTGGCCGGAGACGACATAGCGTCATCCGCGCTGGCGCGGCAGCTGAGTAAAGCCAACCCGCCAGACGCAGCGCTGATCCCCCTGGCGAGAGACGTTGCCAACATGGTGGAGCGCTTCGGGGCCGACACGCATGCACTCTTCAGCGCTGTTTTCCACGAACAGGTCAGTGATCTGCCACTTACTCACATGTTGGGAATTCTCAAGGCAGCTCAAGAGAACTTTTCGGCCGCGCAACCTTTGCGGGACCGGCTTTCGGAGATGCTGGGCGAGACGGCAACACCGCTTGCCGCAAATGCGGTTCTCCGGCAGATCGAGGTCTTGGACGAGATGGATAAGAAAACCGCCGGATGTTCGCGGCACGATTCCGAGGTATTGGGCAAGCGATACAGTCCACGGAAAACAGACTGGGCAGCGGTGCGAGCCGACTACGACTGGACCGCAGCCTTGCGCAGAATCGTCGGAGGACCAATTGAGGATGATGATGTCCGGTTCATCGAGGATTTCGACGCCTCCGACCTCGATTTGGCCGAAGGCCATTCTTCCTGGTTGGAAGCCAGCGACAAGCTGGTCGGCTTCTTCGATGCCGAGCGCTCGACCGAGCTCAGCGCGGAACTGAACCAGGACCTTGAATATGCAGAGGAGCTCCTTGCGGCCCTCGGTTCTAATCCGGCTGCTGATATCGATGTTTGGTTTGAGTACAAAAGGCTTTTTGCAGCTCTTTCCGCTGCCGGAATGCCCGAGACGCTGACAGCCCTGAGAGATAGCCATGCGGCGGCGGACCAAGTAGTGCCGGCAATTGAAAGGGCTGCAATGGAACCTTGGGCAGAAAGCATTATTGAAGACGATGACCGGTTGTCAGAGCACCGTGCGTCCGGCCGTGAAAGCCTGCTGAAACAGTTCAAGGAATTGGATGGAAACCTAATCGCCAATGCTTACGCCGACGTCGTAACCGCCTGTGTTGCCCGACGTCCACGCAGCATGGCCGGGCCTGCGGCAGTGATCGCCCACGAGGCCAACAAGAAGTCCCGTCATAAACCGATTAGGCGCTTGCTGGAAGAAACTGGCTCTGTAGTTCAGGGGCTGAAGCCCTGCTTCATGATGAGTCCTCTTTCCGTGTCGCAGTATCTCCCCGCGGGGTTCGTCTTCGATGTCGTTATCTTCGACGAGGCCTCCCAGGTCATGCCCGCCGATTCCGTCAATTGCATCTACAGGGGCAAACAGCTGATCGTGGCTGGCGACCAGCGACAGCTCCCGCCAACGTCCTTCTTCTCGGCAGCAGATGTCGAAAGCGACGACGAAGATGAACCGGACAACTTCGACAGCGTGTTGGATCTCTGCAAGGCTTCGGGCGCGATGGTGTCGCTGCCGCTCTCATGGCACTACCGCAGCCTCCATGAAGATCTCATTACCTATTCGAACTACCGGATATACGAGGGGAAACTCAATACTTTCCCCGGGGCCACCCAGGAAGCTGACGACCTCGGGGTACATCACGAATTCGTTCAGGGTATCTACCAGCGAGGGGCAGGTAGCAAGAATCCCATTGAAGCAGAGCGCGTCGTGGACCGTGTCCTTGAACACCGCCGCGTTAATCCGGACCTCTCGCTCGGAGTTGTAACATTCTCTACACAACAAGCCGAGGCTGTTTCCGAAGCTATTGAACGACGCGCAGAGCTAGAGCCGCTGCTTAGTGGTCTTATGGAGGACCATGACCGACTTCGCGGGTTTTTTGTGAAGAACCTTGAGTCCGTCCAGGGCGACGAGCGAGACATCATCATTTTCAGTATTGGCTACGGACCTGATGAAGCGGGCAAGCTGGCAATGAACTTCGGACCCCTGACTCGGAAAGGCGGCGAACGGCGACTTAACGTGGCAATCACTCGCGCACGCCGAAGGGTCGAAGTAGTCAGCTCATTCCATGCTGGAGACATGTCTGACGGCGCGTCCGCAGGAAATCGTCACCTGAAGAATTATTTAGACTTCGCTGCCCGGGGCCGAGCGGCCTTGGCCTCTGATATATCCGGGTCTGTGGGGGATGCCGAGAGCCCCTTTGAAGAGGAAGTCCTTCGCGTCATCAGGGCATGGGGCTACGATGCAGTATCTCAGGTCGGGGCTGGCGGCTACCGGATAGATATAGGGGTTCGTCACCCTGACATGCCGGGAAGCTTCATGCTGGGCATCGAGTGCGACGGTGCCGCTTATCATTCGGCAAAGAGCGCGCGTGACAGAGACCGTCTGAGGGAATCCGTGCTGCGGGGGCTCGGGTGGGACATATACCGGATCTGGGGTTTGAGCTGGTACAGAGACCGGTCCACACAAGAGATCGCTCTCAAGCAGGCACTTGAGGACGCTGTGAGTGGGAACCACGGCGTTCCTGCTATTGCTCAGTCGGCGGAAAGTGCCGGGCTCGTGGAGTATGAAGAGATAGACCTGTCCGCCCCGCCCGCTTGGACGGTGCCATACACCTCTGCCTCAAAGCCACCGCACCGGTATTGGTACCAACCGGGAGATGCCGACGCACTTACAGACCTCATCCAATATGCGGCTCACGTTGTTAGCGTCGAAGCACCACTGCACGTAGATACCTTTCACACTCGGTTGCGGGAGCACTGGGGAGCCGGCGCCATTGGTCCGCGCGCCAAAGTCAACATTGAAAGAGCACTGTCACTTGCCAAAGTTAGCGGCATGAAAGTGAAGCTCGATAAAGAAGGCTTTATCCGAGTAGATGGCGCAGACGCAGTGAACGTCCGGCGACCAACGGGACAAAGTGACATCCGTAAAGCAGGTGGAATTCCGCCTGAGGAGTTCGATGAGGCCGTACGTCTCGTAGTTGCTGACTCAATAGTCATTACAGAGGAAGAGCTACTTGTCGCGGTCCGTAACGTTTTTGGGTGGGCACGACGAGGCCCCGACATCCAAAATGCACTTCAGCGGAGCCTTCGGAGAGCAGTGAAGAAGGGTTATTGCCTGCGCCGGCCGGACGGCTCATACGAGACTGCGCAATAAGGTGTGTGTGAAGCGCCCGCTAGGAGCGATCCTGGCGGGCGCTTCATGTTCATATCTGGGCAGGTTGTGAGCAAGTTAGGCTTAGCGAACCTTCCTCCAGACGCACCGGACGCGGTGTGAATAGTCGATCGCTGTATTCTCATCCGTAAGCACTAAAACCCTAAGGAGATGCTTGTGGTTCGAGCGGAGAATGGGACGCTCGCGGGTGTTCTGGAAGGCAAGAAGCAGTACCAGGTTCCTCTGTATCAACGGGTGTACTCGTGGGGGAAGAAGCAGCTCGACCAGTTGTGGTCGGACGTCGTGGAGCTGGAGCGATCCCTTGGCGAGGATGCGAAGGCCTCCCACTTCATCGGATCGCTCGTGCTGGCGAGCAGTCCTGATTTCGGCGCGATCGGCGTCAATAAGTTCCTGGTCGTTGACGGCCAGCAGCGCCTGACCACTCTGACTCTTCTCCTGGCTGCACTCCGGGATCACTTGCTCGAAACCGGGGAAACTGAACGAGCTCGCGGTATCGATGCCCAGTACCTCATCAACGTCTACGACCACGACAAGCCACTAAAGGTGATGCCCACACAGACAGACCGACCCGCCTATATGGCTGTTCTCAACCGTGCGCCTCAGGCCGGCGGTGAGGACTCTATAGGCGACGCTTACCGATTCTTCCGCTCGAAGATCGCAGCGGCTGACGATCCCGACGACCCACACGACCTCTATCTGCTCGAGGCCGCCGTCGTCCGCGGACTGGCGCTCGTCGTGGTCACGGCCGAACCGTCAGACAACGCACACCGCATCTTCGAGTCCTTGAACAATACCGGCCTTCGCTTGACACAAAGCGATCTGCTCAAGAACTACCTATTCATGCGGCTCGGTGACCGCGCAGAAACCGTCTACGACAACATATGGCTTCCACTAGAGAAAAAGCTTGACTCTGAAAACCTCGAGTTGTTGTTCTGGCTCGACCTCGCTCAGCGCGACGAACGGGCAAAACAGTCTGATACTTACGTAGGACAGCAAAAGCGGCTCGAGAAACTCAAGACCGTCGACCAGGTTGAGGCCGAGGTAATCCGTATAGCCGGACTGGGCGAGGTGCTCGCCACGATTCTCAACCCTGCTGAGGAGAAACACACCGAAATTCGCAGGCGCCTCACCAGGATAAAAGCGTGGGGCTCGACAACTGCATATCCCGTGGTGATGCAGATCCTCGCCCGACGCGCTGCCGGCACCGCCGCCGATGATCAAGTGATCCGCGCTCTTACATGCCTTGAGTCGTACTTCGTGCGGCGGATCGTCATCGGCCGCGCCACCGCCAGCTTGAACCGGACACTGCTCCAGGCTGTCGGCGCGATCAGTGGTGCTGAGGAGATCGACGTGGCTCTACGCGACTACCTGTCCCGGGGCCGGAAGTACTTTGCAACCGATCAGCAGGTTCGAGAGGCAGTTCAGACTGTTGCGTTTTACTGGCAGGGCCGCGGACCTCAGAAAAAGCTCATCCTGCAGTGGCTCGAAGAGGCCTACCGTCCGAAGGAGGTCCTAGACCTCGACCCACGGCACTTGACTATCGAGCATGTTTTGCCCCAATCTATGACTGAGTCGGTACGGGAAGCGTTCGCAAAGGGTTTCGACTCAGACGCAGACATCGATTATGAGCATGAGCGCGTCGTGCACACCCTGGGCAATCTGACTCTCAGCGGGTACAACAGCGAGCTCAGCAACAAGCCGTTCCACGAGAAACGGGAGTTGCTGGCTAAGAGCGGGGTTTCGATGAATCGAGCGATCGCTGCCCACGCCACCTGGGGTGCCAATGAGATCAACTCGCGCAGCGTTGAGTTGGCAGAGAAGATCATCGATTTGTGGCCTGGACCCGACGAAAGCATTATTGCTCTGGGCGAGGAGCCGTCTGCTCTGCGCAGCCAAATTGCTGTGGTCGTAGCCGAGATCCCGGCTGGCCGATGGAGCTCCTACGGGGATGTCGCCATCGTGGCGAATACGTGGCCACAGCCACTGGCTGCGGTGCTCGCCAACTACCCAATAGCGAACGCTTGGCGAGTCCTGCAAAGTGGCGGAACCATCTCGCCTGGTTTCCGCTGGCTCGAGTCCGGCCGCGATGATGACCCACGGGCCGTTCTCGAGGAGGAAGGAATTAGCTTCGATGCCGAAGGACGTGCGGACCGCGGCCAATTCATTGGTGCAGAGGAGCTTGCTAACGCCGCCGGTCTCGACGTCGACGAGGACGTGATCTCCGCACGGCGCAACAGGGTGAGCAGTCAAGCTCGGGTGGGAAACAACGTGGCCCTGAAGAACGCACAGCTGGACTTCTTCGAGCGGGTACGCAACTACGGGCTGAGAAATGCGACCAACATTGGAACTTGGCGCAAACCCTTACCACAAAACTGGTACGACGTGAGCCTCGGAGATTCCCGTGCGGTAATCTCACTCTCGGCCAACTCCCAAAAGAAGCTCGTCACCGCGCAGTTTTGGATCAATGACGACAAAGGTCTCTTCGCGAAGTTGCTGGCCCAGCGCACTGCCATCGAAGCCGACCTAGGGTTCGAGGTGGAGTGGGACGACAAACCCGACCGCAAGGCGTCCAAGCTTGTCAGCAGACGGCCCGGCGACTTCCTTGATGAGGCCCAGTCTCAAGAACTTGTGGAATGGCTCGTGGCTAGGGCCGACACTTTTGCGCGAGTCTTGTTGAAGTACCTGCAAGACGGAGGTTTGCATGGAGTCTTGGGAGACCAACCTGTTTTAGAGTGGTGACCGGACGGGGCACACCGGTCCCCGGCAGAACGGGCATGAGCTAGGAGGACTCGAGCCCCTTGCTACTTCTTCCGCACCTTGTTTATTACTGCCGCTACTTTGCGGTATGCCTCTTTGGCTTCGGGGCTTGTTGCTGCACGATAGATCTTCTTGCCGTCCGCAAGTAGTTTCCCTGCCTTAGCTTGCGTCTCAGGGTCCTTGGCAACAACGTAAACTTTGGTGGCGGCAGCTTTTGCCTTCTGTCCGCCGTCCCTAATTAAGGCTGCGGCTTTGTCTGCCTTTCCGGCCATAATCTGCTCCGTATCAGTGGTGGCTTGTCTAATGAGATGAACATGCGCAAAGCCCGTGGACGCTTTGCGCACAGGCAGCTTAGGCGGCGACGGCTGGGAAAACGACGAGTGATCCGCTGCTGTTCCGTTCGATCTCAATTGCTACGTCGTCCTGGTGGCCAGTTACCTGTAGGCCGTCGCCCAGAGCACGAAGGCGGTATGCGGCCTGGAGTAAGTGGTCTACCTCGCCCGGCGTGAATGCCGGAAGACGGAAACCACCGTCGCGCTTCACTTCGAGCGCGGAGAGCCGAAGCAAAACCAGGTTGACCCCTGACTCCAACTCGTCGGTGCCACGCCCGTCGTTATGAAGCGTCCCGATGAAACTCTTGAAGGAATTGCCAGTGTCCTGCTGGGCGTGCTCGACTGCTTGAAGAACAAGCACCCGGCGCTTAAGTGCTATGGCCAGACGTGCAATTTCCAGGTGGGCCCGAAAAGTGCCACCTTCTTCGGTGATGCCGAGGAAGGACTTTTTCAGTTCACTCACTTCGACTGCTCCCTCGGGCAGCGCATCCAGCGCCGCCTCCCACTTCTTCAGCCGCCGGCGAGTGGCAGCGATCGCCGTATTGATGGCGTGCACGGAGGAATCCAAGCCGAGCGAGAAGCCGATCCGGCCCTTGTCAAGAAGGATGGAGGTTGCTTTGTCGATTGCTTCACGACAACCGTCCAATTCGTTGCGTTCCTTATCGAGGTTGTCCTCGTGTAACTGCTCCAGGAGGTCGGTGATGCGCTCGATTGCTTGCTGCCGCTGGTATTCAGCGTGAGCACTGACGCTGACTGCTACAGCCATAAGCACAAGTGGCGCGGCCACTGTTAGAGCTCCGGTACCGGCAACCGCTACACCTGCTGCCCCTGCACCCGCCGCTGCAGGTGCAACACCCGCTGCACCTGCAGCGGCGGCCTTACCAGCAACAGGTACAAACGTGGCCGCACCTACGATTCCGGAGGAGTCAACCAAGGCGCCATGGATACCTCCTGCAACTCCTTTGGCCGCCATGGGTCGAACAAGTCCTTTGCCGACCTGCGCGGCAACCTTTGCCGGTACGACCATCCGATAAAGCACGTCTGCCGTATCCGCAACGTCTAACTTCTCGGGAGCTGACTTTGCAGTCTTGTTTACCAGCTCGGCTAGCTGCCTTGCGAGCGGGCTTGCTGCATCAAGCGGGAGCCCGCCCTTCCGATTGCGGGTCGGTGGCATAGAGTGCATCTCGAGTGTGGCGATGGGGGAATCCGCAAGTGCTGCCAGGGCTGTTCTTAGTTCTGCAAGGCGAGCCGATGTCATGCCCTCGTGCCCCAGCACGTCCGCTACGCTTACGGCCTCAGTAGCTAGTGTCCACACCGGCACGAGTGCCCTGTTGTCAGTACTCACGTTTGGTCCCCTCATGACATTGCAGTCCGCCTTAGGCGGTCGTGCGACGCCGCTTGCGTATCGAGAACGTAGTCCTTGCTCGATTCTCACCCGGTCGCTATCGTCCCACATTGAGGTAAGGATTTATGAAAGTGTCGTCGGCATAACCTTGGGCGAGTCCCGCTACACTGATCCTGAATCGACCAGACATCGCTTTCTGGAAGGCAACCAACAGGAACGGAACCCGAGCCGTTTCAAGGCAAAAGAGGTCCAGTGTCCGAAGCTAAATCATTTAAGCCCGTAGCGCTCATTGCATCAGTAGTGGCCGTGCTACTGGCTGGACTGCTTGTTGCGACCGTCCTTGGATACGGCCCGCTTTCGACCAAAAGCGAGCGGAGCCAGACGGTGCTGTTGAAATCAGTCAAGGAGGTGAGCCAGCTCCATAGTGCGATCGGTACCTATGAGCTGGTTGTCGACACCGGGGACGACGATACGAGTATGCCCGACTTTATCTCCGGACGGCGGGCGCTCTTTGTCGCCGGCGGCACGGTCAATGCTCATATCGATCTCACAGGTTTGGCCGAGGAGGATCTGACGTTGTCTGCGGACGGCAAGTCGGTGAAGGTGCGACTCCCGGAGGTGCAGCTGGACAAGCCCAACATCGACCACAACAAGTTTCGCGTGTACAGCCAGGATCGCGGCGTGGTTGACCGGATTGTTGATGTGTTTGAGGCGCCGCAGCAAGTGGAACTGCTCAGGCTTAGCGAAACCAAAATTGCTGCCGCTGCCGAGTACTCCGAGTTGCGTGCGCGAGCTGCGGAGAATGCCAAGGCGACGCTTACCAGCCTGTTCGGTTCGCTCGGATACCAGGTCACCTTTGAGGGCGGCACAGGTGGCTAGGTAGTGCCGCTGGGTCCTTTGATCCAAGCCACGCCACGCGCAACTAACCGCTATTGGGGACGGCTCGGTTGGGGGGGCTGAACGACCGAGAGCGGATGAAGCACGGAAGGCCAGATACCGCGGATCGCCGTGTCCCAGCAGCCGGCGCAGGGCGTCCACGGCCGCAAAATCCCCGCCGCTCATATCGGTATACAGCCAGCGAATAATTAGCCCGGCGTCCCCGCTGGACCTAACCGCGGATGCGACGGCCAGGTCCAGCTGATCCCGCAGCAGCTGCACGGCATGAACGCCAGACCGACTGAGCAGGGGAGCGTTGTACGCCTCCAGCTCTTCCGGCGCATCGTCAGCGGCACCCACGTCCCGTCAGCAAACACCGCGGCAGGCCGGTCTCCCAGCAGCTCTAGGGACGTAAACGGCAACACCAGGCCAGGGGCACCCCGCCTGGAGGCATGCACGGCAGACGAGGCACCCAAGGCGGCGCCGCCGTCGGGCATTCCCAGCAGCGACTCCGCCACCCGCACCGCGCGCCGCACCATCCTCAGCATGTCCGCGCTGATGGTGTCCAGGGGTCCCGACACGTCCAGCACGCCCAGCAGCCGGCCGGTGGCCGGGTCTGTGATGGCGCAGGTCCTGCAGCGCCGGCATCACCTGCTGCAGCCGGTGCTCCCGCCGCAGCTGCAGCACCTCGGACGGATCGTGCAGGTGCCGCGGGCTGTGCTGGTCGGGGCGGATGCCCAGCGCCATGGACCGGCGCCACGACTCCGCCAGCGGTGTAGGGATCTCCGGGCGAGTGACACCGGAGATGACCAGTTCGTGGGCGCGGCGCAGCGCACGCGGGTACTCGCCGGATCCGAAAACCTCAGGCCGTAGTCCACAGTCTCCTCCTCACCGCTGGCATCCTTGCCGGCAATGCGACGATTTCTCTGAGCTTTACCGCAGCATTAGATCAAGACCGTATTCGCGCGTGAAATCCCGTGAAAAGATTCATGCAACTTACGCTTCAAAGACAGTTGGGGGTCTCAACATGAACATGCTCGTCGGTCTGAATTGGCAAATACCAGAACTACAAAATGTGCGCATCGAGCACAAGGTGTGCTGAAGACCCTCGATTTCCACTCAGCCACTCCAGCTGCCTAGGACCCTCACTCCTTCAGCCGGGCCCTGCGCAGGAGGTCTAACCGCGCTCTGCGGTAAGGCGGGTCGGTCCCGACGCTGCGCAGTGACGGGCCCAGCGGCGGGTGATGGAGGGTCGGCTTTATTAGCTATTGATGACTTGCCGTCAACATTGGGTCTGCGGACCGTAGCGTCGCCAAGAAGCTCAGAATCCACAAAGGAAAAGAATGAACACACCCCCTGGATGGTATCCGCAATCAGACAACCCAAACTGGCTTCGATGGTGGGATGGTCGACAATGGACAGACCAGGTTCGCCCCGCGGAACCACCTCAAGCTTTTGATCCACCCGCGGCCGGTAAAGCTCAGTCTCCTCCTGCTCCGCTTGCTTATCGACGCAAGTCTGGTTTTGCCATCACAGCGGGAATCTTGGTTCTGTGTGGTTTCCTTTTCTTCTCCAACTTGGTTCTTGCCGTCCCCAGCTTCGTGGGAGCCGTCGTCTTTGCTGTACTCGCCCTCAACAAGCAACAGGGGCGCCGCAGGCTATCCGTCACCAGCCTCTGCGTGGCTCCGCTGGCGCTCATAGCTACCCTGATTTGGGCTATCGCGGGGGGAGGCCCCCGCACTTCTGAGGCCGTGAGTGCATCCTCGAAACCGACGGTGGTTATTGCTTCGGATTATTCTGCAATTGGTGAACGTGATTTAGCCCTGATGGCTAAGGAACCTAACTCGTATGAGGGCAAGCGCGTGGTGGTCTTTGCCCGTGTGACGCAATTCGATTCTGCTACTGGCAGCTGCAAATTTCTGGCCAGTAGCGCAGCAACGCAGGAAGAAATCATCAGGTCGTTCGGAAATAATGCTGTTTTTAGCGGTGGGGCCGGGGGTGTCAATTGTGACCAACTAAAGGATGTAGTGGAGAAAGACGAAGTCAGAGTCTTGGCAACGGTACGAGGTTCGTATACCTATGATGCCCGCATAGGTGGCAGCCTGACAGTTCCCGAACTCCGTATTGATCAGATCGAACTTATGAAATGACGGACGCATGGCTTTTGGAGGACCCGGACACAATCATCGCGAAACGCTGTCGGGACCTGCATCCAATGTCTGAGGCTATGGATACAGTTGCGTTCATGGGGACGTCAGGGTTGCTGGAAGAGCGGTTCGTCGGCGACATTGAAGGCAAGTTCTTCATCCCGGCGTATCAGCGAGGATATCGGTGGGGCGTTGACGAGGTTACTCGTCTCCTTGACGATGTTGCGGAAAGCCGTGCGCAATCGTCCTACTATCTGCAGCCCATCGTTGTGAAACGTATGGCCGACGGTCGCTGGGAACTGGTGGACGGCCAGCAGCGACTCACCACGCTGTTCCTGATCCTGCAGGACATCCGCCGGTCCTTACCATCAGTGATCGCGCGATACGAGCTTGAATATGAGACTCGCTTCGGAAGCCCGGATTACCTGAAGGACCCGGATGAGGCCGGAAGCAGGCGGAACATTGACTTCTTCCACATACACCAGGCTGCTTCGACGATCAGGTCGTGGTTCGCGGCGAGGGGAACAGGCGAGATTCAAGCGGCCATCGACTTCTACACCGATCTTTCGCGTCGTGTGAAAGTGATCTGGTATGAAGCCCCCGAGACGACGAATTCGACTGATTTGTTTACACGCCTCAACATCGGTCGCATCCCGCTTACGGACGCTGAACTCGTCAAAGCGCTGCTGCTGACCCGTGCCAAGGCGTCTCCGGGTCGGGCCGATCGGTCGCAGGAGGTCGCCGCGCAGTGGGACACATTCGAGCGCGATCTCCGCACCCCCGAGGTCTGGGCTTTCGTCACCGGCCACGCGAACAGTCAGGCGACTCACATGAGCCTGCTACTCGACACGCTTGCAGGCGGCCCGACAGGACGGGAGCGTCCGCTTTTTCACACGTTTGTGACGCTGCGAGCCGAGATCGACA
The DNA here is from genome assembly GCF_057656635.1 of Arthrobacter sp. Soil_C_49. Classification (NCBI taxonomy): domain Bacteria; kingdom Bacillati; phylum Actinomycetota; class Actinomycetes; order Micrococcales; family Micrococcaceae; genus Arthrobacter; species Arthrobacter sp. Soil_C_49. The sequence continues at coordinate 98,892 of NZ_JBDGJZ010000004.1, forward strand.
CAGAGCACAGATCGTTCTGGAACCGAGTCGTTGACCTCCACTCTCTGATCCTCGGTTGGTTTGAGGACCGAAACCTGTTCCATAAAGTCGGGTACTTGGTCGCTACGGGAACCCCCTTCAATTCGCTCGTCCGGGCTTCGAAGGGTGCAACCAGGAGCAGCTTCGAAAAGACGCTCGACGATATGATCAAGTCGAAACTGGCCCTGACGGATACAGCTCTATCCGGCCTGTCCTACGAGAGCGCGGTGGGACGGGAAAAGGCTTCGCAGGCGCTGCTCCTGATGAACGTCGAAACAATACGCAAAATGAAGCATTCCTCGGAGCGCTATTCATTCCGTGCGCATGCTGCTGGCACGTGGTCATTGGAGCACATCCATGCACAGAATGCCGAGGCCTTGAATACGGCCGAGCAATGGTCGAGCTGGCTCCGTCTGCATCGTGACGCTTTAGTCGGCTTGCCGGTCGACGAGAAACTTCGTCGCGACATTATCCATCGGATCGACGACGCGATCCCGACGATTAACAGGGAAACGTTCCGGAAGCTGGAGCGCGAGGTCAACTCGATTTTCTCGTCTGGTGATGAGGGAGCGGAGGGTGATGTGCACGTCATTGACAACCTTGCTCTTCTTGACAGCCGGGACAACAGCGCACTGAGTAATGCCGTATTCGAAGTAAAGCGGCTCGAAATACTTCGCAGGGACCGCGTGGGCTCCTATATCCCCGTCTGTACACGGAACGTGTTCCTGAAGTACTACACAGACGAGAGTGCGCAGCAGGTCCATTTTTGGGGGGCATCGGATCGTCGCGCGTACCTCGACGCATTCCGCGCCGAAATCGGCGCGTATCTGACGGAAGAATCGAGCGAAGCATGAGTACCCCAAGTCGGTTTACGACATTCACCGGCCTCTTCTCGCCCGACGAATCGAATGAGATTCAAGCGATCGAGATCCCGATGATTCAGCGGGATTACGCGCAGGGCCGCGAAAGCCTTGCTGTCGAGGAGATCCGTAATAACTTCATCGACGTTCTGCACTTGGCTGTCTCCGGCGAGGAACCAGTTCCAGTCCACCTCGACTTCATTTACGGTGAAGTGAAGTCTGGTGTGCTGGAGCCGCTCGATGGTCAGCAGCGGCTCACAACGTTGTTTTTGCTGCACTGGTATCTCGCATCTCGAGCGGGAGAGCTCTGTTCCACCCAGTCCTGGGCGAAGTTTACGTATGCAACTAGGCCGAGTGCCCGGCTGTTCTGCGAACGGCTTGTGATGTCGCCGCTGCCAGACACCGTTAACCAGCCTTCTGCATGGATTATTGATCAGCCGTGGTACCTTTTCGTCTGGCGCCACGATCCGACCATCCAGTCCATGCTTGTCATGGTCGACGCAATTCACAAGCAATTTCGGACGACGGATGCCAAGGTGGCCTGGGACAGGCTCATAGACCCAATAAAACCGGCGGTTTCCTTTCTCTTGCTCGCACCGCCTGACATGGGCTCTGCTGCGGATCTCTATATCAAGATGAACTCACGGGGGAAGCCTCTGACTGAGTTCGAGAACTTCAAAGCCCATTTTGAGAGATCCATAGAGTCCACCGACCGCGCCGAGGAGTTTGCGCTCAAGGTTGATGGCGCGTGGTCAGATCTGCTCTGGGGGTTCCGCGGCGACGACGACCTGGTCGACGACGAATTCGTCCGCTACATCGACTTCACTACCGAGTTGTGCGAGTGGCGCGATCTTGACATCGACGTTCGTGAGCACCGTGAACCTCTCAGCCGTCGTACTGAGCGGGTGTTCGGCGCCGTCAATGCCAAGCGGACAGAGTCCTTGGACTTCTTGTTTAAGGCGTTCGACGTCTGGGCCGGCCGCGATGTTACCGACGTATTTAGTGGGCTCTTCAGGGATCCCACCGACCGCCAGGTCGGGTTTGAAGAGGATCGCGTGGCGCTCTTCTTTCGTGACCAGCGGACAAACTTGTTTGATGCCTGCTGTCGCACCTTTGGAGATACAAGCGGCAGAACAAGGGTCTTCACATTCGGGCAGAGCCTCCTGCTCTTTGCGGTACTCCGCCATTTGATGTCTGGAACAGACGCCATTCAGGCCCGGATTCGCGCCCTGCGTAATCTCATCGAAGCTTCCACGAATGAGCTGCGCGCCGACCGGATGCCTAGGTTGCTCCAGGACGTCGAACGACTTGTGCAGGACGGTGCCCTCGACGGAATTGACAGCTTCAACAAACAGCAGGTCGAGGACGAGGTGCTGAAGCGAGAGTTTCTGGCAGCAAACCCAGAGCTGACTCAGTCGCTGCATCGCTTGGAAGATCACCACTTGTTACGCGGGTCGATCGGCGCGTTCGAGCTAGAGCCGACGAAGTTCGATGCTCGGACCGACGCCTTCTATCGCCTGGCGGCTGAGCCTGAGTCCTGGCTCGATGCAACTGGTGCCCTCCTGGCGGTAGATGAGTATCAACAGACGACAAATAACAGAAAGTTTCAATTCGGAACAGGATCAAAGCGTTTCGAAAATGCATGGCGAGAATTGCTAACCGGCGCAGACCGTGAAGCACTTTCCCCAACACGATCCGCTCTTGCCAAGCTCCTGGATGCCATCAATGACGGTGACGACTTGAAGCTGACGCTAGCGGAAGTGCAATCCGAATGGCTCGCCCAGCGTGAATCGGAGCTCTACTTCGACTGGCGTTATTACATGGTGAAATATTCGGCCATGCGTGAGGGCGGCTCGGGAATCTACTACGCCCAAGGCGGACTTGGCTACTCGCTGTGCATGCTTCGTGGTGGTACGAGCACGCTCAATAGCAGGTACCGGGATCCATACCTCCTCGCTATTTGGCGTAATCTCGGTAACCTGGACGACGTCGATGACCCATGGTTCTCGGGACATGAGACAACTCCGCGATGGCTGCGACTCAGGCGCAGTCGGGTGGGGATTCGCTCAGTCTCAAGAGGGTTTGAACTGTCACGGCCAGAACCGGGTGAATTCGCGGAGCTTTACGATTCCCTCCGGCAAGAGCTCGGCGCGTCGGGGGCCGGCATCCTCGAGATCAAACAGATGGATGGGATCGATACGGTTGACCGAATCGCGATCGGAACTGAAATTGTGCGTCGGCTTCTTGACGCGGGACTCTGACCGGCAGGTCCATCGTGCATTTGAGTCGCGACCCGAGGTGTAGCTTGATGCTGCACCAGATGGCTTGCGCACTTCTGGACCTATCTGTGCTCGGGGCCGTGGTCCCCAAGGCTCGTCCATGAACGCAAACTGCTAGCAACGGCCGAGGTCTCGCTGCCCACGTCGCGTCACAGGCTTCGCCTGAAGGAATTCCTGTCCGCACTTGCGTGGGTAACGGTACAGCGTAGCGAACTGCTGGTTCGCGGGGCCGACCGTCAGCGCTTTCGCGGCACGTTGGCGCGAACATCAGCCGCTTGGGCGTCGTCTACCACCCATCTCTGGTATCTAGGATGGTCCGGGTATTTCTTCCGGAGATAATTTCGGACAACCAGTCCGGGGCGCTGCTCATCTGTGTAGCCCAGTTCGCGAGCGAGTTCGACGGGTGTGAATGTAGACATAAGTCATTCTAGGCACCCTGACAATTGACCTCTTCAGCAGACGCCAGGCCGGTGGTCACGCTAGTTGATGGTTTACAAACGGAGACCCCGGCGTATGAACTGCAGGCCAGCCAGCACATTCGCTGACCCTTATTGGTGAAGCCCTGTGGTTTGGCCTTGCCAGGGTTGGCGCGGTCGACGCCGCACTCGACCGCGGCAGGCCGCCGGCGTCCCTTCAGCTGGCGCTTGGGGCAGGAGGGGCCGCACCCGTGCGGCCGCCGCCTGACACCATGAAATAGCCCGCCGTCATCATGGCGAGCCCAAAGGGTATGGCCAGCAGGACGGCGGGGGTTTGCTCATTGGCGGCCAGCAAGGCGACGGTGCTGACCAGGAAGAGGATCCCGAGCCAGCGAGGAAAAATGCCTGAACGAAGAATAAGGACCCCGATCATCAGAAAACCTGCGATGACGGCCAGCATTCCGGGGACGACGAAGAATGCGCTTTGGATGATCTCGCCGGCAAACAACAGGACGAAGCCGGCAGCGGCGGTGATCAGGCCGGTGGTCGCGAGCTTCCGGCGTTGGCCGGACCGCCTGGCCAGCAGCGTCATTCCGGCGATACCGAACGGTCTGGATCGCGTATGCCAAATCATGGTCGATAAGCTCACAACCGTACGCCGAGCTAATCTCGGACACAGGATAGGGCGGATTGATTCAGAAACGATGGTGGCTGTTGAGCAGTCGTTCGCTGTCTTTCTCGGCCTGGCCCGGTAGCTGGGATACGGACTTCAGGCCTCCAGCTCTTCGAGCGCCCAGCCCCAGTTGATCAGTTCCTGCTCCAGACGAATATTCGAGCCATAGGTGCTGTTCCCCAGCGACTCGTATAGCGCCGCTTCTGCCGCCGTCAGCCTCGCGAGCGCCGCCCGCGAGGGCAATTCTTCCTTACCCCAAGCACCCCTGTGTGCAAGTAGGGTTCTCTCGTCCATCAGGACACTCTCCACGTGCGGATGGACGGCCCGGAGCTGATCGAGGATTCGGAAGCCGTGGGTGTCAATATCGCCCCAGTAGAGGACGCGGCAGCCCCGGAGCCAGGCGGCGCCCCGCAGGGAAGAGAACCCGTACCCGCCCCCATAAAGTGCGAGCGTCCGCGGGCGGTCAGGAAGCGCCAGGAAGTTCACCTGGTTTTCCGTTGCTATGACGGTATCCACTGCCAGCCGCAACCTACTGAACGCTTCGGCCGTCAAGGTGATGTCCCGGGCCCCGCAGAACTGGTCACTCTCAGGATCCAACAGACGAAACCTCACTAACTCCGGAGGGTGCAGGAATCCGTGCCGTCGAGCGAATCTCGCCGCAGGTGTCCTTCCTGCGCCGTTTTCGAGCCCCGCATCATAATTCGAGGACTCCAGCTCGTCCTCACCTGCGGACATTTCCTGGTCGCAGGGAGAAGACTCGACGGAGGCCAGCATCTGGTCAATAACCTGCCGGTGCCGCTCGACGAACTTCGTGTGCACCCCGGGCAGACCCAACTGGCGGACGTAGATGGCCGGCGCCGGGTTGTCCCGCAGCCACAACGCTACGCGCGCCGCAGTCACGGCGGCCGGTCCCAGTTCCAGGAGCTTCAGCGGCCGCCTCGCCGCCCAGTCCACCAGCTGGGGATCCAGTCCGGCAAGGCCCTCGGCCAGAGACTGAAGAGCGCCGCCCTCCCGTGACTTCCCAACAAAGGAGATCTCGTCCTCAACAGTGGCGAATACAGCCGCGGCGGGAACGGAATTGGCCCCCACAGTCCGCCGCCCGGTCTCTACCGTCTCCAAAGAGTAGGCACCTGCCCCCGAAAAAAGCTCGGACGCCCACGCGTGGACCGCCGCGTAATCGCTGAGCAGTTCTGCCGCCGTCGGACGCTTCAACGGACGGCGCCGGGGGTAAAGTCCGGTGGGCTCCAGCAGCTCCCGGAGGAGCGAACCGCTGCTCCACGCCTTCAGCGACAAGGCCCTGAGGTCCGCCATCGTGGTCCAGGATTCAGCGGGCATACTGCTCCTTCTCCGCGCGGTACTGCTGGATGGTCATGTTGCGCAGCTGGGAATCGTCACCGTTGATGTTCGCCACGAACCCCACATGCGAGACGAACGGCTCGATGACGTGGATCTTCTGCAGGGGAGTGACGATCAGCAGCTGCAGCTTCATCCGCTGGAACAGCTCCAACCCATACCGGGCGGACTCGTCCGAACCACGGCCGAACGCCTCGTCAATCACCACGAACCGGAAGCTCCTGCCGCTGCCGGCATTCCTGCCCGCTCCCTTGCCGGACCCCAACCCGAACTGGAACGCCAGGGCCGCCGCCAGGATGGTGTACGCTAGCTTCTCCTTCTGACCGCCGGACTTACCGCCCGAATCCGTGAAGTGCTCGTATTCCTCGCCGGTCTCCGTCCACTTCTCCGACGCCGAGAATGTGAACCAGTTCCGCACGTCGGTCACCTTCGCCGTCCATTTCCGGTCGAGGTCAGTCAGTCCTTCCCGGCCGCGGAACCTGTCAATCAGCCGCTCCACCTGCAGGTACTTCTGCTCGGAGTACTGATCGGTCCCGCCGATGGTCCCCTCCGAGCACGCCCGCAGGTCGCTGCCGAACTCCCGCACGTCCTGGTCCGTCGTGGCCTGGTGCTCCAGCTGGATGTGCCGGCCCGTGTTGTACGGAATACCGGCCAGGGACTGGTTGATCTCGCCGATCCGGTCAATGATGTTCTGCCGACGGCTGTCCAGGAACGCATTGAACGCCACCACCTCGCGGATGGTGTTTTGGTTCAGCAGGTCCTTGAACTGCTTCTCGAACCGGGGCAGGTCGTTGCCCACCAGCTGCTCCAGCAGCCGGTTGTAGTCCGCCGCGGCCTCCAAAGAGGCGTCGACGTCCGTGGTTTCGTTCGGGTACTTGTTGCGGAAGTCTGCCATCTTGGTGACGGTGCTCTCCCCTGCACGGGCGATCCTCTTCGACAGCGCGTCGATGGTGTCCGTCAACCCGTTCCGCACAGTGCTTTCTACAGCGGCAGTGTTCTTGTAGGTGAGCGGTTTGTCGCCGAGTGCTGCGTCGGTGAGGCGTCCAACGGCGGCCAGCACCCCCGCGTCGTCAATCACCGGCGTATCGACAAGGATGGCCCGGCACTCCTCAATTGCCTCGGCGATGTCTTTAGCGGCGCCCTGGTTAGTCCCGATGTTGCGTTGGTTCTTTTCGGCCCGAGATTCAGTTTGTTCGAGTCGCCGGGAGATTTCTTCCTTCGTGCCCATGAGCTGTTGCAGGACGTCGCTGGTGGTTTCCAAGGCCCGCTTTTCCGCCTTCAGATCCTCGATGGTGCGGGCCGTCGCCTGCCAGCTGATCTCACCGAATTCCGTGACGGAACCCACCACACCGAGCTGCCGGTTGTGCCGGCCCAGAGACCCCATCTCACCGTTGACACGGTCAAGCTGCCCGGCCACAACCTTCAGCTGGCCCTGTACCCCATCCAGATCGGCGCGGAACCCGGCGATCTTGTCATGGTTGTCCCAGCCCAGCACGTAGTTGCGCCGGTCCGCCAGGTCCTTGCGGTCGTCCTTCTCATGCCGGCCGCGCCCGCCTTTGAGCTGACCGTTGGCAGTCAACGCCTTGGGGTACCGGCGGAAGTCGGCCAGGTTCTCGCAACAGAAGTAGTCAAACCGGCTGCTGAGCTCGTCCTGTAGGAAGTCCCGGAACGGGGTGCCCTGCTTGATGGCGATCTTCGCCGCCAGCGTCCCCGGCTCGGCGGCCCTGGGCGTGTAGGACTCGCCGACCCTCAGGTACACCAGCCGGCCGCGAAGGTTGTTCGCATCCACCCAGCTGCTGACCGCGGCATAGTGCTCTGCGGGGACCAGGAGCGAGAGGGCAAACCCGTGGAGGATCCGCTCAGCAGCGCCCTCCCATGCGGCCTCGCCTTCGCGGACCTTGAGCAGCTCGCCCACGTAGGGCAGATCGCTGTCCGTGATCCCGATGCCTTCGCAGAGCCTGCGGCGGATATCCAGCTGGGGGAGCGGAATCAGGTTGCGCCGGGCCTGCAGGCTGGTGAGCTCGGCTTTGATCTCCCCGGACCTGGCCTCGAGCCCTGCCTGCTGGATGGACAGCGTGGTGCGCGTTTCATGCAGCGCCTCGGAGCGCGCCGCCAAGTCCCGTTCCACCCCGGCGAGCCCCGCCCGGTTCGCGTCGAAGAGGACACGGTCCTCGGGGGCCTGCAGGCCAAGGTCCGATGCCGCGGCCGAGTAGGCCTCGAACCGCTGTTTCTGCTCGGCCGACTTGGCAGCCAAAGCGGCAAGTTCGGCGTCAATCGCGGCGAGCCGTCCGCCGCCGTTGGTGCGGATGTCATCCTCCACCCCGGCCAGGACCAGGCGCAGCTGCTTGATCTCACGGGTCAGCCGGTCCGAATCCTCCTGCAGCCGCACCCCGGTGCGATCCAGCTCGGCCTGGTGCTCCAGGCTTAGCTGCAGTTTTCGGTCCGTGAACCACGGATGCAGCTGGTCGCGTTGTTTGCGCGCCAGCTCATCGTCGGCTGTCAGCGCGGCATGGAGTGCGGCGCCCTCCGTGATGGGTGTCAGCAGGGCGATCTGGTCCTTGGCCCGGAGGACGGCGTCGTGGGCTTTTTTCAGGTCGTCGAAGTGGTGGATCAGGTTGGTGATGCGGGTGGCGACGTCATCCTCCTCCAGCATGTTGCCGCGGACGAACGAGGTGATGTTCTCCACCTGCTTCATGGACACCGTGCGGTGGAACAGCTCCATGGCCTGGTTGCCGCTGATCCCGAACTGGCGCTTGAAGGCCGCTGCGTACGGATCGAAGGAATCCTGGACCGACACACCGGCGGCGCGTAGCTTCTTCTTCAGCTTCAGCGGGTCCTGGCCGAAATTGCTGAAGTCGGCAGCGATGGACTGGTCCGCTTCCGCGAGCGAGTAGAACCGGTTGGGCTGCCCCGCCTCCTGAGTAGCCCACAACGTGATGCCCAGCGTGACCCACTTGCCGAGCACGGCGTTGTGGAAGACGCCCAGCACCACCGTCAGCTGGCCGGTGGCGCGCAAAGGTACCGGCTTGGAGTACTCTCCACCGGCGCTCCGGGCGCTCTTGTGGAACCCCCGGACGTACGACATGAGGGAGCGCTCCTTCTTCTGCGCCCCTGCGGCCTTGTTGTACTCGATTTTGTGCGCCGGAAGCAGCAGTGTGGTGATCGCATCCACCACCGTGGACTTCCCCGAACCGATGTCGCCGGTGAGCAGGCTGTTCGCCCCGTCCAGTCGGAACGTGCGCACCCCCTGATGGAAGGTGCCCCAGTTGAGCAACTCCAGGCGGTGCAGCCGGAAGCCCGGGGGAGTGCCGCCGTCGGCAGCTGTTTCATCCAGACTGAAGAGGCTGTCCTGCAAGTCCGTGGCCGGTTCCGCCGTCACAGGTCCTCCCCGATTTCTGATGCCGTCCCGTGCCCTGGTTCGCGTGGGCCGGCGGCCGGCTCACCGGCGAGCGTGGCGCGGTAGTCAGCCAGCCGCGCGTCGAACTCTTCCAGCCACTGTGCATCCACGTACGCCTTCAGGATCCGTGCCACCTCGTACGTATCTGCCTGCCCCCTGAGCTTGCGCAGGAAACCGAGCTCCACCACTTTCTTGATGGCAGCCCCCAGCCGGTCAATGATTCGGGCCTCGTTGCTGGATTCGGGCAGGAACACCGAGACCATGTCCGCGATTTCCTGCTCGCTCATGATGAGCCGGATCTCGCTGCTGTTGATGTCGAACTCCATCATGCGCCGGCGGAGCAGTGCCAGGAGCAGGCTGACGTTGAAGGTCAGGGAGCGGCGGGCGATGAGCCGGGGGAGTGTGCCGTCCGGATCATCCTTGGACCGCAGGAACGCGTAGCCTTCGGACTCGTCCAGGACCAGGTCCAGGCCCAGCACCGCCACGTAGTCGCGCACGTGCGAGGTCAGCCCGAGCAGGGACTGCCACAGCTTTTCGTCGTTCTCCGCGTAGAGCACGCCTTTGAAGAGCCGGGTGACGACGGCGGGAAGCTCCTCGGGCGTGCGGGTTTCAGTGTCAGCTGTGGCTGGGACGTTCATGCCGGCCTTCCGAAGATGATCTGTTCGAGGGTGGCTTCGCGGATGGAGCCGTCCGGCAGCTGCCAGGACAGGCGCTGGGACTGTTCCGGGTTGATGGTGGCCCAGTCCGATTCGGTGGCCAGCTGGTAGTACGCCACCACCTCCGCCAAGCCCTGGGAGAGGGGGTACGCTGCCGTGACTTCGGCGAGGGTGGCCTGCTCCGCCTCGGCCAGAATGGCGTCAATGTTGGCCTGCAGGCGTTCCTTGTCCACGAAGAACTGGCCGAACAGGGCCGAGGCGTCCACGTCGGCGTCGTCGGCCGTTTCGACGGCGTCGTCCACCAGCACTTTGCGGGTGGGCTCATAAAGGGGCCGTTCAAAGGGCAGCACCACGTCCACGGATGGTGCGTCAATTTCCATGAAAGCGCCCGACGGCGGTGCCTCCCGGGTGCCCAATGCACCGGATTCAATGCGGCGGATCAGCTGCATGATGCGTTTATTCTCAAGGAACACCTTGTCGTCCAGGAGTCGGCGCATTTGCTGAGAGAGCTGGCGGACCGTGGCCTGAGTCTGTTCAACGGCGGGAAGCCAGTCCTGGTGGAGGTTGGCCAGCGCGTTCAGACTGTCCGTTTTGGCCAGGGCTTCGATCCGGGTAGCGCGCTGAAGCAGATCCTGCAGTTCGGTGCGGAGCTGGGGCGACATCAGGTAGTCCCAAAACCCCTGGAAGGTGCGCCCCTGGAGGGAGCTGCTGATGTCCTGCTGGTTGTCGAAAATCGACTCCAACAGTTCACCCTGCGTACCGTCCCACGTAGCGATCTGCTCGCGGACTTGCCGATCCAGCTTGCGGAAGTTCTGCTCCACCTCGCGGAAATCGGAGAGCAGGTCCTTGGCCAGGGCCGTGAGCTGCTGGAAGTGGTCCAACGCTTCCGGGCCGGTCATAACGCGGATGTTGCCCTCGCGGATCCGCTGCATCTCGGCGTCGATCCCGTCCCGCTGGCGCTGCAGCTCTGCGAGCCGCACCTCCGGGTCCGTCTCGGACTGCTGCACCAGCTGCTTCAGTACCGCGAAGATGCTGGTGAGCCTGGATTGGGTTGCGACGAAGTCCCGCCCGCGAAGGTTCTCCACCCAGCGGACCACGTCCTCCGCTGCCGCGGTGAGATCGTAATGGGGTTCGTCCTCGCCGGGGACGTAGTACTTCCGTAGCCATTGGCGCTCGTCGGCCGCCCAGTCATCAAGGTATTCACCTGCGGGACGGGGAAACCTGTCCCCGCCTTCTCTGTCCCTGAGTCCGAACAGCACGTCATCCAGGACGTCGATCAGCTCCTGCCGGCCCAGGTTGCGCTGGTTTGGACCCGTGAACGCGGCCATGAAAAACGTCAGTGCCAGGGGCGCGTTCTGGGCACGGAGCAGTGACCAACCTGCATGGTTTTCCCGCAGGGAATTGATGGCGTAGAAGTCCATTGGGGTCCCATGTTTGGTGCATCTCGTCGTCGAAATCACTCTAGGCGATGGCTACGACATAGTTCACGCACCGTTCCAGCTCAGACGCTCTATCACTTAAAGGCAGGTTTCGACGAAGGCTCTCGCACTTTGCAGTGCCCGGTAGCCGCCGCTATTCCTTCGTATCGTCTGGTTCAATGTGATCAACGTGTCCAGATGGGGCGCGCCCGCCACTGTGGACATGCAGAAGCTGGTGCTCAAGGAGATCGACCTGCGCGGCACCATCGCCTATGTCCGCGACCACCCCGCGGTGATCAGGATGATGCAGGAGGGCAAGGTGGACCTCAAGCCGTTCATCACCGGCCGGATGCGCTGGAGGACCTGGTGCAGCAGGGCTTCGACACCCTCATCAACCACAAGGACACCGCGGTGAAGGTGCTGGTGCACCCGTACGGGCGGGACGACGGCGGGAGGAGCTCCCGCCGTCGTCCGCCCTGCCGCATGGAAGTACGGGCGGCGGCGCTCGCCCCGGATGGCAGCTGCGGGACATTAGGGTCTTTCCCCCTATCCAGCAGGTGCCCGGGCGCGGAAGATGACCCTATGAAAAAACTCGTGCTGGCCGGTCTCACCGCTCTTGTCATGGTTGTTGGCACCCTGCTGGGCGCCGTGGTCCCGGGCAATGCCGCGCCCGGCCCCTCGATCACGGCGGGGCAGATCCTCGTAAAGTTCCGCGACAACACTGCGGCCCCGGGAGTCCTCCGCCCGCACGGGCTCAGTGACGGGCCCGGCGTCGGCAGCACGGGCGCGCACCTCATCACGGTGCCGGCCGGAAAGGAACTGCAGCTCATTGAAGCACTTAGCCGGAACCCGGCGGTTGAATATGCGGAACCGGACTATGTTGTCACTCCTGCCACAAACGACACCTACTTCCCGAGCCAGTACGCCTTGGAAAACACTGCACAACAGTTCACGAACACTGACGGCAATATCCCGATATCCGCAGGCACGGAGGACGCCGATGTGGACGCCGTGGAAGCTTGGACCGTCACGAAGGGCGGCGGGATCAAAGTTGCTGTCCTCGATTCCGGCGTCGCCACCGACAACCCGGACATCAATCCCCAGGTGGTTGCACGGGCCAACTTCACCACATCGAGAAACAACGAGGACAACTACGGCCACGGCACACACGTCGCCGGCATCGTGGCTGCCTTCGCCGACAACGGCATTGGCGTCGCCGGCGTGTGCCCCGGCTGCACCATCCTGGCTGGGAAGGTCCTCAGCGATACGGGGATGGGGTCCAGCTCAGGCCTCGCCAACGGCATCAACTGGGCCGTCAAGAGTGGCGCGAAGATCATCAACATGAGCCTCGCTGTAGGGGCCTCCACCACATTGCAGACTGCGGTCAATAACGCCTGGAACGCCAACGTGCTGCTCGTTGCTGCAGCCGGCAACGGAAACAGCACCACCATGATGTACCCGGGGGCCTACCCCAACGTCATTGCCGTGGGGGCAACCAACAACAGGGACGAGAAGGCATCGTTTTCCACCTATGGCACGTGGGTGGATGTCGCAGCGCCAGGGGTCAGCGTCTACTCCACCTTCCCCAACCACAAATTTGTCCTGGCGAGGGAATACAACCGCTCCCAGGGCTACGACATCGGCAGCGGCACGTCCATGGCTTCACCGATTGTTGCTGCAGTGGCCGCGCTCGCCTGGAGTGCCAACCCCGGCGCGAGCAATTCGACAGTCCGCGCCAAGGTGGAATCGAGCACAGACACCATTGAGGGCATCGGGACTTTTTGGAGCCACGGCCGGGTGAACGCAGACCTCGCCGTACATTGGTGACAACGCCAAGTAGGTTCGTCCTCCTCACGGAAGGCACGCCACTAGGACCTCAAGGTTCACTTCCGCCGTTCCGTAGCGGTGGTACAACGGGTTTCAAGAATGAACCAAGCAGACTCGTCGGCAGAACACCTGCCTAGGGAAGCGGCTGCCGTTCGCCGACACTGACGGAGGACGACGGCAGAACGTAGTCCCGACGTCGTCGTTCCAGACGTTGCTGCTGGGCCGGCGACGGAATCCTGGCACGCTTGGCGCGGTTGCACCGGGCGCACGCAGCGACGAAGTTCTGCAGGCTCGTGGAGCCACCTTTGGACCACGGATAGAAGTGGTCCCCGTGCTCGGCGGGGCGGCCGCACCGTCGGCCGAATCCGCTTTCCATCTCACACTGGCCACCTGCCCGGGCCATCCCCTCGCGGCGCTGCTGGCGGGTGAAGCGGCGTACCGGGTCCCGGCGTCGGACGTCCCGGGCGTTCATGACGGCGCCCACAATGCCCAGCACGACGACGGCCACGCCGGGGAGAGCGACCGCGGCGACGACGCTGTCCACCAGGCCGCGCAGAACCTCGGCGGCCGAGGACGGTGCCGTTCCGGCGACAAACGTTCCCTTCGGCATGAGCGCCGTCATCACGGCGCTGGCCAGCCACACCATCAAGGCTGAGTAGGCCAGGCGAAGGCTCTGTCGTGTCCAATAGATGCGGCCCAGTTCCTGCATCGTTCCCCCCATTTTCAGCTCGCGGAAGCCCCCGGTCCCGGATGTCTCGGAAATCGTATATCCAGGGCGGAGGCCGGTGTCCCAGGTTTAGCTCAGTTTTTGCCGAGGTTCCGCGTCCCCCTTGGGATTCTGCCCGTGACTCGTCAAACTTCCGCCACCTCAATCGGGTCCACGGATGCCCCGCCGCGGCAGCGCTGCCCCGGCGGCATCACTGCAGTCGGGGCCAGCCGTTACTCCACCGCGAGCTCCCCGAGCTTTGACCACCCGTCCACCTTGACGTTGACGATGTCCGGAGTCCGGGCCAGGTACGCCGGCAGCTCAGCCGTCGCCCGCTTGAAATGCTCCGACTGCACGTGCTTGCCGCCGGCCTCGTCGTCGCGGAACGCCTCGATCAGGATGTACGTGTTGGGGTCGGCCAGGGAGCGGGCCCACTCGAAGAACAGGCAGCCCTCCTCGGCGTTCGTTTTGTCAGTGAAATCCCTTGAAATCTCCGGCCACGCGTCGGCGTGCTCCGGCTTCACCGGGAATTTTGCGGTAATGAAGATCATGGGTCCTCCTTGGACGGATGGGAAGGATCAGGGGACCAGGATGGCGCGGCCGCGGACCTTGCCGGCGTCGAGGTCGCTGATGGCCTGCTGGAAATCGTCCAGCTTGTACTTCTGGGTGTGCAGCGTGACCGCGCCGCGGGCGGCGAGGGCCATGAGGTCCTGCAGGTCGTTGTAGGACCCCACGAGGTTGCCGATGATGTTGATCTCGGAGGAAATGATGTCGATGGTGGGCACCTTGATGTCCTCGCCGTAGCCCACCACGAAGTAGTCGCCGGCCTGCCGCAGCATCGCAATCCCCTCGGACGTCGCACCGCCCTCGCCCACGAAGTCGATGAGTACCTCGGCGCCGTTGCCGCCGGTGAGGGCTCGCACCTGTTCCACCTGCGAGCCGTCCGCAAGGACCCCCACGTCGGCCCCGATCGACTTCGCCAGCTCAAGGGCGGCCGGGTTGCGGTCCACCACGATGATTCGGCTCGGAGTGAGCGCCTTCAGCACCTGGATCCCGATGTGGCCCAGGCCCCCGGCGCCGATCACCACGCAGTTGTCCCGCGGCGTCAGCCTCTTGGCCGCCTTCGCCGCTGCGTGGTAGGCCGTGAGGCCCGCGTCCGCCAGGGCCGCCACGTCCGAGGGTTCCAGGGAATCGTCGATCTTCACCACGGACCGGGCGGACGTGAGGAGGTACTCGGCGTACCCGCCGTGGGTGTCGATGCCCGGGAACTTGCTGTTCTCGCAGTGCACGTCGTCCCCGGAGCGGCAGGCGCGGCACAGGCCGCAGGTGATCAGCGGGTGCAGGATCACCTTGTCGCCTTCCTTGACGTTGGTGACGGCGCTGCCCACGGCGTGCACCCACCCGGCGTTCTCATGCCCGATCGTGTAGGGCAGGTGCACCTGGGACTTTTCTGCCCACTGGCCCTCGAGGATGTGCAGGTCCGTCCGGCACACGCCGGCTCCGCCGATCCTGACCACCACGTCCCAGGCCCCGGCCACTTCCGGAATGGGCGCCTCGGTCATCTTCAGGCCTTCGTGGTAGCCAACCACCTGGATGGCTCGCATGGTGTTCATGGGTTTATCTCCTTGACTGTGAACGGAAGCAGGTGGCGGTGGTCGGCAGGCTCGGCTCCCTCAGGCCGGTCTGTCTGGTCGGCGCCGGAGCCGGCGTAGCGTGTCCGCAGCAGGCCACGGCAGAAGTGGGCATTCCCGTCAATGGAAATGCGGGTGGAGCGGGCCCGCCGCAACGCCATCGGCACGTTGTCGGGCGGGTAGGGTACGCCGTTATGGTCAACGAGGACGACGGCGGCAGGTTCCGCGGGCAGCCCAAGCGCCATCCGCCGTCGTACTAAAGCGTCCTTGGTCCGGCCCGCGGGCAGGTCACCCAGCCGCACCGTCCCCACGCTTTCTTCCGCCAGTGTGGTATCGGCCCGCAGCAGTTCGGTCAGGCAGCGCTCCATCGCGGCGGTGTGCGCTTTGCGGCGGAACGTCCACCGCAGCTCCTCCAGGCTGTGCTCGGCTTCGTTGCCGAAGGTGCCCCGGTACCCGGCGTCAGCCGCGAGGCCGGCATTGATCAGGGCGGAATCGTGGTGGTCATCGAGCTCAACCACCACCGCCGCCACCCCGGGCAGAGCCGAGATCACGTCCTTGCTGTCGGACGCCATCAGGTAGGCGAAGTTCGGCGAGCAGAACGACGTGGGCAGCCGCAGGTGCGCGGTCACCACGGCACCGGCCAGGGAGCTGGTGATCCCGAGGGAACGGACGAAGCCCAGATCCGTGATGGGCTCGTCCAGCTCCGGATCCAGCACGGCCCCCAGCGCCCGGCGGACGTCCTCGGCTGTCACCGCCACATCCCGGAGGGTGCGCTCCGTCAATACCGCCGTCATGCCGCGCCCGCCAGGTCGGCCCGTTCGGGCTGCCGCGGTCCTGTCTTTGTCTCGTCCGCGTTGGGGAGCTGGAGCTCGGCGGCCACCGGGATGTCGTACATTTTCGCCGCGTTCAGTCCCAGGATCTTTTTCTTCTGGTTCACGGTGAGCGGGGCGTACTCGGTCATGTCTTCCGGGATCTGGAAGTCAACGAACCGCTCGATCAGCCAGCGCGGTGACCAGATGGCGTAGTCGCTGGAGAACTGGATCCGGTCCTCGCCGATCCAGTAGATGAGCTCACCCATGATCTGGGCGAAGTACCGCGGCCGGGTGTGCATGAAGGGGATCGCGACGGCCAGGCCGCCATGGACATTGGGTTCCTGGGTGGCGATCCAGCAAAAGTCTTCCAGCCGGGGCAGGCCGACGTGCTCCACCACAAAGTTCAGGTCGGTGAAGTCGGAGGCGGCATGGTCCACGTCGGCGACGTCGAAAGCGTCCCGGTCCAGCGGGCGGACGGTAGGGCCCTTGTGGATGTGGATGTTCTTGATGCCGAGCTTGCGGCACTCCTCGAAATACCGGTAGGACCAGGGGTCGGAGAGCTTGTACCCGCGGGATTCGCCGCGCCATTCCGCGGTGTAGAGCTTCACCCCCTTGAACTTCATCTTCTCGTGGTCGGCGCGGAGCCGGTCAAGGCCCGCCTCACCCTCGCGGGGGTCATAACAGTGGTTGTACGTGAGCTTGCCCGGATTTGCCGCGGCCAGGTTGTACGCCTCCTCCACCTGTGCGAATCCGTTCTTGTAGAACGCGCCGAGGTAGGCCGGCTGGAAGATCGCGTGGTCCACGTAGCCGTCCTCGAACAGATCCTTCATGAGGCGTTCGCCGCCCTGGTAAAGGAATTCCTCGTAGGTCCAGTGTTCCTCCTCCGGACCGAGGTTGCGGTGATAGTCGTAGAAGCAATCGATGAACTGCTTAGCCTGGATATTCCGCTGGTTCTCCGGGCGGGCGTCCCACAACGCGACGTGCGCGTCGACGATGAAGTAATTCTCGCCATCTTTGCTGTACATATCGTTCTCCTCCCCGCGACTGCCATAGTCGCGACAAGGACGACGCTATGGCCAAAAGGCACCTGTCAACCTGTGACCGGTGTCTCATTTTGAGACACGGTGGCATCGCCTTTTGAACCTCCACGCCGTAATCTCGAATGACCAGGACAAGGAGGACGGCGATGGCGCCGGATCAGAACGTTCCCGTCCCGCGGCCCCAGGCCGGCGGCGCGGAAGGCATGATGACTACTGTCTCAAAACGCCTTCTTGCCTCATGGCAGCGCAGTGAAGAGTACGGTGTCTCGGCCGAGATCATCGACCCCGTCTGGGCCGGGTCCGTGGCCGGTGACTCGCTGTTTTACCAGTGCGGCCATGAGGTGCTCACCAGCCTGTACCAGACGCTGGCCAACGAGCCACTCAGCCTGATGCTCACCGACGCCAACGGGCTGGTCCTCAACCGCTTCAGTGGCGACACGTCACTGCTGCGGGCACTCGACAAGGTCCATCTGGCTCCCGGTTTTGCCTTTTCCGAGCGGGAAGCGGGAACCAGCGGGCTGGGTATGGCGCTGGCGGACCGGACGCCGAGCCTGGTGCGTGCCGAGGAACACTACAGCGCAAGCCTCCGGACGTACACCTGCGCTGCGGTGCCGGTGATCGATCCCCTCAGCGGACGTCTTCAGGGCAGCGTGAACATCACCACCTGGTCCAAGTCGTCGCCCGAGCTGCTCCTGGCCCTGGCCCAGTCGGCGGCGAGCAACACCGCTGCCCTCATGCTCGCCAAGTCAGGTGGCCACAGGCCGAAAGCGGGACCCAAGGGCGGTGTCTTCCGGGTACAGAGGGGCCGGCTTGAGCCGGGTGCGGGAACACTGCGCGCCATGTCCACGGGCTGGACTGACGCACTGGACCATGCGGCCTTGGCCCTCGGGGCAAACAAGGTGGTGGCCGCCGTCGGAGAACCAGGCTCCGGGCGCGCCACGTTGGTGGGCCAGGCCATCCGCCAGGCACGCCCCGGAAGCCGCATCCTGAGCGCGGCGGCTCCGGAACCGGAGGACGTGGAGGCGTGGTTGTCGCTCTGGACCCCCGAGCTGTCCAAGCCCGATACCGCCGTGATCGTGGAAAACGTTGACCTCCTGCCCGCCTGGGCGGCGCAGGAGTTGAGCGCCCGTGCTGCCGCCGCGGTTCAATCACTGCCGGCACCGGCCGGCAGCCCACCCACCATCACCTGGGGTATGACCGCGGAGGAACTGGCCGCCGTCCCGCAGCCACTGGTTGCCATGGTGGAGGCTGTGGTGCCGGTGCCTGCCTTGCGTGAACGCCCCGCTGATGTGATGCCCCTGGCGAGGTACGCCGCACGCCAGACCCGGATGCGTGAAGTGGATTTCACCGCCGCAGCCGAACACGCACTGGCCGGCTATGGGTGGCCGGGCAATGTGGACGAACTTTTTACCATGGTCCAGGACGCGGCCATGCGCACGGAAACCATCGATGTGCGGCATCTGCCCACCCGGCTGGTGGGACGCGCCGGCCCGCATCTCACCCGGATCGAGGCCGTCGAGAGGGACGAGATCATCCGGTACCTTTCCCGGCCGGGCATCACCGTGGCCGCGGCCGCCGCTGAACTGGGCATGAGCCGTGCCACGATTTACCGCCGGATGGCCCGCCTGGGGATTTCCGCGCCGAAGTAGGCCTCCTGCCAAACACATGTCCTCACAAGCCCTCGCTCCGCCGTCGAAGCCGCCGCGGCGGTACAGCGGAACTTTGAGAATGACCGGGCAGACGCGTCGGCAGAGCAGCTGCCACTGAGTCGCAGCCCGTCACCGGCGTCCCAATTACCGCGCGGAGTAACTCCTTCCACCACGTTGTCAGGAGTCGTGGCGGACAGCCACCTTACGTCCGGCCGGCACGCTGGGGAATGACCGAGTGTGCCCCGAGTTTCCGGCCAAAGGGGGTGTAGACGGGTGTGCCGCCGAAGAGTAAGTTGCCGACCACCACGCCTCAGGGAAGAAGAGACCCTGGCCAGTTTTGACGGATCGATTGAGATCAACAGGTCAGCCCCCGCGGTCTTCGACGTTGTTGGCACCCGCCTTTTCGAGACGCAGCCCCTGTGGGAGGACGGGATTGTGGCCATCCGTCCGGAGACGGAGGGTCCGATGGGGGTGGGCAGCAAGGCCGAGATGGAAAGGCTGGACCTGCTCGTATGGCGCCACACGACCAACTATCACTGCGTTGTCTTCGATCAGGATCGGCTCGTTGTAATGCACAACGACAGTCCCGGTACCCATGTGGTGTTCCGCCTGTCCACCACACCGCGCGGAAACCGGGGCACGCTGCTCCGGTTCCGGGTGGAAGTGGAGCTGACGGGGATCAACCGGCTCCTTGAACCGCTGGCAAGCGTACTCCTGCGGGCACGCCAGAAGACCCTGCGGGATATCAAGGCCTACGTGGAGTCGAACACCACCTAGGTTTCGACTGGGTCAACCACCACGGGACACATCAAAACACCGGCTGAAGGCAATCAGTTCGCTTTTTCCTTGGCCCGGCGGCCCAGCAGGCCTGTTAAAGTCGGGAACCATGACCGATCCACGCAATGATGCCGCCGGCAGAGTCGGCTTCCTCCACACGGCGCAGGTCCACGAGGCTACCTTTGAGGCCCTTGCCCGGGAGTACCCGCCTTCAGCCTCCACCGTCCACCGCGTGGATCCCCATGCCCTGGAGCTTGCCCGGCAAGACGGGGCCTCGGAGAGCGTGCGGGCCGTCGTCGCCGCACATCTCGCCGAACTTCGTGCTGCTGGCTGCGAGGTGGTCCTGTGCACCTGCTCCACGCTCGGCGAGGTAGCGGAGGACCTGTCCGGCGATGGGCTGGAAGTGATCCGCATCGACCGGCCGATGCTTCGCCGGGCTATGACCCTCGGCCCACGAATCGGAGTACTCGTGGCTCTCACGAGCACCATCGAGCCAACCACCCGGGTCCTCGCCGAGGAGGCTGCGGAGGCCGGGGCCGGCATCACCGTGGAGGTCAGCATTGCCGAGGGTGCGTGGGATGCATTCCTTGCCGGCGATGCTGAGGCCTACCATTCGAGCATCGCCCAAGCGGCGCGTACGCTCGCAGGCCGCTCCGACGTCGTCGTCCTCGCCCAGGCGAGCATGGAACCGGCTGCCGCCCTGCTGGCCGGGGTCGCAACGCCGGTCCTCACAAGCCCCCGTTCCGCCGTCGAAGCGGTGGCACTGGTACAGCAGCGCCTCAGGGGCGGCCGGGAGGCGCGGCCAGGAGAATCCGGTTCCCTCGTGGACCACCTTTAGCTGCCGTGGCTGGCCGCCGACCTTACGGCGTCAGACTGTTGGGTGGCGGCGCGGCCGGAAGTCCTTCCTTCTGCCGATGCCCAGTGCCGCAAGAGCCCCTCGGCCAGCCGTCCAGGTTCGGCCCGGTGGGGCGGGTCGAAGTGGTGGCGGTGGGGGAACACTTCAAGGTGGAAGTCCGGGAAGAAAACTCTGGACAGCCGGGCGGCGATGTCCCCGTAGTCATCGGGATGGCTCAGTCCGCCGAGGGCAAAGAACACCGGTTGACTGAAAGCGGCCAGCCGCGACCTGTCCAGGTCATAGTCACTAAAGGTCCGCAGGAACGCCCTGATGCCCGCGGGCCGCTGAGCCATCCACGGCGGCGGGGGACCCGGCTCCGGTGGCGGAAGGACGACGTCGGGCTTCACTCCCAGCCTCATGAAGGCGGGCATAAGCTGCTCCGGCGGGAGTTCCTCCAGCTGGGCGTATGTCTTCCGGTACTCGGTATAGGCGGGGCTCCAGTCCCAGTTCCCCGCCCAGGCCGGCTCCAGCAGGGCGAGGCTCTGCAGCCTCTCGGGATGTTGGGCCGCGAACGCCAGCGCTGCGGCGCCGCCAGCCGAATAACCCACGAGGTGGAACGTCTGCCAGCCCCGATGATCGGCTTCGCGCAGGACGCCGTCTACTTCCGTGTCCAGGGTCCAGCCGGCGGGCGGCTCATCTTCTTTGTAGAGCTCGAGTTCCTTGGCGACGGCCTCTACATCCGGGCCCAAGGCTCCAACCAGAGCTGTGTAAGCAAGGTGCGCGGGGAGTACGGCGCCGGGAAGCAGGATGACCCGAAACGGTTCCATGGACAGAACGCTACGCCTGATCCGGACGTAAACAAGGGCAGTTTGCGCCGCAGTGCCCGGCTACTTGGGCAGCCTGGGTGCAGACGGACGACGACTCAACTGGCGACCTCAGCCACCTCGACCTGTACCCCGGCGTCCCGGAACTTCTGCACCTGCTCGGGGTCGGCGCCGTCGTCCGTCACCAGAGTCCAGGGGAGGGCCAGCCGGGCCCAGGCGTGGAACGGCCGCAGGCCGAGCTTGGAGGAATCCGCCAGCACGTAGACAGCATTGCCTCGCCGGGCCATGAGCTCCTTGAGCCGGGTCTGCTCGTGGCTGGCTTCGCAGATGCCGTCCTCGGCGGTGACGGCGTCGGCACCGAGGAACACGCGGTCGAAGCTCATCCGCTCCAAGGCCGCTTCGGCCAGCGGCCCCACGAAACTCTGGGAAACGCTCCGCAGGCGGCCGCCCAGGCAGTCCACCTCGATGCCTTCCGATTCAGCCAGCTCCTGCATGGTGTTGATGCCCGGGGTGGTCACGGACAGCTTTTCGAACCCGCGCAGTTCGTGGGCCAGCGCACCGGCGGTGGAACCGGCGTCGAGCAGGATATTCTCACCCGGCCGGATCACGGACGCCGCCCAGCGGGCGATGGCGTGCTTCTGCTCGAACGCCTCACCGGTGCGCTGCCGCAGCGACGCCTCCGGGTGTGCGCCCAACGCCATCGCACCGCCGTAGGTGCGGGCCAGCCGGCCCTGGCCGTTCAGCAGCGCGAGGTCGCGGCGGATGGTGGAGGCGGTCACCTCGAACCGGGCGGAGAGTTCCTCCACGGACGCCAGGCCGGTGGTCACGGCAAGGTGGTAGATCTCCTCGCGCCGCGCGTTTGCGCTGAGCATTCCCGGTCTCCTTCCCGTGGCTGTGGTAACCATGCTAGTTGCGGGCCGGACAATGCCGGGGACGGCAACGGCCGGTCAGCAATTCTATGCTGACCGGCCGTCCGTCTCTTGCAGGGTGGTTAGAGCGCCTCTGCGCGGACCGGCGCCAGGTCCACTGCCTGACGGAGTGCCTCCAGCAACGACTCGTGGTCGGCGATGTTCTTGCCGGCGATGTCGAAGGCGGTGCCGTGGTCCACGGACGTGCGCACCACGGGCAGGCCCACGGTGATATTCACGCCGTTCTCGAGGCCGAGGACCTTGACGGGACCGTGGCCCTGGTCGTGGTACTGGGCGACGACGAGGTCGAAGTCCCCGCGGCCGGCCAGGAAGAACAGGGTGTCCGCCGGCAGCGGGCCGAAGGCATTGATACCGTCAGCCTGGGCCTTCTCGATGCCCGGCTGAATCTTTTCCGCTTCTTCGCCATAGCCGAACAGTCCGTTTTCACCGGCGTGCGGGTTGATGGCGCAGACGGCGATCTTCGGGTTTTCGATGCCGGAGGCCTGCAGCAGCTCGTGCCCGCGCTTGATGGTCCGGTAGACCAGGTCGCCGTTGATCTTGGCGATCGCGTCGATCAGGCCGATGTGGGTGGTCACGTGGATGACGCGCATCTTGGGCGCGGTCAGCATCATGGACACTTCCTCCGTGCCGGTCAGCTCGGCGAGGAGTTCGGTGTGGCCGGGGTACTTGTGGCCGGCCGCGTGCAGGGCTGCCTTGTTCAGCGGGCCCGTGCAGATGGCGTCCACCTGGCGGTCCATGGCCAGCTGAACGGCCTTCTCGATGAAGAGGAACGAACCGTGTCCGGCAGCAGCGGAAAGCTCGCCCCAGGCCAGGTCCTCCGGGATGCAGTCGATGTCCAGCACGTCGATGGTGCCCTCATCAAACAGGGCCTCCGACGGCTCGGCGACCTTGCGCAACTTCAGCGGGCTGGCGACGATGTCCGCGGCGAGCTGCAGCCGGCGGAGGTCGCCGACGACCAGCATGCGTGCCTTTGACCGGAGTTCATCGTCGGCCAGGGCCTTGACGATGATCTCCGGGCCAATGCCGGCCGCATCGCCCATGGTGATGGCAACTATCGGGCGTCCCATTATTTGATACTCATTTCAGTCGTTGTGCCAGTAAGAAATTGTGTGGTGCGGGCCAGCGTACCGGCGTCCCCGAAGGCTCCGGCCTTGGTAACCAGCAGGGGGAGCGGCCCGGGCAGCAGGCTCATCACGACGCCGGGCTCAATCTCCCCGAGGACGGTGAAGCTGCCCGCGCCCAGGGCTTTCAGGACCGCCGTGGCCGTTTCCCCGCCTGTCATGACGAGGGCGTCGCAGTGACCGATGCCGGCCGCGGTGGCGCGGGCCAGAGCCTCTGCCACAACCAGTGCCTGCGACTTGTCGATGGTTCCCATTGGATCGGGCGTCAGCACCACATCGTTCCGGGCCATCGCCTCGGCAACTTTACGGGCTACCGCTGGATCCTCCAGGGCGTCGTGGTCCAGCGTGATGTGCTCCGCGCCGGCCGCGACGAGTGCCTCGGTTTGCTGGCGGGCCAGGCTGGAGTAGCTGCCGATCACAGTCAAAGTCCGGTTGACGAGGCCTGCCTGCGCATTTCGCGCAGCCGTGCGTTCTTCACGCGCAGCGATGTGTCCCGCCAGCCCTCCCGAGCCGACCAGGAGCGCCGGGAAGTCGAGGAGGTCCGCGGCGGCCGCGATGCGCTCAAGGTCGGTGTCGGAAATGGCGTCCAGTACGACGGCGTCCGTCCCGCGTGCCTGCACGTCCCGGAGGTGCCGCGCCAGTTCCTGCGGGGTGCCTCCGCTTGCGTTGGCACCTTCAACGGAGAGGCCGCCAGCGGCAAGCGCCGCAGCGACGTCACCGCCGAAGTTACCTTGGGCGTTGGGGACGCCATTGACGTGGACGATGCCACCCAGGGTGGTCCTTCCCGTGCCCGGGAACGCCGGAGCCACTACCGCCAGGCCCTTGGCGCGGCCCTGTGTGAGCCGTGCCAAGGTTGCCGCCACTTCCACCCCCACATTGCCCCGCAGCAGTGAGTCAATCTTCTTGAAGACCCGCCGGTGCTGCCCGAGGGCCCGGCCGGCCGCCGTCGTGACGGCTGCTGCGGCTTCCCCGGGGGCCAGGTAGCGGCTCTCGGTATTGATGGAAAGGATCTCTGCCTCAGGCCAGGTGGAGTCGACGTCGAGGATGACGCAACTGGTGTGGGTGGGACCGTAGGCTGCGGCTGCATCTGCCGCCCCCGTCAGGTCGTCGGCGATGATTGCCCAGCGCGTGGCTGCGTTGGTGCTCATACCGCTGCGGACACCTCGGGAGTTGCCGCTGCCGTTTCCTTGTTCTTGAGGCGCTTGGCGTACCAGGCCACCATCAGGGGGCAGCCGATGGCCGTGACCACGACGGAGGCGGCAACCAGAACGGTGGCGGGTCCGGCGGCGGGGAGGTATGCGGGGTTGGCTGCTGCCACCAGCATCGGCACGGTGGCGGCGTTGCCCGCGGTCGTTGCCGCCGCCAGACCGGCGATGCCGGTGCCGCCGCTCAGCTTGTCAGCGAAGAACAGCACGGCGCCGCCGACGATCAGCACGAACAGGCCGAGTGCGACACCGAGAAGACCGGCGCTGAGGACCTTTTCGAGGTTCAGGCCGAAGCCAAGGGCGAGGGCGAAGAATGGAATGAGGACGGGGGCCGCAGAGGAAAGGAACTTACGCATGGCCGGGTCAAGGGTGCCCAGCAGGACGCCGAGGAGCAGCGGGATGATGGCGCCTACGAGAGCCTGCCACGGGAAGGCTGACAGGCCGGCCACGCCCAGGGTGACCATCGTCAGGAAGGGTCCGGATTCGAGCGTCATCACGGAGTAGGCGGCAACGTCCTTGGGCTTGCCGTACTGGCCCATAAGCGCCATGTACATGCCGCCGTTGGCGTCATTCAGGGCTGCCAGGATGGCCAGGACGGACAGGCCGGTCAGCAGGCCGCTGTCGATGGGAAGTTCGCCCAGGAAGCGGCCGGCGATGACGCCGATGATGACTGCGAAGAGGACCTTGGCGCCGAAAAGGACGCCGCCCTTTTTCAGAATGTAGGGGGTTGCCTTGATGTCGATGCTTGCACCCATGCACACGTAGAACACGGCGAGGATCGTGGTGCCGCCGGTGAAGAGTGCGCCTGTAAACGAACCGAAGAATTTAGCGGAGTCCGGTGCGAAGGTGGCCAGAAGGGCGCCGATGAGCAGGGGGATCAACATCATGCCGCCAGGAACTTTTTCCATGGTGGCCTTGATTGGGACATGCATGTTGCAACCTCATTGTTGTTGGGGGAGAGGGGGTCGAGCGATCGGCTCGAAGCATGATCTAAATCATAAAGAGTCTGCGCGTTTAGCGCAACCCCTTATGCGCGAAATGCGCAAATTGATTTGCGGAGCAGCGGCAAGCCTCACCGAAACCCCCGGACGCTCTCTCACTTAACGCGGCCTTCCGGCGGACGCTCTCTCACTTAACGCGGCTCTTTGGCTAACGCTCGCTCACCTGAGCTAGTCCCTACCTAATGTCCGGTCAGGGGTGCCGTTGCCCTGTTTGGGCGCAGCAGCCGGTGCCAGACTTGAGTTCCCAGCGTGGTCAAAGAAGGTCGGCGATGACGACGGACAATCGCGGGTTGCGCGGGTGGGCAGCCCGGCACGAAACCGTGCTTTACCTTGTCCTGGCCTATGCGATCTCATGGTGCATCTGGCCGCTGGTCCTACTGAACCCCGAGAGCAGTCCGCTGGTGCCGTTCGGGCCGGGGCTGGGAGCCGTCCTGGTGGCATTCTGTGCAGGTGGGCGCCGGGAGTTGATCAATCTCCTCCGCCAGCTGGGGCGATGGCGCGTCAACTTTGGCTGGTACGCGGTGGCACTGGGTGTGCCGTTCGCCGTGCCCGGCCTCGCCCGCCTGGCAGCGGTGATCGCCGGCGCTCCGGCCCCTCGCTGGGAGCCGTCGGACGTGTTGCAAATTGCCGGACTGATTGCCGTCACGTTCGTCATCGTGGGCATCTTCGAGGAGCTGGGCTGGCGGGGCTTCCTGCTTCCACGGCTGCAGCTCACGCGGAGCGCACTGGCGTCCGCGCTGCTAGTGGCATTGGTGTGGTTGCCCTGGCACCTTCCGGAACTGGTGTCCGATCCGGGCCAGCGCCCGTTACTGCCGTTCGCAATTTACGTAGTGGCGTTGTCTGTCATCCTTGCCTGGCTTTATAACGGTACGCAAGGCAGCCTGCCGGTGGTGATCCTGTTCCACGCCGCCTTCAACAGCTTCACGCAGTTCTTCCTCGCCGAACTGCAGGGCGGGGACCAGTATCTTGTTGCATGGTGGACCCTTGCCGGCCTGGGCGCCCTCATGGCCGTCACCATCACGGTCCATCCCGGTCACCGCAGCCTGGTCCGGGTGGATGAGCGGGGCGGTGTGGGCAGGCTGCCACGCGACATCCCGCCGTCATGACAGCCCCAGGCTCGCCGCAGGAACGCCAGGCCCCTCGCATGTGCACATTCGTGCAAGAGCCGTTGAATGCTCGTGCTGACACCTTTGCCGGGTAACTCGCTACTGATCAGTAACAATGAGCCGAATGCGCTTGGTGAACCAGCACTAAGTTGGCCGCACGTTTGTGCAGCCCATGTCCACTGGAGCGGCTGCGCTGCCAGCATGGAAAACCTGGCTGCAACCTGGTTGGTGCTCTTCGTCCACCAGCAAGCGGCCCCCTGTTGGCACATGAACAAAGAGGTTTCCATGTCACTGCTTGCCCGGGCCCTGTCCGTTGCCGCTGCCGCGGTCCTGTCCGCTTCCTTGGTTGCGGCTCCCGCCCAAGCCCTCGAGATTTCCCCACCCGGGGCCAACGACTGGTCCTGCAAACCGAGCGCACAGCATCCCTACCCGGTAATCCTTGTCCCGGGAACGTTCGAGAGCATGGAGAAGAACTGGTCCACCTTGTCTCCCTACCTCAAAAGCGCCGGGTACTGCGTTTTCGCGCTCAACTACGGGGAGACAAACGGCATCTATGCCACCGCCCCCGTAGTCGAATCCGCGAAGGAACTTGCCTCGTTTGTCGATGCGGTCCGCTCCGCCACCGGCGCCAAGCAGGTGGACCTGGTGGGCCACAGCCAGGGCGGAATGATGCCCCGCTACTACATGGGCTTCCTCGGCGGAGCGAAGTACGTCCACCAGCTCATTGGTATCGCGCCATCCAACCACGGGACTGAAGGCCTGATCGTCCCGCCGCCGGGGTCCGTGCCGGATCCGGACTACACCGGCCTTGGCTGTGCTGCCTGCGCTGACCAGCAGGCAGGCTCCGCGTTTATGCAGCAGCTCAACTCCATCGGCGACACTGTCAGGGGACCCTCCTACACCGTCATCTCCACGGTCTATGACGAGGTGGTCATCCCCTACAACAGCCAGTTCCTGAACGGCGCGGCCCGGCAGGTCACCAACATCACCATCCAGGACAAGTGCCCGGCTGATGTCTTCGAACACGACCAGACGCCGAACGATCCTGTGGTGCACCAGATCGTCGCGCACGCACTCGGCAAGCCTTCAGGCCCTGCAGACCCGGCCTACCAGCCGTCCTGCATCTAGCTCAGCAAGCTGGGCGCCGGCCGTGGGCCGCGGCCCAGCTTCAGGCGCCGAGCCGGTCCGCCAATTCAGTGATGCCGGACGCTACGAGGTCCCAGTCACCTTCCGGGGCAAGATCCGCCACCTGGGCGGGACCGTACTCGGTGGGGCGGCGCACGAAAGCCGTGGCGAGCCCGGACTCCCGGGCAGCCTGCAGGTCGTTGTTGTGGGCTGCCGCGAGCATCACCTCGCCGGGATCGAGGTCAAGGAAATCCACGGTCCGGAGGTAGGCCTCGGGCAACGGCTTGTACGTGCGCGTCATGTCCGAACCGATGATCACATCCCACGGCAGGCCGGCGTTCCTGGCCATGTCCAGCAACAGTGAAGTGTTGCCGTTGGAAAGTGGCCCCACGATGTAGTGGCGGCGGATGGTGGCCAGGCCCTCCACGCTGTCCGGCCAAGGCGGCAGCCGGTGCCAGGATTTGTTCAGCTCCTCCAAGGTCTCCCTGGCCACCCGGTCCGGGTTGAGGCCGTGATGGCGAAGCGCCTGGTCCAGGTTTTCCCGGTGCAGGGTGTCCAGAGTGGTGAAGTTGCGTTGTCCGGAGCGGATGGCTTCCATGGCCGGCTGGTAGAGGGCCCGCCAGTGGTCCGCGAAGGCTTCCGCGTCGAACTCCTGCCCGTGGGCCATGGCGAAAGCTGCCACCTCCCTTGCCACGCCAGTGCGCCAGTCCACGACGGTCCCGAAGGTATCGAAGAGGACGGCGCGCACCGGCCTCCCGGTTGATGGTGAACGGTACGGCTGGAACCTCACGTGCTGTCTCCTTCCTGGCTGCCGTGACCGTTAGTCTGGCAGCATGCGAACTGATTTCAGTCCCACGGCGACCTCCGCCCGCGAGTTCTACCGGCTGCTCACCGCGGTGGTGGTGCCGCGGCCCATCGCGTGGGTTTCGAGCGTTTCTCCGGAGGGCGTCGACAACGTGGCCCCACACTCCTTCTTCACCGTAGCTTCCACCAATCCGCCCATCGTGCAGTTCACCTCAGTGGGCGAGAAGGATTCGCTCCGCAACATCACCTTGTCCGGGGAATTTGTGGTCAACTTTGCCCCGGCCGCACTCCTGGAGGAGGTCAACGCCACCGGCACGAATTTCCCGCCGCAGGTCAGCGAGTTCGACGCCGCAGGCCTGACCCGTGAGCCGAGCCTCACCGTGGCCGCGCCGCGCGTCAAGGAGTCACCGGTGGTGCTCGAATGCCGCCTCCATTCCGTGCTGCCGATAGGGGACTCCACCCTCGTGTTCGGCGAAGTCTCCCATGCCGCCGTGAGCGATGCCGTACTGGACGGCAGCCATCCCCGGATCGACCTGCTGGAGCCACTGGCCCGGCTGGGCCTGGACGA
Organism: Arthrobacter sp. Soil_C_49; assembly: GCF_057656635.1. NCBI lineage: Bacteria > Bacillati > Actinomycetota > Actinomycetes > Micrococcales > Micrococcaceae > Arthrobacter > Arthrobacter sp. Soil_C_49. The sequence goes on from NZ_JBDGJZ010000004.1 coordinate 127,922, forward strand.
GTGGGGCACACTCGGCGATATCCAGGACCTCACCCGGATCCGGCTGAAGGACTGGCCGGGCCATTTCCGTCCCAAGGGCTAAGGCCAGTCAGCCCTGTTGCCTGGAAAGGGGAAAGGGATGCCCGGAAGGACATCCGCTCGTCCTTGGGCTGGGCGGCCGCTGAGACCGGTGGTGGCCCGTGCGGGGCTGGAAGCCAGCGGTGCACTGGGGGTACGACGTCAGCCAGGCCATTGGTTGAGCGCGCCGGAGTAGACCTGGCTGCGGGTGCCAAGCACCAGAGCCGGCCACCCGCCGTCGTAATAGGGTCACAAACCCCGCAGGAACGCGAGGCCCCTGGCCGCCAACTCGTCCTGGCTCGGGGCCAGCGGCCGCCAAATGGAAGCCGCCACGGCAATCGCGGCATTGTCCGCGGTGAAACTTTCAATATTCAACGGTCCGGCGTAACCCACCTCGTCCAGGGCCTCCAGGAAGCCGTCCCAGTCCGTCTGGTCCCCGCCGGGGGCGCCGCGGTCGTTCCCGCACACCTGCACGTGCACCACGTGCTCTCCGGCCGCCCGGACCGCGCCGGCCAGCGAACGCTCTTCGATGTGCAGATGGTAGCTGTCCAAAGCGATGCCCACGCCGTTGCCCAGCAACGGGCCCAGCGCCTCGAGCGCCTGCTCCACTGTGTTGATCAGGGATGTCTCGTACCGGTTCAGCGGTTCGATACCCAGGATTACACCCGCCTCCAAAGCCCGGTCCGCGACCGGCTTCAGGTTTTCACGCAGCTCCGCGTACGCCTCCCGCCGCTGCTCGGGCGACATCCGCCAGGTCCGCCCGGTCTGGGCATAAAAAGGACCGCACACAGTGGGCGAACCGATACTGCCGGCCATGGCGACGCAGGCCATCAAGTAGGTCTGCGTCGCTTCCACAGACGCCGGGGCGGCGGACACGAGGTCCCGCCCCGGCGCCATGGCACCCACAAGAAACGACCTCAGCCCTGTGGACTGCAGGGCTTCACGCACCGTGGGGGCGGTGAAGTCGCCGGAGTTTTCCAGCGGCAGTTCGACGGCGTCAAACCCCAGCGCGGCGATCCTCGCAAGGTGTCCGCCCAGGTTGGCATCGGTCAGGGGAGAATCCCAGACCCAGGTGCTGATCCCGATGGGACGCTTCACGCTATTCCGTCCACGGCCGTCCGGGGTCAGGGAATCTGCCGCTTCTGCCAGACATCCGGGTAGCCGGGGAGGTCTTCTCCACCGAACTTGGCGTAGTGCCCGCTGGGCATCCCCTGGTTGCGCTGCAGCCAGGTGTCCAGCTCGTCAGCGAGGATGGGCTTCTGCGGGAGGACCCATTCGGCCGGGATCTGCTCGCCCTTGAAGATCTTTTCCAACGCCAGCAGCGGGGTCCGCCACTGGAAGTTGGAGTAGACCGGGGCCATGGCATCGATTCCGGTTTCCTTCCACTTGGTCAGGAAGCTCATCTCGTCCTCGCCCGTCATCACCGGCAGGTCCTTGCCGGCATCCTCAAAAGCCTCGAGGGCTGCCACGGCACCGTCGCCGGCGTCCATCCACACACCCTTGACGTCGCCGGTGGCCAGTTCATCAGAGATGATTTTCTTGATCTCGGTGGGGTCCGCGCCAGTGAAGTAGTCCTTGGCCTGGATGCCCTTCTCCTCAAAGATCTTCTTGGCCGCCGCCCAGCGGTGCTCCAGCACGTCCACGCCCGGAAGGATGCGCAGGGCCACCACCTTGTCACCGGACTTCAGCTTGTCCGTCAGGAACGTGGCGGTGTCGATGCCCCACGCAAAGCCGCCGATCGGGTGGATGAACGTGGTGGCGCATTTGGTTTCCACACCGCGGTCAAACACCACTACGGGCTTGCCGGTTTGGCAGGCACGTTCCACCGCCTGGGTCAGGGCCGCCGTGGAGTTGGGCGAGATGACGAACGCATCGCAGTTTGCTTCGTCAATGAAGTAGTCGATGTCCGCGATCTGCGTATTGTCGTTGTCCTTGGCATCGCGGGTTTCCATCTCGGAAATGACCCCCGAGTCCTTCAGGACCTGGAGTTGCTGGTTCATGGTGATCCAGCCGGTCTGGCGCCACGGGTTGGAGATGGAGGCATTGGCGAAGCAGGCCTTCTTCGCGCCGGGTGAGGCAAACTTTGCCGTGTCCGTCATGTTCCCGGCAATGTACTGCAGGTATGGCTGCTCCGCGTTCCCCTCAAAGGTGGCCGAGCGTTGCTTGAACTGCTCGTCATAAAGCGCCTGGCTAAACCAATCCTGGCTCGCCGGACTGCTTTGGGCAGCGGAGGGGGTAGGCGCCGCCGCCGTCGTCGTTTCAGTCACCGACGGATCCGTAGTACAGGCAGTCAGCACCACCAGCGGCACTGCTGCGCCAAGTGCGATCGCGCGGATTGAGTGTTTGCGCATCAGACTCCATCTCCTCCTTGTTGGGCGCCCTTGTGGGGCATGGTTGCTGCGCTTAGCCGGTGCCGTTCGTCATGGGCAGCGGAAGTGGCTCCCTTGCGCTTGCGCTGCCATGACTTGGACGCTGCTGCCACAGCGACGATGATGATGACCCCCTGGACCGTGTCCCGCCACGTGGCCTGGACGCCCATGAAGTTCAGGAGGGTGAACAGCGACTCGAGGGCGAACGCGCCGGCCGCCGCGGACAGGACCCAGCCGCGTCCGCCTCCCAGCACCACACCGCCGAGCACGACGGCGGTGATCGCCGTGAACTCGTATCCCCGCCCCACCGAGGGGTGAACTCCCGCGTATCCCACGAGCAGGATGCCGGCCACGGTGGCCGACAGCGACGACAGGATGAACGCCCGCGTCCGCACCCACCAGACGCGGGAGCCTGCCAGCTCCGCGGCCCTCGGATTGTCGCCGACGGCGATGAGTGTGCGTCCAAACGGGCGTAGCATCAGGACCACCGCCAGGACGGCAACGGCCGCCAGGATGAGGACGGGGTAGGGGATGATGTCCAGGACCGGGACATCCTGGATCCCGCCGCGCCCGATCTGGCGGAAGCTGTCCGCAGGGTTCCCCTGGGCCGCGCCGCCGGTCCAGTAGAGCACCAGTCCGAGCAGGGCCAGCATCATGCCCAGCGTCACAATGAAGCTGGGCACTTTCAGCAGGGTGGTGATCAGCCCGTTCACGAGCCCGATGAAGGCCCCGAGCACAAACATCAGGACCAGGACCGGAATCACCCTGGAATCGTCCTGCCGGATGAGGTTGCCGGCAACGATGACCTGCACGGTCACCACCGAGCCCATCGACAGGTCGAATTCGCCGCCGACGATGACGAAGTACTGGCCGATGGCGGCGATGGCGATCGGGGCTGTCCTGCCGATGAACCGGATGAAGGATCCCGGCTCCCCGAAGGAGGGGTTCAGCGCGATGATGGCCGCCAGGAGGGCGATCAACAGGACGAAGACCGCGCCACCGGGGGTGCGCAGGGCCCGTAAAAGCCGCTGCGAACGGCTGGCACGGTTCTGCCGCAGGATGGCGCTGCGCCCCGAGGGCAGCGCCGTACTCATGGCCGCTCCGCAGGCACGGCCTGCGCGGCAGGAGCTTCCGAAGATCCCTTCGGGCTGAACCGTTCCGGCCTGTTGACGATCCTGCGCCGAGCGTACACCGCGACTGCCACCACAATCACCACGCCCCTCACCACGTCCTTGAGGAAGGGGTTGATCTGCATGACGGACATGATGTTGTCCAGCATGGCGAAGATGAGGACACCGCCCAGGGTCCCGGTGATGGTCCCTTTCCCGCCGGCCAGCAGCGTGCCGCCGAGGACAACGGCGGCGATGGAGAGCAGATCGTAGCCGCCCTGGGAACCCACCGTCGGGCTGCCCACGCCCAGCCGGCTGGCGAGGAGCAGCCCCGCCATCCCCGCCAGCAGCGAACAGATCACATGGGCGGTGATAACGGGTGCATCGACGCGGATCCCGGAGGTCCGGGCCACGGAAAGGTCACCGCCCACGGCGTAGAGGTGGTGGCCCACCCGGGTGCGGTGGAGCAGCAGCATGGCCAGGCCCGCGCAGGCCAGCATGATGATGGTGGAGATGGGAACAGGCCCCAGGCCGGTGGCCCCGATCAGCCGGAAGGAGAGCGGGGTCTGGCCGAAGCTGCCCTTGAAATTGGTCCCGAGGTAGCCGCTGATGATCAGGCCCATGCCCAGCGTGGCGATGAACCCGTGCACATTGAGGCGGGCCACGATCAGTCCGTTCGCCAGGCCGATGACCGCGGCGGCCCCCAACGTAAGCAGGACGCCGGGCAGGACATTGCCGGGGTTGTTGGCCATCACGCCGGCGGCAATCAGGCTGGCCAGGCTCGCCACGTAGGGAACCGAGAGATCCAGGCTGCCGGCCAGGATCACCAGCGTCTGTCCGATGGCGATGAAACCCAGGACGCTTGTTCCGGTCAGGATGCTGGAGATGTTGCCCTGGCTGAAGAAATTCCGTCCCACTGTTCCCACCAGCACGGCACCAACGATCAGCGTCAGCAGGGCCACCAGGTAGACGATCTGGGTGGAGGACAGGCGGTCAAAGAAGCTGCCACGTTGTTTCATGTTCCTCCTCCGGAAGCAGTTCTGGCTCCCGTTCCCAGCTGCAGGACGGCTTCCTCGGACGTGCCGGCCGGAAGCTCGCCGGCGAGGCGTCCGTCGCGCATTACCAGGATCCTGTCTGACATGCCGATGACCTCAGGCAGCTCGCTGGAGACCATCAGGATGGCTTTGCCCTCGGCTGCCAGCTGGCGCATCAACCGGTACACGGCAACTTTGGCGCCGACGTCGATTCCACGGGTGGGTTCATCCAGCAGGACCAGGCGGGGCCGGATGGCCAGCCACTTGGCCAGGACCACTTTCTGCTGGTTCCCGCCGGAGAGGTACTGCACCTCCTGGTCCAGGTCCCTGGCCACCACCTCCAGGGAGGAAAACACGCCGGGAATCTCGGTCCTGACGGCACCTGTGCGGCGCGGGAAAACCGACCTGATGACGGTCAGCGCGTTGTTCAGGATGGACTGGTTGAGGCTCAGGCCCTCCGCCTTGCGGTCTTCTGTGATGAGGGCCATCCGCGCCCGGACGCCCTCCTGCGGTGTCTTGGGCAGAAGTTCCCGGCCCTCCACTTTCATGGTGCCGCGGGTAAAGGGGGCGGCGCCGAAAATGGCGTGCAGCAGTTCCGTCCGGCCGGAGCCCTGCAGGCCGGCCACGCCCACAATCTCACCCGGCTGGACACTGAAGCTGATCCCGTCCAGTTGCCCGTTTCCGGCGTCCTCCAGCTCAAGGATCGGCTGGGCCGGGCTTGTTCCGGCGTCGCCGTCGGTCCGGGGCAGTTTGTCCGGGAAGAAAGCCGAAATGGGCCGGCCCACCATCAGCCGGACCAGCCTGGTGTCGTCGAGTTCGGAGGCGGGGCCGGTGCTGACCACGCGGCCGTCCTTCAGGACGGTGATGGTGTCACAGAGATCGAAGAGCTCCCGGAGCCGGTGGGAGACGTAGAGGATGCCCGTTCCGCGTTCCCGGAGGCGGGACACGATCTGGTAGAGGAGCTCAACTTCGGCGCCGGCCAGCGCGGCGGTGGGCTCGTCCATGGACACGATCCGGGCGTCGTAGCTGACCGCCTTCGCGATCTCCACTACCTGCTGCTCAGCGACGGTCAGGCTCCGCACCTCAGCCGTGGGCCGGATGGCTGTGATCCCCAGCGACTCCAGCAGCTCCGCCGTGTTGGCGTTCATCAGCGCCTTGTTCACCAGGACCCCGCGGCGGGGCTCCCGGCCCAGGTAGATGTTCTCGGCCACCGTCCGGTCCGGCAGGAGATTGAATTCCTGGAAGACGGACGACAGGCCGGCTTCGTGGGCCTGGGTGGGGTGGCTGAAACTGACTTCCCGGCCGTCCAGGAGCACAGTGCCTGCGTCCGGCTGGTAGACCCCCGCAAGCACCTTCATCAGGGTGGACTTCCCGGCGCCGTTTTCGCCGACGAGCCCATGAACCTCGCCGCGGTGAAGGGTCAGATGGGCGTCTTCCAGGACGGGAATGCCGAAGAAGCTTTTGGTCAGTCCGCGGACTTCCAGGAGCGGGGGAGGGGCTGCGGGATCCTGGCGGAGCCCACCGGGGATGGCGGCCGCGCCAGTTCCCTCGTGGTTCTCCATCGATCCGTCCACGACTAACTGTTACAGTGCCGGTTCTGTTCCGTCAAGGGATAAGCGATTGCTCGCTATCAGGGGCTGTCCGGCAGGGTCTTGTGGCTGGTCAAGGCGTCGAACTGCTCCTGCCACAGGGACTTTTCCTGGTCCACGTACCGCTTATACGACGCGGTCCATTTGGGCCAGATATCGGAAACAGGGTTAGCCTCGGCAGGCGGCCGGGCGGGGCCCTGGGAAACGCTCCGCGCGGGCGGCGCCTGGGGCACGTGCGGCCTTTGCTGGACAGGGGCCTCCGACCGCGGATTCAGAGGGCTTTGCCGCTCTGCGGGAAGGAATTTAAGATCGATCAGCCACAGGGCGATTTTGCTCACCGCCCAGATAATGCCGAACAGGACCGTGGCTGCGAAAAGGAAAGCAACCCAGAGCAGGAGCCCGATGAACACCATGGCCCATTTTACCTAGCTCACCGCCATTTTGGGCAGGGACGGGAGCCCCGAAAGCCGGGTGCGGACGCGCCCCCATTCAACGGGCTCAAGCATCGAGTTGGAGCGTGAACACCCACAGCAGCACGTCCTCGCCGGGCACGTACCAGTCCCGCTCCGGCGCACGCTGGAAGCCGAACGACTCGTACAGCGCATGGGCGCGTTCCATGAACGTGGCGCTGGTGATGCTGATGGCTTCGATGCCGGGCAGTTGCCGGGCATGCTCCACCACCTTGCCCACCACTGTGCGGCCCATGCCGTTGCCCTGGCACGCCGGGTCCACGGCCAGCATGCGGAACTCCAGCTCACCCTCCGCGGCGATCTCGCTGTACGGCTCGCCGGCGAACGTCAGCGTCACGGCCGCGACCACCCGCCCGGCAGCTTCCGCCACCCACACCTGCGCATGCCCGGCCCGGTGCTCCACGTCCTCGAGCACTCTCATGTAGGGGTGGTCCGCTTCGAAGTGGCCCGCCGCCAGGTAGGCCTCCCGGGTGATGCGCCGGACGGCCGGAAAGTCCGACGGCGTCGCCCGCCTGAAAGCGACGCTCACCGCGCGCCTGCGGCCGCGGCAGTCCGCTCGACGTAGTGGCCCAGCCGTGCCAATTCCGGCTGGGACGAGGGATCGCCCACGGCGTCCCCGCCCACCGCGTTGGCCACTGCCAGTGCCCGTGCGTACTCCAGTCCCTGCTGCAGCGCCAGGACCAGGGCGGCGCAGAACGCATCCCCGGCGCCGATGGTGTTCGCCACCTGCACTGACGCTGATGGCGCCTCCGCCACCTTCCGCCCATGCTCAAACATCGCCGAACCGTCCCCGCCGTACGTCACGGCCACCAGCTTCGCCGATGCAAGGGCGGGAATCAGGGCATACTCGCTCTCGTTCACGATCACCAGGTCGCAGCGCTCCAGCAGCTCGGCCGGCAGGTCCATGGCCGGCGCGGCGTTCAGGACAAAGAATCCAGAGGAGCGGCGCGCGGCCTCCAGCACCACCGGCAGGCCCACCTCGAGCTGGCACAGCACCGCCTCGTCCGGACCGAACTCCACTCCCTCCAGCGACAGGTGGGAGTTGGCGCCCGGGCACACCACAATCTGGTTCTCGCCATCGCGGTCCACCACAATCAGCGCGGTCCCCGTCGGCTGGGGCAGGACGGCCACGTCGGCAGTGTCGACGCCGGCACTAGACAGGGCGTCCAGCATCATCTGGCCGTGCGCATCACTGCCCACGGCGCCCACCATGCGTGCGCTGCCGCCCAGCCGGGCTGCAGCCGCGGCCTGGTTGGCGCCCTTGCCGCCGGGCTGCTCGGACAGGAGCGCATCGCCGATGGTTTCGCCGGCGGTGGGGAGCCGCTGGGCGGTGGCGATCAGGTCCAGGTTGATGCTGCCCACAACGGTGAGGGCAGGAAGTTGATTGCTCATGGAATTCCTTACGGGGGAGGAGCCGGAAGCGGCCGGATTAGGAAATAGTGTACGGCACTGTTGTACTTGTCGGTCATACATGGTTGTATAACAACTCGCATCCACATGGCAGTAAGCCCAAAACAAAGGAGTTTGATGTGAACACCCCAACCCCGGCGGCAGCCGCGCCTCCCGCGCAGGCCACGACCGCCGTCGTCGTCCCCGACACAAACCCAGCGGCCTTCCACGGCCGCCGCGCCGCCCTGCTGATCTCCACGCTCCTGCTCGGCGTGCTGTCCTTCCAGCTCAACGCCAGCATGGTCACCCCCGCACTGCCGCAGATCGCCGCCGAATTCGGCCAGGGCGCGGACAGCGCCGCCCCCGTCCAGTCCATGTTCTTCCTGGCCGGCGCCATCGCAGGGCCGGTGATCGGCCGGTGGAGCGACTTCATCGGCCGCCGGGCCGCGCTGCTCCTGGTCCTCGGCATCATGGGCGCCGGCACCGTCCTCTGCATCACCGCACCCACGCTGCCGCTGCTGGTCACCGGCCGGTTCCTCCAGGGTGTTTCCAGCGCCGTGTTCGCGCTCGCCTACATCGTGCTCAGTGAGAATCTTCAGGCGAAGGTCTTCGGCACGTCCGTGGGCATCATCGCCGCCATCAACGGCGGGATCGGCGGCGTGGACGGCTACGTGGGCGGGCTCATGGCAGAGACGCTCGGCTTCCGGTCCATCTTCGGCGTCGTCCTGGTCCTCACCGCGATCGCCGCCGCCTGCATCATCAAGATGGTGCCGAAGGGCCGTCCCGCCGGCGTCCGCGGTGCCATGGACTGGTGGGGCGCCGGATCCCTCTCGCTGTTCCTGGTGTTCATCACCTACTTCGTCTCTGACGGTTCGGCAGCAGGCTGGACCGCGCCCTCCACCCTGGCCCTGTTGGCCGGCACCATCGCGTCCTTCGCTGCCTTCTGGTTGATCGAGAAGCGCCGCAGCAACCCGCTCATCGCCGTCCACCACCTGCGCTCCCGCCAGGTGTGGCCGGTCATCGCCACCACCGTCCTCACCCTCGCCGGCATCTTCGCCATCATCAATTTCACCGTGGTGCTGCTGAGCCAAGATCCCGACGGCGGCTTCGGGCTGAGTGCCTCGATTTCGGCGCTGCTGTTCCTCACTCCCGCCGCGCTCATCGGCGTCTTCGCCGCGCCCTTGGCCGGCTGGCTGGCCGACCGCCGCGGCTGGATCAAGACCCTCCGCGCCGGCACCGGGCTCAGCCTGGCCTGCGCCATCGCTGCCGCCACGTTCTCCACCAACCAGACGGCGGTGCTGGTCGCCGTCGCGGCCCTGGGCATCTTCTACAACGGGCTGTTCCTCACCGCCATCAACGGGCTCTCGGTGCTGCTCTCGCCCAAGGAAGCCCCGGCCGCGCTGCCCGGCATCAACGGCGCCTCGTTCGGCATCGGGGCGAGCCTCGGCGTCGTCCTCGTGGCGCCGTTCGCCGCGCAGGCCACGGCCGCCGGGTACGCCACCGCCCTCTGGATTTCCGTGGCCATCACCGCCGCCGCGTTCATCGTCAGCCTCTTCGTCGCCGCCCCCAAGGGCGAGACCGTCTAAACCCGCCTCAACCGAAAGAGAACCACCGCCATGACCGCCACCTCTCCGTTCTACCTGGACTGCGATACCGGAATCGACGACGCCCTAGCCCTGGCCTACCTGCTGGCCGCCCCCGCCGCCGAGGTGGTGGGCATCGGGACCGTCAGCGGCAACGTCAGTGCCGCCGTCGGCGCCCGCAACACACTGGACCTGCTCCAGCTCGCCGGCCACGCCCACATCCCCGTGGCGCTCGGCGCGCACGACCCCCTCGCCGGTTCCTTCGGCGGCGGGGCGCCGTGGGTGCATGGGGAGAACGGGATCGGCGGGGTTGCACTCACGACGTCGGCGGCCCCGGTGGTGGAGGAATCCGCGGCTGAGATGCTGGTCCGGTTGGCCCATGTGTACCCTGGCACGCTGAAAGTGTTGGCGATCGGGCCGCTGACCAACATCGCCGAGGCCCTCCGGCTGGAACCGGCCTTGCCGTCCTTGGTGGAGTCGATCACCGTGATGGGCGGGGCTGCGCTGGCTCCGGGCAACATCACGCCGGTGGCGGAGGCCAACATCTACAACGACCCCGAGGCCGCCGCGCTGGTTCTGGCCGCCGGCTGGGACATCACCCTGGTGCCGCTGGACGTGACCATGGCTTCTGTCCTGGAGGAGACGCACCGGCAGGAGCTACTGGCGTCTTCTTCGCCGGTGGCGCAGGCGCTGGGGGAGATGCTGGGCTACTACTTCCGGTTCTACGAGGACATTTACGGCCGGCCCTGCTCCGCGATGCACGATCCGCTGGCGGCAGCGCTCGCGGTGGATGCTGTTAAGGCCGCTCTTGCGCCTGTGGTGCGTGCCGCCGTCGACACCTCTGCCGGGCCGGGCCGGGGCCAGACCGTCTGTGACATGCGCGGCTTGTATGCCGGGTACCCGACGGCGACGGGCGCGCGGTGCCGCGTGGTGCTCACGCTGGAGGAGGACTTCGCCCCGCACCTGGTGGAGACGCTGCTTGCACTCCAGCCCGCGGTTGAGCCCGTGCCCGTCGGTTGAGCCTGGGCCCACGACCGCAGGGTTTCCTGGCCGAGCTTTGGGTGCGGGTGGGGAGCCAAACCACGACGGCGGCACTCGACTCAGCCGCGGTGGTTGCCTGCCGCTGCGCCCGGTGCTGAGCGGCAAAACGCCCGGCGGGACTTTCCCGCCGGGCGTCTGCTGCATCTGTCGGATGCTGTGCCGCTAGCGGCGCTGGGCAACCAGCACGAATGCGCACGATGCCAGGACGCCGGTGAGGGCGAAGATCAGCATTCCGGTGAATGAGCCCCCGCCCGACTGAATCAATGCCCCGCTGACGATCGGGCCAATGGAGAAGCCCGTGCCGATCATGAGGTTGGTCGTGTTCATCAAATGTCCGCCGCTTGAGAGAGCGGACAACGTGGAGAGAAGGTAAGGCAGGATGAAGGTCCAGGCGAACTTGAAGATCACCGCGGCGAAGGCGAAGCGTATGAAGGCCGGTGAACCGAAGAGCAACGCGATGCTGAGAGCCATGCCTGCGTAGCCGGTAATGAGGTAGAGCTTTCTGCGGGGCGTGTCACCGAGAGCCGTCGCAACCAGGGCCGACAGGATTCCTGCGACAGTAGCCAGGGAAAGGACGAGGCTGCTGGCGGAAAGGTCGATCCCGGAACCTGCTGAGATCTGGGCAATAAAGGACCAGACACCACTGAGGGCGACATAAAAGAGCAATACCGCCGCCATTCCGGCGGCCGCTTTCAGGACCGGAACCCGCTGGGGCGCAGCAGCAGTAATGGGTGCTGCCGCCCTCAGCACTTCCCCGTCGATGCGGTTGACCACCAGGAGGCACAGCACGGCGAGGCCGGCAAGGGTCCAGTAGATGGCTGCGACTCCAGCTGCCGCGAACAGCGACGGGAAAACGGCTAGAATCAGCGCTCCCATGGCCAACTGGAAAACGACAAAGATTCCGAATGCGCGGCTGGGGTTTGCGGTCTTTCCGCTGAGGGTCAGGATGATCACGGTGATAGAACCAGCCGCAAGACTGGTCACCACCCTGGCGGCGACCAAGAGGCTGAAATCGTCCACAAACCCCGAGGCAACGTTGCCGAGAATGACGATGGCAGTGAAGATGTAGCTCGCTGTCCTCAGGTTAATCCGGCGGAGCCACAGATAGGCCGGCACTGTGGCCAGGCTGAAAGCTCCCAGCTCTAACGAGAAGAGCGTCCCCACTTGGACCGGGGTCAGACCAAACTGCTCGATCAGTTTGCCCGCGATGACAGGGGCGATCAGCAGGACGGTATAGAGGACGGCGCTAAAGACAGCGATGTAGGTGTAGGTCCCCTTGTCCGAGGCGATGCTTGCCGGAGCGGCGTGTGCTGTAGTTGTCATGGTCATGTCTTTCAGGCAGGACGAGGCGGCGGAGGTCGCCGTCGGCGGAAAAGTGATGATGGTGGGCGGGCCTGTATGTCCCGGGGGTGAACTGGTACCCGTCAGGCGCGCAGCTTTGCACTTCCCCTGGAACGGCTTGCGGCAATTGCCGAAGACCCGGCGTCGAAGACCTTGCGTCCCGCGAACCAGGTCTGGCGGGTTGTGATCAGCGGGATTTCTTCGATGCCGATCTCGTAGGGATTGCCACTGAGCACGATGAAATCTGCGGATTTTCCTGGTGCCAGCGAGCCTGTCACATCATCCAGGCCCATGGCCTGGGCAGAGTTGGTGGTGTAGATCTTGATGGCTTCTGCCAGGGAGATGGCCTGTTCGGGCCAGAGGGTGCCAGGGAATTGTCCCGTTGGGTCCTTTCGGGTTACCAGGCCGTAGATTCCTTCCCAGGCGTTGGGTGAGACGCTGACCGGCCAGTCCGAGCCGCCGGCGATGCGTGCGCCCGCGTCCAGCAGGGAGCGGTTGGGCTGCATTTTCGACGCCCTTTCCGCTGGGAGGACTGCAGCGATTGCCTCCGGAATGACGCCGGGGAACCACAGCGAAGGTGAAATATCGGCTGTGACATCCAGTTCGGCAAACCGGGGGATGTCCTGTTCCTGGACGAACTGGCCGTGGGCAATGTGGTACTTCGGTTCTTTGTACCCGGCGGCGCGGACCTTCGCGACAGTGTCAAGCACGAGCCGGACGGATGCGTCCCCGGTGCAATGGATTTTCGCGGAGATCCCGCGTTCAGCCGTGCTCATGAGCCAGTGCTCAAGTTCCGCGCCAGGCATGGTAGTGCCACCGCAGTGGCATTCCGGGAAGCCGATGCCGGACAAGTACGGTTCGATGAATGCGGCCGTCCCGGCCGGCGGCACCCCGTCGAGGAAGATCTTAATGAAGTCCGGCCGGTGGTGCTCCGAACGCAGTTCCTCCCGGTGGGCGATGATGCCCTCTCCCAGCGGAGTGGTGCCGAAGATAAAGTCATTCGCCTGCATGGAGGTAACCACCCAGGCGAGCAGTCCGCCGGAGTCGTCGAGTGCCTTCAGTGCCTGCAGCAGCTGGAGGGAAGCCGCGGCGTCCTGGAATCCAGTGATGCCGTAGGAGTGGAGAATTTCGATTCCCCGCGCCGCGGCCCGGGCCAGGTCCTGAGTGGAGAGGGGCTGAAGCCGCGCCACAGTCTGCTCCACCAGGACGCCTCCGGCCTCGATCAGGACACCGGTGGCGCGCCCAGCGGCGTCCCGCATGATCTGGCCGCCCTCAGGATCGGGCGTGTCCTCGTCGATGCCGGCAAGTTCCAGCGCCCGGGAGTTTGCCCACCTGTTGTGTTTGCTGTCGTCTTTCAGGAGGGCTGGCCGTCCGCCTGTTGCGGCATCAAACCGGGCCAGGGCATTCGAGGAGTTGAGTTCGGAGAGTAGCCCCGAACCCCAGCTACCCCCGACTATCCACTGGTCCGGGGCCAAGCGTTCTGCATATTCACTGACGGCGATGAGGAGCTCATCCAGTGACTTGGTGGGGGCTTCGTTGAGTTCAAACAAGTCCATCTGCCCGGCGACCATGTGGTGGTTGTGGACATCCAGGAGTCCCGGCATGACGTAGGCGCCGTCGAGGTCGATGGTGGTAGTTCCCGGACCGGCTGCAGCTTCAGCGGCCAGACCGAATGAGTGCACCTTCCCGGCTTTGACGGCGAGCGACGTGACGCGCGGATGTTCTTGGTGCAGGGTGTCGATGACACCGTTGATCAGAAGTAGGTCAACTTGGTTGTTCATATCCTCGGCCCCTAAAGGTGTGTTGGACCACAACAGTAGGGCGCAGGACATTTTGGTGTATTGATCTTCCGTGCACTGCTCTTGGAGATCCCGGCAGGGAGGGGGACGCGTTGGCCGGGCCCCATCCAGCAGCATGGATGACTATGCCGGCGACGGCCGCAGCGTCTGAGGCAGAATTTTCGCCCAGGCTCCACAATCCAGCCGTGCCTACAGCGTCTCGGGAATCGGGCGACCCGGGAAGAGAGTGGCGTACTGCTTGCGGTACAACCTGCGCCCAAAGAGGCGGTAGCCAAGGCGGACCGGCGGGGGAATTTCCTTGAACATCTCCCTCTGGTCCGCCGGCGGATTCGTTGCGAGCACCATGCCGAGGTAGCCCACCAGGAATTTTTTGTCGAGCTGGTTGATCCCGTGCTGCGCGGCCTGTTGCATTTCCTTCTCGGTCAGCACCCGCTCGACGGCGGGCATCACCTCGGTGACTTCCCGGCGAAGGTGCACGTTGAGGACGGCCGCCAGATCTTCGTAGTGGGCGGCGAGTTCTGCGCGGGCTTCTTCGTCCGCCGACCGCATCCAGCGCAGCCGGAGCGGTTCGATGCTTTCGAGCCGTTGTGTGACCTGCCGGTGCTGTTCGAGCATCAGCCCCACGTGCAATGCGCAGGCTGGTGCCCTTTCCTTCAGCTGCGGGTACATGAGCAGGTCCTCGCCCTCGTGGTGTATGTGGAGCACCTTGTCGAAGTTCCCGAGCACTTCGCCCACGTATGCGGCGCGGGCGGTGTCTCCGGCTGCGGCCGAGCGCACCAGGCCGGGCGCCTCCCCGTAGGCCCAGAGGAAGAAGCGGTGAATGCGCCTCATGCCCGCTGTTCCGGAACACAGGATGGGTCCGGCTGGCAGCGGAGCCGCGGTCTCGCCGGGCTGCATGGTGAAGAAATCGGTCATTGGTGGGCCCCTTTGCGCTCGTTATGGCAGACCAGGACCTCTCCCCGCGAGCATCGTAACGTTTGCCCTTAATGCCACACAATGGCCCCTCCCTCCGGCGGGGATTAGGTAGGGAAATATTGCGGGTTTCTCTATCCAACGGGTGCAGGTGGGAGCAAGATGTCCCCCATGAAAAGACTTGTAACGGCTGGTTTCGCAGCGGCAATGGTGGCGTTTGGCGCAATCAACCCGGCAGTGGTGGGTAACGCGGCACCTGATCCGTCGCACGTTGCGGGGCAGATTATGGTGAAGTTCCGGGACAACGCAGCGGCGGCCGGCGTCTTGCGCCAGCACGGCCTGACCGACGGGCCTGGGATCGGGGACACCGGGGCGCACCTCATCAAGGTTCCGGCCGGCAAGGAACTCCAGCTTGTGGACGCGCTGGGCAGGAACCCCGCGGTGGAGTACGCCGAACCCGACGAAACAGTAAACCCTGCTACCGATGACCCCTTCTTCGGCAGTCAGTACGCGCTGCAGAACGTGGGCCAACCGTTCAGCAACAACAATCCGGACTATCCAATACCTGTTGCTGCTGGAAAAGCGGACGCCGATGTCGATGCCGTCGAAGCGTGGAGCTTAGCGCGGGGTAGCGGCATCAAGGTCGCCGTTCTGGATTCCGGTGTGGATCTCGATCACCCCGATATCAACCCGAAGGTGGTGGCACGCGCCAACTTCAGCGGAGCAACCACGAATGAAGACAAGTACGGCCACGGTACCCATGTGGCCGGCATCGTCGCCGCTGCACACAACAAGGAGGGAGTGGCCGGTGTTTGCCCGGATTGCACCATCCTGGCGGGCAAGGTTTTGAACGACAGCGGCGTTGGATCCAGCTCAGGCCTTGCCAGCGGGATCAACTGGGCAGTCAGCAATGGGGCCAAGGTGATCAACATGAGCATCGGGGTGCGGGCGTCGCGCACGCTGGAGACTGCCGTGAACAACGCCTGGATCAAGGGGGCGGTGCTGGTTGCCGCGGCAGGCAACGGCGCCAACCAGACCAAGATCTACCCCGCGGCGTACTCCAACGTCATCGCCGTGGGTGCCACCGACAACAATGACGTGAAAGCGACCTTCTCCACTTACGGCGCCAGTTGGGTGGACGTCGCGGCGCCTGGAGTAGCGGTCTATTCCACTTTCCCGAACCAGGACTTCGCGCTGAGGGAGCCCAATAAGAGGGCCTTAAGCTATGACATCGGGAACGGCACTTCCATGTCCTCACCGATTGTCGCTGCTACCGCCGCGCTTGTCCTGAGTAAGAACCCTGGTGCCGACCCCAAGTCAGTGCGTGAGAAGGTCGAACTTACCACGGAGAAGAAGTCCGGGCAGGAGACCTACTGGGCATATGGCAGGGTCAACGCCTGCAAAGCAGTCGGCGGGCCGTGCTGACCTGACGTTCCAGTCGGGCTCGGATCAGGACTGCAGGGACTGCATCACCGAGAGGTGGCCGGCCCGGGCGGCGATCAGGCACTTGGCCAGGTAGAACGGCTGGGTGCCGTACCTGACGTACTGGGTGAGTACCAGCACGGGATCGGACGGGCGGAGGTCCAGCAGCTTGGCGCGGCTGGGACCCACCTGGCTAAGGCTGATCTGGCACTCGCCCGGCCCGGGCAGCCGGGCCAGCTGTTTGTTGAGCGAGGCAAGCAAGGTGGTGCCGCCGTCGTCCTCTATCTCAAGGGGCGCGGCGGGGCCGGTGCCGAGGCTGACGGGCTGGGCCGAGATGTTTTCCTGCAGGTGGGCGATGGCCTCGCCGTCGCGGATCAGGACGGATTCCCAAAGCCAGGTGTCGCTGCCCGGCTCGATTCCGACGCCGGGCGCGGCGAATTCGGACGCCGGCTGGCGGACCACCTGGATGCGCTTGACCTCGAGCTGTTGTGCCGGGCCGGCGAGGACTTCCTCGAAGGGGCGGATGCGTTCGATGCCGATGCGGGGGAGTGTGTCCGATACGAAGCGCCCGACGCCGCGCCTCGCCCTGATGAGGCCGTCCTCCTCGAGCAGCATTAGGGCTTCGCGGACCACGGTGCGGCTGACTTTCATGTCGGCGCCGAGTTCGGTTTCGGTGGGGATCATGGAGCCGGGCGTGAGGAGGCCGTTGCGGATGGCCTCGGCGATCCGGGAGTACACCGCGACGCGGAGGGGTGAGCCGGGCTGGGCGGCCACCGGCTGGGACAGGAACCGGGCGGCGTCCTGGTGCACGTTATGCCTCGCTTTGCAGGTCTGGGAGATTTCCAGCCTAATGCACCGTCCAGCGCGTTTGTGCTGGTCGAGCAACCCTCAACGCGAGGTCACATATGGCCCTGTCAACGCCCCTTTTTGGGCCGTATCTGACCCCGCGTTGCGGTAAGCCGTCCGGCCTTCGACCCCCTCCCAGTGCTCCCGCAGCAGCCGGCCCACCGCAGGCGGCAGCGTGGTTTCGCGTCCCCAGCACAGAGGGGCTTTTGCTGCCAAAATGCCAAAACGTTTCTTCAAAGGGAAAGTGACGCTTGACACCTCCTGAAAGGTAGCCGTATCTTGGTGCCAAGTCGTTTTAGCAAAACGATTTTTCACCCCAAGCATTGTCTCGCCATTTCCGTTCGAGAGAAAGTGAGTCGACAGCGATGTCCACTCGAAAGATTATCAACAGGTTCGTCACCATCGGCGGCATCTGCACCGCCGTGGCACTGGCAGCCACCGGGTGCGGCGCAGGGGGCCCGTCCACCACGGGTAGCGCCGGCGCCAGCACCGTCAACGTCCTCGTCGAGGCAGGCGGTCACGCCGAACTGACCGGTGTCGCCGAACAGTGCAAAAAGGACGCCGGAGTCAACGTCAACTTCGTCGAACTGCCCTACGACGGCATGTTCAACCGCCTCTCCAGCGAATTCTCCTCCGGCAACGTCTCCTTCGACGTCGCGGCCCTGGACTCCGTCTGGCTGCCCAGCTTCAAGGACGCCGTCCAGCCCATCGATGAAATCTTCACTGACGAGGCCAAGAAGGACATCTTCCCCGCCCTCGTCAAGGAAGCGAACGTGGACGGCCACTTCATCGGCCTCCCGGCATGGACCAACGCCGAGATCATCCTCTACCGCAAGGACCTCTTCGAGGACGCCAAGAACAAGGCCGACTTCCAGGCCAAGTACGGCTACGAATTGGCCGCCCCCACCACCTGGAAGCAGTACCAGGACATCGCCGAATTCTTCACCAAGGACGGCATGTACGGCACCGACGTCAAGGGCGGCGTGGAAACCGAATGGCTCGCCCACGTCCTGCAGGCCGGCTCGCCCATGGTCCTGGACGGCGACAAGGTGGTCATCGACAACGCCGCGCACAAGGAGGCCCTGGACTTCTACGTCAGCCTGGTCAAGTCCGCTCCGTCCGGTGCCGCACAGGTTGACTGGGCCGCCGCCCAGAACCTGTTCAACCAGGGCAAGACCGCCATGACCCGCTTCTGGGCCCACGCCTACCGGCAGATCCCCAAGGATTCTCCGGTGGCCGGCAAGGTGGGTACCGCTCCCATGATCGCCGGATCCGCCGGCATCGGCGGCGTCCCGGGGCCCTGGTACCTTACCGTCCCGAAGGCAACCAAGAACGCTGATGCGGCCAAGAAGTTCATCAAGTGCGCCTATGACAACAACAGCATGGGCATCGAATCCAGCCTCGGCCTGGCCTCCCGCATCTCCGCCTTTGAGAAGTACCAGGACAAGGAAGGCTACGAAAGCTTCGGCCCGCTGATCGAAACGCTGAACGGGAAGGCGACGGCCACCCGTCCGGCGACCGAGAAGTGGCAGCAGATCGTGGACACGGTCCTGGTTCCCATGCTGCAGAAGGCCGTGGCAGGCGGTGACTCCGCCACCCTCCTCGCTGACGCCAAGAAGCAGATCGAGGACCTCGTCAAGTAAGACCCCCGCGGCCGGCACCTGCCGATACGGCACAGCAAGTCCGGTGCCGGCCGCGCCCCAACCAGCGGAAGAGAAAACCGTGCGCATCTCCGATCGCCGCTTCGCATTGTTCCTGATGACACCAGCGGCGCTGTTCCTGGCAGTGTTTGTCGCCTTCCCGCTGTTCCGCCTCGTGGCGGACAGCTTCTTCAAGATCTCACCGATCGCCGGCGGGTCCCGCGACTTCGTGGGCCTGGACAACTACGTCCGGGCCTTCGCCTCCGAAGCCTTCGTCGGCGCCGGCTGGCGGACCCTGGCCTACACCCTGGTGGTGGTCACGCTCGAATTCGCCCTCGGCCTGGGAATGGCACTGCTGTTCACCACCCTTGGCCGCAGTTCCCAGATCTGGCGGACCGTGTTTATGTACCCTCTGATGATCGCCCCCATCGTTGCAGGCCTTCTCTGGAAGTTCCTGATGATCGACAACTTCGGCCTCATCGGAACTCTCCTGCACCAGGCCGGCATCCTGTCCGACCCCAACCAGATCGGCTGGCTCTCGGACCCGAACATTGTGCTCTACTCGGTGGCCATCCCGGACATCTGGCTGACCACATCGTTTATGTGCCTGGTGCTCTTCGCCGGGCTGCAGAACATCCCGGGCGACCTGATTGAAGCGGCACGCCTCGACGGCGCACGCGCACCGGCCATGCTGTTCCGCATCATCCTGCCCCTGCTGCGGCCGGTGATCGCCGTGGCCCTCGTGGTCCGCGGCATCGACGCGGCCCGGGCGTTCGACACCATCCTCATCCAAACCAACGGCGGGCCGCAGTCCGCCTCGGAAACCATGAGCCTGCTGATCTACCGGACCATGATCCGGTTCGGGGACCCCGGATTGGCCAGCGCCATGGGCACCCTCTACCTGCTGGCCATGCTCGCCGTCGCGTTCGTTGCGGTGTCCACCATCTGGCGGCCAGGAAAGGACAACTGATGCGCGTCGCTGAAAAAACAAAGCACGACGCCGGGAAGACACCTGCAGCGCTTGCAGGACCTTCCGTGCCAACCACCGGAAGCAGCAGCGGCCGCAAGCGCCGCGGCGTCAACCGCGAAGGCCTGGAAGCGGGCCGCCGCAGCACCAGGACCCTCCTGTGGGTCCTCCTGGCCGCGGCGATGGTGCTCTACGGTTTCCCGTTCCTGTACCTGCTCTTCACATCCTTCAAGACCCCCATCGACACCATCGCGGTGCCGCCCACCATCCTCCCGCGGGAATGGACGCTGGAGAACTACACCAACGCGCTGGGCCGCAGCGGTGTAGTGGCGTCCTTCATCAACAGCATCCAGACGGCCATCATCAGCACCCTGCTGTCACTGGTGCTGGCGGTACCCGCCGCCTACGGGATCACCCGGTACAAGACCCTGAGCGGCCGGATCTTCATCATGGCTGCGCTGGTCACCCGCATGGTGCCGCCGGTGGCCATCGGCATTCCGCTGGCCTCGATGATGGCCTCCATGGGCCTGTCCGACACACCGATTGCACTGTCCATCGCGCACACCACCATTTCGCTGCCGCTCTCGATCTGGCTGATGTCCAGCTTCTTTGAAGCGGTGCCCAAGGACCTGGAGGAAGCCGCCACCGTGGACGGCTGCAGCAGGCTCGGGGCCCTGTGGCGGGTAGTGATCCCGGTGGTGTCCGGCGGCATCGCGGTCACCGCGATCTTCGCCTTCCTGGCCTCCTGGAACGAGTTCCTGTTCGCACTCCTGATGACGGCGATCCGTTCCCAGACAACGCCCGTGGTGATCGCGAACTTCCAGACCCAGTTTGGCCTGGACTGGGGATCCATGACGGCCCTGGCCGCCGTGTACTCCATCCCGGTCATCCTCCTGACCCTGCTGTTGCAGCGCAAGATCGTCGCCGGCATGACGCTCGGCGCGGTCAAGGGCTAGACCACCAATTACCAGTAGCCTACTGATGACGCCCAGGGGCATCACCGACCATAAGGACGTGGGAGACAGATGAGCAACAAGAACATCGGGATCAAGGACGTGGCCACCGCCGCCGGCGTGTCCGTGACAACCGTCTCCCACGTCCTCAATGAAGTGGCCTATGCCCGGATCAGCCCCGAAACCAGGGACAAGGTCCGGTCCGCGGCGGAACAACTGGGGTACGGTCCAAACCGCCTGGCCCAGGCCCTTCGCACCCAGAGAACAGGCATGCTGGGCCTGGTGAGCGAGGACATCGCCACCACGCCCCACGCCGGCCGGATCATCCTCGGTGCGGAGGAGGCTGCCAAAGCCCGGGGGTACAACCTCATGATCATCAACACCTCCGGCTCAGCCAGCCTCGAATCCCGGCGGGACGACGTCGAGGCCCTCCTGGAACGACGGGTGGACGGCATCCTCTACGCCACCATGTACCACCGCATCGTGGAGCTGCCGGCCAACCTCGGCAGCGTTCCCTCGGTCCTGGTGGACTCGGTGGCCGCCGGCGGAAACATCACCGCCGTCATCCCGGACGAGGAAGGCGGTGCCCGCACCGCCGTGCAGGCTTTGCTCGAGGCCGGGCACCGGCGGATCGGCTTCATCAACAACACCGACGACGTCCCCGCGACCCGCCAGCGGCTCCACGCCTTCCGGACCACGCTGGCCGAAGCAGGGCTCGACGGCGGTGCGGCGCCCGTCGAGTCCGAGGTCTCCGAGGTGCACGGCGGCTATGAGGCGGCCCGCCGGATCCTGTCGCGGGAGGACCGGCCTACGGCATTGTTCTGCTACAACGACCGGATGGCGATGGGTGCCTACCGCG
This sequence comes from Arthrobacter sp. Soil_C_49, assembly GCF_057656635.1. Lineage (NCBI taxonomy): Bacteria > Bacillati > Actinomycetota > Actinomycetes > Micrococcales > Micrococcaceae > Arthrobacter > Arthrobacter sp. Soil_C_49. Next base: position 149,302 of record NZ_JBDGJZ010000004.1, read on the forward strand.
CCGCTGCCGAACTGGGACTCACCATTCCCGCCGACCTCTCAGTGGTGGGCTTCGATGACCAGGAACTGATTGCCGCCAACCTCCACCCGGGCCTCTCCACCGTGGCCCTGCCCCATTACGAGATGGGTGCCTGGGCCACCGAGCACCTGATTGACGCCGTCGAGGGGAAAACCGACCTGACCCTCATGGCACTTCACCCGACCATTCTGGGCTGCCCCCTCGTGACCCGCGATTCCATCACGGCCCCGCAGCAGTAGGTATCCCGCCCTTCCACTTTCCCCCTTTCAACGTCCCAAGAGGAATGCACCACATGTCCAGTTACCTAGATGCCGCACGCCTGGAAACAGCCCCGGCGGAGACCTCCGGCTTCCGGCCTGCCATCCACTTCACGGCAAGGGACACCTGGCTGAACGATCCCAACGGCCTGGTTTTCCACGACGGCCTCTACCACCTCTTTTTCCAGAACAACCCGTACGGCAACGTCTGGGGCAACATGTCCTGGGGCCACGCCACCTCCCGCGATCTGCTGCACTGGACAGAACATCCTGTAGCCATTGCCTGCGACGAGAAAGAGGACATCTTCTCCGGCAGCGTGGTGGTGGACCACGGCAACACGTCCGGTTTCGGCACTCCGGACGCACCTGCCCTCGTAGCCATTTACACCAGCGCCTACAAGGCCGCGTCCGAGCACAACGGCACGCAGGCCCAGTCCCTGGCCTACAGCACGGACGCGGGAATGACGTGGCGCAAGTATGAAGGAAACCCCGTCCTCACCCGGAACTCCGCGCACTTCCGCGATCCCAAAGTCTTCCGCTACCAGGGGGATGCCGGCGACTACTGGGTGATGGTCGCCGTCGAAGCGCAGCACCAGACGGTGGTCCTCTACCGCTCCGAAGACCTCAAGACCTGGGAGTTCCTCAGCGACTTCGGCCCGGCCAACGCCGACGCCGGCGAATGGGAGTGCCCGGACCTCTTTCCCCTGGCGGTGGACGGGGACCCGGACAACATCAGATGGGTGTTGATCGTCAACGTCAATCCGGGGGCGGTGGCAGGCGGGTCCGGCGGCCAGTACTTCGTGGGGGACTTCGACGGCGTCCGGTTCTTTCCCGAGCCCGGTTCACTCGTGGCGCCTGCCGGGCTCAGCTCCCTCCCAGATGCCGAGGCGCGCTCGGCAGCTTTGCAGCAGTGCCTGTGGCTGGACTGGGGACGCGACTGCTACGCCTCGGTGTCCTTCAGCAATACGCCGGATGGCCGGCTCATCATCATTGGCTGGATGAACAACTGGGACTATGCCAACCAGCTGCCCACAGCCCCCTGGCGGTCCTCGATGACCCTGGCCCGCGAGGTGCGCCTCACAGCACTCAACGGGTCTGCGCGGCTGGTCCAGCAACCGGTCCTGGCCCAGCCTGGGGGAGGACTGCCTGCTTCCGAGGAGCAGCTGAACGCGGACGCCTTTGAGCTGCGGAACTCAGCCCGCCGGCTGCCGGATGCGGTGGCCGGCAGCGCACAGATCATCGAGGCGGAGATTGTGCCCGGCACCTCCGAACGTATTGACCTCCGCCTTTTTGGAAGCAGTGACGGGAGTGAGGGCACTGTTCTCAGCTACAACACCGCCAGCGCCAGGCTGGTCCTGGACCGCAGGCAATCGGGCAACACGGGCTTCCACGAAAAGTTTCCATCCGTGGAGTCAGCCCCGCTGGTACTTGAGGACGGGCTGCTCAAGCTGCAGATCGTCGTCGACCATTGCTCGGTGGAGGTGTTCGCGCAGGGCGGCAAGGTGGTCCTGACGGACCTCATCTTCCCTGAAATCGAAGACCGGGAGAACTGGCTCTCGGCTGAGGGCGGCCCGGCAACAATACTGAAGCTGTCTGTCTCAACACTTACCTGATCCCGGTTCTGACCAACTCCATGAAAGGTCCGAAGAATGCCACCAGTCCAAGTCCCCGGCGATGACCCCACACCCGGCCTTGACGTCCTTGTGGTGGGTGAAGCGCTCATGGACATCGTGGTCTCTTCCGGCGGCACGGTGGAGCACCCCGGCGGATCACCCGCAAATGTTGCCTATGGGCTCGGGCGGCTGGGTGTGGACACGGCGTTGTTGACGTCGATCGGCGACGACCACCACGGTGCCGCTATCGAGAAGCACCTTCACAGCGCCGGTGTTAATCTCCTGCCGGGTTCCAAGGGCAGCGGCGCAACCGCGACAGCCACTGCCACGCTGGCGTCCGACGGTTCAGCCCAATACGACTTTGACATCCGGTGGGACCTCCCGCGGACCGCTCCGGCCGCCCTGCCCAAAATCCTGCACACCGGCTCGATCGCCACGTTTTTGGCGCCGGGGGCCGCAGTGGTGAGGGAACTTCTCGAGCAGTCACACCGGCGCTGCGTGGTCACCTACGACCCCAACATCCGCCCAGCACTGCTCGGCAGCCAGTTCGAGGCAAGAACCATCTTCGAGGAACTCGTCCCGTTCACGGAAGTAGTGAAACTCAGCGACGAGGACGCAGAGTGGCTCTATCCGCGGCTGTCCGTGGAGGATATCCCCCAGCGCATCCTCGAACTCGGAGCCGGACTCGTCGCCGTCACCGGGGGAGCGGAGGGATCGCTGCTTACAACCCGCGCCGCGCAGGTGGCCGTTCCCTCGGTCACGTCTGCCGTGGTGGACACCATCGGGGCCGGCGACTCGTATATGTCTGCCCTGATCTACGGACTCCTGATGCGCGGAACAGACGGGCTGGCGCCGTCCGTGCTGGAATCACTGGGCCGCATGGCAGCCAAAGCAGCCGCGATCACGGTGCGCCGGCCGGGCGCCAACCCTCCAACATTGGAGGAACTGCAGGCTGACCTCCCTGAGCACCAGCCGGTGGCCCAGTGAAACCTGCTGAAGCGAAACCTGGTGCAGCGACGTCGGACAACGAAAGGGAACAACCCATGCCAAGCAACAACTGCTACGACGTGACGACGTGGCCCGTCGGCAATCCGTACGAGGACGTCGGCGAAGTCATCAACAGCATCATCGCTGACGTCAAGGAACGGCAGGCCGACGCCGATGCGAACCAGGGTGGAAAGCCCGGCGCGGTGATCTACATTCCGCCGGGGGACTACCGCCTCCGTACGCAGGTGGCGATCGATATCAGCTTCCTGAGGATCGAGGGCTCGGGGCACGGCTTCACGTCGTCGAGCATCCGTTTCAACGTGCCCGAAGACGAATGGCCCGACCTGCACGAGCTGTGGCCCGGCGGGAGCCGGATTCTCGTGGACATTCCCCTGGGCGAAGGCGCGGAGGAATCGAAGGGAGCCGCCTTCTACGTTGAGCGGAGCGGGAGCCCGAGGATCAGCTCGCTGGAGTTCTCCAACTTCTGCATCGACGGGCTGCACTTCAGGCCGGACGGCTCGGCGCTGCCTGCGGAGAACACGTACGTCAACGGCAAGACCGGAATCTATGTGGCGAGCGCCAATGACTCCTTCCGCGTGACTGACATGGGGTTCGTTTACCTGGAAAACGCCCTCACCATCTACCACGCCGACGCGCTGTCGATCCACGGCAACTTCATCGCTGAGTGCGGAAGCTGCATCGAACTGCGCGGGTGGGGCCAGGCATCAAAGATCACCGACAACCTGGTGGGAGCCGGCTTCAAAGGCCACTCGATCTACGCCCAGAACCATGGCGGCCTGCTGATCACCGCGAACAACGTCTTCCCCCGTGGTGCGAGCAGCGTCCATCTCGAGGGCGTCACGCGGTCCAGCGTCACCAACAACCGCCTGCATTCGTTCTACCCGGGCATGGTGATGCTCGCCGCGAACAGTTCCGAAAACCTGGTGGCCACGAACCACTTCCTGCGTGACCACGAGCCGTGGACGCCCTTTTTCGGCGTGGACAACGGACTGGACGACCTCACCGGCCTTCTCTGTGTCAGCGGCAGCAACAACTCGGTCATCGGCAACCACTTCTCCGAGGTCATCGACTCCCGGAGCATCCGACCGGCAGGTGCAACGCCAGTCATCATCCGGCTGACGGCGGGGACAGGGAACTTCGTCTCCAGCAACCACGTCGTGGCGATGGACGTTGACTCCGCGTCAAGCGACTCCTGCTTCGAAGCCCAGGTGGACGCCCTCCTGACCACCGGAGCGTCGGCAGGCCTTGCCGTCACGGCCGTGATGGTGGACTCCGAATCGACCCGGAATACCATCCTCGATTCCGGCACTGACGCCCAGGTGAGCGCGAACCGGGCCGTCAATGCCTTGCGGCCCACCCCCACGGTCGGTGCGGCGGCGGTACAGGTGCACGCGGCCCAGTAAAACGATGAGGCACTAGCCCCGGAACGGGTATGGCCCCGGCAACAGCTGTAGCTGCGGCCGGGGCCATACTCATCTCTGTGCAACCGGCGGGTTACCGCCAGGAAAGACTTAGGCGCGTGCCTTGGTGTGGCCCTTCGTGAGGATCACGGCCAGGGCGATCATTCCCACGCCAAGCAGCAGGTGCAGGATGTTGTCGAAGCCGTTCAGTGGCACGAAGTTGCCCGCGGAATCCTGGGGGATCACCAGGCCGTAGACGAAGAGGACCAGGTAGATGACCCCGCCGTAAAGCAGGAATGAACGGGCGCCCGCGGCAGACCTTGCCAGGGCGATGCCCGCTGCGCCGAAGAGCAGGTGGACGATGTTGTGCAGGACTGAGACCTGGAAGAGGCCCAGCAGCAGGGCCTCGGAGTGGTGGCCGGCTAAGCCCAGCTGGTCGTGGTTCGCTGTGATGCCCGGTACGAAGCCAAGGATGCCGACCAGCAGGAACACCGCCCCCACAACCATCGATGCCTTTTGGACGTTGGTGCGTGCTGCCATGCCGGTGCTGGTGTGTGTTGCCATGGTGGCCTCCTGAATGCGATATGTGTTGATGGGCTGCCGGTCCGGCAGCCCAAAGGGGTATGCCAGCTATTCGCGGGACGTCGCATTGAGGATGGGTTGTTGCAGGAAATTTCCTGCCGGGAGCCAGCAAGGCGGCAGGCCGCTAACGCATCACGGCCCAGCCTGATTGGGAGGGGAGGCGACGGCAAGGCCAGCCTCAACGGCCGCGGCCAGCAGTTCGACGTTATAGGCAACCAACACATCGGCTTGCAGCCGGATAGCGGTGGCAGTTCGCGATGGGGAATTGTTGTCCTGGCTGCCTCCGTAGCAAGTTGGGGCTACGGAGGAGGCCCGTAAGGGCTAGAGGTAGTCCGCGGCCCGCTCCCGCGCGATTTCCAGAAGCGTGGAGTGGAAGGCGACCTCGGCTGGGGCATAGACCTTGTCCTGGCGCTGTGCCAGGAGGATCCGCCGCAGGGGTGCCGCGGCGCCCAGGCTGAGTACCCTGACGTCGGGATGCTGGAGTGACACGGCGGTTTTGGGCACCATGGCCACGCCCATCCCGACGCTCACCATCGCCTGCGCTTCCTGGTAATCGTTGGCCAGGAACCCGATGGTCGGTTCGAAGCCGGCGTCGTGGGCGGAACGCTGCAGGACTTCGACTACCGGGTGGGCCTCCGCCCGGACGATCCACGACTCGTTGCGCAGGTCCTCCATGCTGACCTCTTCCCGGCCTGCCAGTTTGTGGCCTCGGGCCACGAGGATCACCGTGCTCTCCTGGAAAACCTCGGTGACGCGGATGGACTCGTCCTCAAAGCGGTTCCAGGGATAGTCCCAGAGCAGGCACAGCCCTGTGACGCCGGATTCCAGGTCCGCCACGAGCTCGTCGAAGCGGGCGCTGCGAAGGGAAAGTCCGATGGCGGGGTAGCGCTTCTTGAAGGTCCGGATGACGATGGGCAGGAAGGATCCGGCCAGCGTGGGGAAGGTGCCGACGGTCAGGGAGCCGCGCTTCAGCCCGGCGATCTCGCCGAGGTCGGACTGGGCGGCCTTCATCTGGCGGACGATCTTGCGGGCGTGACCGGCGAGTACCTGCCCGGCCTCAGTGGGCACCACCCCGCGGGAGCGTCGGTTGAGCAACGGCTGCCCCACTTCCTGCTCGAGCTTTCGCAGCTGCTGGGAGACGGCTGAGGGTGTGTACATCATCAGTTCGGCCGCCGCAGTGATCGATCCCTGCTCCACCACTTCCAGAAGCAGGGCAAGCCGGCGGATATCGAACAGGGGCTGCTCTTCTTCATTAAGCATCCGTTCGCCTCTCTGTTCTATTCGTTCATTCACTGCACGGTCACCGTAAAGACGGGCACTTCAGGATACGTGGGCCGGCTGCCTAAGAGCAGAAGTAGGGTCTGTAGCCTTTTCACCCCACTGATTGAAGCAATGCTACATGCCCTTTCAACTATCCAACATTGTCCTAAAGTGTGATCTGGCTCAACCTTTTCGTAGGCCCTCAACAGTTTTGAGGGGAAGGAGAGGTGGAAGTCGATGAAGATCGAAGCGGAATGGATGCGTGGAGGCACCAGCAAGTGCTGGGTGTTCGAAGCGGAGCATCTCCAGGAGGGTGGTGCCAGCCTTGATGTGCTGCTGCCACGGCTGTTCGGAAGTCCGGACCCGCGCCAGATTGACGGCGTGGGCGGGGCCACCTCCACTACCAGCAAAGCGATCATCCTGCACCGGCCCGCCGGCGGGGACATCGACGTCGAATACACCTTCGCCCAGGTAGGAATCGAAGAAGCCGGCGTGGACTGGGGCAGCAACTGCGGCAACGGCTCCGCAGTGGTGGGCCTGTACGCGATCGAGAAGGGCTGGGTTGTACCTACCGGAGACGTCACCCGGATCGTCACCCGCAACACCAACACCAACCAGGTGATCGTCCAGCGCCTGCCCACCCCTGATGGCGCCCTGCCGGTCATCCCGGAAGGACAGATGCCCGGCGTTCCGTTCCCCGGTTACCCGGTGGGCCTCGGCTTCCAGGACCCGGCCGGCAAGACCACCGGTTCCCTGCTTCCCACCGGCGCCGCGACGGACAGCATTACCGCCGGCGGTAACAGCTGGACGGTTTCAATGGTCGACGCCGGAGCACCAGTTGTGATGGTCCGGGCCGAGGAGCTGGGCCTGGACCCTGCCCGCTACGAGACGTGGCGGGCAGGTGTTGAGCTGCAGCTCGACACCCTTGAACAGATCCGTCGCCAGGCAGCCGTGCGGATGGGCCTGGCTCCCACCCCCGCCGACGCTGCCAGGGCCATCCCCAAGCTCGCCATCGTGGCCGCGCCTGCCGAAGCTGAAGCAGGCGCCGACATCAACGTCATGATGCTCTCCATGGGCAGGCCGCACCCGGCGCTGGCCATCACCGGCAGCATCGCCCTGACACTGGCCGCCCGCACCCCGGGCACCGTGCTGCACACCATCACGGGCGGCGCTCCCGGAGCCACCCTGCGGCTGCAGACCCCCGCCGGCGTGATTGAAACCTGGAGCGAGGAGCACGGCGGAAGCCTGCTCGTCGGCGTCGACCGCACTGCCCGCACCATCGCCACCACCATCATCCACCTCCCCGAGGTTTCCGGCAGCGCTGCACCTGCCGTCCTCGCGGGCGCCACTCAATGAGGAGTAAGCCATGACCAAAACAGCCCAACGCCCCACTGACATTCTTGAGGAGACCCGGGACGAACAGTCACCGCGTCCCAACCGCCGCCGCCGTATCCTACTGATGGCGGTAGCCGGCCTGACTATCCTGGGCCTGGCTGCCCTCGTGCTGGGGGGTGGCATCCTCAACCCGGGGGCCGCCACGGACCCGGAGCACACCATGACAGCCGTACAAATCATCCCGCTCGTTATCCTCGTGGTGATGTTCGTCGTCGCCACCAAATGGCCGCTGAACATCGGCGTGATGGGGCTGGTAGCCTCGTTCGGCGTCGGCTATTTCATGCTGGGGATGACGGACAAGCAGATCCTGGAGGAATTCCCGGCCAGCATCGTCCTGACCATCATTGGCGTCACCTACTTCTTCAGCATGGCCCAGCGGAACGGCACCATCAACATCATCGTCCAGAGCTGCGTCCGCCTGGTCCGGGGCAAAACGATGCTGCTGCCCTGGGTCTTCTTCCTGATCGCCGCCGCGCTCACCTCGCTGGGCACCTTCTCGCCCGCCGCCGTCGCCCTGCTGGCACCGGCCGCCCTTGGTTTCGCCTACGAATCCCGCATCCACCCTGTTGTGATGGGTGCATTCATCATCAACGGCGCCCACGCCGGCGGCTTTTCCCCGCTGTCCGTGGCCGGCGTGCTGGTGCACAACATCGCCGTTGAAAACGGGTTCCCCATCTCTCAGGGCGCACTCTTCATTGCCAGCTTCGCGCTGAACCTCATCCTTTCCGTCCTGACCATCGTGCTTTTCGGCCTCCTGGGCAAACTGCGCGACGGCGAAGGCGGCCAGCTTGCCGACGTGGACACCACCAGCACCGGCCGCCCGCACGGCCAGCAGATCTTCACCCTGGTCCTGATCGCCGCGATGCTTGTCTGCACCCTGGGCTTCCACATGCCCATCGGTTTCGTGGCCCTGTCTGCCGGGCTCCTGCTCGCCTTCATCAACATCAAGGAACACCAGACGTTCATCGGTGGCGTCTCCTGGTCCACCGTCCTTCTGGTGGCGGGCATGATCACCTACGTCTCACTCCTGCAGCACGTGGGCGTCATCGACACCCTTGCTGAACAGGCCCTGGCACTCGGTGCGCCCCTGCTCGTGGCACTGGTCCTCTGCTACGTGATCGGCGTCGGTTCGGCTTTTGCTTCCTCCACCGCCCTGCTGACCGCGTTCATCCCGCTGGCCGGTCCGCTGCTGGCCACCAGCAGCCTGAGCGCCTCCGGCACCGTGGCCGCCCTGGCCATCGCCGCCACCGTGGTGGATGTTTCGCCCTTCTCCACCGACGGTGCCCTGGTGGTTGCCAACGCCCGCGAGAACGACAGGCAGCGCGTCTACAAGCAGCTCATGATGTACGCCGGCGGCGTGGTGCTGGTTGCTCCGGCCCTGGCCTGGGCCCTGCTGGTACCTACGGGCATCATGTAGCAAACCCCTCACCCGAGATGGCGCTTTGCGGCAGTGTTTCCCCACACTGCCGCGAAGTGCCATTTTTTGGTGTAGCCAGGGCGTAGAGGCCCGGAAGGCCGGTAAGAATGCCGTTGTGGTAATCCGTCCGCCAAAACTCCTGTAGGGTTGATCCTGTTGTTGTGTTTATGCAGTTGGTAGTTCAGGCAGTACGCGCGGTCGAAAGTCCGCGTTCTTCTGAAGTAGCGGTTTTGAACACCCCACACCGGAGGACCCGAAAGTCGGGACTTTTCCTCCACCTTCACGAAGGACAAAAATAATGGCTACTGGTACCGTCAAATGGTTTAACGCTGAAAAGGGCTTCGGCTTCATTTCCCCCGATGACTCCTCACAGGATGTTTTCGCACACTACTCTGCGATCAACTCCAACGGCTTCCGCTCACTCGAAGAGAACCAGAAGGTTTCCTTCGAAACCGAGCAGGGCCCCAAGGGTCCCCAGGCCACCAACATCCAGGCTCTCTAATTTCTTAGGGAAACTGGGGCCTCTGGGTTTCATTTTTTTAGCAGGGCCGGTCACTGACCGGCCCTGCTTTTGTTTAACCCGGTCGTGCCACAAAGGCCCAGCCGCTTCCCCTAAGCCTTAGCGGCGTGCACTCCGGCTGACCAGCGCACCGGCAAGCGAAAGAGCCAGCACTGCTGCCAGCGCGGACAGGGAAGGATTGACCCAGGCGGGGACAATGTCATAAGCCGCATCGCACCTGTTGTGCAGCGGGAAGTACGGACTCCCGTCGCGTGGATGCAGCAGGCGGAAGTTGCGGTCCAGTGCGTGGCCCGCCGCCTGGCAGATGTCATCCAGGTCTTTGCTCGAGGCCGTAGCGAACTGGGTGACGAACAGCATCACCATCAGTAGGCCTGAGATTAAGGCCGTCCGGATCCATACCCGGCCTGCTTTGAGTTGCTGTTGCATCGGCCCCACCCCTTGGCACGCCGTTACCAGCGCAGCCGTTATTGCTTGTGGTCCGTTTCATCAACCAGGTGCCTCAACGATAGTCGTGCTGCCCGCGGAATTCATCGAAAAATTGGCTCAAGATCCTGGCCGGCCGCAATCCGGACTCAAGGAAGGGGTCATAACGTACACCTAGCGCAGCCCCATGGCGTTCCGGACCTCATCCAGAATGTGGTGCATAGCGGCCTCGGCGGCAACAGCGTCCCCGCCGGCCACGGCCGCAGCCACATCTTCGTGTGCCTGGAGCGCTTCGTTCCGTGGCTTGAACGGCATCAGCCCCTGCTTGGTCCGGCTGGTCAGCACCTCGGCCACCATGCCTTCGAGGGCAAGGAACATTTCGTTGCCGCAGCTCTCAAGCAGCAGGCAGTGGAACTCGATGTCCGCCGCCAGGAATGCCTCAAGCTCCCCGGCCTCGCCCAGCCGGCGCAGATCGGCGGCAAGGGACGTCAGCCTGGCCCGTTCGGCGGCGCTTGCCCTCCGCGCTGCCCCGGCTGCGGCAATGGGTTCGACGGCGATGCGCAGCTCCGTGAGGCTGCTGTACTGGATCTCCCGCCGGTCCGAGGCGAGCCGCCAGCGCACCAGCTTGGGATCGAAGACATTCCAGAACCGGCGCTCCTGCACCACGATGCCCACCCGGCGCCGCGAGTACACCAGGTTCATGGATTCGAGGACCTTCATGGTGTCCCGTGCCACGGTCCGCGAAATACCGTACTCCTGCTGCAGGCCTTCCAGCGTGAGCCGGCTTCCGGGGGGAAGATCGCCGGAGGCGATTGCTACGCCGAGCGCCTCGACAACGCGTCCCTGCATGGCGGGGGCGGTCCCGCCGTCGCCCGCGTTGTCCTGGTCCTGTGGTGTCGCCGTCGACATCTTCCTGCCTTCCTCCGCACGCCCGGCGTGCGACTACCAGCCTACCGAAAATGACGCAAAGGTATGACTTGTGACACGAATAGATAGTATCTATCAGCCGAAAAGGTGATACCTTATCTCCAGCGCGTTTCCTCTCCGGGATGCGCGACGAGCGTTCTTCCCTAAGCCAATGGCGTCTTCTTCGGAGGTAAAACATGCAGTATCCCGCCACGCACCTGGTGGTCATGGGTGTCGCCGGTTCCGGCAAATCCACCATCGCGGCAGCTCTTTCCCGCCAGCTCGGCTGGGCCTGCGCCGAAGCGGATGAGTTCCACCCGCAGGCCAACATCCAGAAAATGAGCCAGGGCACCCCGCTGCAGGACGAGGACCGCTGGCCCTGGTTGCAGGAAATCGAAAACTGGATGACCGCCCAGGCCCATGAAGGCAAGAGCACAGTCCTCACCTGTTCCGCCCTCAAGCAGAGCTACCGCCAGTTGCTGTCCCAGGCTGAGGGCCGCGTTCTTTTCCTTCACCTCCACGGCGAAGCGGACCTGATCGGCCAGCGCATGCAGGGCCGCGAAGGCCACTTCATGCCGCCCACGCTCCTGCCCAGCCAACTGGCCACCCTTGAGCCGCTGAGCGAGGAAGAGCTCGCCGCCGGAAGCCTCCGGCTGGACATCTCCAGGTCGCCGGAAGAGCTGGTCAAAACCATCATCACGGCTCTGCAGCTCCCCGCAAGCCAGGCCTCCTAAGCCTTCCCAGAATCCCCAACAATCCTGTTTCAAAGGAGAACCATGACCATCGAAGGATGGACACAAACGATGGGCGCAGGCCCCCTGCTGCTCATCGCCGCAGCGGCGATCGTCGCCCTGCTGTTCCTGATCATCAAGCTGCGGATGCACGCGCTGCTGGCCCTGATCGTCATCAGCCTTGCCACTGCTTTCGCCACGGGCATCCCCGCCAACCAGGTGGTGCCGGTCCTGATCAATGGCTTCGGGACTACCCTCGGCACCGTGGCACTGCTCGTGGGCCTGGGTGCCATGCTCGGGCGGATCGTGGAAACCAGCGGCGGCGCCAAGGTCCTGGCCGACTACCTGATCGGCGTCTTCGGTGAGAAGCGCGCGCCCTTCGCGCTGGGCCTGGCCTCCCTGATCTTCGGGTTCCCCATCTTCTTCGATGCCGGCCTGGTGGTCATGCTGCCTGTAGTCTTCGCCGTGGCGCACCGGCTGGGCGGGGGAGTGCTCCGCTACGGCCTGCCCGCAGCGGGCGCGTTCTCCGTGATGCACATCTTCCTGCCGCCGCACCCGGGCCCGGTCTCCGCCGCCGCCTTCTTCGACGCCAACATCGGCCTGGTGATGATCGCCGGCCTGATCACGGCCATCCCTACCTGGTACGTCACCGCCTACCTGTACGGCCTCTACACCGGTAAGAAGCTGGTCCTTCCCGTGCCGGAACTGCTGGGGCACGCCACGGCCGACGCCGAGTCCCACCCGCCGCGCTTCCGCACCATCGTGGGGCTGCTGCTCCTGCCGCTGGTCCTGATCTTCATGAACACCGGCCTGAACACCCTGGCATCCTCCGGCGTGCTCAGTGCCGACGTCAAGAACGAGCAGTGGTTCCAGGTCCTGCGGACCATCGGTGAAACTCCGGTAGCGCTGCTGATCGCCGTGATCGTGGCCATGTTTGTCCTGGGTGCCAAGCGGGGCAAGGACGCCGGCGCGCTGGAGAAGCTGCTCGAATCCTCGCTGGGCCCGGTCTGCTCCGTCATCCTGATCACCGGCGCCGGCGGTATGTTCGGCGGCGTGCTGCGCGCTTCCGGCATCGGCGCCGCACTGGCCGATGTCCTGGGCAACCTGGGCATCCCGCTCATCCTGGCCGGCTTCCTGATCTCCGCCATCCTGCGCATCGCCCAGGGCTCGGCAACTGTGGCGCTGACCACCACCGCCGGTCTCATCGCTCCGGCCGTGGCACTGGCCGGACTGAACGGCATGCAGGTTGCAGCCCTGGTGATCGCGGTGGCGGCCGGTTCCGTAGTGGTCTCACACGTCAACGACTCCGGCTTCTGGCTGGTGGGCCGGTTCTTCGGCATGGACGTCAAGACCACGCTGAAGACCTGGACCGTGATGGAGACCCTGATCGGTGTGATGGGCTTCGCTATCGCGGCCGCGATCTTCCTGGTAGCCGGCCTCGCAGGCTAGCTTCTCCCAAAAAACTGACTCGCAGTTGACGTCGTGAAAACGCAATTTTACGACGTCAACTGCGAGTTACTTGTTTAAAGGGGTTTTGAATGGCTACGACTGAAGGCCGGGGACGCCGTCCTGGATCGTGAAGGAGGCTTTTGTGCTGACCGGGGAGCCCGGCGTAGTGACGTAGTCCAGGACCCGGAAGTCGGCGGTCATGGCGTCCTTGGTGATCTTCGTGTTCACATACCCGCGCGAATCGTTGTAGAACTTCAGGTGCGGGTTCCACGCCATGGTGGGCTCCGTGGTGGAGCCCGTGCCGTTGCCGGTGGACGTGATGGACGTGCACACCAGCTCCGAGCCCACCACGGGCGAGGCGGGATCCTTGTAGTCCACCTTCAGGTCGTTGGCCCAGTTGCGGTGCACGTCGCCCGTAAGTACGACGGCGTTGCGCACCTTCGCGTCCAGCCAGCCTTGGGTGATGCGCCGGCGGGAAGCGGCGTAGCCGTCCCAGCCGTCCATGGAGACGTCGTCGATCTCCAAAGCCTGGGCCCGGTCCCGCTCGGCGAAGAACACCTGTTGGCCCAGGATGTCCCAGCGCTGCGTGGAGTTCTTGAACCCGTCCAGCAGCCACTTCTCCTGCTCGGCGCCGGTGATGGTGCGGTCCTCGGCCAGGCGCTCGGCCACGTTCTTCCGCCAGCCGTCCCCGGCGAGCTGGTCGTCGCGGTACTGCCGCGTGTCCATCATGTGGAAGTTTGCCAGCTGGCCCCACTGGATGGTGCGGTAGATCTTCATGTCGAACCCGGCCGGAACGGAAGAGGCCCGCAGCGGCATGTTCTCGTAGTACGCCTGGAAAGCTGCGGCGCGGCGCTGCCGGAACCGCTCAGTGGTGTCGTTCAGCTGCCCGGCGTCGTTGTTCTCCGGCACCTCGTCCGCCCAGTTGTTGTCCACTTCGTGGTCATCCCAGACAACCAGCCACGGCGCGATCGCGTGCGCGGCCTGCAGGTCGGCGTCGGCCTTGTACTGCGCGTGCCGCTGCCGGTAGCCCTGCAGCGTGCTGGTCTCCGGGCCCTGATGGTCGCGCGGGTTGCCGCCGCCAATCACGTAGCTGCCCTTCTTGTACTCGTAGAGGTAGTCGCCCAGGTGCAGCACCAGGTCCGGGTGGTCCTCGGCCATCCGACGGTACGCGGTGAAGTAGCCGTGCTCGTACTGCGAGCAGCTGGCGAAGGCCATGGCCAGTGCGCCCGGGGTTTCATGCAGTGCCGGGGCAGTGAGAGTGCGGCCGGTTTCGCTGACGTGCCGGCCGCTGCGGAAGCGGTAGAAGTATTCGCGAGCGGGCTTCAGCCCCTTGAGCTCCACGTGCACGGAGTGGGCCGTTTCAATCCGGGCGTGCTCGACGCCGCGGCGGCTACTACCGAGCGCATGGCCGCGTCCTCAGCGACCTCCCAGGCCACGGGGACCTGCCGTGAGGGCATGCCGCCCAGACCGTCCTCGGCGAGGGGATCCAGCGCCAGGCGCGTCCAGATCACAAAGCCGTCCGCCCACGGCTCACCCGACGCAATGCCGAGCATAAACGGATCGGTGCGGAGACTGGCGTCGTCCGCAATGGAAGTGGCGACTGCGGCACCCGGCAGGGCGGCGACAAGACCGGCACCGAGGCCGGCGGAAATCAGGGATCTGCGTGAGATGTTGTCCATGGGTCCGACCGTATGGAGGCCGGTTGGACAGCGGTTGTTGCCTGAGTGAATCAAAAGTGAACTGAGGGTCACGGGTTCGGCAGGCCCAACCACCGGCCCATATCCTTGAACGGTGACTCTCCCTCAGGCTGTTCTCTCCTTTGCCCTGGTTGCCGGACTTCTGACGCTGGTGCCCGGTATGGACACCGCCCTGGTGCTGCGCTCGTCCATCGCCAGGTCCCGCGGGTACGCCTTTGCCACCGCGATCGGTATCTGCACCGGGGCGATGATCTGGGGTGTGGCCGCGGCGGTTGGTGTCTCGGCACTGCTGGCAGCGTCCGAGGTGGCCTACCGCGTGTTGACCATTGCCGGCGCGGCGTACATGATCTGGCTGGGTTTGTCCCTGCTGTGGAAGAGCAGGAAGCACGGCAAGGCTGCTGCAGCCCCTGAAGCCGCCGCACCTGCGTCAGGCCGGAATGAACTCTTGACGGGCTGGCTGACCGGGACCGGAACCAACCTGCTGAACCCCAAAGTCGGAGTCTTCTACATCGCCACCATCCCGCAGTTCATTCCTGCAGGGGAGTCGCCGCTGCTGGTGGGCGTGCTGCTGGCCGGGGTGCACTGCGTTTTGACGATGGCCTGGTTCACGCTGCTGATCTTCGGCACGGGCTACGCCGCGCGTTGGCTCAAGGGTGCCCGCAGCATCCGCGTCATCGACAGCATCACCGGCACGGTCCTGCTGGGCTTCGGGCTCAGGCTCGCACTCGAACCCGCCCACTGACTAGTTGCCGGCGGACCGGGCTTTGGATACTTTCGGCTCCTTGGGCGGAAGCGTGGAGATGTACTCAAAGGCTTTGTGGATCCAGGCTTTCGCCCGGGCGTCGTCGCCGTCGCCTTCCTCGTTCCACATCTCCGGGAGCCCCGTGTAGCCGCCCATCGGCCGCTCGGCCGGCCCGAAGGGGACGGTCCGTTCTGAGCCTTCGAGTTCTTCCCGGTCCTCCGGGGAGAGCTTGATGCCGATGGTGGGTCCGAACAGCCCGGCGAACATGTTGCCGTTCACGAAGGCACCCAGGTTGCCGAACATGGGCTTGACCACCACGTCCGGGTGGTCCGGGACCAGCGACCTGAACCGCTCTTTGTCCTGGTCGGACGCTTTCGGCATCTCCATGATGGTTCCCTCCCCGGGGCTCGGCTGTGTGTGCAGGATATGCCCTGCCAGGTGCGCCGGGGAACACCCGGCCGCCCGCCGTCGTTGTGCCAACAGCAAGGCGCTCCCACCGGGAGCCCGGCCTGCACTCGACCAAAGGACTTTCCCTTGACTCCTCGCACCATCGTGATCACCGGCGCCAGCGACGGAATCGGAGCGGCCGCCGCGCGGACCCTGGCGAAGGCGGGGGAGCAGGTGGTGGTCGTCGGCCGGTCCGAAGAGAAGACCCGCGCCATTGCCAAGGAGCTGAACGCGGACTACTTCGTCAGCGACTTTGCCGATCTGGCGCAGGTGCGCACCCTCGCCGCCCAGCTGAAGTCCGACTACGCGCGCATCGACGTCCTGGCCAACAACGCCGGCGGCATTATGGGCAAGCACACCCTCACCGTGGACGGCAACGAATCCACGTTCCAGGTCAACCACCTGGCGCCGTTCCTGCTCACCACGCTGCTAATGGACACCCTCACCGCCAGCAACGCGAAGGTCATCAACACTGCCAGCGCCGCCAACGGCATGGGCAAGCTGGACCTGTTCGACCTCAACTCCGAGCACAGCTACTCCACCAACCGCGCCTACGGCACCGGCAAGCTTGCCAACATCCTGTTCACGTCTGAGCTGGACCGGCGCTATGCCAGCCAGGGCATTGCGACGGCGGCGTTCCACCCGGGCGTGGTCCGCACCAACTTCGCGGCCGAGTCCACCAGCCCCTTCCGGCATGCCTACAAGACCCTGCTCAACCGGTTCATGCTTACCCCGGACCAGGGCGCGGACACGATGCTGTGGCTCATCAACGGCACGGCTGGCAAGGACTGGATCTCCGGCGCCTACTACGCCAAGCGCGCCCTGGCCAAGGCCAACCCCCAGGCCTACGACGCTGAGCTGGCCCGGGGGTTGTGGGAGAAGAGCGAAGAGCTGGTCAAGGCTGCTTCGTAGGCTTCAGCCCGTCAGCGCGCCCGCTCGACGTCGGCCGCCATGTCCGATTGCCCCCGACCGATAAGCCCTGCTACCACACCATCAATGTCGGACTCCGGCCGGTTCTGGCTCAGCTTGGCCTTGGCCTCGACCCGGATGATCACCAGTTCCACGCCCACAATGGCCCGCAGTTGGCCGGCAATAAAGCGTACCGGCGCGTCGTCCACGCTCCACGGGTGCTCGAACTCCGCCTCGTGGACCCCGGTGAGCCGCCGGACCTGGCGCGAAATCCAGGCCGGATCATCGTGAATTACCAGCTGCCCGTAGACGTGCGCCGTGGTGTAGTTCCAGGTGGGGACAACCCGCCCGTGTTCCGCTTTGGACGCGTACCAGGACGGCGAAACGTAGGCGTCCGCCCGCTGGATGATGGCCAGTGCCTCCCCTGTGGCGGGTTCGGACCACTGCGCGTTGTTCCGCGCAAGGTGCCCCTGCAGCGCGCCGTGCTCGCCGACGTCGGGATCAAAAACCAGCGGCACCAGGGTAGCGAGCAGGCCCTGCTCCGTCATGGTGACCAGGTTCGCCGCGCCGGGGCGGGCAAGGAGCCCCTGGACGCTTTCGGGGCCCGCGGCAAAATGGGCTGGCGTGTACATGGGCTAGTCCTTTACTGATTGAAGGGTTGGGGCAGGGTGAACGGCGGGCGCCGGCTGCAGTTCCGGCCTGAGCCGCACCCGGACAGCCGCCCCGGCACAGAGGATCACGGCCAGGGCGCCGATGGCGGTGGGCCAGGTCAGGCTCTCGCCCAGCAGGAGCGCCGCCCAGCAGATGGTCAGGACAGGCTGGATGAGCTGGATCTGGCTGACCGAGGCGATGGGGCCGATGGCCAGGCCGCGGTACCAGGCGAAGAACCCGAGGAACATACTGACCACGCCGAGATAGCCGAACGCCAGCCATTGCATAGGGCCGGCGGACGGCGGTTGCTGGGCGATGGAGACGGCGGTCAGCAGCAGCATCAGCGGCGACGCGAGCACCAGCGCCCAGGACACCGTCTGCCATGCGCCGAGTTCCCGGGCCAGCAGGCCACCTTCGGCATAGCCGATGGCTGCGGCAACCACCGAACCGAGCAGCAGCATGTCCGCCGAATGCAGCTGCCCGAAGCCGCCGGAGTGCAGGGAGGCGAAGATGATTGCCGCAATGGCTCCCGCGCCGGTGACGAGCCAGAACGCCAACCGGGGCCGTTCCCGCCCCCGGAGCACCGCTGCCGTTGCGGTTGCGGCCGGGAGTAAAGCAATCACCACGGCACCGTGGCTGGCGGGGGTGGCGGTCAAGGCAAAGGAGGTCAGTAGCGGGAAGCCCACGACGACGCCGGCCGCCACCACTGCGAGCCGCGCCCACTGCACTCCTTGAGGGAGCCGCTGCCGGGTGAGTGCCAGTGCTGAGGCTGCCAGCACTGCTGCCACCACGGCCCGGCCGGAGCCGATGAACAGCGGGGACAGGCTGGCCACAGCCACTTTGGTGAACGGGACGGTGAACGAGAATGCCGCCACGCCGGTAAGCCCCAGCCAGATTCCGGAAGCCTGCGATGGCAGT
This sequence comes from Arthrobacter sp. Soil_C_49, assembly GCF_057656635.1. Lineage (NCBI taxonomy): Bacteria > Bacillati > Actinomycetota > Actinomycetes > Micrococcales > Micrococcaceae > Arthrobacter > Arthrobacter sp. Soil_C_49. The sequence continues at coordinate 167,645 of NZ_JBDGJZ010000004.1, forward strand.
ACCACTGTGCGTTGGGGAAGAGTAGCGCTACTATTGTCTCTCATGAACAACGATAGCAGTTCGCGGATCGTGGCGCACCTGACAACCTGGATGGCTGCCGCCGCGCCGGGAGCGAAGCTGCCGTCCACGCGTTCCCTGGTGGCCGAGTACCAGGCCAGCCCGGTGACGGTGCAGAAGGCGCTGCAAACGCTGACAGCGCAGGGCTTGATCGAGAGCAGGCCCGGTGTGGGGACGTTTGTCCGCGCGGCCAGGACCGCGAAGCCGTCGGATTACGGCTGGCAGACGGCGGCCCTGCGTTCGCCGCGGACGGCGCTGCCGGCGGCGTCGTCCACCATGCGGGACCTGCCGCTCGATGTCATTTCCTTCCACTCCGGCTACCCGGCCCGGGAGCTGCTGCCCGAACGGTTGGTGCGGGCAGCCTTGACCCGTGCTGCACGCGGGGACGCGGCCCTGTCCCGGCCGCCCGCGGCCGGACTGCCGGAACTGCAGTCGTGGTTCGCGCACGAGCTGGGTGCTTCGACGCCGGCAGGGACCACCCCGCCGAACCCGAGCGACGTCGTCGTACTTCCCGGAAGCCAGAGCGGGCTGAGCTCAATTTTCAGCGCGCTGGTGGGCAGGGGGCAGCCGCTGCTGCTGGAATCGCCCACGTACTGGGGCGCCATCCTGGCTGCCGCGCAGGCGGGAGTCCGTGTGGTGCCGGTTCCCACTGGGCCGGAGGGGCCCGACCCGCTGGAACTGACCCGGGCTTTTGAGGAGTCCGGGGCCCGGGTGTTTTATGCGCAGCCCAACTACGCGAACCCCACCGGTGCCCAGTGGACGGCGGAGCGGCGTGACCAGGTGCTGGATGTGGTGCGTGCGCAGGGTGCGTTCCTGGTGGAGGACGACTGGGCGCACGACTTCGGCATCACCACCAGCCCTGTGCCGGTCGCTTCGCGTGATGATTCAGGCCACGTGGTGTACCTGCGTTCGCTCACCAAGAGTGTGTCGACATCCATCCGGGTGGCGGCGGTGATTGCCCGCGGGCCTGCGCGGGAGCGCATCCTTGCGGACCGGGCAGCAGAGTCGATGTATGTCAGCGGGCTGTTGCAGGCGGCCGCGCTCGACGTCGTCACGCAGCCCGGGTGGCAGACGCACCTGCGCAGCCTCCGTCACCAGCTGGAATCCCGGCGCGACCTGCTGGTCACCAGCCTGCGGCAGCACGTGCCGCAGGGGCACATTGAGCAGGTGCCCAAAGGCGGCCTGCACGTGTGGGTGCGTCTCCCGGACGGCACCGACCTGGAGCGGCTGGCCCGGGATTGCGAGGCAACCGGGGTGATTATCGCCCCCGGCAATGAGTGGTTCCCGGCCGAACCCGCAGGCCCCTTCATCCGGCTCAACTATTCGGGAACGAATCCGGGCGCCTTTCCCGAAGGCGCCCGGATTATCGGGGAGATGCTGGCCCGGAACGGGAGCTGAGGGGTCAGCTGGCCCGGCTCAGCAGGACCATCGCTTCGTAATGGTTGGTTTGCGGGAACATGTCCAGCACCCGGGCCTGCCGCGCCGTGAACGAGGGGAGTGCCGACAGGTCGCGGGCGAGCGATTGGGCGTTGCAGCTCGAGTAGACAACGTGCTCCACGTCCGAGGATTCCAGCCAGCCGCACAGCTCCTTGCCGATCCCGCGCCGGGGCGGATTAACGATCACCAGTTCGGGTGACTTGACCGACTCGAGGGCGAAGGCCGTGGCGTCGCCGGCGCGGAAATCCATGCGCTGCAGCCCCGCTTCCGCACTGCTGATTTTGGCCGAGACAACGGCTTCGCTGCTCGTTTCGATGCCCGTCACGTCCCTGGACGGGTCTGCGCAGTGCAATGCGAAGCCGCCTACGCCGCAGTACAGATCCCAGACCGAGGCCGGCGCCAGCTCGTTGACCCACTCGCGCCCCTGACGGTACAGCGCGGCGGCCATCTCGCTGTTGGTCTGGAAAAAACTTTGCGGCCGGAGGTGCAGGTCAACGTCGTTGACGCGCATCCTCAGCGTTGACTGCTCAGTCAGCAGGATCTCGCGCTCACCCTCCAGCACCGCCTTGTGTTCCGGGTGCAGGTTCACCGAGACCACCTTCACCTGCGGCAGGGCAGCCAACAGGCCGGGGAGGTTCTTCCGGATGCGCGGGACCAGCTGTTCCGAGCGCAGCACCAGGCGCAGCATGATGTCCCCGTCGGGGGATTCGGTGATGATCAGGTGCTTCAGTTCGCCGCTGCGCCGCGGAACATCGTACGGCGTCAGGCGGGTGTGGCGGATGAAGTCCGCAAGAACCGGAAAACACGCCTGCAGGCCGGGGGAGCAGACGCCGCATCTGCGCAGGTCAACCCCAAAGCCTTCGGCGTCGAGGATCCCGATGGTGGGTTTCCGGGCCGTTCCGCCAATGACCATTTTGGCCTTGTTGCGGAATCCGTACTCCTGGCCCGCAAGGGGCGGAAGCCAGTCCAGCGACGTGTGGCCGGCGAGGAGCGTTTGGCAGTGCAGCTGCTTGCCTGCCAGCTGTTGATCGTACGGGGTACCCATGTGGGTGCAGGAGCGGCAACGGCCGGCATCGAAGTAGAAACAATGCATGACCGAAAGATTTTACCTGCTTTGGATAGCGGACCGCCTCCCGGCCCATGTGACTGTGGACGCTATTCGCCGCGCCGCGTGTACACACTCACCACATTGCCCTTGCTGGTCCGGTACTGGTCCTGAAGCTCGAGCCTGGTGGTGGGGTCACCGTCTTCGAACAGGCGGCGGCCTGTGCCGGCGATCACCGGGTGGGTCATCAGCGTGAGCGAATCCAGCAACCCGGCGAACAGCAGCTGCCGGGTCACGGAGATGCTCCCGCACACGGCGATCTCTCCGCCGTCGCGCTCTTTCAACTTGCCCACGAACTCTTCCAGCGGGGCATCCATTAGGCGCGAGTTCTGCCATTCCAGCGGTTCCTTCAACGACCGGGAGGCCACGAACTTCTCCACGGAATTGATAAAGGCTCCAAAGTCCTGGTCCGCTGTGGCGGTAGGCCAGTAACCCGCCCATTCCTGGTAGCTCACCCGGCCCAGCACCACGGTGTCCACCGTTTCCATCATCCTGGTCAGGCCCACACCGAGTTCGTCGTCAAAGCTGTCGAACTGGAACTTGAACGGTTCGGACACCACACCATCCACGGAATGGAACAGACCGGCAGTGACTTTTCGCATGGGGACCTCCAGGGTGGCGCCAACGGTTCGGGCAAGCCGGCAGCGGCGCCGGTCAGGTCCACGGTATTCGTTGGCTCTGCGGCAGGGAAGAGGGCGGAAATAAGCAGGCACAGGTGGGCCGGACGTTAGGTTCGTCACCACCGCCTGCGTGTTGCCGGGATTCGCGCCCCTCCAGAACCCATACTGGTCTTGAGCGGCTGTAGCCGTGCCCCAGCCAGGCAGGAGGAAGTGCGTGGAAACCCTGAAAAAGATCGTGTCCAACCAGTATTTCCCGGCCGCGGCGGTGCTCACCGCAGTGGTCCTCTTTTGGGCCGTTGGTCTTTTGGGCGGGCTCTCCCTGCTGAACAACAACCAGCCTCCGCTCACCACCCTGACCTGGATGCTTTTCGTCTACCTGGCAGCCGTACTCACGCCGCTTGCCGGCGCCCTGGCCGCCGTGGACCTGCTCCGCCGCTGGAAGCGCAACCGCGCCGCCGACGCCGCAGGCGCTTATGAAGCAGCCGGGGTCATGGAAGTGGAGGCACCTGGAGCCCACTTCAGCGTCTCCGCAGAAACTGTGACCGAACCGGTTCAGCAGCAGCCCGTCGCGGAGCAGCCCGTTCAGCAGAAGCCGGAACAGCCTGCACCGCAGCAGCAGCCGGCACGCCACCAGCCCGTCCAGCAGCAGAAGCCGAAGCAGCAGAAGCCGATCCAGAAAAAGTCCGGCTCCAAGAAGGCTGCCTGACCGGAGTTACCGGGCCAGTTCCACCCTGTTCCGCCCGGCGGCCTTTGCTGCGTACAACGCGGCGTCGGCCGCACCCACCAGCGCGTCGGCATCAGCCCGGTGCCCGTGGCAATACGACGAGATTCCGGCACTGAGCCGCAGCTGCCCGGACGGATCGCCGGCATGCTCGATCGCCAGGTCCCGTACGGCCGCCAGCGCCCTTTCCAGCAGCGCCTTCGCACCCGGACCTGATTGCTGCGGCAGCACCAGCAGGAACTCCTCGCCGCCGTAGCGGTACACGCCGTCGCTCTTCCTGGCAATGCCCAGCAGCGCCGCCGCCACCGCCCGCAGGGCCAGGTCTCCCGCCTGGTGGCCGTAGATGTCGTTGTAGCTCTTGAAATTGTCCACGTCGCACATGGCCAGGCTGTACTGCTCCGCGTACCGCTCGCTCCGCAGGTGCAGCTGCTCCAGATCCTCCGACAACTTGAGCCGGTTGTGCAGCCCGGTCAGCGGGTCCGTCCGTGCCTGCCGGGACAGGACCCGGCGGTAGTGGGCGAGGTCCGCGTGCAGGGTGGTGATCCGCCGCGCCACCAGCAGCCGCGCATGCAGCACAAACGGGTCCAGCGGCTTGGTGACGTAATCATCCGCGCCGGCCTCGAGCCCCGCCAGCACATCGTCCCGGGACCCCTGCGAGGTCAGCAGCACAACGTACGTGTACAACTCCTGCTCCTGTGCGCGGATAGCCCGGCACAGCGCCAGCCCGTCCATGCCCGGCATCATCCAGTCGGTGACCACCACGTCCGGCTGATGCGCCAGGTACAGCGCCCACGCCTCGTCACCATCCGCGGCAGTGAGGCAGTCATGGCCGGAACGTTCGACGGCGGCCCTCGCCACCATCAGCGAGCCCGGGTCATCGTCGGCCACCAGGACTTTCACGGGGTCACCTCCAGCGCTGCGTCCAGTTCCGCGTCCAGGCGGGGCAGTTCCGTTTCAAGGCGGCGGAGCAGAGCGACGCCGCCGCCGGGCGTCCCGCCCCGGCCCAGCTGTTCAAGCTCAGCGCAGAGGCCCGCAACGGCGGCGGCCCCGATATTGGCAGCCGAGCCCTTCAGCGCGTGGGCCGCCTGCACTAAAGCCGGCCCGTCGCCGTCGTCCACGGCCGCCTGCAAGGCCGCAATGCGCGCGGGCAGTTCGCGCCGGAAAGCGGCCACTGCCTCAGGGAGCAGGCCACGCCCGTCCTCCGGGCCCAGCTCCCGGAGGATGGCAATCCGGTCCTGGTCCAGCGCAGGCGCGGCCGCTCCTCCGGTAACAGCCAGCGGCTGGGGGACAAGCCCGGGAACAATCCGGTTCTCAGGCTCCGGAACCCAGTGGAGCAGCGTGGCTTCCAGGGCAGCGGCGTCCACCGGCTTGGCGAGGTAATCGTCCATGCCGGCGGCAAGGCACCGTTCCCGGTCGCCGTCCAGCGCCCCGGCGGTCATGGCGATAATGGGCAGGCGCGGGTGCCTGCTGTCCCGGCGCCGGATCTGCCGCGTGGCTTCGAACCCGTCCATCACCGGCATGTGGCAGTCCATCAGCACAGCGGCATACCGCGAACCAGCAGTGGCGGCAAGGGCTTCGACTCCGTTGGACACTACGTCCACCGCATAGCCCAGCCTGCTGACCGTGGCGCGGGCCACCAGCTGGTTGACCTCGTTGTCCTCCACTACCAGGATCCGGCCCCGCGACGGTTCATGAGGGACAGCCGGTGCCTGGGACGGTGCGGCGGCTGGAACGGAAGGCTCGTGGGTGGACATGAGCCGGACCAGGCGGTTGTAGAACTCGGAGCTTCGAACCGGTTTCATCAACCATTCGCGCACCCCGGCTTGGCTGATTTCCGCCGCATTGACCTGCATGGTGGACGTCAGCATGATCAGTTCCATGTCCGCGAGCCCGGCATCGGCCTTGATGCGGCGCGCCAGCTCCAGACCGTCCGTGTCCGGCATGCAGAAGTCCAGCACCGCCAGGTGGAAGGGTTCCCCGGCGGCGTCCGCTTCGCGGGCGCGCACCAGCGCCGAGGCGGCGTCGGGGACGGCTTCGGGCAGGAGCCGCCAGCCCCGCAGCTGGGATTCGAGCACCAGCCTGTTGGTGGCGTTGTCATCCACGACCAGGACCCGCAGGCCGTTCAGGAAGCCGGCTGCCGGAACCGGGTCCGTGGACGGCGGTGCCACCGGCAGGGGCAGCCGGAACCAGAAGGTGCTGCCCTTCCCGGGGATGCTGTCCAGGCCGATCCCGCCGTCCATTGCCTCCGTCAGCCTGCTGCAGATGGCAAGGCCCAGCCCGGTGCCGCCGTACCGCCGGGTGGTGGAGGCGTCGGCCTGCGAGAACGACTGGAAGAGCCTGCCGTGATGTGACGGGTCGATGCCGATTCCGGTGTCGCGGATCTCGAAATACACGGTCGCGGTACTTCCGGCAGCGGCTCCGGGGCTTTCGGTCTTGACCCTGATGGACACTTCCCCGGATGCCGTGAACTTCACCGCGTTGGACGCCAGGTTCAGGAGGATCTGGCGGATCCGGCCAGAGTCACCCATCAGCCGTGCCGGCACCTCGGGGTCGCAATAGGCGATCAGTTCCAGGTTCTTCGCCTGCGCCGGTTCGGCCAGGAGCCCGGCCACTTCCTCCACGAGGACGCGCGGATCAAAGGGGCGCACGTCCAGGTCAACCTTGCCCGCCTCCAGCTTTGAGAAGTCCAGGATGTCGTTGATCAGGGCCAGCAGTGCCTCGCCTGCGCCCTTCACGCCGTCCGCATACTGTTTTTGGGTGGGGTCCAGCGGGGTCTCCAGCAACAGTGCCGTCAGGCCCACCACACCGTTCATGGGGGTCCGGATCTCATGGCTCATCGTGGCCAGGAACTCCGATTTCAGCCGGCTGGACTCCAAGGCCGCCTCCCGTGCTGCCTCCAGTTCCCTGGTGCGGACCGCCACCTCGTTCTCCAGCCCGGTGGTGAGGTTGATGTTTTCCAGGATGATCAGCACCTGCCGCACTACAACGAACACCAGGACGGCGGCGCCCACCAGCAGCAGGAACGGGTTGAGTTCGTTCAGATGGGGACCGGCGAACAGCACCACCGCCAGGAGCAGCGGGACGTAAGGGAGCAGTTCCAATGCGAGGGTATAGCCGGTCCGGTCCGCTCCGGCACTCTCCTGGTAGGGCGCCAGCGGCGCGAGGGCGATCAGGAGGAAGGCGACGATCCAGCCCAGGGCGAGGGGCGAACCCGTGGTGCCGCTGACGCCGTCGAACGTCAACCGCACGTAGACACTGTCCGTCACGGCCAGCACGAGCAGTCCGCCGCCGAAACACAGCCACGGCAGCCGCTCGCCCGGCTGCCGGCGCATCGCCAGGACCAGCACCAGGGAGGTGATCACCAGGTCCACCACGGGGTAGCCCATCCCGGTGAGCCGGGCCAGGGGATCACCCTCCGCGTCGAAGGCGGCGCCCAGCACGACGTACCAGCTGACTACCAGCACGGAGCCGGCCACCACTGCCGCGTCCATCACCGCCCGGTACAGCGCCACATGGTTGCCGCCGCGCCTCCGGAACGCAAAAAGCGCAGCGACGGCTGGCACCGCGTAGCTGATGAACAGGGCATCTGCGAGGGAGGGGAAGGGGTACACATGGTTGTTGGCCAGGCCATAGAACGCGTAGACGGCCATCCCTGCGGCCCAAGTGAATGCGGCGGCCGCCATAAACGTCCAGGCCCTCGCGTTGGGGCCGCCGCGCCGGGCGGCCCGCGTGCAGCTCGCCCCCGCCAGCAGGGAAGCCGCCAGGATGGTGAAATCACCGGTGACCAGGGCAGCCGGAGTGCCGCTGTTGGCTGCGAAAAAGAGGCCGAGCGCGGCAAGCACGACGGCCGTCAGCACGGCAAGCCACTTCACCGGCAATGTAGTGCTGCTGCCGGCGGGCCGGTGCTGCAGGAGACCAGTCTGAGACACGCGGTACCTCCCCCTAGGGTGCGCCCTGAAACCCCGGAAACCCCGTGGAAAAACCGGGCCCCGTAGCCCACCCGAGACCTGGGTGGAGACGCTTTCCTATGATATGCCTCACTGGGCCCCGCAGGGCCGGTATTCAGGGTTCCGTTACCGCCCCTTGAGCGCGCTAAGCGCTTCTTCCGCATGGCGCAGGGCATACGGGAGGCGTGCGCCCGGCTCCGGCAGCGAGAAAAGGTAACCCTGCAGCGAGTCGCAGTCCAGGGCGGTGAGGTAATCCGCCTGCGCCACCGTCTCCACGCCCTCGGCCGTGACCGTCAGGCCAAGGCTGTGGGCCATATTGATCATGGAACTGAGGATGGGCAGCCGCTCCGTGCCGAGGCGCACCATAGACACAAAGGTTTTATCGATCTTCACGGTATCCACCGGCAGGTCCTGCAGCCTCCCGAGGGACGAGTAGCCGGTGCCAAAATCGTCCAGGGCAACACGGGCGCCGGCGTTCCGCAGCGTGCTGAGCTGCTTGATCAGGCTGCAGTCGGCGTCGAAAAATACGGACTCCGTCACCTCCAGCACCAGCTGGTACGGTGCCACGCCACTGGCGTCCGCCAGCTGCAGGACCTGCTCGCCGAAATCCGGGTCCTGCAGCTGGACGCCGGAGACGTTGACGGACAGGGACCGGGACGGGTCCTCGCTCAACCACGAGGCCAGCTGCACCATGCCCAGGGCCATTACTTCGGCACCGATTTCGTTGATCAGCCCGGTGCGTTCGGCCAGCGGGATAAAGACCGACGGCGGCACGCGCTCGCCGCTCCTGTCCCACCTTGCCAGCGCCTCGAACTGCGCCACCTGGCCCATCCGGTACGACACGATCGGCTGGAAGTCCACCGAGATTTCTCCCCGGGACACCGCCAGCTGCAGGCCACTCTCCATGTCGGTCCGCTGCACGAGGGCCGTCATCATGTCCGGGTGGAACCGGAGGAAGCGGTTCTTTCCGGCGGCCTTGGCTGCATACATGGCGATGTCCGCCTGCCGCAGCAGCTCCGAAGCGCCCACGTTGTCCTGCCCCACGGAGGCGAGCCCGAGGCTGAGGCTCGGCCGCAGCACGGTGCCGTTAATGGTCACCGGAACATGCAGGCAGCGGACGATGCAGCGCGCAATCTCATCGGCATCCGGGCAGGCGGTCAAGAGCACTACGAACTCGTCACCGCCGAGCCGGGCCACCACATCGGCGGTGGGGACGCAGCCGCGGAGCCGGCGCGCCACTTCGATGAGCATGTCGTCGCCCGCCTGGTGCCCCAGGATGTCGTTGACTTCCTTGAAATCGTCCAGGTCCAGCAGGAGGACATCCACTGCCTTCAGCCGCGGCTCCTTCAGGGCATCCGCCAGCCCGTCATTAAACACAGCCCGGTTGGCCAGCCCCGTCAGCGGATCCTGGAAGGCCATGGTTCGCAGCTTTTCCGCCTGCGCCGCGAGGTCCAGCATGGCCTGGTGCGCCTGCTCCTGGGCCTTGCGCCGCGGGGTGACATCCCGGAAGCTCCACACCCTGCCCACTATTTTCTCACCCACCCGCTGGGGGCGGGAATACCGCTCAAAGGTGCGGCCGTCCTTGAAATCCAGGACATCGTGGCTTTCCGCCGCCGGGTTGTCCTCCAGTTCCTCGATCCGGCTCAGGAATGCTACGGGGTCCGCCACCTGTGACACGACCAGCCGGATAACCGGTTCTTCGCTGTCGCCTTGGAGGAGCTCCGGCGGGATGCCCCACATGGTCAGGAACTGGTCGTTGAAGCCGGCAACATGGCCCTGGTTGCTCATCACCAGGATTCCGTCCGCAGTGGATTCCAGGGTGGCTGTGAGCAGGGACATCGCCTCCCGCAGGTCTTCCTCCGCCGCGGCCCGGTGCGATATGCCCCGGACCGAGAGCAGGACCTGTGGTGCTGAGCCTGCGGGTTGGCCGTCCAGTACCGGGCCGCCCTGTGCCGGGCCGGGGAGCAGTGCGGCAGCCACTTCCGCCGAAAACTCAGACCCGTTGCTGTTCACGCCCAACACCTCGCGGGGCGGCGGCTGTTCCGCCGGCGCCGCCACCAGCTGCTGGAAAAGCCGGTCCACTTCAGCGCGGAAGCCCGCGGCGAACAGTGAGCGGTGATTGCGGCCTGCCAACTCGTGCCTGCTGAAGCCAAAAAGCCTTTCTGCGGCGGCGTTGGCCATGGTGATACTGCCGTCTGACGCAACTGCCAGGAGCGCGTCGGGGCTGGCATCCAGGACCGCGCCGAAAGCGGGCGCTGCTAAACCGTTGCTGCGGCTTTGATAGTCAGCCATCACACCACCCCCCTCGGACATCATAAAGTGCCGGCCGCGAAAATTGGCCGGATCCGGGGAAACGGTTTTTTGCCCGCCGCGGGCTGCATTACCCCGCTACACGTGCAGGGCATGCAAAAGCGCCGTCCTCCGGGTGCGGGGAACGGCGCTTTGGCTTAGGAAATATGAGCTGCAGCTATACGCGGCGGCTGCTCCGGTTGGTGACTGCCCCATAGATCAGCAGTACGACAATCGATCCGAGGATGGCCAGCAGCCACGTGCGGATATCGAAGAACTCAGCCAGTCCGCCGCCGAAGATCAGCGAGCCGATCCAGCCGCCCAGGATGGCGCCGACGACGCCGAGGACCATGGTGACTACCCAGCCTCCGCCTTGACGTCCCGGCAGGATGGCCTTGGCAATAGCACCCGCGATCAGGCCCAAAATGAGAAATCCGAGAATACCCATGTTGTCACTCCTTAATCAGTAAGTTGTGCCGTGCCCCCATATCCGGTTCCCTAATTCAATCAGCGTGCTTACTACACTTCAAGAGTTTGTTTATCACGGGATGACTATCAGTTTGGCCGGGCAACATGTCCCGCTGCTGCAGCCGGCGCCGGCGTAGGTAAGGGGATCCGCGGTTTTCGGGCTTCCGGTGGCCGCTTCGATAGAGTTGGCTGTTTCCGGCCGAAAAACCAAGGAGATCCGGTATGTCCAGCCCGCAGACCGTCCGGCCACGTGCCATTTTCCTCGATATCGATGGCACGTACGCGGACCACGGGGTGGTCCCGGATGCCCATGTGGAAGCTGTGCGGACAGCCCGGCGGCAAGGCCACCTCGTCTTCGTGTGCACGGGCCGGCCGCTGTCCATGGTGCCCGGCCACATCCTGGATGCCGGGTTCGACGGCGTGATCACCGGCGCCGGCGCCCGGGTGGACCTGAACGGCGAGGTACTGAAGGACACGCGGTTCAGCGATGATCTGGCGGCGCGGATCGTGGACACACTGGATGCCAACAATGTGGCTTACATCCTTGAGGCGCCGGAGGCGCTGCATGGAAGGACCGGCGTGGGTGAGCGCCTGCGGCGCGTGCTGACGCCCGTGTTTGCCGGCAGGTCCGGGCACGACGGCGTCCTGAGCACTGACGTTGATCCGGTGGAGGACATCCTGGGCCCGGTGCAGTACAGCGATGACCTCCGGTCCGTGTCCTACGCCAAGATCTCCTGTTTTGACTCCCCGGTTCCGTTGACCGGCCTGATGGCGGGGCTGGGCCCGGACGTCGGACTCATCCCCAGTTCGCTCTCCGCACTTGGCGACACTGCAGGGGAAATTTTTATGGCCGGAACCCACAAAGCGGTGGGCATTCAGGTGGTGGAGAAGCACCTGGGACTGAGGCGCGAGGACATTGTGGCCATCGGCGACAGCGCCAATGACATCGAGATGCTCGAGTACGCAGCCATCGGCATCGCCGTGGAGGATGGCCACCCCAAGGTACTGGCCGTCGCTGACAGGTTTACGCCCGGCCCGGCCGGCAATGGCGTGGCGCTCGCGTTTGCCGGACTCGGGCTCTTGGGCTAACCCTCCTTCAGCCGGCCGGCTCCGGTTCAGTTGCTTGGCATGGTCCAGTGAGCTGGGTGGCGGTCATGGTGCCGGCAGAGGTTCCGAGGCCGCGCACCACCCAGCCTTCGGACTGCCAGGCCGCCGCATTCAGCACGTTGCGTGCATCCAGCACCACCCGCCGTCGTACCAGCGCCCCCGCAACCCCGGGCGAAAGGCGGCGGTACTCATCCCACTCGGTGAGCAGGAGCACCAACTCGGCGCCCTGCAACGCCTGCAGGATGGAGGCCTCAAACCGGAGCCGCGGATAGCGCCGCCAGGCATGGTTCACCGCCTTGGGATCGGTGACGGTCACGTGCGCCCCGGCAGCCGCGAGCCGGTCGGCGACGTCCAGGGCGGGGGAGTCGCGGATGTCGTCGGTGTCCGGCTTGAAGGATGCGCCGAGCACCGTGATGGAGCGCCCGGCGAGGCCCCCGCCGCAGAGTTCTGCGGCGAGGTTGATGGTCCGGGCGCGCTGGCCGAGGTTGACCGAATCGACCAGCTGCATCCAGTCCTCCACTGCGGTGACGCCGAGGCCGGCGGCCTGGGAACGGAAGCTGCGGATGTCCTTGGGCAGGCAGCCGCCGCCGAAGCCCAGGCCGGCATGAAGGTACCGGCCGCCGATCCGTGGGTCCATGCCCATCGCCTCGCTGAGCTCCGCCACGTCCGCGCCGGCGGCGTCGCAGAGTTCGGCCACCGCATTGATGAAGCTGACCTTGGTGGCCAGATACGCGTTTGCTGCCGACTTGATGAGTTCGGCAGTGGCGAAATTGCAGGCCAGGCGTGGAATGCCGGCGTCGAGCAGCGGCTCGTAGACGGCGTCCAGGGCAGCCGTCACGCCGGTGGGTGCGCCCGTGTCCGCATTGAACGCTGCCGCGCGGCCGCCGTCCACACCGTAGACCAGCCGGTCCGGCACCAGTGAGTCCTTCACAGCTGTGCCCTGTCGGAGAAACTCCGGGTTCCAGCCCAGCAGCACGTCCGGCCGGCTGCCCAGCACCCCGCGGAGCATCTCCACAGTGCCCACGGGCACCGTTGATTTGCCGACGACGACGGCGCCAGCGGCCAGGTGCGGCAGCAGCGCCTCCGCGGCGGAGACGAGATAGGTGAGGTCGGCGGCGTCGGAGGCCTTGTGCTGCGGCGTTCCCACGCACAGGAAGTGCACCTGCGCGCCCTTGGCCGCCGCCGCCGTCGTGGAGAAGCTCAGCCGCCCCGTGGCGAGGCCGTCCTGCAGCAGCTCGTCCAGGCCGGGCTCGTGGAAGGGGGCCGCGCCGCGGGAAAGCTGGTCCACCTTGGCCGGATCGACGTCGATGCCCACCACGGTGTGGCCCATGGAGGCCAGGGTGGCGGCGTGGACCGCGCCGAGGTAGCCGCAGCCAATCACAGAGATCTTCATCAGGCCCACCCGCGCCCTAACCTCGCAAGCTCGGCCAGGGGACCCGGCGGGCGTGGGCCCAGCGCAACCACAGGCGTATCGGCGATGACCTCTTCGTAGTGCCGGACCAGCTCTTGGCAGATCGCAGGCCAGGTCCTGTGCTGCACCGAGGCGTGGGCTGCTGCGGCGAAGGCGCGGCGCTTGGCGTCGTCACCCACCAGGTCCACAACGTGGGCGCGCAGGGCGGACAGGTCTCCGGGCTCGTAGAGCCAGCCCGTCCGGGAGTTCTCCACCAGGTCCAGGGGGCCGCCGCGGCCTGTAGCCACCACCGGCACACCCGATGCCATGGCCTCCTGGATGGTCTGGCAGAACGTTTCGAACTCGCCCGGATGGACAAAGAGGTCAAAGGACGCCATGGCGCGTGCCAGGTCATCGCCGCCCAGGAATCCGGTGAAAACCGCCTCCGGGAGGGCCTCCTCCAGAGGTGCCCGCTGCGGACCGTCGCCCACAATCACAAGCCGGGTGCCGGATATCCCGGCCAGCGCGGCCAGGTCTTCCACCTGCTTCTCCACGGCCAGCCGGCCCACGTAGCCGATGATCCGCTCACCGGGAGCCACCGAAGCCCGCCACCCGTCGTCGCGCTTTGCCGGCGAAAAGCGCGCCGTGTCCACGCCGCGCCGCCACATCCGGACCCGGGGGATGCCGCGGCCGCGCAACTGGTTCAGCGCGAACGTGGACGGCACCAGGGTGCGGGCGGCGAGCAGGTGGATATTCTCCACCCGGTTCCAGGCCCAGTTCTCCAGGAACGGGACACCGTACCGTGCCGCGTACCCGGGAACCTCGGTCTGGTAGATGGCCACGGCGGGGATGCCCAGCTGGTGGGCCGCCTGGGCGGCGCGCCAACCAAGGACGAACGGTGAGGCGAGGTGGACCACGTCCGGTGCGTAGTCGGCAAGGATTCGCTTGACCCGGTACACACCGCCCATCGCCACCCGAACGTTCGCGTAACCGGCCAACGGAACCGCCGGGAGCCGGTGGATCTCCGCGCCCTTGACGTGGTCCGGCGCTTCGCCGTCCAGCGCGGACGGGGCGATGACCAGGACGTCGTCGCCCCGGTCCTGGAGATGGTCCAGCACCCGCAGGATGGAATGCGTAACGCCGTTCATCAGGGGCAGGAATGATTCAGCAACAATTGCGATCCTCACCCCTCCACGGTGGACGCGCGGCCTTGCCGGGCGGGGGACCCGATGTAACGCCGGGGGAAAGGTTAGGGAAACATCAGGCAGGCGTTGAACACGGAACAGTCACGAATGCCGGGCCGGCCCCTCATTCTATTGACCGTGCTGGTCAGCGGACTTATGATTCAAACCACTCAGGTGTTATGAAACGATTCATTGCTTTCGCATAGACCCCAAAGGTGCGGTTCATTTATGCAGCAAGAACGCAAGGAGATTCCCGTTCCCGGGAGCCCGGACGGAGGGCCGCTGCTGTCGCTGACCGGTGCCGCCAAGACTTTCGGCCCGGTAGTGGCGCTGGCGGACGGCACGGTGGAGATCCGGTCCGGAGAAATCCATGCGCTGGTGGGTGAGAACGGCGCCGGCAAATCCACTCTCGTGAAAATCCTCGCCGGCCTGCACCATCCGGACTCCGGCGATTTCCGGCTTGGCGGCGAGCCCGTCCACTTCAGGAATGTGGCTGAAAGCAAGGCCGCCGGCATCTCGGTCATCTACCAGGAACCCACCCTGTTTCCGGACCTTACCGTGGCCGAAAACATTTTCATCGGCCGGCAGCCCAAGGGACGGGCCGGGCTGATCAGCCGCGCCGGGATGCGGCGGCAGGCCGCCGAACTGTTCCAGCGGCTGGGCGTTCCCATCGATCCGTCCCGTGTGGCGGAAGGGCTTTCCATCGCCGACCAGCAGATCATCGAGATCGCCAAGGCCATCTCACTGGACGCAAAGGTGCTGGTCATGGACGAGCCCACCGCCGCCCTCAGCGGCGTTGAGGTGGAGCGGCTTTTCGCCGTGGCCCGCTCCCTGCGGGACAAGGGCACAGGCATCCTGTTCATCTCGCACCGCTTCGACGAAGTGTTTGACCTCTGCGACCGGATCACCGTGATGCGCGACGGCCGCTACATCGCAACCCACCGGACCGCCGAGGTGACGGTAGAACAAATTGTCCGGGAAATGGTGGGCAGGGACATCGGAACGCTGTTTCCCAAGGCCGCTGCGGAGATCGGGCGCACGGTCCTGAAGGTGGAGGGGCTCAGCAGGTCCGGCATTTTCCGGGACATCAGCTTCGAAGTCCGGGCCGGCGAAATTGTGGCGCTCGCGGGCCTGGTGGGTGCCGGCAGGACCGAGGTGGCGCGTGCAGTGTTCGGCATCGATGCCTATGACTCCGGGCAGATCCAGGTGGAGGGGAAACCGCTCAAGGCCCGTGATCCGCAGGCCGCCATCGCCGCCGGCCTGGGCTTTGTGCCCGAGGACCGCCGCAAACAGGGTCTGGTAATGAACCTGTCGGTGGCCCGGAACGTGACGCTCACCCTGCGGAACAAGTTCGTGACCGCCGGGCTCATCAACGGCAGCAAGGAGCGTGCTGCCGCGAAGGAGTGGAGCCAACGGCTGCAGGTCAAGGCCGGTAGCCAGGAACACGCCGTCTCCACCCTTTCCGGCGGGAACCAGCAGAAGGTGGTGCTGGCCAAGTGGTTGGCCACCGATCCCAAGCTGCTCATCATCGACGAGCCCACCCGCGGCATCGACGTGGGCACCAAGAGCGAAGTGCACCGCCTCATCTCCGACCTCGCCGGCCGCGGCATCGCCATCCTGATGATCTCCTCCGAACTGCCCGAGGTCCTGGGCATGGCGGACCGCGTCCTCGTGATGCGCGAGGGCCGGATCACTGCCCAGCTGGACAGGGCGGACGCCAACCCCGAATCGGTAATGCACGCGGCAACCTCCGCGGCAGGAGTGATGGAATGAGTTCCACAGTCAAACCCGGGGAAAAAGGCACGACGCCGGCACTCGCCCCCGGTGGCAGCGGCGGCCTCGGTACCCTGCTGCGCCTGCGCGAACTCCCCGTGCTGATCGCTTTGGCGCTGCTGGTGCTCATCACCTACCTCAACAACCCGCTGTTCCTGTCCCCGCAGGGAGTTAAGGACCTGCTCCTCAACGCCACCATCATCGTGATCCTGGCGGCCGGACAGACCCTGCTCATCATCACCCGCAACATCGACCTGTCCGTTGGCTCCATGCTGGGGCTGGTTGCCTTCGGCACCGGCTCCATCTTCGTTGCCATGCCTGGGCTGCCGATCGTTGTGGTGCTGCTCCTCGGCATGGCGTTCGGCGCCCTGCTCGGAGCGTTTAACGGGTTCCTGGTGACGGTGGCCAAAGTGCCCGCGCTGGTCATCACCCTCGGCACCCTGTACGTGTTCCGCGGGATGAACAATGCCTGGGCCGGCGGGAAGCAGTATTTTGCGGGGGACCGGCCGGAAGCCTTCGGTGCCCTTTCCGTGGACACCGTGCTGGGCTTCCCGATCATCACCCTGCTGGCCATCGCCGTGGTGGTCGCCGTCGCGGTCTACATGGCAGGCACCCGGCCGGGCCGGGACCTGTACGCCATCGGTTCGGACCCGGAAGCGGCGAAGGTGCTGGGCATCAAAGTGTCCCAGCGGGTGTTCCTGGCGTTCTTGGCCAACGGAGCCCTGGCCGGCCTCGCCGGAGTCCTGTACGCCAGCCGCTTTAACTCAGTGGGGGCAACTACAGGGACAGGGATGGAACTGGATGTGGTGGCCGCCGCCGTGGTGGGCGGGGTGGCGATCTTCGGCGGCAGCGGGACAGTTGCCGGGGCTGCTCTGGGTGCGGTGCTGCTGACCACCATCACCAGTTCGCTGACCGCGCTGCGGGTGGACAAATTCTGGCAGCAGGCCATTGTGGGCATTCTGATCCTGACGGCCATCGTGATCGACCGCCTGGCCAGCCTCCGGACAGCCAGGAAACTGCGGACAAGCGAGGCACGGAATGTCTGAAACCACCACGTCCGGCGGCACCCCTGCGGCCGTGCCCGTCGCCGACAGCACCAAGCCGCTTGCCACCGAGCCAAAGGGGCGGACCGGCGCGGCCCGCATCCTGGGCAGCCGGGACGCCGTCACCATCTACGCCCTCCTCGCCTTCCTGGTCTTCGCCGCCATCACCATCCCGCGCTTCGCCTCACCGGTAACCACCGGGTTCCTGCTGCTGGATGTCATACCCGTCCTGCTGATCGCCATGCCGATGACCCTCATCATTGTGACCGGTGAAATCGATCTGTCCGTGGCGAGCATCGCCGGGCTGACCAGCGCGCTGATGGGCGTCCTCTGGTCCGGCGGCCTGGACATCTGGCTGGTGCTGGCCCTGTGCCTGCTGGCGGGGGTCGGTGCGGGAATGTTCAACGGCGTCCTGATCGCTGTCCTCGGCCTGCCGTCACTGGCCGTTACCATCGGCACGCTGGCGCTCTTCCGGGGCCTGGCGCTGGTGGTCATCGGGGACAATGCCGTGGCGAACTTCCCCAAGCCGCTGACTGCCTTCTTCACCTCCAAACTGGGGGCCACCGGCATTCCCACGGTGATGATCGGCGTCGTCCTTATTGTGTTGTTCTTTGGCATCCTGCTCCACTTCACGCCGTTCGGCAGGGGGCTCTTCGCGATGGGCTACAGCAAGGAGGCGGCCAACTTCGTGGGCATCAAGGTTGCCCGCAGCAAGTTCTGGCTCTACGTGGCTTCCGGCGCCGTGTCTGCCCTGGCCGGGATCTACTGGACGCTGCGCTACACCAGTGCCCGCAGCGACAACGCGTCGGGGCTGGAACTGGCCGTCATCGCGGCCGTGCTGCTGGGCGGCGTTTCCATCTTCGGCGGCAAGGGCACCATTCCCGGCGTGGTAGCCGGCGTCCTGCTGATCGGCAGCCTGAACTACGCCCTGCGCCTGGGGCGGGTGTCCGACGTCGTCCTCATCACCGTCACCGGGCTGCTGCTCATCTTCTCCGTGGTGGCACCGAGCGTTGGCGCCGCGGTACGGGAATGGCGGCACCTCCGGCGGGTACGCCGGAGCTTCAGCCAGGGCCCAGCCTCCGGGGGTTCCACCGGCGCCGTGCATTGAACCGCCGCAGGACTTATCAAGACCGAGCACAACAAGGGAAAAGGAAAACAAAGATGTTGAACCGAAAATACCCCGGCCGGCACCCCCACCTGGCCCCGCTCGTGGCCATCACGGCCGCCGCAGCAATGGCCCTGACGGCGTGCAGCGGCGGCTCGGGAACATCGGGGGAGACTTCAGCCGCTGTGCAGGACCAGAAAATCACGTTCATCCCCAAGCAGTTGAACAACCCCTATACGGACGTCGTCCTGGGCGGCGGCAAGACCGGTGCGCAGGAGGCCGGGTTCGCATCGTCGCAGGTGGTGGGGCCCCTGGAGGCATCGGCGTCGAGCCAGGTCTCGTTCATCAACGCTGAAACCCAGGCGGGAACCAACGTCATTGTCATCGCGGCCAACGATCCCGACGCCGTCTGCACGGCCTTGGGGGAGGCGCGCTCCGCCGGCGCCAAGATCGTAGCTTTCGACTCGGATGCCAACCCCGACTGCCGCGACGTGTTCATCAGCCAAGTGGTGGCCAAGGACGTAGCGCTCATCCAGACCAAGCTGATCGCCGAGCAGATCGGCGGAGCCGGTGAGATTGCCATCCTCTCCGCCACGGCCAACGCCACCAACCAGAACGAGTGGATCAAGTTCATGGAGGAGGACCTGGCCTCCAACCCGGCCTACAAGGACATCAAGCTCGTGGCCAAGGTCTACGGCGACGACGACGACACCAAGTCCTTCCAGGAAGCCCAGGGCCTGCTGCAGGCACACCCCAACCTGAAGGGCATCATTTCGCCCACCACTGTGGGGATTGCCGCCACCGCCCGGTACCTCTCCACCTCCGCCTACAAGGGCAAGGTTGCGCTGACCGGGCTGGGGCTGCCGAACGAGATGCGGCCGTTCGTCAAGGACGGCACGGTTAAGGAGTTCGCCCTCTGGGATCCCGCCCAGCTCGGCTACGTTGCAGCGTTCGCCGGCAAGGCCCTCGTTGAGGGGAAGATCACCGGAGCCGCCGGCGATAAGTTCACCGCCGGCAACCTGGGCGACCGCACCGTTGAGGAAGGCGGAAAGGTCATCGTGGGCCCGCCCACCGTCTTCAATAAAGACAACATCGACAAGTACGACTTCTAGCGCTCCGGAGCCCGGGCGGGCAGCCTTTGCCCGCCCGGCCTGCCGTCTAATGCGCTGTACTAATGCGCGGAAAGGCTGCCATGGCCACCACCAGGAAATCTGCCGCTGCCTTGCTGGAACCCCACAAGCGCCGGCCCACCCGGATCGGCCTGGTGTCCGGGGGACTGGGCGCCTACTGGCCCCAATTTCCGGATCTCCTCCCGCAACTTGAGGAATCGGCAAGGTATGTCACGTCACGCTTCCAGGAGATGGATGCCGAGGTGATCGACGCCGGTTTCATATCGGACGCCGCCCAGGCCGTGCCTGCCGGAGAAAAACTACGGCAGGCTGACTGCGACCTGATCGTCATCTTCCTGGCCACCTACCTGACGTCGTCCATGGTCCTGCCCGTGGCCCAGCGGTCCGGCAGCCCGGTGCTGGTGATCGACCTTCAGCCAACGGAAGCGATGGACCATGCGAATTTCGATACCGGAGCCTGGCTTGCCTATTGCGGCCAATGCCCGGTGCCCGAGGTTGCCAATGTCTTCCGCCGGGCGGGTATCGAGTTCCGGTCCGTCTCCGGGTACCTGACGCAGGATTCCGCGTGGGAAAGGATCAACCAGTGGGTGCACGCCGCCGGCGTCCGCGCCCGGCTCCGGAACGCCCGCCATGGACTCATGGGCCACCTCTATCCGGGCATGCTCGACGTTGCCACCGACCTGACCACTGTTTCCACCACCTTCGGCTCCCACGTCGAGGTGCTCGAATTCGATGACCTCCGGGAACGCGTCACGGCGGTCACGGATGCCGAGGTGTTAGAGCGCCTTGACCTGGCCCGGGAGCTGTTTGTCCTCGATGAGTCCGTGAACGACGACGACTTTGCCTGGGGTGCCCGGGTTTCCGTGGGCCTGGACCGGCTTGTCAAAGACTTCGACCTGGACTCGGTGGCCTACTACCACCGCGGCCTGGCGGGAGAACAGCATGAGCGGCTGGGTGCCGGGATGATCCTGGGCTCCTCCATCCTCACCGCGCGTGGAATCCCCATGGCGGGGGAGTATGAGCTGCGGACCTCCATTGCCATGCTGACTGCCCAAGCCATCTGCGCCGGAGGTTCCTTCACCGAAATCCAGGCCCTGAATTTCTTTGACAACGTGGTGGAGATGGGCCATGACGGGCCGGCGCATCTCGCGGTCTCGGCGAAGGACCCGCTGCTGCGTGGACTGGGTGTCTATCACGGCAAACGGGGCTGGGGTGTGTCCGTGGAATTCGACGTCCGGCCCGGACCGGTCACCACGGTGGCCCTGGGGCAGGACCCGGACGGCAGCTACGTTTTTGTAACGTCGGAAGGGGAAGTGGTTCCTGGCCCGCTGCTGGCCATCGGCAACACTACGTCGCGGGTGGACTTCGGCGGCGATCCGGGCCTCTGGGTCGACCGGTGGAGCCAAACCGGAACCGGCCACCACTGGGCGTTGTGCCTGGGCCACCGGGCGGCCGACGTCAAGGCCGCCGCATCGCTGGTGGGCATCGAGCACCGGCACGTTTCACTGTCGCAGGGAGCCTGAATTCCGTTCAGCATGAAATAGCCCCTCGCGTTGGGTCGCCACATCCCGGGCGAAAAAATTACTAAGTAGACTTCCCTTTTGATGCTAAGCATGCTTACCGTAGATGGGCAGTCAGCGCGATGCCTCTAGCAAAGGGGGCGGAG
This sequence comes from Arthrobacter sp. Soil_C_49, assembly GCF_057656635.1. Taxonomy (NCBI): domain Bacteria; kingdom Bacillati; phylum Actinomycetota; class Actinomycetes; order Micrococcales; family Micrococcaceae; genus Arthrobacter; species Arthrobacter sp. Soil_C_49. Next base: position 188,687 of record NZ_JBDGJZ010000004.1, read on the forward strand.
GCCGTGCCGGGGAAAACCCGGCGCCGGAGCATCCATGCTGGCTTGACCTAGCGCAACGACACATCCAAGGAGACGTCATGCTCAACAGGGAAAACATTGAAAGCCTGCTCAACAAGGGTGGCAACGTCATCGGTTCCGACGGCGAGAAGATCGGCTCAATCGGCCAGCTCTACGCGGACGACGACACGGGCGAGCCCACATGGGTCACCGTCAAGACCGGTCTCTTCGGCACTTCCCAGTCCTTTGTGCCGGTCGAAGGGGCACACACCCAGGGCGACGACCTGGTGGTCCCCTACAGCAAGGAGCACGTCAAGGACGCGCCGCGGGTAGACGTGGACGGGCACCTCACCCCTGAGGAAGAGGACCGCCTGTACACCTACTACGAGCGCGGCGGTGCCCGGACCTACTCCGACACCCGCGGCGATGACGCCCGGAGCGATGTGGACCTGCAGGGCGACGCGGACCTTAACGCCGGCACTCCCAACGCAGGTGCCGCGGGCTATGCATCGGACCGCGACACCGTGGGCCGGGACACCTCCGGCCCCACCACTGACGACGCCATGACCCGCTCGGAGGAGCGGCTCCACGTCGGCACCGAGCGGGAGGCTGCCGGCCGCGCAAGGCTCCGGAAGTACGTGACCACGGAGAACGTCACCAAGACAGTTCCGGTGCGGCGTGAAGAGGTCCGACTGGAGCGGGAGCCCATCACTGACGCGAACCGCGGCGCGGCGCTGGACGGCCCGGATATCAGCGAGGAAGAGCATGAGGTGATCCTGCACGAGGAGCGCCCCGTGGTGGAGAAGGAAACGGTCCCCGTGGAGCGGGTCCGCCTCGACAAGGATGTGGTCCAGGATGACGTCACGGTCACCGAGGAAGTCCGCAAGGAGCACATTGAAGCCGATGGCGACGGCGTGGACAGCGGCCTGCGCCGCTGATCCTTTCCGCTGCTGAGGCCCTGCCTTCGCGCCGCTGAACGGGACCGGCGCGAGGCAAGCGCTACGAAACCAGCCAAGCAGCGAACGACGCCGGGAGTCCATTTGGGGGCTCCCGGCGTCGTTGTGCATGCGGAACTTTTTGTTCTCTTGCCGCAGCCGGCGCCTGCTGGTGGCGTTAGCCGCGGAATGCTGGTGCAGCCGCGCCCGGAAGCGGCAACTGCACCAGCCAGTAGGACGAATATCTTCAGAACTTAGTGTTCTTCTCCCATTCGCGGCTCCTGTTTCCCGGGCTACGGATACCGGGCTATGTCCTGTCGGCCGCCATGTTCCGTGAGAACAGCCAGCCAGCAACAATCATTACGACGCCCAAGACCAGGTGGGTCCAGTTGTCCATCATGTTCAGCGACAGGAAATTCGCCGCCGAACCAACGCCGACAATCAGCCCGAAGACGGCCAGGACGATGTAGAGCGCACCGGCTCCGAGAAGGAAATTACGGGCGCCATGCTCGGTGCGGGCCATTGCCAGGCCGGTTGCGCCGATGGCCAGCTGCACGATGTTGAGCAGCATGGATACCTGGAACAGACCAAGGAACATGGCGTGCGAAGCCGGTCCGAGGAACATCAGTTCGCTGTATTGGGTAGTGACGCCGGGGATAAAGCCCAGCACACCCACCAGCATCAAAACAATTCCCACTCCCATGCCCGCGTTTTGGACGTCTGCCCGTCCAAAGTGAACGCCGTGGGCATGTGGGGATGCGGTAGTCATTCTTGCCTCCAACCACTCATGTGGACAGTTAAATTTTACGGCGGACCCTAGCGAAAAGCGCCGGCGCAAGGGGCACTGAGTCGGTGCCCACAAGGGGGTTGTGCCTGTCGGTCACGGACCGGGCGGGGCCGCCGTGACACCATGGAAAACGATGAAACTGCGCGCTGATCAGACCGGAGACCGTGGCCTTCCCATGCCCTTGTGGCTGCAGGGTGCCCTCGAGACGGCCCAGGCAGCCATCATCTCGGCCTTGGTGGTGATCGCACCGGTCCTGGCCGTCTGGGCAACCGCCGGTTTCCATGACGGCGCCGTCGACTTCCTGGCCCGCCTGGCCGGCCAGTCCTGGCTGCTGGTCCATGGGGTGCCGCTGGAGCTCAAGGCCGCCGGCTCCACCGCGGCTGCCAACTCAGGTTCCGGACTGCTCACGCTTATTCCGCTTGGCCTCACGCTGATCCCCTTCCTGCTGGCCTGGCGGGCAGGGCGCAGGCTGGCCCGGGCCTCCTACACGGACCAGCTGTGGCAAGCCCTCCTCGGTTCCTGGGTGGTGTACGCGGCGTTCGGCGCGGCAACGGGGTTCGTCTGCCGCACGCCGGACGTCGGCATCAATGCCTGGCACGCCATGTTCATCCCCCTCATTCCCTACGCCCTGGGCATGGTGATCGGCGCCCGCCGCGAGGCAGGCTCCTGGAGCCGGCTGATCGGCGTCGACGCGGTGGACTGGATTTCCCGCACCAGCCAGCACTCGCGCTGGGCAGGGTCCTACCTGGGTTCGGCGGCGAAGGCCGGTTTCGTGGCGGTGATGTCCGCCCTGGCGCTCGCCGCACTGCTGCTGGCCGTTGATCTGTTCATCCACTGGAACCTGGTGGTCGCTGTTTATGAAGCGCTCGACGCCGGCGCGGTGGGAGGTGCCGCCCTCACCATCGCGCAACTGGGGTTCCTGCCCAACCTCGTGGTTTTTGCCCTGGCCTGGACGTCGGGCTCAGGTTTCGCCATGGGGGTCGGTTCGCAGGTGGGTCCGCTGGGCACCTCCGTGGGTCCGCTTCCTTCCGTCCCGGTGCTGGCCGCCATCCCGGCCGGGTCCCTGGAGTACGCGGTTGTCGCGTTGATCGTCCCGGTCCTGGCCGGTGTCCTGGCCGGCTGGTGGTTCCTGCGCGAAGGCGAAAACCACTTCGACGAGTGGCTTTCCATCAAGGTCCGGGCCCGGTGGTTCACTGCCACGGTTTCCACCTTGGTGTTGGGGGTGCTGTGCGGGCTGGCTGCCGGGCTGCTGACCGCGGGGCTTGCCTGGCTGGCGCGCGGCTCGGCCGGGATCGGACGGCTCACGGCGATCGGTCCGGACCCTTTGTGGACGGGAGTCTGGGTGGCTGCGGAAATTGCTGCCGGCGTCGTGATTGGGTACGCGGCCGGGCCGTGGCTGGAACGTGAGCAGGCGCCAAAGGAAGAGGCCCCGGAGCTGGTCCGGTAGGACCTGGGGTTTAGGGGAGTCCGGCAGGCAGCGAGCCCTGCAGCTGCACCCGGCACGCCGACTGCGCCTGGTCCGTCAATGCCCGGCCGGCGCAGGCCTGGTACTCACGCACTTCATCGAAGAACAGTGCCGTGACCAGGATCAGCAGCACCATGATCGCGGACACCACCAGACCCGAGATGGTACCGATCAGGACAAGCCGGGACTCCTTCAGCCGCGCGGCGCGGACCAGCAGCACCATGCCCAGGGCAAGGCTGGCCACTGTCAGTAACGCTGTCAGCCAGAGGTAGTTGACGTCCAGCTGGTACACAAAGAACGCGCCGAGCACTGAAACCACAAAGATCCGGAACAGGGTTTGGGTCTTGGCGAGCGAGGCCTTAGCTGCCTCGCTGAGCGGCGGTTTTGTGCGCTGCTGCCCAGCCGGTTGCGGTGTGGAGTTCATGTTTTCCAGCCTACGCGAGGCTGCCCATAAGCTAGAGCCATGCGCATCGTAGTCCTCGTTTCCGGTACCGGGTCCAACCTCCAGGCAGTTATTGACGCGGTTAAGGCAGGGGACCTGGACGTGGAAATCGCGGCGGTGGGTGCCGACCGGCCGGGCACTTACGGAGTGGAACGCTCCGCAGCTGCCGGCATCCCCACCTTTGTTGTGGACTTCAAGGACTACGCGGACCGGGCTGAATGGAACGCCGCACTGACCAAAGCCGTTGCCGCTTTCGAGCCGGATGTGGTGGTGTCCTCCGGGTTCATGCGCATTGTCAGCCCGGAGTTCATCGACGCCTTCAATGGCAAGTACCTCAACACCCACCCCGCCCTGCTCCCGGCTTTCCCCGGCGCCCATGGTGTCCGGGATGCGATGGCGTACGGCGTGAAGGTTACCGGCTGCACTGTCCACTGGGCCGACGCCGGCGTGGACACCGGGCCCATCATCGCCCAGGAAGCGGTGGCCATCGAGGAGTCCGATACCGAGGAAACACTGCACGAGCGCATCAAGGTGGTGGAGCGCCGGCTGCTGGTGTCCACCCTGGCAACCCTCGCCGCCGCCGGCAAGCACGCCTGATCCAGGCTCGATCCCGCCGCCTCAGCCAGCGCCGTCGACGCGCATATTCCTTTTCGAGGCGCATACGCCGTGGCGCACCCGAAATTTGGCGTGCGCCACGGAATGCCCGTGTCGATATTGAATTAGCGTGTCGCCGGCGGCCTAGTCGAGGCGGCGCTGCCTGGTCTCGGGGGAGAAGAACGCCATCCACAACACCGCAAGGAGGACCAGGCCGCCGGCCAGCGCAAAGGACGTGGCCAGGCCCAGCTCAGGCCAGAAGTAGTTCGCGAAGATGAGCGGGCCGAAGCCGGCGCCAAGCCGGGAGAACGTGGATGCCCAGCCGAAACCGGTGCCGCGCAGTTCGGTGGGGTAGAGCTCGGAGACGTAGGCGTACAGGACCGGGATGGCCACCTGCACCACGAACCCGAACACCAGCAGCCAGAACACCGCCGCCGTGGGGATGTCCACCACAATCGCCACGATCACCAGGGTCAGCGCGGACAGCGGCCCGGTGATGGCGAGGATCCACTTGCGGCCTACACGTTCCACCAGCAGGGCCGCCACAATAACGCCCAGGAGCCCGACGGCGGCCATGGATGCCGTGGTGATAAACGCCTTGTACTCCGCGAAGCCCGCGCCGATCAGGATCCGGGGCATCCACGTCAGCGACAGGTAGTAGACCAGCAGGATGGTGAAGAACAGGGACCAGGCGGCAGCTGTGATCTTCCAATTGAACTGCCACACGAGGCGCAGCTGGTGCCAGGCGCTGCCTGCCGAGAGCCGGGGTACTTCCTTGGCGTCGGGCAGGCTGTAGGCGCGGGGTTCCGCCCCGGTGGCCGCCACCAGTCCGTCGATGACCTTGGCTGCTTCCTCGCGCCGGCCCTTGCGGATCAGGAACAGCGGGGACTCGGGCACGCTCCGGCGGACCCAGAACACCAGCAGCGCAGGCAGCACCATCACCAGCATGGTCAGCCGCCAGTCGCCGTACAGCGCCACGAGCCCGGCTGAGACAAAGCCGGCCAACGCAGCACCCACGGGCCACCAGCCGTCCATGGCCGTGAGGACCTTGCCGCGCTGCTTGCGGGGCGTGAACTCACCCACCAGGGCATAGTCCACCGGAATGCAGCCCCCCAGGCCGAAGCCGGCCATGAACCGGAAGACACAGAACCAGACGAAATCGGGGGAGAAGGCACCCAGCACGGTGAAGAGGGAAAAGATCAGCAGGGTGGCGGTGAAGGCCTTCTTGCGCCCGATGGTGTCCGCGATGGTGCCCCACACAAAAGCACCCAGGGCCATGCCGATCAGGTTGGCCGTTCCCACCCAGGCAACCTCGCCCGGTGTCAGGGCCCAGTGCGTGGAGAGCAGGGGGATGAGGATGCCATTGAGGGTCACGTCCCAGGCGTCGAACATAAAGCCGAGGCCGCCGATCACGAAAATCCTGCCCTGGACTTTCCATCGCCATGGCAGTTCCTGGACCACCTGCTCGCCGCTTGGCACAGTGGTGTAAGTATTCATCGCAGCCTCCTGCAAGAACTTTAGCCCGGCCCGCTGGCGTTCACACTTCCGCCTGCACAGGGGGCAAACTGCACTTCGCGATAAACTGGCCGTATCCCCACCAACCGCGGCACTGGTCCGCGAGATAAGACGGAGACATTTGTGAGCTTCACGCAGCATGAGCGCGTATCCATTGACCGTGTTCCCATCCGCCGGGCCCTGATCTCGGTTTACGACAAGACCGGTCTGGAGGAGCTCGCCCAGGGCCTGCATGCAGCGGGCGTGAAGCTTGTGTCCACCGGGTCCACGGCCAAAAAGATCGCCGCCGCCGGCATCCCGGTCCAGGAAGTTGAGGAAGTCACCGGCTCGCCCGAAATGCTGGACGGCCGCGTGAAGACGCTGCACCCGCGCGTGCACGGCGGCATCCTCGCCGACCGCCGCGTCCCGGCGCACATGGAAACGCTCACCAGCATGGAGATCGAACCATTCGACCTGGTGGTGGTGAACCTCTACCCGTTCGTCGAGACGGTGAAGTCCGGCGCTGCCCAGGACGACGTTGTGGAGCAGATCGACATCGGGGGCCCCGCCATGGTGCGCTCCGCAGCGAAGAACCATGCCGCCGTCGCCATCGTGGTAGACCCCACGTTTTACGGCCAGGTAGTCACCGCTGCCGCTGAGGGCGGCTTCGACCTGAAGACCCGACGCCGGCTGGCTGCAAAGGCGTTTGCCCACACCGCTTCATATGACAACGCCGTGGCCACCTGGACCGCGAGCCAGTTCCTGGATGAAGACGGTGACGGCGTCATCGACTGGCCTGCCTACGCCGGCCTTTCGCTGGAGCGCTCCGAGGTGCTCCGCTACGGCGAGAACCCGCACCAGCAGGCAGCCCTCTACGTTGACAAGGCGGCCCCTGCCGGCATCGCACAGGCCGACCAGCTGCACGGCAAGGCCATGAGCTACAACAACTTCGTTGACGCCGACGCTGCCCTCCGCGCCGCCTACGACTTCAGCGAGCCCGCCGTCGCCATCATCAAGCACGCCAACCCCTGCGGCGTTGCCGTGGGCGCTGCTGATGCCGCGGACCCCATTGCCGACGCACACGCCAAGGCACACGCCTGCGATCCCGTCTCCGCATTCGGCGGCGTCATTGCCGCGAACCGCACGGTGACCGCGGGCATGGCCAACACGGTGAAGGACATCTTCACGGAGGTTGTCATCGCGCCGGGCTTCGAACCGGAGGCAGTGGAGATCCTGTCTAAAAAGAAGAACATCCGCCTGCTTGCCCTTCCCGAAGGCTACGGCCGCTACCCCACGGAGATCCGCCAGGTTTCTGGCGGTGTCCTGGTCCAGGTCAGCGACAAGGTTGATGCCGACGGCGACAACCCCGCCAACTGGACCCTCGCCGCCGGCGAGGCCGCGGATGACAAGACGCTCGCTGACCTCGCCTTTGCCTGGACGGCCTGCCGCGCTGCCAAGTCCAACGCGATCCTGCTGGCCCAGGACGGGGCTGCCGTGGGCATCGGCATGGGGCAGGTCAACCGCCTGGATTCCTGCCGGCTGGCCGTCGAACGGGCCAACACTCTTGGCGTGCAGGTGGAGTCCGACGTCGAAGGCGCCGGCGGTGCATCAAACGCCAGCGGTGACGGGGCACCCCAGCGGGCCCGCGGCGCTGTCGCGGCGTCCGATGCCTTCTTCCCGTTCGCTGACGGCCTGCAGATCCTGATCGACGCCGGCGTCCGGGCAGTGGTCCAGCCCGGCGGTTCAGTCCGCGATGATGAAGTCATCGCCGCGGCCAATGCGGCCGGCATCACGATGTACTTCACGGGAGCACGCCACTTCTTCCACTAAAAGTAGAACGAACGACGGCGCCTGTCCCCTTTCAAGGGGACAGGCGCCGTCGTTGTTTGTTGGCTTAGTCCTGCTCGCCTGGCGGCGGGCCGGGCCGGGGGAGCCGAAGTTCCCGGGGCTTGGCTTCCGCCATCCGCTCCTCAGTCCAGTACTCGAGGATCTCCTCGCGCGTCTGGTTCAGGTCGCTGCGGCTGACCGCATCCTCGCCGGACCCCGATTCCTTACCGTGCTGATGCGGCACTGTTGTAAGCCTGCTGGATGACCGAACCCCAGTACGGACCGTACATCACGGCGGAACGGTCGTAGCCGTAGCTGTTGATGGAGTTCTGGACGCCGGAGGAACTGGTGCCGATGAACCACGGCCCGCCGGAGGAACCGCCGGTCATGTCGCAGGGGATGCCCTGCGTGTTGAACTGCGGGTTGTAGGGGTCATTCGACGCGGGTCCCGTGCAGCTCTTGAGGGTCTCGCCGTTGAAAGGCGAGGCTGCCGGGTAGCCAAACGACTTGTAGGTCAGGCCCCGCGCCTGGTTGAACGCCACGCCCGAGGCGCCGACGACGTCGGCCAGGTTTTGCCCGCTGCTGTTGGGGCCCACCACGGCGAATCCGGTGTCATAGGCCATGTCCCCTCCGCTGCTCCACTGGGTGGGCGCGTGCAGGGAGGTGGCGGTCCACTTGCCGTAAGGGGCCGCGCCGTTCTCGTAGGCAGGAACAAAAACGAAGTTGGTGGCGAACGTCCCCGGGCCTTCATTCACGCAGTGCCCGGCGGTTGACACGGTGCTCTTGTTCTTGGCGGACACCGAGTTGCCCGAGCACACGTAGTTGGCGCCTGCAAGCGTAAAGAAGACCTTGCCCACCGTCTTCACGGGAGCTTCGCTCTGCGCGAGGGTCGGTTTGCCCCCGGTGGCCTTAACCTCGGTGCTCTTGCCCTTTTCCACAATCAGCGGGCTGGACCGGTTGCCCCGCTCCAGCGCCTTGCCCGCCAGCACATCGCCAGGGATGGCGGTCAGCATCCGGTCTGTTGTCCAGTAATCGGCTGCCGCTCCCGCATTTTCAACGGCTGCACTCGTGACGGACGGGTTCTTCGCGTCATCGGAAGCGGCCGGGGCAGCAGTGGCGCCGCCGGCTGCAGTGAGTGCCAGAACGGCTGCGGCCGAAAGGCCCAAAAGGCCGGTAGCCAGAGACCTGGTGCGTGTCATGGTTGTCCTGTCTTAACGGGGACGGCCGTGGGAAGGGCCGGAAGTGACGTCCCGAATTTATCCGGATATGACAGCTTTGTAAATAGTAGTGACGTATCATGTAGCGGCCGTCCACGCTCCGGAGACGTCCCCGGCCGGAAAGCCCGACGGCGGGTGGAGGCACCCGGGCGGGTGGCGCCGTCGTCCGTTCTCCATCGCTGTAATCCTGCTCACCGGCGGGGTAACCATGGGGCGCCGGTAGGGTTCAAAAGCCCGTACTCGGGTAAGTTGGAGATGATAACCAAGCCGACCCACAGGGAGACGCCCGCGCATGTCCAAGATTATCTACACCCACACCGACGAAGCGCCGATGCTGGCTACCTATTCGTTCCTGCCCATCATTGAGGCGTTCGCCTCGACAGCAGGTGTGGAGGTGGAGACCCGCGACATTTCGCTCGCCGGCCGCATCATCGCCGTCTTCGGTGACTACCTGACCCCCGAGCAGCAGATCGGTGACGCCCTTGCTGAACTCGGCGAGCTGGCGAAGACGCCGGAAGCCAACATCATCAAGCTGCCCAACATCAGCGCTTCCATCCCGCAGCTGAAGGCCGCCATCGCAGAGCTGCAGGCCCAGGGCTACGCGCTGCCCGACTACCCGGACAACCCCTCCTCGGACGAGGAGACGGCCATCCGCTCGCGCTACGACAAGATCAAGGGCTCCGCCGTGAACCCCGTCCTGCGTGAGGGCAACTCGGACCGCCGCGCACCCCTGTCCGTGAAGAACTACGCACGCCAGAACCCGCACTCCATGGGCGCCTGGACTGCGGACTCCAAGACCAACGTGGCCACCATGGGCAAGGACGACTTCCGCTCCAACGAGAAGTCGGTGGTCATCGAGTCTGAAGGCACTATTGCCATCCAGCTGGTCCGCGAAGACGGCTCGGTGAAGGTCCTGAAAAAGGCCTTCCCGGTCCTGGCCGGCGAGGTCATCGACGGCACCGTGATGCGAGCCGCCGCCCTGGACGAGTTCCTGCAGGCGCAGGTTGCCCGCGCCAAGGAAGAGGGCGTGCTGTTCTCCGCCCACCTGAAGGCCACCATGATGAAGGTTTCGGACCCCATTATCTTCGGCCACGTGGTCAAGGCCTACTTCTCGGAACTGTTTGAGACCTACGGCAAGCAGCTGGCCGCCGCCGGCATCAGCCCCAACAACGGCCTGGCCGCCATCCTGAGCAGCCTCGAGGACCTTCCCGAGGACGTCCGCGAAGGCGTGCAGTCCCTGATCAAGAAGGGCCTCGAAGAAGGTCCCGCCCTGGCCATGGTGGACTCGGACAAGGGCATCACCACCCTGAACGTCCCCTCCGACGTCATCGTGGACGCGTCCATGCCCGCCATGATCCGCAGCTCCGGCCACATGTGGGGCCCGGACGGCAAGGAAGCTGACACCCTGGCGGTCCTGCCGGACAGCTCCTACGCCGGCATCTACCAGGTGGTCATCGATGACTGCCGCGCCAACGGCGCCTACGACCCCACCACCATGGGTACTGTCCCGAACGTGGGCCTCATGGCACAGGCCGCCGAAGAATACGGCAGCCACGACAAGACTTTCGAGATCCAGGAAGCGGGCACGGTGCAGATCGTGGACGGCTCCGGGAACGTCCTGATCGAGCATGAGGTTTCCGTCGGCGACATCTGGCGTGCATGCCAGACCAAGGACCTGCCCATCCGCGACTGGGTCAAGCTGGCCGTCACCCGCGCCCGTGCCTCGCAGACCCCGGCCGTGTTCTGGCTGGATGAGGAACGCGCCCACGACGCCAACCTCATCGCCAAGGTTAACGAATACCTCAAGGACCACGACACCGAGGGCCTGGACATCCGCATCATGTCCCCGGTCAAGGCCATTGAGTTCACTCTCGAGCGAATCCGCAAGGGCGAGGACACCATCTCGGTATCCGGCAACGTCCTGCGTGACTACCTCACGGACCTGTTCCCCATCCTCGAGCTGGGTACCAGCGCCAAGATGCTGTCCGTGGTTCCGCTGATGAACGGCGGCGGGCTCTTCGAAACCGGCGCCGGCGGATCCGCTCCGAAGCACGTCCAGCAGCTGCTCAAGGAAAACCACCTCCGCTGGGACAGCCTGGGTGAATTCCTGGCACTGGCCGTCAGCTTCGAACACCTGGCCACTACCACGGGCAACGCCCGCGCCCAGGTCCTGGCCGACACCCTGGACCGCGCCACTGGCACCTTCCTGCTGGAGAACAAGTCCCCGAGCCGCCGGGCCGGCGAACTGGACAACCGCGGCAGCCACTACTACCTGGCCCGCTACTGGGCCGAAGAGCTGGCCAAGCAGACCGCCGACGCCGACCTGGCAGCCGCCTTCAGCTCCGTCGCCAACGAGCTTTCCTCCAAGGAGGAGACCATCGTGGGCGAACTGGCCGAGGTCCAGGGCTCCCCGGTGGACATCGGAGGCTACTACAACCCGGACGACGCCAAGGCTTCCGCCGTGATGCGCCCGTCCGCCACGTTGAACAAGGTGCTCTCCACCCTGAGCTAGGGCAGGGCTTCTTGTCCCTCAGGCAACGCCAAGAGGCGGTGTCCCGGATACCCGGGGCACCGCCTTTTCGGTGTTTGGCTGGGACTCGCCCATGCGCACTATGCCGGCCTCCCGCCGTCGTACGCCCTTCTTCCGGCGCCCGACGGCGTTAGTCCTTGCCTTTGCCCTTGTCCCCGCTGCCCTTCTTGTCGTCCCCGTTGCCGTTGGCCGGGGCGGGCTCCGGGGTCGGTTCCGGGGCAGGAGCCGGCGTCTGGGTGGCTGCCTGCGAGGCTTGGGCAGCGGCCGCCTCCTGAGCAATGCGGGCCTCTTCCGCTGCCTTCGCCGCCGCAGCCTCGTTGAGGTCGGCGCGGACAGCGGCGGCAATGGTGGTGATGGTCTGCTGCCGTTCCTCGGAAACCTGCCCCTTGCTTTGCGCGGCCGCCAGGTCAGCCTCAAGGTTTTGAAGGGCTTGCAGTGCCGCAGCGGGATCGTTCCGCGAGGAAGCCTCGCTCACTTCCAGGACGCGTGCCTGGAGTTGCCGCGCCGCGCCCGGCTGCAGGCTTGCATCCCTGGTGCCGCAGCCAGTCAACAGCCCGGCGGCCAGAACGGCTGCCGTCCAAACCACAACCCAAGGCGAGCGTGGCCTCCGGAAGTGCGTCCGCGTCACGGCTCGACGCTCTTCTGGAGCTCCTCCAGGTGGTCGCCCAGGACGCCGGTCACCGTTGGGTAAGGCACGACGTCGGGCGGGGACTGGGCGGACAGGCTCACCAGCACAGCGGCTACAGCGGCTGCCAACACCACAACCCCTAAAAGCACTGCCAGCCAGACCCGCCTGCGGCGGGATGTCGCGGACAGCTTCTTTCCGGTCTGTTCTCCCTTGGTCCCCAGTCCCGCGGCCGGCGAAGGCGCTTCGTCCAAGGGCCCCGCTGCTTCCCTGAGTTCGTCCACCGATTCCTCAGCAGTAATGGAAGGGGGATGGAATGGCATGGCCGGCAGTACCCGCGTGGTTTCCGGAACGAGTTCTCCCGGGGTGGACGCGGGGGAAACCAGCGCCTGCCGCAGGGCAGTTTCGATGTCCGCTGCGGCGGGACGCTCCAGCGGCTCAATGGCTGTCATGGAGCGGATCAGGTCGGCCCATTCCTGGGGCAAATCCTCAGGTATTTCCGGTGAGCGGTGCAGGCGGGCCACCGCCGACTCCACCGCGCCGCCCGGATATTCAACGGTGCCCTTGATGCACTCAAGAAGCACAAGTCCCAGGGAATAGATGTCCGAGGCGGGGCCGAGGGGCTGGCCCAGGGCCTGCTCCGGGCTGAGGTAGGCTGCCGTGCCCACCATGGTTCCTGTTGCGGTGAGGCGGGTTGCGTCCGCGATCCTGGCGATGCCGAAGTCCGTGAGCTTGGGGCGCAGCGGCTCGCCCGGGCGGATCTGGACCAGCAGGATGTTTGCGGGCTTGATGTCCCGGTGGATGATGCCCAGACCATGCACGTATGCCAGCGCGTCGGCGATGCCGGCTCCGATGACGGACAGCTCTTCCAGCGGCACCCTGCTATGCCGGATGCGGCTGCGCAGGTCCTGGCCGTCCACCAGTTCCATGGTCAGGAAGGGCCTGGGTTCGTCGGGAATCCGGTTGTCGATGCCGGCGTCAAAGAGTGTCACCAGGCCGGGATGGTTAAGCGTGGCCAGGAGTTGGATCTCCGCTTCCTGGCGTTTCAGTTCATCGGCGTCCGGAGCCTGCGGGGCGAAGAGTTTGAGGGCAACATCGCGGCCCAGTTTCTCGTCGCGGGCGCAGTACACCGATGACATCCCGCCGCGGCCAATGACCTCACCCAACCGGTAACGTCCGCCGACAACTTCATTCTTGATGGAGCTAGGCGATTCCGCCACCATGACCGTTCCTCCCGGTGCGCTGCGGCACTGTCCTACCTCAAATTATACGGGCGCTCGAGTAATCAGGGGATTGGCCTGCGCTTCTGTTCTGGCACACGCCGGTGGCCCGCCGGCGAACCTCTAGCTTCCGCCGCCGGACCACCGGCCACAAGGACATGTGTGCTGATGACATGTTTGCGTGAATTGAAGTGTTTTTCGTCGTGTGTTTTGCGGGTCCTCCTCTCCCTCAGCCTGCTTGCTGCTGCCGCTTCAGGCGCATGGCGCAGGCACGGCTAACAAAGCGTGAGACGCCTAGGAGACCTTGCGCTTGCGGAGGAGGACCAGGAGGCCCGCCACCAGAAGCAGCAGGGCGAGCGGGACGAGCGAAGCGTCCATGCCCGTGTTGGCCAGGGCGGTGGTGCCCTGAGCGGTCCCGCCCTGAGCAGCGGTGCTGCGCGCAGTGGTGTCGACGCCGATAGCGCCGCTCACTGCGGTGGAGCCTGCCGGTGCTGCGGAGAAGCCTCCGGTGCCGGCGGTACCGGCGTCCCCGCCGGTGCCTGTTCCGGTGTTGCCTGTTCCGGTGTTGCCCGTGTTGCCGTCGGTGTTTCCGCCCGGAGTGGTGGTACCGGGGTCAACAGTGCCGGTGCCTCCGGTGTTGCCGTCGCCAGGGTTCTCGGTGCCGGGGTTGCCAGTTCCCGGAGTGCCGGTGCCTGGGGTTTCGGTGCCGTTGGCGTCGCCGCCCAGACCTATGCCGAGGTCAATGCCCAGGTCGATCCCGGCGTCGAGCCCACCAATACCGCCGGTGTTGCCCAGGTCGAGGTCGACCACTGCGTCTACGATGGCGTCGAGGCCGCCGGTGGTGCCGTCAGTTCCGGTGCCGGTGTTGCCGAGGTCGAGGTCAACGACTGCGTCTACGATGGCGTCGAGGCCGCCGGTGGTGCCGTCAGTTCCGGTGCCGGTGTTGCCGAGGTCGAGGTCAACGA
>NZ_JBDGJZ010000004.1:202882-389150 GCF_057656635.1 Arthrobacter sp. Soil_C_49
GACTGCGTCTACGATGGCGTCGAGGCCGCCGGTGGTGCCGTCAGTTCCGGTGCCGGTGTTGCCGAGGTCGAGGTCGACCACTGCGTCTACGACGGCGCCGAGTCCGCCGGAGGTGAGGCCGTCAGTTCCGGTGCCGGTGTTGCCGAGGTCGAGGTCGACCACTGCGTCTACGACGGCGCCGAGTCCGCCGGTGGTGCCGTCGGTTCCGGTTCCGGTGCCGGTGTTGCCGAGGTTGAGGTCGACTACTGCGTTCACGACGGTGTCGAGTCCGCCGGAGGTGAGGCCGTCGGTGACGGTTCCGGTGTTGCCGAGGTTGAGGTCGACGACTGCGTCCACAGCGGTGTTGAGGCCGTCCGATGTGCCGGTGCCTCCCAGGTCCACGGCTACGTCGGCTGCGGCGGTCAGGTCGGCCGCTGCTGCGTCGGTGACGGTGTTGCCGAGGTTGAGGTCGACGACTGCGTCCACAGCGGTGTCGAGGCCGTCCGATGTGCCGGTGCCTCCCAGGTCCACGGCTACGTCTGCTGCGGCGGTCAGGTCGGCCGCTGCTGCGTCGGTGACGGTGTTGCCGAGGCCGAGGTCAACGACAGCTGCCGCGGCGAGGTCGGGGCTGGTGGTTTCGCCGGTCCCGGTGGTGGTGCCGAGGTTTACGGCTACGTCTGCTGCGGCGGTCAGGTCGGCCGCTGCTGCGTCGGTGACGGTGTTGCCGAGGCCAAGGTCGACGACGGCTGCCGCGGCGAGGTCGGGGCTGGTGGTTTCGCCGGTCCCGGTGGCAGTGCCGAGGTTAACCGCGGCATCCACTACGGCGGCGACGGCCGTTGAATCGGACGGCGTTGGGTCACCCAGCAGGCCCAACGACGCCGAGTCAGCGGACGCCGCCGCCGAGATGAGGGCAGATGCGGACAGGTCCGATCCGCTGGTGGTGTCCGCGGCGTTTGCCGCGGTGCAGCCGAGGGCTAGAAGGCCGCCGGCGAAGAGGGTGCCAAGCAGCCCCCTGCGAAGGTTGGAACTCATGGTGATGTCTCCTGAGAAAAGTTGAGTTAAGGGCTGCTTGTCAGCAACCCGAATGTCCGCGTGCTGCCGCAAAGGGGCAGGCGGGTCTCAACTAGTCAGGAGAAGAACCGGGGTCGAATGACACCGGCGCAGGGGCGTGCTCGGGGGTTTCACCGGCGCAGACAGCACCGGGAAGGGGAAGGTCAAAGTCGAAGGGGCTCAGGAATGCAGCCGAACCAGGGGAGCCGGCAGGCGCAGCTCCGCTGCCTGTACCGGAGCCTGGGGCAGCAGGTGCCTGGGCAGGGGCGGGCGAAGGGTCCGCCGTGCCCGACTGTTCATCGCTGGAGCCGGGTGCGCCAATAGCCGCCGAATGAGGCGAAGAAGTTCCCGCGAGCGCAGCGGCACCATGAGGGGAAGTGGCGGTGTCCGGTGCGTCAATAATGGATGATTCAGCAGGTACCATGGTCTCGGCCGGGGCCTGTTCCACGGCCGTGGAAGCTTCCGCGGGGATAACCGCCGCAGCCGCAGGAGGAACTTCCTCGTCAACCGTCAGGGTAGGGAGCTCAACTGGCAGTGGTTCTGTGCCAGTCACCAGCTCCGAAACGGGTTCCAGGACGGGTTCGAGCACCGGAAGGGTCTCGGTTACAGGTGGAACAACCACTTCCACAACTGCTGCGGTTGTCCCATCCGCGAGTTGAACGATTGGAGCGGCGACCGACGTGACGGTACCGCTGGGAACCACCTGGTTCACCACCGGGACCACCGAAACGATGTTATCCGCGAGGCCCGAAACCTGGCCGACCACCGGCTGCAGCAGGCCAGCATGCGGAGCAGCAGCAGGAGAAGATGGGGCAGGAGTAGTGGGTGCCGGGCCAGCCACCTTGTCGGTGACTGAGGACACCGAGCTGGTAACGCCGCCAAGCAGCGACGTTGTGTCCGAGAGTACGTCGGCCGAGGCGCCTGGAGATGAGAAAGTCAACCAAGTAAGGGTTGCAGCCCCGGCGAGGAGCACGGGGCGCAGGGCACGCCATGGAGAAACAGCGTTAGCCATGCGTACCACCCCCAGTACTGTTGCATTCGACGATGCCTACAGCCTAAGACTGGATGTTGCGGGAAGTCTAGGGTCTCCTAAAACAATTCGACAAAAGCGGAAACTTTTGTAGCAAGCCCAAGACAAGGCGTCCTGTGTAAGTCATCTGATTGACTGCGAGGGATTGAGGCCTCTAGTGGCTGTCGTTCGGGTAGGTGACGCCCAACTGGGCCCGCACGCCGTCGAAAAGTCGCATGGTGTTCAAGGAGTCCTCCAGCGGCATGACGGGGCTTTCCGTAAGGCCCTGGTGGATGCACCGTGTTACCTCGCGGAGCTCGTAGGTGTACCCGCGGCCCACGATGTCAAAGGATTCGACGCGCCGCTCTTCCCACCCTGACCCGATAATCAGTTCACGCGGGTTGTTGATCGAGCCGATGCTCTGAAGGAAGCCTTGGCTGCCGGCGACGCTGGCCGTACGCGGACCGTGGGCGAGCAATGACGATGTCAGCTGTGCCTGGGCACCATGGTTGTATCCAAGCGTTATGGCATTCTGGGCGTCGACGCCGTCGTCATTAAGGTAGCCCGTGGCGCTGACCGTTTGCGGGAATCCAAGGGTGCCCAGCGCCCACAGCAACGGGTACACCGAAAGGTCCAGCAATGCGCCGCCGCCGTCCTGCCTGGCCCAAAGCCTTGCGGTGGGCGAATATGGTGCAGGAAAACCCAGGTCGGCAGTGACCCAGTGGACGTCGCCGATCTCGCCGGACGCGGCAATCTCGAAGGCCCTTTGCATGCCGGGGAGGAAGCGGCTCCACACTGCTTCCATCAGGAACAGTTTCCGGCTCCGGGCGACGTCGATCAGTTCGGCCGCTTCCCGGGCATTGATCGTAAAGGCCTTTTCGCACAAGACATGCTTGCCCGCGTTGAGGGCGGCGAGCACGATCTCATAGTGCTGCGCGTGGGGGGTCGCCACGTACACAACATCCACCGCGTCATCGGCGAGCAGCCGCTGGTAGCCGGGCACACCGCCGTCGGCCCCGTAAGCTTTCGCGAAGTCATAAGCAACCGCAAAGGCGTCCGCGGTGTCCTGGCCCCGGGAACTGACGGCATAGAGCTCCGCGTCACTCAGCAGGGCAAGGTCCTGCGAGACTGAACGCGCTATCCCGCCGGTTGCGATGATGCCCCAACGGAGGGGCTTTCCTGTTGCGGACCGGGGGTCAGGGTCGGATTGGCTGGACAGCCAGGGCTTGGCGATAGGCGCGCTCATGGAGCAATCCTGTCACAGGCCCGCTGGAGCGTTGGGGGATGGGCGGCCACTTGTGAGCCCGGGTTGGGGGATGGGCGGCCATAAGTGAGCGGGCGTTGTAAAGGAGGTGCCGGCCGGGGCGGACGGAGCTCCCGGCCGGCGGTTTCGGGGCCTGCCGTCAGGCTGTGGCAGCTACAACCGGACTCCGCACGGGTTCCTCGGCCAGCTTGCCCTGCTGCAGGCGGAAGCGTCGGTCTGTTTTATTGGCCAGGGCGCGGTCGTGCGTGACCACGAGGATGGTGGTGTTGTGGTCCCGGCTGAGCGAGCTGAGGAGTTCGATGATGTGGTCGCCGGTCTGCTCGTCGAGGTTACCCGTTGGTTCGTCGGCCAGGATGAGTTTGGGCTCGTTCGCCAGTGCCCGGGCAATGGCCACCCGCTGCTGCTCACCGCCGGAGAGCCGGTTGATCCGCCGGTCGTGCTTCTCCGGATCCAGCTGGACCTGCACCAGCAGATCCTTGGCGCGCTGCAGCCGGGCGGCTTTACGCATGCCCGCGAACTCCATCGGCAGCATCACGTTGTCCACTGCCGAAAGGTTGGGGATCAGGTTGAACTGCTGGAACACAAATCCGATGTCCCGCCGGCGGTACTCGGTGAGTTTCGCGTCAGGCATGCTCGCGAGGCTGACGCCGTTGACGACGACGTCCCCGCTGGTGGGTTTGTCCAGGGCGCCGAGGAGGGACAACAGGGTGCTTTTGCCGCTGCCGCTCTTACCGACGATGGAGGCGAGAGTGCCTTGTTCCAGTTCGAAGCTGACGTCGTTGACCGGTTTGATGGTGCGGTCGCCGGAGTTGAAAGTGCGGACCAGGTTCTTGACTTCAATCATGGCTATTCTCCTCGCAGGACTTCGATGGGACGGATGCGTGCAGTGAGCAGCGCCGGGACCAGCGCGCCGATGATGGCGACGCCGAAGACGGCGCCAACGCCCGCCGCGATCACACCGGGCGACGCGCTGGCCGTGACGGACGTGACAAGCTGGGCTGCCCCGCCGAAGGGTCCTCCCTGGCCCCCGGGGAACCCGCCGCCCGGCATCCCGGCGCCTCCGGCAGCCCCGGCCATGGCGGCCCCGCGGCCCGTGGTGGGAGCCGCCGTCGTGCTGGTGCTGTTGGTGCTGATCAGGGCCGACGCGATCCCGCCGCTGGCGAAGGATGCGATGGCCGCGCCCACGGCGCTTCCCAGCGCGGCGAGGACCAAGGCTTCCAGGACGAACTGCAGGCCGATAGTGCGGTTGGGGGCGCCGATGGCTTTCAGGACGCCGATTTCCCGGCGGCGTTCGCGGACCAGCATCACCATGATCAGCAGGATGATCAGGCCGGCCGTGCCGAGGGCTGCGATAAAGGCGATAAATGAAATGTTTTTGACGCTGCCCAGCGAGCTCAGTGCGGTCTCGAGGTTTTGCCCCTGGGTGACGTCGGCCTTGTCTGTGCCGAGTGCCGTTTCGAGGGCAGCCTTGGCGGATGCAACGTTCTCCAGCGAGTCCACTGTCACTATCAGGCTGGCGAGCTCACCCGGAAGTCCGGCGAGGGTCTGGGCCGTGGGAAGCGTGAGGTAAACGGCGTTGTTGCCGAACGTGGTGCCGGCGTCGAACAGGCCGGACACCGTGTAGGCATGGTCGTTGATGGTGAACGTGGACCCCACCGTGAGGCTGTTCTTCGCTGCAAGCGTGGTTCCGACCAGGGCGCTGGCGGACTCCGCGGTGTAGTCACCGAGCCCGGTGCCCTCCGTGATGCTCAGTGCCTTGCCGGTGGTGTCCACCTCCGCGCCGATGCCGGTCGCGGTGATCGGCAGCGAGCGGACGGGTTGGGTCGCAGTGCCCGTTGCGCCGTTGGCGGCCTGGTTGCGCCCGCCGAGCGTTCCGGCGTCGACGGCGGCGGTGAGGCTGGTGGTGAGGGTCGCCGAGGCCTGTCCGCCGGGACCGCCCTGCCCGCCGCCCGCGCCGGGTCCGGTTCCTGAGGCGGCCTGTGCGGCAGCTTCGGTGGCGTTGCGGAGGCGGAGGGACTGGGTTCCGACGACGGCACTGACGTTGGGGACGGCGGCTGCAGTTGCGGCCTGCTCTGCCGTGAGGGGCTCGCCGCCGCCTTCAAAGCCCTGCCCTCCAGCAGGGTTGACGGTCAGTACGGTGCCGACGGAGGCATTGAGCTCCTGGACTTTGGCTGCGACGGCCTGGTTGGCCACCAGCATGGCCAAAGCCAGGCCGATCGCAACCGCCAGCACGGCAACAACCGCTGCCGTGCGGACTTTGTTTCTGAAGGCATTGCCTACACTGCGCGCAAGGACGCTCACGTTACTCCTATGGTCCGGTGCCGGCCCAGGAGGCCGGCTTCGGGTCCACTCTCGTGCGGCATCCTGTGCGGGCAACCGGCCAAAGCTGTGTTTGACCTGTGAAGAACTCTTGACAGCCTTGTCACGGGCGCAGTAAGAATAGATGACCATCGTAAGAAACCGCTTTCTCAGGGTTTTCCCGATTGGTAATCCTTTCCATCCCGACCCGCATTCACCAAGGCATGTGGTCTGTTTGGCATGCCGGAAATAAGGCCAATGACGTCCAAGACAAGAACTCGAACCTTCGTTTCCCGCTTCGGCAGTCTCCGCCGAGGGGCCGGAGTAGCTGCCTCCGCTTCCGCTCTGGCCCTCGCAGCAGGGCTGGCCGTGGCGGCGCCTGGGGCAGCCACTCCTGCTCCCACCGGCGGAGGTGTTATCAAAGCTGATGACGCGGCACCCACCGGCTGGGCCGCCGTCGGAAGCGGTACCAACGGCGGGGCGGGGGCACCGGCCGAGAGCCGCTATGAGGTGAGTACCCTGGCCGGCCTAAAGGCTGCGCTGGCTAATCATGGGGAGCCGAAAGCGCCGAAGATCATCTATATCAATGGCACCATTGACGGCAATCAGGCCGCTGACGGACGCATCCTGGGGGAGCAGGATTACGCTCCCGGGTACGACATCAACAAGTACATGTCCTGCTTCGGCCCCGAAGGGAAAGTCTGGAGCGACCAGACGTTCGACTACTGCAAGCAGCAGCGCCAGTTGCGGCAGGCCGGCAGCAACAATATGAAGCGGCAGATCGAGGTGAGCCTGCCCAGCAACACCACCTTGATCGGACTGGGTGCTGATTCGGGATTTGTGGGCACGAACATCGTGATCCTCAGCGCAACCAACGTGGTGATGCGGAACCTCAGCGTGGAGGCCCCGGTGGACTTCTTCAGCACCTGGTCACCGGACGACGGGGAGGGCGCCTGGAATGCCCGCTTTGACGCAGTTTCCTCAGTAACCTCCGACCACCTCTGGATCGACCACGTCCGTCTTACCGACGGCCGGTTCCCGGACAGTGAGGCTCCGATGGGCTTCCGCGGGAAGCGGGCCAACCGGCATGACGGCCTGCTGGACCTCAAGGACGGTACGGATTTCGTGACTATCTCCAACAGCAGGCTCTCCAACCATGACAAGACCATGCTGCTGGGTTCGGGCGACGAACACGTGGACAAGGACGGCGGCAAACTTCGGGTCAGCTATATAGGGAACTACTTCGAGAACATCCAGCAGCGGGGACCGAGGGTACGGTTCGGCCAGGTCCATGTCCTGAACAACTACTTCGTGGGCAGTACCGACCACCCGCAGTACCCGATGGTCAGTGAAGCCCAGGGCGGCAGCAGCTACTTCCTCGGCGCCGGCTTCGAGTCCCGCATCTTCTCCGAGCGCAATGCTTTCGAATACACCGGCCCCGGCGCTGACGGGTCCGTGATGGTCAGCAGCTACAACGGCCACCGGTTCAGTGACACCGGGTCCTGGTTCAACGGAGCCGAGGCCGACCTGAACCAGGTCGCCCGCTCGTCGTTTGAACAGAACCGGGCGGAAGCGCTCGCGGAGGCCGAGCTCAGTGGGGAACCCGCCCCGGACTGGACCGGCTGGGACTTCACCACCGACGTCGGCTGGGACCCCGCCGATGCCTACAGCTACAAGGCATTCACCACGGCGCAGGCGGTGAAGAACCACGCGCTCCAGTTCACCGGTCCCGGCGTACTGACTGTCAAGCAATAGGAGCGCAACCGGCAGGCAAGGAAAAGCCCGGTCCCCGTGAGGTGGGGGACCGGGCTTTTCCTGCTCAGGTTGCTTTACTTGGTGATCGGGCCGAGTACCGGATCGTCGGTGTAAGCGGTCTTCACGTTCGCGGCGGTAACGATGACCGGCTCCAGCAGGTAGGCCGGAACGGTCTTGACGCCGTTGTTGTAGGACTTGTCGTCGTTGACCTCAGGCGTCTTGCCGGCCTGGAGGTCCTTGACCATGGTGATGGCGTGCTCAACAAGCTTGCGGGTGTCCTTGTTGATGGTGGAGTACTGCTCGCCGGCCATGATGGACTTGACGGACTCAACCTCGGAGTCCTGCCCGGTGACCACGGGGAGCGGCTTGCCGGCGGCCTTGACGGAGGTCAGGACTGCGCGGGCCAGGGTGTCGTTCGGCGAGAGGACGCCGTCCAGGGACTCGCTGGTGTAGCTGCCGGTGAGCAGGGTGTCGGCGCGGCGCTGGGCGTTTTCAGCCTTCCAGCCCTGGGTAACGGCCTGTTCGAAGCTGGTCTGGCCGGACAGTACCTTCAGCGTGCCGTCGTCGATCTTCGGCTTCAGGACGCTCATCGCGCCGTCGAAGAAGACCTTGGCGTTGGCGTCATCCGGGGATCCGGCGAACAGTTCGACGTTGTACGGGCCGCTGGGCTTCTTGGCCTTGAGGCCTTCCAGCAGGGCCTGGCCCTGGAGTTCGCCCACCTTGAAGTTGTCGTAGGCCACGTAGTAGTCCACGTTATCGGTGTTCAGCAACAGTCGGTCGTAGGCGATGATGGTGGCGCCGGAATCCTTTGCCTGCTTGAGCTGGGTGCCAAGCTGCGAGCCGTCGATGGCGCCGACGATGATGACCTTGGCACCCTTAGTGACCATGGCGCTGATCTGGTTCTGCTGCTCGGACACGCCGCCGTTGGCGAACTGTACGTCAGCTTTGAAGCCGGCGCCGTTGAGTCCGTCGTTGAACAGCTTCTCTGCCAGGACCCAGTTTTCACTGGTCTTCTGCGGAAGTGCGACGCCGATGGAAGAGCTCTGTTCGAATCCTCCTGCGCCTCCGCTCGCTCCGCCCGATGGGGTTTCCGAGCGGCCACAGCCCGTCAGCGCCAGTGCTGCGATAGCAGCTACCGCTGCGGCCTTCCCTGCTTTACCAATCATTCGCATTGTTGGTTCTCTTTCTTTTTAGTGGTGTAACGCTATTCAGGCCGCAAAGCTCAGGCTTCCCTGGCGATCGCTTCCTTGGTGGAGGTGGTCTCGTCCGGCTGGAGCGGGTTGCTGGGGCCGCCTGCGGAGGGGCGGTTGAAGTTCTGGGTCAGCAGGCCGATGATGGATCTCTTGCCCTGGCTCTTGTTGTAGACGTCGAAAGCGACGGCGATCAGCAGCACGAGGCCCTTGATGATCTGGGTCAGGTCGGCGCCGACCCCAAGGAGCTGCAGGCCGTTGTTCAGTACTGCCATCACCAGGCCACCGATGATGGATCCGACAACCGTGCCCACACCGCCGGTAACCGCTGCGCCGCCGATGAAGACTGCCGCGATGGCGTCCAGTTCCCAGCCCACGCCGTCGAACGGGCCCGAGGCGGTGGAACGGCCCACGAAAATCATGCCGGCCAGGCCGGCAAGAATGGACATGTTCATCATGACCAGGAAGTTGACCTTCTTGGACTGGACACCGGAGAGTTCGGCTGCGTGGCGGTTGCCGCCGACGGCGTAGACGTGGCGGCCCAGGATGGTCCGGGAGGCGACGAAGCCGTAGATCAGGACCAGGACGGCCAGGATCAGGCCGGGGATGGGGAAGGAAGTGCCCGGACGGCCGGTGGCGAAAAGGTAGGTTGCGTAAAGAATGGCGCCGCAGACCAGGACCAGCTTCAGCGCTGTAACCCACATTTCAGGTACCTCGGCGCCGAGGGCCTTGGCGCGGGCACGGGAGCGCAGCTCACCCCACACCACGAACGCGGCGGCCGCGATGCCCAGCAGCAGGGTGAGGTTGTTGAAGCCGGTGTTGGGGCCTACCTCCGGGAGGTAGCCGGATCCGAGGTACTGGAAGTCGTTGGGGACCGGGATGGTGTTGGACTTGCCCACGAACTGGTTGAAGCCGCGGAACAGCAGCATGCCGGCCAGGGTGACGATGAAGGCGGGTATTCCTACGTACGCTGTCCACCAGCCCTGCCATGCCCCGATCACCGCGCCGAGCACCAGGCCCAGGAGCACGCCGGCGTACCAGGGGATACCCCAGTCGCGGATGGCCAGTGCCACGGTGACCCCGACGAACGCGGCCACGGAACCGACCGAGAGGTCGATGTGGCCGGCGATGATCACCAGCACCATGCCGATGGCCAGGATCAGGATGTAGGAGTTGCCGTTGAAGAGGTTGATGACGTTGCCGGGGGTGAGGGTCCGGCCGCTGGTGGCGATCTGGAAGAAGACGATCAGGGCCACCAGGGCGAAGATCATGCCGAATTGGCGGGTGTTGCCGCCAAATAGCTTCTTGAGGGCGTTCATTGTTTCAGTCCTTGTGTCCGGAAGGTTCTGGGTGATCCAGAGGGTCAGGCGGCTTTGCGGGCGGAGGTCATCAGTTTCATCAGGCTTTCCTGGCTGGCCTCGTCTTTGTTCAGGACACCGGTGATGGCGCCTTCGAAGATCGTGTAGATGCGGTCTGACAGGCCCAGGAGCTCGGGGAGCTCCGAGGAAATGACGATCACTCCCTTGCCCTGGTTGGCCAGCTGCTGGATGATGCCGTAGATCTCGTACTTGGCGCCGACGTCAATGCCTCGGGTGGGTTCGTCCAGGATCAGCAGATCCGGATCGGTGAACATCCACTTGGCGAGGACCACCTTCTGCTGGTTGCCGCCGGAGAGCTTGGCCACGCCTTCCTCCACGGACGGGGTCTTGGTGCGCAGCGACTTGCGGTACTGCTCCGCCACCGTGAATTCCTGGTTCGGGTCCACCACCGAGTTGCGGCTGATCTTGCGCAGGTTGGCCGCCACGGTGGTGGTTTTGATGTCGTCCAGCAGGTTCAGGCCCAGCGACTTGCGGTCCTCGGTGACGTAACCCAGCCCGGCGTCGATGGCCTGCCGGACGTTCTTGAGGACCAGTTCCTTGCCGTCCTTGTAGATGTGGCCGCTGATGAACCGCCCGTAGGACCGGCCGAACACGGACCTGGCAAGCTCGGTGCGGCCGGCGCCCATCAGCCCGGCGAAGCCAACGATCTCGCCGCGGCGGACGAAGAAGCTGGAGTTTTTGCACACGAGGCGGTCCTGGATCTGAGGGTGGCCCACGGTCCAGTTCTTGACCTCGAACAGGACTTCGCCGATTTTGGGCGTGTGGTCCGGGAACCGGGATTCCAGGGTCCGGCCCACCATGCCCTTGATGATGCGGTCCTCGTCCACGCCGTCGGCCTTGACGTCCAGGGTCTCAATGGATTTGCCGTCGCGGATGATGGTGATGGAGTCGGCGATCTGCTCGATCTCGTTGAGCTTGTGCGAAATGATGATGGACGTGATGCCTTTGGCTTTCAGGCCGAGCATCAGGTCCAGCAGGTGCTGGGAATCGGATTCGTTCAGTGCGGCGGTGGGTTCGTCCAGGATCAGGATCTTCACGGACTTGTTCAGTGCCTTCGCAATCTCCACCAGCTGCTGCTTGCCGACGCCGATTTCCTTGACGGGGGTGTCCGGGTCGTCGCGCAGGCCCACCCGGGCCAGGAGATCCAAGGAACGCAGCCGGGCTTCGGCCCAGTCGATGATGCCGCGCTTGGTGGGTTCGTTGCCCAGGAAGATGTTCTCCATGATGGAGAGCTCCGGGATCAATGCGAGTTCCTGGTGGATGATCACAATGCCGGCGTGTTCGCTGGCCCGGATATCCCTGAACTGCTGGACCTGGCTCTGGTAAACAATATCGCCGTCGTAGCTTCCGTACGGGTAAACGCCCGAGAGAACCTTCATCAGGGTGGACTTGCCGGCGCCGTTCTCGCCGCAGATGGCGTGGATCTCGCCGGCCTTGACCCGCAGGCTTACGTTATCCAACGCTTTAACGCCCGGGAATTCCTTGGTAATGGACCGCATCTCGAGGATGATCGGGTCCGTCTGCGTGGTCTGGGACGTCATATTGCCCTAACCCTCCAATGCAATGACTTCTTTGTCCGGCCGGCAAAGCGCAGGGCCGTCTGATGAAAAAGTAAACTGGATCACTCCGGTTGTCGTCAAGTCTTTAACGCATATCCCGGATAACGAAACGGTCTAGGTTTTGCGGATGCCGGCGTGCTGGAACACCAGGGCGGCCGCTCCCAGGGCTTCGGCCCGGTCTCCCAGGGAGGACATGGTGATGGTGGTGGTCTCCCCGATGACGGGGACTGCATGCCGCACCAGCCCCCTCTTGATGGGGTCCAGGAGCAGGTGGCCGAGGCCGGCGAGGGGCCCGCCCACCACGATGACTTCGGGATTGATGAGGTTGGCAACGTTGCCCAGCGCGCGGCCGACGGCGAGCCCGGCGTCGTCGAGGACCCGGAGCGTTGCCGAGTCCCTGGCCAGCGCCTTCCGGACGATGTCCGCAGGGGTCATGGGCCGGTCTTCGCCGCGGCTCAGGAGCTCGATCATGGTGGTGGTGGAAGCGATGGTTTCAAGGCAACCGCGGTTCCCGCAGCGGCACACCAGCCCTTGCTCGTGGATGGTGGCATGGCCGATCTCGCCGGTGATACCCACGTTGCCGTAGTAGGGTGCGCCGTTGAGGATGAGGCCTGCACCGATGCCGGATCCAATCTTCAAGAACAGCAGGTTGCTGACCCCGGTGTGCTGGCCCCAGGTCACCTCCGACCAGGCTCCGAGATTCGCGTCGTTGTCAATAAACACGGGGATTTTGAGCCGGTCCTCGAGGTGCTGGAGGATATTGATTCCCACCCACTCGGGCAGGATGGCGCCTTGTGCCACGGTGCCGCTGCGCCGGTCAATCGGACCGGGGATTCCGACGCCTGCACCCACCACTGCGCTGCGCGCGATACCGCTTTCCTGCAGGAGTTTCTCGAGCAGGACCACTGCGGCCTGGATGCCCTCCTCGGCCTGGTGGCCGAGCGGCAGCGCAACCGATTCCTCGGCGATGACGTGGTAACTGAGCGACGCCAGGACGACGCGCAGGTGCCTGCGGCCGAAGTCGATTCCTACCGCCACCGCCCCATTGCTGTTGAGCCTGACATTGAGCGCCCGCCGGCCCGAGCTGGTGATGGGCTCGGTGGACGCCAGGCCCGAATCCAGCATGATTTTGACGATGTTGGAGACCGTTGCGGTGGACAGCCCGGTCTGCCGGGCCAGCTCCGCCTGCGTGGACGGGCCGCCCATCAGCGTCTCGATAATCCGTTGCTGGTTAAGTTGCCTCAGGGCCGACTGGGAGCCGGGATTCTTAGGCTTGCTCCTCGTTGAGCGCGAAGTTGCGGGCATGCTTAGAAGATTGCCCCATCCGCACTCTTGTAGTCAAGAAGTTAACGCAAGGTGGCTCGGCGGCAAGAACAAATGGAACGGGATGATCTGCCCGCTGCGATGGGCGGAGAGGTGCAAATGGCCCTCGGTGCAGGCTGCGCGGCATGGCTACTCTGATGTCAGGCCTTCCTTATGCTGGCCGTTCCGACGACGGAAGGTGGCCGCGGTGTTGCTGGCGCTCCTGCAGGCAAATGCTGTTGTGATGGATCCCGATGCCAATTGCGCCGCCATCGACGAAGCGGCCGGTACCGCAGCTGCGGCCGGGGCGGCAGTCCTGGTGACGCCGGAACTTTTTCCCACCGGCTATGCGCCCCGCCGGGTCCGGGCGGAACTGGACCCCGCCGGCCTGCCGGAGCTTCGCAGCAGGCTGGCAGGGATAGCCCGGCGCCACAGGATCGGCCTCGTGTACAGCGTTCCCCGGCTCACCCCGGAGGGGGAGTGGCACATCAGCGCAACCTTGCTCGATGCAAAGGGAGCCAGCCTGCTCACCTATGACAAGGTGCACCTCTTCGGCCCCGAGGAGCGGGCGGCCTTCAGCCCGGCGGCCCAGCCTCCCGGCGTCGTACGTTTCAACGGGATCCCCACCTCCATGGTGATCTGCTACGACGTCGAATTCCCTGAGGCGGTCCGGGCTGCTGCCGTGGCCGGCGCCGAACTCCTCCTGGTTCCCACCGCGCTGGCCCACGGGTTCGACGACGTTCCCCAGGTCCTGCTGCGGGCCCGGGCGCTGGAAAGCCAGCTGACAGTGGCCTACGCCAACCACTCCGGCGCCGAAGAGGGGTGCCGGTTCCTCGGCGGCAGCGTGATTGCCGGCCCGGATGGTGCGTTGTTGGCGGCAGCGGGGGAAGAGTCCCAGCTCATCTACGCCGAGGTGGACGAAGGGTCTGCTGCCCGGGCCCGCAATGAAGTGCCTTACCTCGCCGAACGCCGGCCGGACCTCTACCGGTCCTGGGACTCCTGACCGTTCAGGCCGGGCAGGACGTCCTCGTACTGCAGGGCAATCCACAGCTCGGCACGGGACTGGGCCTGGCCAAGGTCCATGTCCAGCAGTTCGGCGATGGCATTGATCTGGCGGCGCACGCTGTTCCGGTGCATGCCCAGCTCCTTCGCCGTGGCGTCCCAGCTTCCGTTTGCGGCGAGCCACTGCCGGAGGATACGGAGCTGGGCGTCACGCCGTTCGGGCTCCAGCTCCAGCACCGGCGCCAGGAGCCGGGCTGCCAGCATGCCGCCGGCCTCCCTGCCGAGCAGGCCGGTCACGGACCATGTCACCTCTTCCACCCGGGCGCTTGTGCCGGTAGCGGCCACCCGGGGCCGCAGTGATGACGCGCGCCGGTAGGCCGCTTCCAAGCCTGGCAGTTCGGCGGGATCACCCACTACCAGGCGCCACCCCAGCTGCTCCACCTCGGCCAGCAGCTGCTCATCCACCTTCAACCGGGTCACGGCAGTGAAGCCGTAGTCGGTCAGCTCCACCATCTTGCTGTCGAACAGGCGCCGCCACTGCAGCAGTTCCCGGACCGGCCCGTCGTCGGCAGCCGGAGCATCTGCCGCCCGGATCCCCTGCACCACACGGACCTGGCCCGAACGGGTTCCGGCCACGCTTTGCGCCAACAGGTCCTTGAGTCCGTTCAGCTGGCGGGTGTTGCCCCCGGCCAACGTCTCGGGATGGAGCAGCAGGGCGGTGGCGAGCTGGCTGGGGGCAAGGGACCCGCTGGTGCGTTGGCGGACCAGCAGTTCCAGGAGTCCGACGACCGACGAGACCACGCTGTTCTGGGCCGGGGTCAGCGGCTTTTCCGCGCCGAGTACCAGGCTGCCCAGGGTGGCGTCCTTGCTGCTCCGCAGGGGATGGCCGAACACCAGCGCCGAGCCGGGGGCATCGGACGTTTCTGTTTCCACGCGGGGTCCGCTGCCGGTGAGGAGCTTCTTGAGGAGGGGTTGAAGTTGGGAAGGTTCGACGGCGGCACCCGCCCGGGCGCGCACGCGCCCGTCCGCGCCAAACAGGACTGCCCACACCGGCACGCGCTGTGTCAGCGCCGCCAGCAGTTCATGCTCGGGCCGGGCCGAGAGGACCGCGCGCATCAGGTGGCGGTTGGTTTCCGCGAGCTGCCGGAAGACCTGTGCATTGCCAGACTCCAGCAGTTTGGAGAACTCCAGTCCCAGTGCAGCGAACGGGACGCTGGCAGGAACCTCCACCAAGGTGAGCCCCTGCTGCCGGCACGCGGCCAGCACGTAGTCTGGGACGGCGTCGTAATAGGGCTCCAGACCGAAGCCCAGTGCGGCAACTCCTGCCTGGACGAGCCGGCGGACATACTCCCCGGCCCGCGAGGCAGCGCCGCTTGGGTCGGCGGCTCCGTCGCCGTTCCCGCCGCCGCGGAACGGCAGGCCCGCGGTGAGTACGAACTCCCCGTCAAGCAGGTAGGGAGTGGGATCCTCCAACTCGCTCGGCTCCACCCAGCGCAGGGGCACGTGGCGGTTGCCGGCATCGTGCACCACTGCCACCGCTGCCGGCAACGCGTCCAGGAACTGTCCCAGGGTGACAGCGTCCAACTGATCCGGGCTGGCGTCCACCGTTGGTGCATTACGTCTCATGGATGATCACTATAGGTCACTTTGCACTGGCTGAGATGCGGCTCACAGCCCTACTGTGAATGAGGGGAAACCAGTTTCAGCAGCCAACGAAAAGAACGGACGTCAACGATGACTGTGCCTACACTCTCCGGCCGGCCACCGGCCGGGCCGGCCGCCCGTCCCGCTCTGGGCGCCCAGCTCCTGCGCCGCAAGCCCATCGGGCAGATGGTCAGCGAGGCGGAAAGCGCCAACGGCGGCCCCCGCCTGCTCCGCAGCTTCGGCGTCCTCCAGCTGACCATGATCTCCGTGGGCGCCACCCTGGGCACAGGCATCCTGGTGATCCTGGGTGAATCCGTACCCCTGGCAGGGCCGGCCATCTGGATTTCCTTCGCCATTGCGGGCCTGGCCGCACTCCTGTCCGCAGTGTCCTACGCGGAGATGGCCGGGCTGGTGCCCGTGGCCGGTTCCAGCTACTCCTACACCTACGCCACCATGGGCGAAGGAATGGCCTGGATCTGCGGCTGGTGCCTGGTGCTGGAGTACGCGGTGTCCGTGGCTGCAGTTGCCGTGGGCGCAGGACAGTATGTCAACGAGGCCCTCGCGGTGTTCGGTGCCGTCCTTCCCGACGCCGTGTCCCAGCCGCCGGGCGATGGCGGCGTGGTGAACATTCCCGCCATGGTCATCGTGGTGCTTGCCACCATCCTCCTGGTCCGCGGTGCGAAGGAAAGTGCCTGGATCAACACGGCCATCGTGGTGGTGAAGGTGGGCATCCTGCTGTTCTTCTGCGCCGTGGCCTTCACCGCCTTCAACGCCGGCAACTTCGAACCGCTGCTGCCCATGGGCGCCGCCGGCGTCTCGGCCGCCGCCTCCCGGGTGTTCTTCTCCTACATCGGCTTCGACGCCGCCTCCACGGCCGGTGAAGAAGCCCGGAACCCGAAACGTGACCTGCCGCGGGCCATCATGCTGTCCATGCTGATCGTCACCACCATTTATGTCCTGGTTGCCGTCGCCGCGATCGGTGCCCGGCCCTGGGGCTGGTTCGACGGCACAGAGGCCGCCCTGGTGAAGATCCTCGAGGAGATTACCGGCAAGCCGTGGATCGCCCTGGTCTTCGCGGTGGGAGCCGTGCTGGCCATCGCCAGCATCGTCCTCACGGTCCTCTACGGGCAGACCCGCATCCTGCTCTCCATGGCCCGCGACGGACTCATTCCCCAGATCTTTGGCCGCGTCTCCCGCCGCACCGGCACCCCCGTGGCCGGCACACTCCTGGTGGGAACCGCCGTCGCACTCACCGCCGGGCTGGTCCCGCTCGGCGCCCTCGCGGATGCCACCAGCATCGGCACACTGTTTGCCTTCGCCCTGGTGAACCTTGCCGTGATCTACCTCCGCCGCACCCGGCCCGAACTGGAGCGCACCTTCCGCGTGCCGTTCTTCCCGCTGACACCCATCCTGGGCGCCGCAATGTGCGCCTATCTGATGGCCAACCTCGGCGCTGACACCTGGGTGGTCTTCGCCCTCTGGATGCTGGTGGGCGTGGCGGCGTACTTTGGCTATGGGCGCCGCAACTCCAAGGTGGCGGCACTGAGCAACGACGAATACCGCGAGCTGTCCGGACCGAAACTTTCACCTGAGCAAACCCCCGAACCGACGAAGGCAGAACTTCCATGACCATCGCCACCGAACTGCCGGCCTCCGACCCGTCCAGCACCTCAGCCGCCCCCGCCGCGGCTCCGGGTGCCGGCGGGGCCGCGGCCGGTCCCATCACCATGCTGAACCCGGACTTCCCGTTCAGCTATGACCACTACCTGGCGCACCCGGACGGGCTGGGGTCTGTGCCGCCCGAACTGCTGGGCGCTGAGGTTGCCGTGATTGGGGCGGGTCTGTCAGGCCTGGTCACCGCGTATGAGCTGATGAAGCTGGGGCTGCGGCCGGTGGTGTATGAAGCGGACCGGATCGGCGGGCGCCTGCGCACTGCCTCGTTCCCTGCCGCGCCTGGCGTGGTGGCCGACCTTGGCGGCATGCGGTTCCCGGAATCCGGCAAGGCGTTCTACCACTATGTGGACCTGCTGGGCCTGGAGACCGAGGAGTTCCCGAACCCGTTGTCCCCGGCAACGTCCAGCACCGTGATCGAGTTGGCAGGCCAGAAGCATTATGCGGAAAAGCCCGGCGACCTGCCCCCGTTCTTCCGTGAAGTGGCGGACGCCTGGAAAGCGGCCGTCAATGACGGGGCCAAGTTCGCCGAGATGCAGCAGGCCATCCGGGCCAGGGATACCGGCCGGATCAAAGAACTGTGGAACGAACTGCTGCCGCTGATGGACGAGCAGACGTTCTACGGCTTCATCGCCGCCAGCGACTCCTTCAAGAAGGCAGGGTTCGCGCACCGGGAGGCGTTTGGCCAGGTGGGCTTCGGCACCGGCGGCTGGGACACCGATTTCCCCAACTCCATCCTGGAAATCCTGCGCGTGGTGTACACGGACGCTGACGACCAGCACCGGCTCATCAGCGGGGGAGCGCAGCGCTTGCCCGAGGCACTCTGGCATCACGCGCCATCGGGCATGGCCCACTGGCCGGAAGGGACGTCGCTGTCGTCGCTCCATTCCGGTTCGCCCCGCGGCGCCGTGGGCAGGATCAGCCGGGACCCGGACGGAAACCTGCGGATCCGTGAACGCTGGGGCCGCGAGGCCAGCTACCCGGCAGTGGTGACCACCTGCCAGTCCTGGCTCCTGTCCACCCGGATCCATACGGAGGAGGCCCTGTTCCCGGCGGAACTTTGGACGGCCATCGAGCGCTCGCACTACATGCAGTCCTCCAAGACGTTTGTGATGGTGGACCGGCCGTTCTGGAAGGACATCGACCCGGACACCGGCAACGAGGTCCTCTCGATGACCCTCACAGACCGGCTGAACCGCGCCACCTACTTGCTGGACAACGGCCCGGACCAGCCCGCCGTCATCCTGCTCTCCTACACGTGGAACGACGACGCACTGAAGTGGCTGGCACTGGACGCGGACGAGCGGGTGGAACTGATGCTGCATTCGCTTGAGCAGATTTACCCCGGGGTGGACATCGCCAGCCACATCGTGGGCCAGCCCATCACTGTCTCCTGGGAGGCCGACCCCAACTTCATGGGCGCGTTCAAAGCCAACCTGCCTGGGCACTACCGCTACCAGCAGCGGCTGTTCACCCACTTCAAGCAGGACAGGCTGCCCGAATCCCAGCGCGGGATCTTCCTGGCCGGGGACGACGTTTCCTTCACGGCCGGCTGGGCCGAGGGCGCCGTGACCACGGGCCTGAACGCAGTGTGGGGAGTGCTGAGCCACCTCGGCGGCGCCTCGGCTCCTTCCAACCCCGGACCCGGCGAACTGCTGGACGAGATCGGCCCCATCAGCCTCGACTAGGTCCGGTGGTTGAGCCTGTGGGCCCACGCCCGCAGGGTTCCCTGGCCGAGCCTGCGAGGTTAGGGAGCGGGTGGGGACTAGGCGTGAAGTTCCCGGTGCTTCGCCGCTAACTCCACGTAGCGCGCCGCGTTGGCCCGGACGCCGTCGTACTCTTCATCGGTGAGTTCGCGGCGCACCTTGCCGGGGACGCCCGCCACGAGCGAGCGGGGCGGAACCACCGTGCCTTCGAGCACTACGGCGCCGGCCGCCACAAGCGAGCCGGCGCCGATCACCGCGCCGTTAAGTACTGTCGCGCCCATGCCGATCAGGCAGTCGTCCTCCACAGTGCAGCCGTGGACGACGGCGGCGTGCCCCACGCTGACCCGTTCGCCCACCGTGCAGGGGAAGCCGGGGTCCGCGTGCAGCACCACGTTGTCCTGCAGGTTGCTGCCGGCGCCCACCGAGATGGCCGCAGTATCAGCGCGGACGGAGACGCCATAGAAGGCGCTGGAGTCCGCGGCAAGGGTGGCGTTGCCGATGATCGACGCCGTGGGGGCAACGAAAGCTGAATCATGGACGGCCGGAGTGTTCCCGGCGAAGGGGTAGAGAGGAGCCATGGCCCAAGCCTAGGACATCGGCCCCCGCCCCCAACGGCTAGTTAAAGACGACAGTCCGGTTCCCATCAAGCAGCACCCGGTGCTCCGCGTGCCACTGCACCGCCTGGACCAGCGTGCGGCCTTCCACGTCCCTGCCCATCTGAACGAACTGCTCCGGGGTGCGGGCATGGTCCACACGGATCACTTCCTGTTCGATGATGGGACCTTCGTCCAGGGCGGCCGTCACGTAGTGGGCCGTGGCCCCGATCAGCTTCACGCCGCGGGCGTGGGCCTGGTGGTACGGCTTCGCACCTTTAAAGGACGGCAGGAACGAGTGGTGGATGTTGATGGCCTTGCCGGTGAGGTCGGTGCAGAGCTCGTCGGAGAGGATCTGCATGTACCGGGCCAGGACGGTCAGTTCAATGTCGTGCTCGGCGATGATGGCCCGGAGCTTGTCCTCCGCCTGGACCTTGGTGTCCTTGGTGACCGGAATGTGGTGGAACGGGATGCCGTAGAACTCGGCCAGCCCGGCGAGGTCCTGGTGGTTGGACACTATGGCGGGGATTTCAACGGGAAGGGTACCGGAGCGCTGCTGGAACAGCAGGTCGTTGAGGCAGTGGGCGGAGGTGCTGGCCATTACCAGCGTGCGGACTTTCTGGCCCACCGCGTTGAGGCTCCACTGCATTCCGAACGCCCCGGCCACCGGCTCCAGGGCGGCCCGAAGCTCGGAGGCGGGGGCCGGCGTGGTGACCTCCACGCGCATAAAGAAGTTGCCTGTGGCGGGGCTGCCGTACTGCTGCGAATCCGTAATATTGCACCCCGCCACCAGCAGGGCTCCGGTGACCGCGTGGACGATTCCCGGGCGGTCCGGGCAGGACAGGGTTACTACGTACGCTTGGTTCAGCTGCTCTTCACTCACGCGTACAAGCCTACCCGCGCAGCCGGGCCGGGATTTGGTACGCTGGGAAGGTCGCAACTGGCGTTGGGTGGCTAACCACCAGGGAGCGGCAATCACGAAGACCACGGATCGTACGCCTGGGCCGAGGGTCATGTCTTGCCGGAAATTGGGGCTGCACACGTCAGTATTGCAGCGCCATGCCCGCGCTTCCACGGACCGTCATAAGCGGTGTGGCAGCGTGCCAGCCGGTAGCCTGACCTTAGCAGTGCCCGTATCCCTAGCCAGGAGTTCTTCGTGACTACTACAGCCACCTCAACCACCGCCGTCAGCAACCAGCCGCTGGCTGAGCTTGACCCTGAAATCGCCGCAGTCCTGGACCAGGAGCTCGGCCGCCAGCGCGGCACCCTGGAAATGATTGCCTCCGAAAACTTCGCCCCCCGCGCCGTCATGGAGGCTCAGGGCTCAGTCCTCACCAACAAGTACGCTGAGGGTTACCCGGGCCGCCGCTACTACGGCGGCTGCGAATACGTTGACGTTGCCGAGCAGTTGGCCATCGACAGGGTCAAGGCACTCTTCGGCGCCGAGTACGCCAACGTCCAGCCGCACTCCGGTGCGCAGGCCAACGCCGCCGCGCTGTCGGCCATGATCACCCCCGGCGACAAGATCCTGGGCCTCTCCCTGGCTCACGGCGGCCACCTGACGCACGGAATGAAGCTGAACTTCTCCGGCAAGCTCTACAACGTGGCTGCCTACCAGGTGGAGGAAGACAACTTCCGCATCGACATGGACAAGCTGCGTGAGCAGGCCATCGCCGAAAAGCCGCAGGTCATCATCGCCGGCTGGTCCGCCTACCCGCGCCACCTGGACTTCGCCGCCTTCCGCTCCATCGCGGATGAGGTGGGCGCACTGCTCTGGACCGACATGGCGCACTTCGCCGGCCTGGTGGCTGCCGGCCTGCACCCCAGCCCGGTGCCGCACTCCGACGTCGTCACCTCCACCGTGCACAAGACCCTCGCCGGTCCGCGCTCCGGTGTGATCCTGGCCAAGCAGGAGTGGGCCAAGAAGCTGAACTCCAACGTCTTCCCGGGCCAGCAGGGCGGCCCGCTCATGCACGTCATCGCGGCCAAGGCCGTGGCCTTCAAGATTGCCGGAACCGAGGAATTCAAGGAGCGCCAGGAGCGCGTCCTGGAAGGCGCGAAAATCATCGCCGACCGCCTCAACCAGGCCGACGTCGCCGAAGCCGGCGTCTCCGTCCTGACCGGCGGCACCGATGTTCACCTGGTCCTGGTTGACCTGCGCAACTCCCAGCTGGACGGCCAGCAGGCGGAAGACCTCCTGCACTCCGTGGGCATCACCGTCAACCGTAACGCCGTTCCGTTCGACCCGCGCCCCCCGATGGTCACCTCCGGCCTGCGCATCGGCACCCCGGCCCTGGCCACCCGCGGCTTCGGTGCCGCCGAGTTCACCGAGGTGGCCGAGATCATCGCCACCGCGCTGAAGGCCGGCACCAGCGCCGACGTCGAGTCCCTGCAGGCCCGCGTCGACAAGCTCGCCGCCGACTTCCCGCTCTACCCCCAGCACGAGCAGTGGTGACCCCCATGACTGAAGCGACCAAGACTGCCCGGATCCTTGACGGACGCGCAGCAGCCGGGGCCATCAAAGCCGAACTGACCGAGCGTGTGGCTGCCCTGAAGGCCCAGGGCATCACCCCCGGCATCGCCACCGTGCTGGTGGGCGCGGACCCCGCCTCCCAGCTGTATGTGTCCATGAAGCACAAACAGTCGGTGGAGATCGGGATGAACTCCATGCAGCGCGAGCTTCCCGGCGATGCCACCCAGGAGCAGGTTGAGGCCCTCATTGACGAACTCAATGCTGACCCCGCCTGCCACGGCTACATTGTGCAGCTGCCGCTGCCCAAGCACCTGGACACCGACGCCATCCTTGAGCGGATCGACCCCGACAAGGACGCCGACGGCCTGCACCCCACCAACCTCGGCCGGCTGGTGCTCAACGTCAACGGCAAGATCACCTCGCCGCTGCCGTGCACACCCCGCGGTGTCATCGAGTTGCTCCTGCGCAACGGCTATGACCTCAAGGGCAAGCACGTGGTGGTGGTTGGCCGCGGTGTGACGATCGGCCGGTCCATCGGCCTGCTGCTGACCCGGCGCGAAATCAACGCTACGGTGACGCTGACCCACACCGGCACCACGAACATGTCCGAGCTGCTGCGCCAGGCGGACGTGATCGTGGGTGCGGCCGGCGCCAAGCACATCGTCAAGGCCTCAGACGTTAAGCCCGGCGCTGCCGTGCTGGACGTCGGTGTCACCCGGGAAACCGACCCCGAGACGGGTAAGAGCAAGGTACACGGCGACATCGATCCCGCCGCTGCCGAGGTGGCCGGCTGGATCTCGCCGAACCCCGGCGGCGTGGGCCCGATGACCGTTGCACTGCTGATGACCAACGTGGTGGAAGCCGCGGAGCGCAAGGCGGGCATCGCCTAGGCGAGTAAAGCAAGCAGCCCGACGGCGGCACGCACCCGGCAAGGTGTGTGCCGCCGTCGTATTTAACACAGGTGCGTTACCCCGGACGCTTCCGCAGAGCCAAAAGCCCCGCTAGTCTGCGGAGGTGCACAACGAAGCCATCTTTCCCTCCGCTGCCCGGGCGGGTGGCCGGGACGCGCCCCGCACTGTCGTCACGGCCGAGAACCTGACCAAGAAGTACGGCGATGTGGCCGCTGTGGACGGTATTTCCTTCAGCGTCCCGGCAGGGGAGTCCTTTGGCCTGCTGGGGCCCAACGGAGCCGGCAAATCCACCACCATGAAGATGATCGGCGGTGTCACCGGCCGCACCTCCGGCAGCCTGCACATCATGGGCCTTGACCCCGACTTGCACGGCCCGGAGGTGCGGGCCCATCTTGGCGTGGTGCCGCAGCAGGACAACCTGGACGAGGAGCTCCGGGTCCGCGACAACCTCCTGGTGTATGGCCGGTACTTCGGCCTGCCCATGAGCTATTTGAAGCCCAAGGCTGACGAACTGCTTGAGTTCGCGCAGCTGACCGACAAAGCGAAGTCCAAGGTGGACGCATTGTCCGGCGGCATGAAGCGGCGGCTGACCATTGCCCGCTCGCTGATCAACGAACCACGCATCCTGCTGCTGGACGAACCCACCACCGGCCTGGACCCTCAGGCCCGGCACATACTCTGGGACCGTCTGTTCCGGCTCAAGGAACAAGGGGTCACGCTGATCCTCACCACCCACTACATGGACGAAGCCGAACAGCTCTGCGACCGG
The DNA here is from genome assembly GCF_057656635.1 of Arthrobacter sp. Soil_C_49. NCBI lineage: Bacteria > Bacillati > Actinomycetota > Actinomycetes > Micrococcales > Micrococcaceae > Arthrobacter > Arthrobacter sp. Soil_C_49. The sequence continues at coordinate 226,437 of NZ_JBDGJZ010000004.1, forward strand.
CTGATCGTGGTGGACAAGGGCCGCATCATGGCCGAGGGGTCGCCGGCGCAGCTCATCCGCGACCACTCCACCCGTGAGGTGGTGGAGCTGCGCTTCGGTTCCGAGCGGAACACCACCATCGCCGCCGAGCTGGATGGCATCGGGGAGCGCCTGGAAGTCCTGCCGGACCGGGTGCTGATCTACACGCACGACGGCGAGTCGGCGCTTGAGCAGGTGGCGTCCCGCGGCCTGAGGCCGCTGACATCGCTGGTCCGCAGGTCCTCGCTGGAAGACGTGTTCCTTCGGCTGACAGGCAGGAGCCTGGTTGACTGACGACGCCGGCGCGCCTGTCCGGGCGCAGAGTCCCGCCGCTCACGGCCCTGCAGCAGCGGCGGCAAAGGCGCGCCGCTGGGGTGCCTTCTACTACATGGAGCATGTGCTCCGCGTGATGAAGGGGTACAGCTGGTCCCTCCTGATGTACAGCGTGGGCCACCCGGTGGCCTACCTGTTCGCGATGGGCGTGGGCCTGGCCACCCTCGTGGATGCGCAGGGTGCAGGAGCCTTCGGGGGAGTGGGGTATGTAACGTTCGTGGCGCCCGCCCTGCTGGTCTCCGCGGCGGTCATGACGGCCGCCAACGAATTCACCTTCCCGGTGATGGCCGGCTTCAAGTGGCGGCGGACGTACTACGGGCCGCACGCCTCGCCGCTGACGCCCCGGCAGATTGCTGCCGGGCACGTCATGGCGGTGACCCTGCGGTTCCTGCTGCAGTCGGCCGTGTATTTTGCTGCGGTGGCCCTTTTCGGCGCTGCTCCCGGCGGGTGGGGGTGGGTGACCATCCTGGTGGCCACGCTGGCGGCGCTTTCCTTCGGCTTGCCGCTGATGGCCTATTCAGCGTCGATCACCGAGGACAAGGGCCAGTTCGCGCTGGTGATGCGCTTTATTGTGATGCCGCTGTTCCTGTTCTCCGGGACGTTCTTTCCGCTGGACTCGCTACCGCTGGCGGTGCGGTGGATTGGTTGGATTTCCCCGATCTGGCACGGTACCGAGCTGGGACGGGTCTTCAGTTACGGCTATCAGGAGCCGCCGCTGCTGACTGTTCTGCATGTGGTGGTGCTGGCGGGCCTTGCGGTGGCGGGCTGGTTCCTCACGCGGCGGCAGTTTGCCGTGAGGATGGGCAGATGAGCACCGGACTGCCGGTGAAGAGCGCTGCGGACGCGGCCCGCACCAGGACATTCGGCCCGTTGTATTCGCGCAACGCCAAAGCGGTGATTGCGCGCGGGCTGCTGGCGACAAAGAGCACCAACTGGCTGGTGATGCTCTCCGGCTTCTTCGAACCGGTCCTGTTTCTGGTCTCCATGGGAGTGGGTCTGGGCACAATCGTGGGCCCGGTGGAGGGCCCGGGTGGCGGGGACATCAGCTACGCCGCGTACATCGCCCCGGCCCTGCTGGCCGTTTCGGCCATGAACGGAGCCGTGTACGACTCCACCTGGAACGTGTTCTTCAAAATGAACTTCGCCAAGCTCTACCAGGGCATGCTGTACACCTCGCTGGGGCCGCTGGATGTTGCGCTGGGCGAGATAGTCCTGGCCCTGCTGCGCGGGCTCCTGTACGCGCTTGGCTTCACCGCGGTGATGGGCGTGATGGGCCTGATCACTACGCCCTGGGCTCTCCGGGTGATCCCGGCGTCGGTGCTGATAGCCTTCGGCTTCGCCAGCATCGGGATGGGGATCACGAGCTTCCTGAAGACATTCCAGCAGATGGACTGGATCAACTTCATCATGCTGCCCATGTTCCTGTTCAGCGCCACCTTCTACCCGCTGGGCGTGTACCCGCAGCCCATCCAATGGCTGATCCAGGCCATGCCGCTGTGGCACGGCGTGGAATTGCTCCGACAGATCAGCGTGGGCACCTTCACCGCGGCCACGCCCATCCACATCGGCTACTACCTGGCCATGACCGCCGCCGGCATGCTGCTCACCACCATGCGGCTGCGCCAGCTGTTCCTCAAGTAGCCCGTTCGCCGGGGGTGGAAGGCGGCGGGAGCATGCCCGGGCGTTTGAGAGAATGGGTGTATGCGATCTCTGGGCAGCTCCAAGTCATCCTCCAAACCCGCCAGGGGCGGATTCTCGATGTTCCGCATCAGCGGGCCGGGACTGATGGTCCTCGTCACCGCGTTTGTTGTGGCTGTGATCTTCGCCGCCAACCAGAACGACGTCGTGGGCTGGGTAGTTGCCGTCATCGCCTTCTTCTGGCTCGCCCTTGCGTCCTTCGTGGTCTTCAGCATCCAGAAGGCGGCCAAGAAGGCCGGCGCGAAGCTCACCGAAGCCCAGAATGCCTTCACCACGGCCGCCGGGCGGGGCCCGTACGCCGGTGCGGACCAGGGCGGAACCCGGGTTGTTGCCGAGCGCAGCCAGGCGGACGAGGTCCGGGACCTCAAGCTGGACCACTCCTTCAAGATCGTCCAGGTGCAGATCCGGGTGGTGGAAGAAGAGCGGGCCAAGGGTGCCGCCGCCAACCAGGACACCATCAACCGGGCCCTGGAAACCATCGAGATCACCGCCACGAACGCCCGGGACATGATCAAGTCCTCCGGCAGCGGAGAGCCGGTCACCGGAACCATCATCGACTAGAGTGGAGCGGGTGAGCTCGGCATTGAAGAAGGACCACCTTCGCATCGCATCCGTCAACGTCAACGGCCTTCGGGCTGCCTTCAAGAACGGTATGGCGGCGTGGCTGGAGCCGCGCGAAGTGGACATCCTTTGCCTCCAGGAGGTCCGCGCCCCTGACGCGATCGTCCGGCAGCTGCTGGGTGAAGGCTGGCACATCCTGCACGCAGAGGCAGAAGCCAAAGGCCGTGCCGGCGTCGCCATCGCCTCCCGCGAGGAGCCGCTGGAAACCCGCAACGGCATCGGCGACGACTACTTCGCAACGGCGGGCCGCTGGGTCGAGGCCGATTTCCGCTTCGCCGACGCCGCCGGACGCCCGGTCCAGCTCACCGTGGCCAGCGCCTACGTCCACTCGGGCGAGGTGGGCACGCCGAAGCAGGACGACAAGTTCCGCTTCCTGGACGCGATGAGCACGCGCCTGCCGGAGCTGACCAAGCACAGTGACCATGCCCTGGTGGTGGGCGACCTCAACGTTGCCCATACGCCCCGGGACATCCGGAACTCAAGGGCCAACCTCAAGAAGGCGGGCCACCTGCCGGAAGAACGGGTGTACTTCGACCGCTTCTTCGGCGAGGAGATCGGCTGGCAGGACGTCCACCGAAACCTTGCCGGTGATATTGACGGGCCCTACACCTGGTGGTCCCAGCGCGGAAAGGCGTTCGACAACGACACCGGCTGGCGCATCGACTACCACCTGGCCACCCCGGAGCTGGCTTCCTCCGCCATCTCGGCCGTTGTTGACCGGGCGGCCTCGTGGGACACCCGCTTCTCCGACCATGCCCCGCTTGTAGTGGACTACCAGCTCTAAGCCCCGAAGGTTTCCTCCCCATGACTACCCAGACTTCCCCTGCCACCAAAAAGCGCATCCTCTCCGGCGCCAAGCCCACGGCCGATTCTCTGCACCTGGGCAACTACATCGGTGCCGTCCGCAACTGGGTGGACATGCAGGCCGAGTACGATGCTGTGTTCTTTATTCCGGACCTGCACGCCATCACCGTGGACTTCGACCCTGCGGAACTGGCCAAGCGCACCCGCATCGTGGCAGCGCAGTACATCGCGGCCGGCATCGACCCGGACAAGAGCATCTTCTTCGTCCAGTCCCACGTGCCCGAGCACGCGCAGCTGGCCTGGGCGCTGAACTGCATCACCGGCTTCGGTGAAGCGTCCCGGATGACCCAGTTCAAGGACAAGACCCAGAAGTCCGGCGCCGACGCCGCCACCCTGGGACTGTTCGCGTACCCCACCCTGATGGCCGCGGACATCCTGCTGTACCAGACCGACCTCGTGCCGGTGGGGGAGGACCAGCGCCAGCACCTGGAGCTGACCCGGAACCTTGCGCAGCGGTTCAACACGAAGTTCGGGGCCACCTTCACGGTCCCGGAGGCCACCATCGTGAAGGAACGCGCCAAGATCTACGACCTCCAGAACCCCAGCGCCAAGATGTCCAAAACCGGGGAGTCACCAAACGGAGCCATCCAGCTGCTTGAGGACCCCAAGATCGCCGCCAAGCGCATCAAGTCCGCCGTCACGGATGCCGGCACGGAGATCCGTTTTGACCAGGAGGAAAAGCCGGGCGTCTCGAACCTGCTCACCATCTACTCCTCCCTCACCGGCAAGTCCGTCGCCGAGCTCGAAGCCGAGTACCAGGGCAAGATGTACGGCCATCTGAAGGTTGACCTGGCCGAGGTGGTGGTGGAGTTCGTCACGCCGCTGCGCGACCGCACCAACGAGCTCATGGCGGACCCGGCTGAACTGGACCGGCTGCTGGCCCACGGCGCCGAGCGCGCCCGGGAAATCGCCTCCGTGACCCTCGGCCAGGTGTATGAGCGCATGGGCTTCCTCCCGTCCTTCTCCCTCGCTGGAGTCCGCTAGCGCCATGCCGTCCAGCAAAGTCACCGCAAGGGAAGGCTCCCGCTCCTCTCAGGCAGCGGGAAGGACCGGTAACCCCCAAGGCGACCCAGCGGAGGACACCGGCGCGGCCGGGCATGGGCCGTCCCGCACAGAAGACATCAGCGTAGGAGTCATCCTGGGCTTCCCGCCGGAGGTGGCTGAGGAGCTGCAGCGCTGGCGGGCTTCCTTCGGGGATCCCCTCGCGGACGTGGTGCCGGCCCACATCACCCTGGTGACCACCACGCCCACCCAGGACTGGGAGGCCACCCGCGAGCACGTCCGGGACGTGGCCCGCCGCCAAAGCCCCTTTATGGTCACCATCGCCGGCACCGGAACGTTCCGCCCGGTTTCCCCCGTGGTCTTCATTAATGTCGAGGAGGGCTTTGAGGCCTGCGTGGACCTGCACGAAAAGCTACAGCAGGGCCCCCTCCAGCGGGAACTGCCCTTCGCCTACCACCCGCACGTCACCATCGCCCACGATGTCGCGCCGGAAAGCCTCGATGAAGCCGAAACGGTCCTGAAAAACTACAGAGCCACCTTCCCCGTGGTTAGCATGGGACTCTACGAGCACGATGCGGACGGCATCTGGCAGCTACGGGAAGAGCTGGACTTTGGGACCGAAACTGACAGCGACGCCGGCGCCGGATTCCCGGACGCCGCCGCGGACACAGCAACCGAAACAGGCTGACCAACAGCCCCTTCCCACTGAGCGGGCGCAGCTCAAGCTTGCCGTCATCCAGAAGCGGATGGAGCTCGGGAAGGCGCGCCGGTCCGGGGGAAGCTTTTTCGCCACCGTGACAGCCACATCCCAGTGGCTGCTGGCGCGGCTTAACGCGCTGCGCCCCATGCGGGCATTCCGGCACTACAACCTGCAGCGCGGTCCACTGATGAGCGCCGGCATCGGCTTCAATATGTTTTTCTCCATCACCGGCCTTCTCACGACCGGTTTCTCCATCGCAGGACTTGTGCTGCGGGGGCAGCCGGACCTGCTGGACACGATCATCAGCAGCGTGGCGTCGAGCGCGCCCGGGCTGTTGAAGCTGAACGGCAGTGCGGGGCTGGTGGATCCAAAGGACCTGCTGAATCCGGACGGGCTGGGCTGGACGGCAGTCATCGGCTCTTTGGTGACGGTGGTCACCTCCCTGCGATGGATTTCCGGTATCCGCGAAGGGCTGCGCGGTGTGCTGCAATTGCCGCCGCTGCTGGTCAATCCCATCCTCCTGAAGCTGCGGGATGCCGGAACGCTGCTGCTCCTGGGTGTGGCGCTGGTGATCAGCGCCGGCGCGTCCCTGGTGTTCGGAACCGCGGCGGGTTGGGTCTCTGACTTCCTGCGGCTCGACGACGTCGTGGCGGGGCCCCTGGCCACCTCCGTCAAAATCTCCGTTCCGCTGGTCCTCAGCTGGGCAACCGCGTTCATTATGTACAGGTTCGCGGCCAGCCTGAAGCTGTCCCGGCGGGCGCTGCTCGAAGGGACCATCCTGGCGGCAGTGGGAACCGGGGTGCTGCAGATTTTCAGTACCGAGCTGCTGGCGGGCGCCGGCCGCAACCCCATCCTGGCGCCCTTCGCCATCATCATCGGCCTGCTGATCTGGTTCAACCTGGTGAGCCAGGTTTACCTGATCTCGGCCGGCTGGGCCGCCGTCCGTGAAGCCGACCTGAAGGCACAATCCAGCGGGCATGAGAAGGGCACGTGGGGAGCGCGCCAGGTCCAGCCGGGAAAAGTGCCCGTCCATCCGGATGGCGGCCCTGCGGCGACTGCCCGGCGCCGAGGTGCTGGCCGGCCCCGGCAGGGATGAAACAGACCTAGGGGGCCTGCACCAGTCCTTCCCACTCCACGGTCCAGCCGGAAGGAAAACCGGGGGCGCGCCGGTCCGGTCCGTTGTCCCAGCCGGCGGCCATCAGGGCGACGGCGGCGAGCAGCCCGCCGTTGCCCGGCAGGTACAGCGGCAGTGAGTCCGTCTGGCGGTTGTGCCCGCTGGGCAGGACGGTGTTCTTCCCCGCGTCCATCAGGAGTGCGTTGACGGCAGCCTCCGGGTCGCCGAGGCGCGCCGCGGTCATGGCCAGCACGGGATAGTCCCAGCCCCAGGTGCTGCCCCAATCCCAGTCGGCAAGCACGTCTGCCAGTGTTGCCCTCATAATGTCCGCGTCGATCAGGTCAGTCTCCGGCAGCACGCCGAGCGCACAAAGCATCGAGGGGTGGTCCGTCCGGATGGTGAAGGGCTCAACGTCAATGGCAGCGTACACGCCACTGACCACCCGCGGCTTCACCAGCCCGTCGGCCACCTCCCGCCAGGCCGGGACGGGCTCGAGTCCCAACCGTTCCCGCCAGGCGGCCGCGGTCCGAAGGCCCCACTGCCAATAGGCGAGCTCGAACGTGGGGTTGGTCACGGACCCCCGGATGCTGCCGTAGCTCTCCTGCGCCGGAATCAGGGGCGGCCCCAGCTCAAACCCACGCGCGGTGGGGTGGGCGAAGCTGGCCATAAACGCTGCGGTTTCGAACACGATCTCCGCGAATTCCTCCAGCACCTCAAGGCCGGGGCTGGCCCGGTACACGAGTTCGGCCAGGTGGATGGGGTGCGGCTGCTGCCAGATAAGGAACGTCCCGATGGGGCTGGGGCTTTCCCTGCCGTCCGGGCCTACCTGCTTTGGCCAGCGGACGCCGTCGAAACCCTGCGTCCTTGCTGTTTCCCGCGACGTATCCAGCACTGTGGAGTACCACCGCAATGAGGGCAGCAGGAGCTCGGGACGGTTCCAGTGGGCAAAGTGGGCGGCATGCCACCAGTGCATTTCAAGGTGGAAGCGGCCCCGCCAGGAATTGCAGACCAGCCCTGTTTCCTGAGGGGGCAACGAGCCCGAGCAGTTGATGGCGGTCAAGTACTGCGAGAGGACAATCCGGCGCTCCAGTTCCTTCGCCCGGGGATCATCCGTCGCCTCCAGCTCGATGGCGCCACCCGAGGACCAGAACCGGGGCCAGGAGACGGCGGAGGCCGCGGCAACGGCATTGCCCGCAGAAAGGTTTTCTGAAAGCCCGACGGCGGTTCCTGCCCCTGTGCCCCTGCATGGCTTTGCCGCCAGGTGGGACTGCCTGTTGTCACCCCGCGGGATGCAGTCGCCGGTTCCGACGGAGACAAAAGCAATGGCAAGGTCCAGGACATCAACGCTGTCCTGGCCCTGGGCAGCGCTGGTGGGAGTGATGCGAAGACGGTGCTTCCCGGTCTGTTCCACCGCAAGTGTTGTGCCTGTGACCACCACCCGGTAGCGGGAGTTGTCCAGCCCGCGCTCCGCAATCCAGCTGGTGGCGCCGGCGTGGACCTCTGAAGGCGCAGGCTCGTTCAGCCTGGTGCTGTGGGCTTCGGGGCTGTCCCAAGCGGCGGCATTGTGCCAGGCCTCGGAGCCGTAGGGAAAGTCGATGGCAATGACCAGGCCCTCACTCAGCGCGGGTGACTCCACGCGCAGACCGATTTCGTCGCGGTCCGGGTGGCATGCCGTGGTGACGGTGACCGGGTGGCCGGCCAGGGTGAAGGAGCTGTTTACCACTCCCGTCCACAGGTCGAGCGTCTGCAGGGGCCCGGAAATGTCGGCAGCTGTGAGCCCACGCTCCACGCCGTCCTCCACCAGCCGGAAGCCGATGCGTCCCAGGTCCAGGCGGTGGGGATTGGCCCGGAGCCACGTTTCGGCCTGCGACGCGTCGGTCTCGCGGTCATTGATGATGTCGCCCACCATGTCAACGTACGGAACGGGCCCTCGCGGCGAATCGTAGAGGACGGTGGAACCTGCGAGCTCATATGGCTGGGCGGGGGGTATGGCGTGCCAGCCCCACTGTGCCTGGGTGCCAAGCAGCGTTCCCGGCGGGAGTTCATCCCGTGCGCCCACCGGGTAGGCGCCGGGGAGGGACTGCAGTCCCGTGAGGTCCATGGTGAAGGCGAACTCGCCGTTGCCCACGGAGACGGGGCTTCGGGGATCGAGGCTCTCCTGGCACACGTTGTGGCGCCGGACGAGAGCCTCCCTGTTGATGCTGGCGCCGGCAGATCCGGCTGAAGGAATTCCTGGCCTGGTGATGCTCTGGCTGTGCACGCTGCACGCCCTCCCGCTGCTGGTGCTGGGCTGTGGAAGGAAACAGTTTAGAAACCGGTTTCCGGACGCAGTCCATCCTTGTGGCCGCCCGGGACGCTGTCAACCCCCGGCGGCCAAAGCCTTCCTGCCAACCCCTTGACCCTCGGCAAGGCTCCTTGATACGTTTCACGAAACCGCTTTCTGACCCGGAAGAAGCTTGCCCAATGACGCGTAAAGTTCTTGGAAGAATCCGTAAATCAGTCGCAATGCTCACTGCACTGGGCCTTTTGGGCGTCACCGCGGGATGCTCCGGCGCGTCGTCCAACCAGCCCGGGGACGGCCCTGTGGAGATCCGTTTCTCCTGGTGGGGCAACGCCGGGCGGGCGGAGCTGACCAATAAGGCGATCGCCGAATTCGAGGCTGCCAATCCCAACATCAAGGTCAAACCCGAATACGGCGACATCGGCGGGTACTTCGACAAGCTGGCCACGCAGGTGGCGGCCAACGATGCTCCTGACGTGATCACCATGGGCGGGGCATACCCGGCCGAATACGCCAACCGCGGCGCACTGCTGGACCTGTCCACGGTCAGCGGTTCCCTGGATCTGGCAAAGATGGACGAGGGCGCGCTGGAAAACGGGCAGGTCCAGGGCAAGCAATATGGCGTCTCCACCGGTGCGAATGCACTCTCAATCGTCGTCAATCCTGCGGTTTTCCAAGCAGCCGGTGTTGCCCTTCCGGATGACAGCACCTGGAGTTGGGAGGATTTCGCGAGGACCGCCGCAGAGGTCACGTCAAAGAGTCCCGAAGGTACCTATGGAACGGCCACAGTGCTCACCCATGATTCCCTGGACGCTTTTGCGCGCCAGCACGGCGAATCGTTGTACACGCAGGACGGGCAGCTCGGGCTGGACCAGGACACGGTCCGGGACTACTTCGCCTACTCGTTGAAGCTCAGCGAAACGGGAGCGGCGCCGAGTGCGTCCGAGACTGTGGAGAAGCTCGACGTGAGTACCGAGCAAACGCTGATGGGCATGGGCAAAGCAGCCATGATGCTCACCTGGAGCAACTCACTGTCCGCGCTCAGCAAGGCCTCGGGTGCTGACCTGCAGCTGCTCAAGCTCCCCGGCGAAACACCCACTCCCGGTATCTGGCTGCAGTCATCGCAGTTCTACACCATCTCCGCGCGGAGCAAGCAAGCAGATGCCGCCGCGAAGCTGATCAGCTTCCTGGTGAACAACGAGGCGGCCGCCAAGATCATCCAGAGCGACCGCGGGGTCCCCAGCAATTCCGAAATGCGCGACACCATCAAGGACCTGCTGACGCCGCAGGGCAAAGTGGAGGCGGCATATATCGACCAGATCGGAAAGATGGACTTCGCCCCCACCTTCATTGGTCCCACCGGATCAACAGCTGTCTCCGAGATCACCGCCCGCATCAACACCGAGGTCCTGTTCAAGCGGCTCACCCCGGATAAGGCAGCCGAACAGTGGATCAGCGAAAGCCAGGCCGCCATCGGCAAATAGCCGCGTCCGCGGTCCCGCAGCCTGGGCCGCCCGACCGGCTTACTGCCCGGCGTCGAGGTACTGGTCGGCCCAGGCAGCGATAATCCGGGCAGCGCGTGCCGCCTGCCCCTTCCCGGTCAGCAGGTGGTCGCTGCCTTCAAGCGACACGAAGTTCCGCGGATGCCGTGCGGTCTGGAAAATCGTGCTGGCATTTTCGATCCCCACAGTGTTGTCGGTGGGGGAGTGCAGCACCATCAGCGGCTTGTGCAGCTGCTTGATGCAGTCTGTCAGGTCGGCGTTTTCCAGGTCTTCCACAAAGTGCTTGCGGATCTCCACCCGCTTCCCGCCCAGGTCCACCTCGGCGCTGCCTTCGCTGAGGATTTTGTCCAGGGCGGCGTCGAACACGTGGGCGACGTGCTTGGGTGAGAAAGGAGCCCCCACGGTCGCGACGGCGTCGAGCTCGGGGATCTCACGCGCTGCAGCAAGCACGGCTGCGCCGCCGAAGGAGTGACCCACCAGCAGGGAAATCTCTTTCCCTTCACTGCGCATGAACTCGGCGGCCTTGACGGTATCGGCCACCTTGTGGCTAAAGGAGCCCGCGGACCACTCACCGGCGGATCCGCCCAGGCCCAGGTTGTCGAACCGCAGCATGCCCACGCCGCTGTCCGCCAGCGCCTTGCACATCCTCGACGCGGACGGCGCATCCTTGCCCAGCGTGAACCCGTGGGAGAAGACCCCCCAGCCCTTGACCGGGCCGTCGGGAATATCAATGATGCCGGAGAGCATTTCGCCGGTGGAACCGGCAAAGGAGACTTTTTCGGAGCGGGACACGTCGTCCCCTTTCGTTTGGTACGAATGGCTGTGGGCCCACGCCCGCCGGGTTCCCTGGCCGAGTTTGCGGGGTCAGGGGGGCGGAGGGGGAGAAACAACGACGGCGCCGATCCCCTTATGAGGGGACGGCGCCGTCGTTCGCTGGATCCTCGTGTCAGATCTTGCGGGAGAGGATGGCCTGCTTGACCTCTTGGATAGCCTGGGTCACCTGGATGCCGCGGGGGCATGCTTCGGAGCAGTTGAAGGTGGTGCGGCAGCGCCACACGCCTTCCTTGTCGTTGAGGATCTCCAGGCGCATGTCGCCGGCGTCATCACGGGAATCGAAGATGAAGCGGTGCGCGTTGACGATCGCCGCCGGGCCGAAGTACTGGCCATCGGTCCAGAACACCGGGCAGGAGGACGTGCAGGCAGCGCAGAGGATGCACTTGGTGGTGTCATCAAAGCGCTCACGGTCCTCGGCGGACTGCAGGCGTTCCCGGGTGGGCTCGTGGCCCTTGTTGATGAGGAAAGGCATCACTTCGCGGTAGGACTGGAAGAACGGTTCCATGTCCACGATGAGGTCCTTCTCCACCGGCAGGCCCTTGATGGGTTCCACCGTGATGGGCTTGGACGTGTCCAGGTCCTTCAGGAGGGTCTTGCAGGCGAGGCGGTTGCGGCCGTTGATGCGCATGGCATCGGAGCCGCAGACGCCGTGGGCGCAGGAGCGGCGGAACGAAAGGCTGCCGTCGATTTCCCACTTGACCTTGTGCAGGGCATCCAGGACACGGTCCGTGCCGTACATGGTGAGGTGGTAGTCATCCCAGGTGGCCTCGCCGGAAACCTCCGGGTTGTACCGCCGCACGCGCATGTGCACATCGAACGTGGGGATTTCGCCGCCACCGCCTACGCCGGCAGGCAGTTCAATCTTTGAGGCTGGCTCAGCGATTTCAGCGGTCATCTTAGTACTTCCTCACCATCGGCTCGTAGCGGGTAAAGACAACCGGCTTGGTGGCCAGGCGGATGCCGGCAATTGATTCTGCCGATCCGTCCGCCGGGGCGTGGTCGTCCTTGTACGCCATGGAGTGCTTCATGAATTTCTCGTCGTCACGCTCCGGGAAGTCCTCGCGGAAGTGTCCGCCGCGGGATTCCTCACGGTGCAGGGCAGCCACGGTCATCACCTTGGCCAGCTCCAGCAGGAAGCCGAGTTCAACGGCCTCGAGCAGGTCAAGGTTGAAGCGCTTCCCCTTGTCCTGGACGTTGATGCGCTTGTACCGCTCCTCGAAGGAGGCGATGTCGCGCAGGACCTGGTTCAGGGTATCCGCGGTGCGGAACACCTGCATGTTGGCGTCCATGGTGTCCTGCAGTTCCTTGCGGATCTGGGCCACCTTTTCGTCGCCGGTGCCGTTGCGGGCAATGTCCAGCAGCTCGGTGGTGTACGCCAGCGGGTTCTCCGGCAGCTCGACGTAATCGGCTGTCTTGGCGTACTCCGCCGCGGCGATGCCGGCACGCTTGCCGAACACGTTGATGTCCAGCAGGGAGTTGGTGCCCAGACGGTTGGAGCCGTGGACGGAGACGCAGGCAACCTCGCCGGCCGCGTAGAGGCCGGGGACCACGGTGTCGTTGTCCTGCAGGACCTCAGTGGTGATGTTGGTGGGGATGCCGCCCATGGCGTAGTGCGCGGTGGGGAACACGGGAACGGGTTCCGTGTAGGGCTCCACACCCAGGTACGTGCGTGCGAATTCGGTGATGTCCGGGAGCTTGGCGTCGATGTGCGCCGGCTCCAGGTGCGTGAGGTCCAGGAGGACGTAGTCCTTGTTCGGGCCGCAGCCGCGGCCTTCACGGACCTCGTTGGCCATGGAACGGGCCACGATGTCACGGGGAGCCAGGTCCTTGATGGTGGGGGCGTAGCGCTCCATGAAGCGCTCACCCTCCGAGTTGCGGAGGATGGCGCCTTCACCGCGGGCGGCCTCGGAGAGGAGGATGCCCAGGCCGGCGAGGCCGGTCGGGTGGAACTGGAAGAACTCCATGTCCTCCAGCGGGATGCCGCGGCGGAAGGCGATGCCCATGCCGTCACCGGTCAGGGTGTGGGCGTTGGAGGTGGTCTTGAAGACCTTGCCGGCACCGCCGGAGGCGAACACCACGGACTTGGCCTGGAAGACGTGCAGCTCACCCGAGGCGAGGTCGTAGGAGACCACGCCGGCAACGCGCTTCTGCTTGTACGGCGTGCCGTCTTCGCGCACTGCGTCCTCTTCGACCGTCAGCAGGTCCAGGACGTAGTACTCGTTGTAGAACTCAACGTTGTGCTTGACGCAGTTTTGGTAGAGCGTCTGCAGGATCATATGGCCGGTACGGTCTGCGGCGTAGCAGGCGCGGCGTACCGGGGCCTTGCCGTGGTCGCGGGTGTGGCCGCCGAACCGGCGCTGGTCAATCCGGCCTTCGGGCGTGCGGTTGAACGGCAGGCCCATCTTTTCCAGGTCGAGCACGGCGTCGATGGCTTCCTTCGCCATGACCTCGGCGGCATCCTGGTCAACGAGGTAGTCACCGCCCTTGACGGTGTCGAACGTGTGCCACTCCCAGTTGTCTTCCTCGACATTGGCCAGGGCTGCACACATGCCACCCTGCGCCGCACCCGTGTGCGAGCGGGTGGGGTAGAGCTTGGTCAGTACTGCTGTGCGGGCGCGTTGACCGGATTCGATCGCCGCGCGCATGCCAGCGCCACCGGCACCGACGATGACGACGTCGTACTTATGGACCTGCATACCAGACGCTCTTTCTCTCAAAATTCGCAATAAAACAACGGGCGGGCGTTGCCTGCTCCGCAAAACAAGGCCCGCGGTTGTACCCGCGGGCCCGGGATGTTGCCGGTGCTAGGCAGGGCAGAAGCCGCCAGGCAGGGGCACGCCGTCGACGACGGGGCAAGGGTTGAAGGTGAAGATCACCAGGGTGCCCAGGACGATGATGACGACGGTGGCCGAATAGAGGACCGTCTTCAGCCAGCGGCGGGCTGAGTCCTTCTCGGCGTAGTCGTTGATGATGGTGCGCACGCCGTTGGTGCCGTGCAGCATGGCCAGCCACAGCATGGCGAGGTCCCAGAACTGCCAGAAAGGATCGGCCCACTTGCCGGCCACGAAACCGAAGTCGATGGCGTGGATGCCTTCGCCCACCATGAGGTTCACAAAGAGGTGGCCGAAGATCAGGACCACGAGCACCACACCGGAGAGCCGCATGAACAGCCAGGCGATCATCTCGAAGTTGCCCCGGCTGCCGCCGCTGCGGCGGTACTGGGGCGCGATCCGCCCGCTGCGCGGGCTCTCAATCGTTGCTGACATGGCTAGTGACCTCCGAGCGCGAGGGACAGGTGGCGGATGGAGAAGGCGACCATGGTGACGACCCAGAGGGCCAGGACGGCCCAGAGCATCTGGCGCTGGTACTTGGCACCCTTCTTCCAGAAGTCCACTGCAATAATGCGCAGGCCGTTAAAGGCGTGGAAGACGATGGCCGCAACAAGGCCGGTCTCGCCCAGGGCCATGAGGGGGTTCTTGTAAGCACCGATCACCGCGGTGTAGGCCTCGGGAGACACACGCACCAAGGAGGTGTCCAAAACGTGGACCAACAAGAAGAAAAAGATCACTACACCGGTAATACGGTGTCCTACCCAGGACCACATGCCTTCACGGCCGCGGTACAAGGTGCCAGCTGGTTTTGTCGGCACTGATAAACCTCCCTGCAACACAGCGGCGCTGGCATGAGATCCACGCGGGGGGAACGCCTGCTGCGAGAGCACTCGTAGCTCAGGCCTAAATCTAGGCTCCGCTAACAGCTTATTCAATTTAGGAACTCCTTGGTGCCCAGCAGTAGCAAGGATTTTGCTGAATAATGAGACAAACGCCACAATCGCTGCCGGTTATGAAGTCCGGGCGGCTCCGCACGGGGGCTGTCAGGGGCCGCAGCAGGCGGTCGGCTAAAGTAGGCCTTGATGAGTACAGACAAAGTGACAAGCCCGGTTTCACCCCTTGACCGCTTCATTGCGGTGATTCCGGCCGGCGGCGTGGGGACCCGCCTTTGGCCCCTGTCGCGAGCCGCAGCTCCCAAGTTCCTACACGATCTCACCGGCTCGGGCAGTACATTGCTGCGCGCCACCTATGACCGGCTGCACCCGCTCGCTGGTACCAAGGTGCTGGTGGTTACCGGGCAGGCCCACCGCGAAGCGGTATGCAGGCAGCTTCCGGAAGTCCAGGACGCAGACCTCGTCCTCGAATCCGAGCCCAAAGACTCCGCTGCGGCCATCGGACTTGCCGCGGCCATCCTGCACGAACGCGATCCGGACACCATCATGGGTTCCTTCGCCGCGGACCAGGTGATCAGCCCGGACGACCTCTTCCAGCAGGCGGTCCGCGAAGCCATCCACACCGCCGCCGCCGGAAAGATCGTCACGATCGGCATCAAGCCCACCCATCCGTCCACGGGATTCGGGTACATCCGTTCCGGCCAGGACCTGCACATCGACGGCGCTCCCAGCGCCCAGGATGTGGTGGAGTTCGTCGAAAAGCCGAACGAGGAAGTGGCGCAGCAGTACGTGGACAGCGGCAACTACGTATGGAACGCCGGCATGTTCGTGGCCCCCGTTGCCCTTCTGCTGAAGCACCTCGAGGCCAACCAGCCCGAGCTGTTCCAGGGGCTGCAGGAAATCGCCCGCGCCTGGGACACCCCGGCCCGCGACGAGGTCACGGCCCGCGTCTGGCCCACCCTGCCCAAGATAGCCATCGATTACGCAGTGGCCGAACCTGCCGCGGAAGCCGGGGACGTCGCCGTCGTGCCCGGCTCCTTCCGCTGGGACGACGTCGGTGACTTCGCTTCCGTGGGCCGGCTCAACAGTGCCAAGGAAGTTGACGACGTCACCGTACTCGGCGAGGGCGCACGCGTGTTCACCGAGAACTCCAGCGGCGTAGTGGTGACCGACACCAAGCGCGTGATCGCGCTGATCGGGATCGAGGACGTTGTCATCGTGGACACCCCCGATGCCCTGCTGGTGACCACCATGGCCAACTCGCAGCGGGTCAAGGCCGCTGTCGACGCACTGAAGGCCAGCGGGGATACGGACGTCCTCTAGGCCGGCGCGCCCTGCGGATGTAACGCGGGGACCGCAATGGCCCCTAATCCGGCGACCCTCGCTAGAGTGAAGCAGTGCGCAATTACACTACGGAAGCCGAGCCCACCGCGCTGGTGGCACCCTGGCTTGAGCCGCTCCTGCCGGAACTGATCGATTTCCGCCGGGACCTGCATGCGCACCCGGAACTGTCCTTCAAGGAATTCCGAACCACGGACAAGCTCGCCGAGCGGCTCGAGGCCGCGGGACTCAGCCCCCGCCGGCTGGACGGCACGGGCCTCACCGTGGATGTGGGGGAGGGGCCCATCGCCACCGCCCTGCGCGGCGACATCGATGCGCTGCCCATCATCGAGGAGACGGGCCTGCCCTTCGCCTCGAAGAACCACGGTGTGACGCACGCCTGCGGCCACGACGTCCACACCACCACCATGCTGGGCATCGCCCTGGTGCTGCACCGCATGCACCAGGAGGAACCGCTCGGCGCCACCGTCCGCATCATCTTCCAGCCCGCCGAGGAAACCATGCCCGGCGGCGCGCACTCGTGCATCGAGCAGGGCGTCCTGGACGGGGTGCCCCGCATCCTGGCCCTGCACTGTGATCCGCGCATCGAAGTGGGCAAGATCGGCACGCGCATCGGCGCCATCACCTCAGCCTCGGACACTATCCGGATCGAACTTTCCGGCCGCGGCGGCCACACCTCGCGTCCGCACCTGACCGAGGACCTGGTGTTCGCGCTGGCCCAGATTGCCGTGAACGTGCCGGCCGTGCTGTCCCGCCGCGTGGACGTCCGGAGCGGAGTGTCCGTGGTGTGGGGGCAGATCTCCGCCGGCTCGGCTCCGAATGCGATTCCCGGCACCGGCTACATGGCCGGAACCATGCGCTGCCTGGACCGCGAGGCCTGGCACGCAGCAGGCGAACTGCTGGACGAGGTGGTGCACCAGGTGGCGGCTCCCTATGGCGTGGACGTGCGCCTGGAGCACACCAGGGGGGTGCCGCCGGTAGTGAATTCCGAGCACGAGACAGCCATCATTGAGGCATCGGCCCGGGCGGAAATCGGCGAAAGCGCCGTGGTGCTGACCCCGCAGTCAATGGGTGGGGAGGACTTCGCCTGGTTCCTCGCCGAGCTCCCGGGGGCCATGATGCGGCTCGGCACCAAAACGCCCGGCGGCGAAGAATACGATCTCCACCGCGGCGACTACATCCTGGACGAACGGGCCCTGGGCCTGGGCATCCGGGTGCTCACGGCTGCGGCGCTGCGCACCATCCGCGACCTTTAGCGACGGCGGGGCGCGCCGCCGTCGTACTTTCCAATACCACGACCGAGCTTCCCCAGCCAGGCTCTAAGTTGTGCACAATCTAGTTGCGCGCTATGGTTTTGGCATGACTGATGTTCCCCGGCTGAACCGCCAGGTGTGTTTTGCGCTTTACTCTGCATCCCGTGCCGCCACTGCCGTCTACCGGCCTGTCCTCGAAGAGCTGGGCCTCACGTATCCGCAGTACCTGGTGATGCTGGTGCTGTGGGAAAGCGAGCCGCGCGGCGTGAAGGAACTGGGCGAAGAGCTCGGACTGGACTCGGGCACCCTGTCACCCCTGCTCAAGCGCCTGGAAGCGCTGGGGCTTGTGGAGCGCCGGCGGTCCGGAGAGGACGAACGCCGGGTCGCCATCCACCTGACGCCGGCCGGCCGGGAGCTGAGCGGAAAGGCCGGCGCCATCCCGCAGCGGCTGGCGGACGCCGCCGGGCTGACAGCCAACGAACTGGATCAGCTGCGCGACACCCTGGGCCGGCTGACGGCCGCCCTGCACAACGCGCTCTGACATGGAAGATTTCAACCCACAACAGGACGGAAACACCGTGAAACCCCTTTACACTGCAGAGGCGCTTGCCTCCGGCGAAGGCCGCGACGGCAACGCACGTACCAACGACGGCAAACTGGACGTCACCCTTTCAAGCCCCGTGGAGCTTGGCGGAACCGGCGAGGGCACCAACCCCGAACAGCTCTTCGCTGCCGGCTACGCCGCCTGCTTCCACTCCGCGCTCCGGCTGGTGGGCCGCAAGGAGCGCGCGGACCTGACCGATTCGGCAGTGGCCGCCAAGGTCCACCTCGGACAGCTGGACACCGCGGGTTTCGGGCTGGCGGCGGAACTGGAGATCGCCCTGCCGGCACTGGACCTGGCCACCGCTGAGGCGCTGGTGGCCAAAGCCCATGAAATCTGCCCTTACTATAACGCCACCCGCGGAAACATCACCGTGGACCTCAAGATCCTGGAGTACGCCGCATGAGCGTTGCAACGCTTCCCGCCACCACCCGTGAAATCCAGCTGGCCTCCCGGCCCGCGGGCCGGCCGGTTCCGGAGAACTTCCGGCTTACCGAGTCACCGTTGCCGGAACTCCAGGACGGCCAGGTCCTGGTCCGCAACCTCTTTATGTCCGTCGATCCCTACATGCGCGGGCGCATGAATGACGTCAAGTCCTATTCCGCGCCCTTCGCGCTGGACAAGACGCTCGACGGCGGCGCCGTGGGGGAGGTGATTGCCTCCCGTTCGGAGCGCCATCACGAAGGTGACGTGGTGGTGCATTCCCTGGGCTGGCGCGAATACGCAGTAGTAGACGCTGCCGCAGCCACGCCCGCACGCACCGACCTCGCCCCCGCGTCCGCTTTCCTCGGTGCACTGGGCATGACGGGGCTGACGGCATACGCCGGCCTGCTCAAGGTCGCAGAGTTCAAAGCCGGCGATGCCGTGTTCGTCTCGGGCGCGGCCGGTGCCGTGGGCTCACTGGTGGGCCAGATTGCCAAGGCCATGGGTGCATCCCGCGTGATTGGTTCCGCGGGCACTCCCACCAAGGTGGCCAGGTTGCTGGAACTCGGTTTTGACGCTGCCTTCGACTACCATGACGGGCCGGTCCTGGAGCAGCTGCAGAAGGCAGCCGGTCCAGCGGGCATCGATGTCTACTTCGACAATGTGGGCGGCGAACACCTTGAGGCCGCCCTGGCCACCCTCAACGTCGGCGGCCGCGTGGCGATGTGCGGCGCCATTGCCCAGTACAACTCCACCGGGCCCATGCCTGCCCCGCATAACCTGATGCTGGCCATCGGCAAGCAGCTCACCCTCAAGGGCTTCCTGGTGGGAGGGCAGCGGCAGCACGCCGCGGAGTTCGCCGAAAAGATGGCAGGCTGGCTCGCCGACGGCACGATCCGCTACGACGAGACCATCGTGGACGGGCTCGAGAATGCCCCGCAGGCGTTCATGGACCTGCTCGACGGCGCCAACACCGGCAAGATGCTGGTCCGTCTCTGACGGCTGTCCGGCAGCTAAACGCAGTAAGGGGCTGCACCCACCGTGCGGCCCCTACTCGTTGGTAACAACTTGTAAACAATCTCCTCAATGCTGCCCGGGTGTGCTACGGAGACGTGTCGCAGGCCACTAAAGTGGGTGCCATCAGTGCGCTCCGGCGCAGTGCTGCGAGCCCTCAGTGAAAACAGAATTTCAGTGCAGAAACGGACACTCATTGAATTCGAGCCGTAGCGCCACTCTCTTCATCCTGGAGGAAAATTGAAGAAATCACTGCGTGCACACGTCAAGCGTGGTTCACTGGCCGGCCTGGCTACCGTCAGCGCTTCGGCCCTTCTGTTGACGGCCTGCGGCGCAGCCCCCGAAGCCGGAAGCACTTCGTCCGCCGGTGCCACCGACTACACCGGCTGCATCGTCTCGGACTCGGGCGGATTCGACGACCAGTCCTTCAACCAGTCCTCCTACGAGGGCCTGAAGAAGGCCGAGTCCGATCTCGGTATCAAGGTCAACCAGGTCGAATCCAAGACCAACAACGACTTCGAGCCCAACCTCCGCGCCATGGTCACGGCCGGCTGCGACCTGACCGTCACCGTCGGCTTCCTGCTGGGCGACGCCACCAAGGCACAGGCAACGGCCAACCCGGAAAGCCACTTCGCCATCATCGACTTCGGCTACGAGACGCCCGTCAGCAACGTCAAGCCGATCATCTACGACACCGCGCAGGCAGCATTCCTTGCCGGTTACCTCGCCGCCGGTACCACCAAGACCGGCACGGTGGCCACCTTCGGCGGCATCAAGATCCCGACCGTCACCATCTTTATGGACGGCTACGCGGACGGCGTGAAGTACTTCAACGAGCAGAAGGGCAAGGACGTCAAGCTCCTTGGCTGGAACAAGGACGCCCAGGACGGCAGCTTCACTGGCGACTTCGAGAAGCAGGATGTGGGCAAGCAGCTCACCCAGAACTTCCTGGACCAGGGTGCCGATATCGTGATGCCCGTGGCAGGCCCGGTAGGCAAGGGCGCAGGTGCGGCGCTGAAGGAAGCCAAGGCAGCGGGCAAGGACGTCAAGTTGATCTGGGTTGACTCCGACGGCTACCTCACCGCCCCGGACTACAAGGACATTATGCTCTCCTCGGTCATCAAGAAGATGGATGAAGCAGTGGAAAACGTGGTGAAGGAGGACAAGGACGGCAAGTTCAGCAACGCCCCGTACGTCGGCACCCTGGCCAACGACGGCGTTCAGCTGGCACCGTTCCACGACCTTGAGTCCCAGGTCCCCGCGGACCTGAAGTCCGAACTGGAGCAGATTGAGAAAGACATCGTGGACGGCAAGCTGAAGGTCGAATCGGCAGCCAGCCCCAAGTCCTGACCCGTGCATGGAGCGCCGCCGCCCGGCTGGTCGATGACCGGCCGGGCGGCGGCGCTTTTTGCTGCTGCCTGCCTCTTTTGGGCTACCGCCCGCTCATCCCAAGACTGCAACCACTAGGCTGGTGCTGCAGCCACATATCCCGTCCGGTCGATCACTGGACGCTTCGAGATTGGTCAGAGTTTTGAAACTTGAACTCAGAGGGATCACCAAACGCTTCGGGACTTTGCTCGCCAACGATCACATCGACGTGGTGGTTGAACCCGGGCAGATCCACTGCCTTCTGGGCGAGAACGGGGCCGGAAAATCCACCCTGATGAATGTGCTGTACGGCCTGTACGAGCCGTCCGAGGGTGAAATCCTCGTCGATGACAAGGCCGTTTCCTTCCGCGGCCCCGGCGACGCGATGGCGGCCGGCATCGGTATGGTGCACCAGCACTTTATGCTCGTCCCGGTGTTCACGGTGGCCGAGAATGTGGCACTCGGCGCCGAACCCACCAAGGCCGCCGGCTTCCTGAACCTGGACGAGACACGCCGCCGGATCAAGGAGATCTCGGAGCAGTACGGGTTCGACGTCGATCCGGACGCCCTGGTGGAGGACCTGCCCGTGGGCGTCCAGCAGCGCGTCGAAATCATCAAGGCGCTGGTTCGGAACGCCAAGGTCCTGATCCTGGATGAGCCCACTGCGGTGCTGACACCCCAGGAAACCGACGAGCTGCTGGACATTATGCGCCAGCTCAAGTCCGGCGGCACCTCCATCGTCTTCATCTCCCACAAACTGCGGGAAGTGAAGGAAGTCTCCGACACCATCACCGTGATCAGGCGCGGAAAGGTGGTGGGCGAGGCCAGCCCGTCAGCCCCCACGGCGGAGCTGGCCTCCATGATGGTGGGACGTGCCGTGAGCCTGAACCTGGACAAGGCGCCCGCGCAGCCGAAGGACAAGACCTTCGAGGTCCGGGACCTCACCGTCATCGCCCCCAACGGCCAGCACGTAGTGGACGGACTCAGCTTCGATATCGCCCGCGGCGAGATCCTGGCAGTGGCCGGTGTGCAGGGCAACGGCCAGACCGAACTCACCGAAGCCATCCTCGGACTGCAGGACCGCGTTTCCGGTTCCATCAAACTGGACGGCAAGGAGCTGCTGGGCAGGTCGGTCAAGGAAGTCCTGAGGGCCGGCGTCGGATTCGTTCCGGAAGACCGCAAGGTGGACGGCCTGGTGGGCACCTTCTCCGTGGCCGAGAACCTGGTCCTGGACCTCTACGACAAACCACCCTTCGCGAAGGGCATCAGCATGAGCCCGGCGAAGATCCTGGAGAACGCCAAGGCGCGCATCGGCGAGTTCGACGTGCGCACGCCGTCGGCCGTTGCCGCCGCCGGAACACTCTCCGGCGGCAACCAGCAGAAAGTAGTGATGGCCCGCGAGCTTTCCCGCCCGCTGCGCCTGTTCATCGCCTCCCAGCCAACCCGCGGCGTGGATGTGGGTTCCATTGAGTTCCTGCACCGCCGGATTGTGGCCGAGCGGGACCAGGGCACACCGGTGATGATCATCTCCACGGAGCTGGACGAGGTTATGGAACTGGCAGACCGCATCGCAGTGCTCTACAAAGGCAGGCTGGTGGGCATTGTGCCGGCCGGCACCGGACGCGACGTCCTGGGCCTGATGATGGCGGGAATTCCGCCGGAGGAACACTCCCAGCCGCCAGTGCCGGGAACAGGACACTCGTCAGCCGCAGCCGCCACGGCCTCCACTTCCGACGCCGAAGGAGGCGACCATGTCTGACAAGCATCCCCCCAAGCATGCGGCCGACGAACCCGGCCCCGGGGCCCGGGAAACACCGGCCGCGGAAAACCAGACGGCCGCCGTCGTCAGCGTTGATACCGCCGGCGGTGCCATGGAACCCTCAGCCGTCCCCGCCACTGCCCAAAGCGGGCAGCTGCCGGGCGGCCCGGACACTTTGCTCCGCAGGATCTTTACCGGCAGCGGCATGGTTTCGGTCCTCGCCGTACTGCTGGCGCTCATCATCGGCGGGCTCCTGATCGCCAGCACCGACAAGCAGGTGGCCACCACCTCCACGTACTTCTTCGCCCGTCCCACCGACTTCCTGGCGGCCGTCTGGAACGCCGCCACCCGCTCCTATATAGCCCTGTTCCAGGGCTCGGTCTTCAACCCGCGGGGCAACAGCGTTGCCGCCCAGTTCGCGCCGTTTATGGAGACACTCACCATCGCCACACCGCTCATCACGGCCGGTCTCGGCGTCGCACTGGCCTTCCGCGCGGGCCTGTTCAACATCGGCGCCCAGGGCCAGATCATCGTGGCCGGCATCCTGGCAGCCTGGGTGGGCTTCGCCCTCCACCTGCCCCTGGGCCTGCACCTGCTGCTGGTCCTGCTGGCCGGCATCATCGGCGGCGCGTTCTGGGGCGGACTCGTAGGCGTCCTCAAGGCACGGACGGGCGCCCACGAGGTCATCCTGACCATCATGTTCAACTACATCGCGCTGTACTTCCTGCGGTACCTGCTGAACACGCCGGCCTTCCAGCGGCCTGGGGAGTCCAACCCCATTTCGCCCATCCTGGACCCCAGCGCCGTGTACCCGCAGATTTTTGGCAGCCAGTACCGCCTGCACCTCGGCTTCCTCCTGGCCATCGCAGCCACCGTCCTGGTGTGGTGGCTGCTGAACCGTTCCACCGTGGGCTTCGAGTTCCGGGCTGTGGGCGCCAACCCCAAGGCCGCGCAGACCGCAGGCATTAACGTCTCCCGCTCCACCATCCTGGTGATGGCCATCGCCGGCGGGCTGGCCGGCATGTCCGGCGTGGCCCAGGTGGCCGGCACCGAGAAAGTCCTCACCGACGGCGTGGCCGCCACCTACGGGTTCGACGCCATCACCGTTGCCCTCCTGGGACGTTCGACGCCGTGGGGCACCTTCGCCGCGGGCCTCCTGTTCGGCGCCTTCCGCGCCGGAGCGGTCCAGATGCAGATCCAGACCGGAACCCCCATCGACATCGTCCTGGTGGTCCAGTCCCTGATTGTGCTCTTCATCGCGGCGCCGCCGCTGGTCCGGGCCGTCTTCGGCCTGAACCCGCGCCGCAAGAAGCAGGCCCGCACCGCCAAGTCCCGCAAGGCAGCAACCACCGGAGGTGCAGTATGAGCACAACAGTTTCGTCGCCCCGGCCGGGAAAGCCGCAGCCGGGCAACACCGTCCCCGATGCCGGTTCCGCCGCCGTCTCCACCAAACCCGTGACCTGGCGGACCCCGGTCCTGCTCACCATTTTCGGTCTCATCGCCCTGGTCTTCTTCGGCCTGATGGCGCCCAACCAGACCGCCAGCTTTGGGATCTCCACCAGCGAAGACTTTTTCCAGCTGCCGGCCCTGCAGGTGAACGCCTTTGCCGGCGGCATCGTCCTCGCCGTCCTCCTGCTAGGGCTTGCCGCCTATGCCGTCTACCTCAAGACCAGGGGCAGGCCGGCTCCGGGCTGGCTGACCGTCACCTTCATCGTCCTGTTCGTGGCCGCATTCCTCATCTGGGTGGTGGGCGGCGCCCGTACCCCGAACATTTCCCTGGCCGGCCTGATTGCAGGGTCCGTCACCCTTGCGGTACCGCTGGTGTTCGGTTCGCTGTCCGGTGTCCTGTGTGAGCGCGTGGGCGTGGTGAACATCGCCATCGAGGGCCAACTCCTGGGCGGCGCCTTCACCGCCGCCATCGTGGCCAGCATGACGCAGAACCCGTTCGTCGGGCTGGCGGCGGCCGCCGTGGCCGGAGCGGTGGTGTCCATGGTGCTGGCGCTTTTCAGCATCAAGTACCTCGTCAACCAGATCATCGTGGGTGTGGTGCTGAACGTCCTGGTTTCCGGCGTCACGGGATTCCTCTTCAGTACCGTGATGCAGGCCAACAAGGCCCAGTTCAATTCGCCTCCCGGGCTGGACATCATCGAGATTCCCGTCCTGTCCAGCATCCCCATCATCGGGCCCATCCTGTTCCGCCAGTCCCTGGTGGGGTACCTGATGTACATCGCGGTCCTGGTGGTCTGGGTGGGCCTGTTCAAGACCCGCTGGGGCCTCCGCGTCCGGGCCGTCGGTGAGCACCCGCAGGCGGCCGACACGCTGGGCATCAACGTCAACGCCACGCGTTTCTGGAACGTCACCCTGGGCGGGGCAGTGGCAGGCATCGGCGGCTCCTTCTTCACCCTGGTGGCGATCGACAGCTTCACCAAGGAGATCTCCGGCGGGCGCGGCTTCATTGCGCTGGCCGCCCTGATCTTCGGCCGGTGGAACCCGATCGGTGCCTTCTTCGCCGCGCTGCTGTTCGGGTTCGCGGACAACCTGCAGAGCATCGTGACCATCATCGGAACCCCGGTCCCCAGCCAGTTCATGGCCATGCTGCCCTACCTGGTGACAGTCCTGGCCGTGGCCGGGCTGGTGGGGAAATCAAGGGGCCCGGCGGCCAGCGGCATTCCCTATGTCAAGGGTTGACCCGGTGGCGGGCTCGAAGGACCCGGACTGGTCAGCCCTGGAGGCTGCCGCCGTTGCTGCCATGAGGAACGCCTACGTTCCCTACTCGAAGTTCCCGGTGGGGGCGGCGGCGTTGACCCAGGACGGCCGGATTGTCAGCGGCTGCAATGTTGAAAATGCCAGTTACGGGCTGACCCTGTGCGCCGAGTGCGCGCTGGTGGGCAACCTGCACATGACCGGCGGCGGGCTGCTCCGGGCGTTCTACTGCGTGGACGGCAGCGGCAACGTCCTGATGCCCTGTGGGCGCTGCCGCCAGCTGCTCTACGAATTCCGGGCGCCCGGCATGGAGCTCATGACCACCCAAGGCATCAAAACCATGGACCAGGTGCTGCCCGACGCCTTCGGTCCCGAACACCTGGAGGAAACCCGGTGACAGCCACCCGCGCCCAGAAGAACAACACCGCCGAAGCGTTCGACGCCGTCGACATCATCCGCATCAAGCGGGACAAAGGCACCCTCAGCCCGGACCAGATCGACTGGACCATCGATGCCTACACCCGCGGCGTGATCGCGGATGAGCAGATGGCCGCGCTGAACATGGCCATCCTGCTCAACGGCATGGACCGCAGCGAGATTGCCCGCTGGACTGCCGCGATGATCGCTTCGGGCGAGCGGATGGACTTCTCCAGCCTCCGCCGGCCCGACGGCGGCCTGAAGTACACCTCGGACAAACACTCCACCGGAGGCGTGGGGGACAAGATCACCCTGCCGCTGGCGCCGCTTGTGGCCGTCTTCGGCGTCGCCGTTCCGCAGCTCTCCGGCAGGGGACTGGGCCACACCGGCGGCACCCTGGACAAGCTGGAATCCATCCCTGGCTGGCGCGCATCGCTCAGCAACGAGGAGATGCTGGCCCAGCTGCAGGACGTGGGCGCCGTCATTTGCGCCGCCGGCGCCGGCCTGGCTCCCGCGGACAAAAAGCTCTACGCGCTCCGCGACGTCACCGGCACCGTGGAGGCGATCCCACTCATCGCGTCCTCGATCATGAGCAAAAAAATCGCCGAAGGGACCGGCTCGCTGGTCCTGGACGTCAAGGTGGGCAGCGGCGCCTTTATGAAGGATGAGGCCAAGGCCCGCGAACTCGCCGAGACTATGGTGGCCCTGGGCAAGGACGCCGGCGTCAACACGGTGGCCCTCCTCACGAACATGAGCACTCCGCTCGGCCTCACCGCCGGCAACGCCATCGAGGTCGAGGAATCCGTGGAGGTGCTCGCCGGCGGCGGGCCGGACGACGTGGTGGAGTTGACCGTCCGGCTCGCAGAGGAAATGCTCGCGGCCGCTGGCGTCCACGACGCCGATCCCGCCGCCGCACTTAAGGACGGCCGCGCCATGGACGTCTGGAACCGCATGATCGAGGCGCAGGGCGGCGACCCGCGGGCCAAGCTGCCGAAGGCCCGGGAATCCGAGGTGGTGTACGCCCCGGCGGATGGTGTGCTGGTGGAATTGGATGCCTTGGCTGTGGGAGTGGCCGCCTGGCGGCTCGGCGCCGGACGCGCGCGCAAGGAGGATGCTGTCCAGGCGGGTGCGGGCGTGCGGATGCACGCCAAGCCCGGTGCCGGGGTCCGGGCGGGTGAGCCGCTGATGACCCTGCTGACCGATACCCCCGAGCGCTTCGCAAGGGCAAAGGAAGCGCTCGAGCAGGCAGTGGTCATCGCGCCGGAGGGATCGCGGCCGGCGCAGCGCCTGATCATCGACCGCATAGCATAGGGTCCCATGCAAGCCATCAATGACTTCATCCTCGCCGCGGCGGGGCAGCCGTGGGTGCTGTTCCTGGTCCTGGCATGCTGCGTCATTGACGGTTTCTTTCCGCCCATCCCCAGCGAATCCGTGGTGGTGGGCCTCTCGGCCGTGGCCGCCACCGCAGACGTTCCCAACCCCTGGCTCCTGATGCTGGTGGCAGCCCTGGGCGCTTTCTCGGGGGACAACATCGCGTACCTGATCGGGCGCCGGGTGGGTACCCGGCGCTGGTCATGGATGCGGGGAGCCCGTATGCAGAGCGCGTTCCGGTGGGCGGGCCGGGAACTGCGCAAGCGTCCGGCGTCGCTCATCCTGGTGGCGCGGTTCGTTCCGATCGGCCGGGTAGCGGTCAACCTCACAGCCGGCGTCACGCACTATCCCCACCTGCGCTTCGTGGGCCTGACCGTGCTGTCGGCGTCCTTGTGGGCAGCCTATTCCGTGGGGATCGGACTGTTTTTCGGCCAGTGGTTTGAAGACAACCACCTCCTCGGCGCCGCCATCGCCATCCTGTGTGCCGTGGCGCTGGGGATCGTGGTTGACCTCGTTATCAACCGCATCCGGCGCAGGCCTCCGATGGTGGAGCGGATGAAGGAACCGGAAGCGTAGTTCAAGCGTTGTTCCGGCAGGCCAGGGCGTAGCGAATTGCGTTGTGGCCATGGGACACTTAGGAACGATTTCCGCTTTGGCTGCGCCACTTAGGCCCGTGCCATTTTGCATAGGAGCAAGACCCGCGTGGAGTTTATTAATGAGGCCGTGCTCCATGCAGCGGGCCAGTGGTGGATCTACCCCGTCCTGCTGTTGTTTTTCTTTGTGGACGGCTTCGCCATGGTGGTCCCCAGCGAGACCCTGATCGTGGCCCTTGCGGCGTTCTCCCGGCACGGTGGAGAACCCAACCTGTGGATCCTCGGCCTCACCGCGCTGGTCGGCGCCATCGCCGGGGACAACATGGCCTTTATGCTCGGACGCCGGATCGGGCTGAACCGCTGGAAGTGGATGCGCCGGCCCAAAGTCCAGAAGGCTTTCGGCTGGGCACGCTACGAGCTGGACAAGCGCGGTGCAGTGCTGATTTTCACTGCCCGCTACATTCCCTGGGGCCGGGTGGCCGTCAACTACGTGGCCGGCAGCACCGGATTCTCCCACCGCCGCTTCTTCCTGCTGGACGCCTTCGCCTGCGTCACCTGGGTGGGGTACTCCATCGGCATCGGCCTGCTGGCCAGCTCCTTCCCGTGGCTCCACCACAACCCGCTGCTCAGCGCAGCCATCGCCGTGGTGTTCGCCATCGTGCTCGGCGTCCTCATCGACCACCTGCTCCGGTTGTGGCACAAGCATCTTGCCCGCAATGACGCCCAAGAGGTGGATGAGTGGCTCGACGGCGGCAGGTCCGGAGCGACCACCCTGAATCCGGGCAGCACTGACGTGCCTGCTCCCGGGGCCGGGGACGGCGATCACGCCGTCACGAAGCGGCTGGCATAGAACCCCCGCCCACCCTAAGGTGGGAACGTGACTGAGCCTATTGTTGACGCTGCCCCTGCCATCGATTTTGACCTGAAGAGCCTGCCCAAGGTGTCCCTTCACGACCACCTGGACGGGGGACTCCGTCCGGCAACCATCATCGAACTGGCCGGGGCCGTTGGCCACACCCTCCCGTCCACCGATCCGGTGGCGCTGGGCCAGTGGTTCCGTGAGTCCGCCGATTCCGGCTCCCTGGTCCGCTACCTGGAGACGTTCGACCACACCGTCGCCGTGATGCAGACCGCCGAAGGCCTCTTCCGCGTTGCCAAGGAATTCGTTGAGGACCTCGCTGACGACGGCGTGGTGTACGGCGAGGTGCGCTGGGCCCCGGAACAGCATCTGCAGAAGGGCCTCACGCTCGACGAAGCAGTGGAAGCCGTGCAGGACGGCCTGGAAGCCGGCGTTGAAGCCGTGGGGGAGACCGGACGCGAAATCCAGGTAGGCCAGCTCATCACCGCAATGCGCCACGCGGACCGCGGCCAGGAGATCGCCGAACTCGCCGTGCGCCACCGGAACAAAGGCGCAGTGGGCTTCGACATTGCCGGCGCCGAAGACGGCTTCCTGCCGTCCCGCTTCCGCGACGCCTTCACCTACCTGGCCCAGCACAACTTCCCCGCCACAGTGCACGCGGGCGAGGCAGCGGGCCTGGACAGCATCCAGTCCGCCCTGGTGGACGGCCGCGCCCTGCGCCTGGGACACGGCGTCCGGATCGCCGAGGACATCATGGTGGAGTTCGACGACGATGAGGACACCGAGGACACCATCGGCCTGGTGACACTGGGCGACCTCTCCAGCTGGGTCCGCGACCGCGGCATCGCCCTGGAAATCTGCCCGTCCTCGAACCTCCAGACCGGCGCCATCGCCGGGTTCGGCGAGGGCATCGAAAGCCACCCGCTGGACATGCTGTACCAGCTGGGCTTCAACGTCACCATCAACACCGACAACCGGCTGATGAGCGGCGTGACCCTGACCGACGAGTTCGAACTGCTGGTGGAAACCTTCGACTACGACCTCGACGACCTCCTGGAACTGACGCTGAACGCCGCAGAGGCATCCTTCCTGCCGCTGGAGGAAAAGGAGGCGCTGGTGGAGTACATCAACGACGCCTACGCCAACCTTGGCTGACGAACAGGTGGCCGGCAGCTCCCCGGTAGGGGAGCTGCAGTGGGTGCTTGCGTCCTTGCGTGAGCACTGCCCCTGGATGGGTGCCCTGACGCACGAATCCCTGGTGGAGTACCTCCTCGAGGAGGCGTACGAGGTAGCCGAAACCATCGAGGCACGCGCTTCCGGCGGAGCCGCGGGGGAGGAACACTTCGACGCCGAACTGCGGGGGGAGCTGGGCGACGTCCTGCTCCAGGTGGTGCTGCATGCCCGCCTCGCCGAGGAGCGCGGCGCCTTCACGTTCGACGACGTGGCCCGCGGCCTCAGTGCCAAGATGGTGCGGCGCAACCCCCACGTGTTCCGTCCGGACGGCTCGCTGCAGGACAGCTTTCCGGCCACGGTTGAGGAGATCGTGCAGAAGTGGGATGCGGTGAAGCGGGCGGAACGGCCGGAGCGGCAGGATCCGTTTGCAGGGATCCCGCTGGCCCTGCCGGCACTCGCGAGGGCGCAGAAGTCCATCGACCGCGCGGCAAGGGCCGGCGTCGAACTGCCTGCACAGGCTCCCATCCCGGAAACGGAAGAAGAGCTCGGCGAGCTGCTGCTCGCCGTCGTACGTTCCGCACATGCCAGCGGATTCGACGCCGAGCGCGCCCTCCGCGGCGCCGTGCGGAACTACCAGCAGCACGTCCCGCAGCAGCACCAACAGAGTTAGCCGCACCATCATGACGTCCGGGGGCTGGATAGGTTTCCGTAACCCGGACCACTCTCGACTACGCTGGTCCCTGACGAGTACGTCGAGTTTTCAGCTGTATTTCCCCCGTTAATCGCCCATAAGGAGCAAATTCATGGCGCTTATCGATGCCATCCACGCCCGCGAAATCCTTGATTCCCGCGGCAACCCGACTGTAGAAGTTGAAGTTCTGCTCTCCGACGGCCAGATCGGCCGCGCTGCAGTTCCCTCCGGCGCTTCCACCGGTGAGCACGAGGCCGTTGAGCTCCGTGACGGCGACAAGGGCCGCTACCTCGGCAAGGGCGTCCAGAAGGCCGTTGACGCGATCATCGACCAGATCGCCCCGGCCCTGACCGGCTTCGACGCCACGGACCAGCGCAGCATCGACCAGGCCATGCTGGACCTGGACGGCACCCCGAACAAGGGCAAGCTGGGCGCCAACGCCATCCTGGGTGTTTCGCTGGCCGTGGCCAACGCCGCCGCCGCTTCCGCCGACCTGCCGCTGTACAAGTACCTGGGCGGCCCGAACGCCCACGTCCTGCCGGTCCCGCTGATGAACATTCTCAACGGCGGCTCGCACGCCGACTCGGACGTTGACATCCAGGAATTCATGATCGCCCCGATCGGTGCCGAGACCTTCTCCGAAGGCCTGCGCTGGGGCGTTGAGGTCTACCACAACCTCAAGTCCGTGCTCAAGGAAAAGGGCCTCTCCACCGGCCTCGGCGACGAGGGCGGCTTCGCCCCGAACCTGCCGTCCAACCGTGCAGCCCTGGACCTGATCCAGGAAGCCATCAAGAACGCCGGCTACACCCCGGGCAAGGACATCGCCCTGGCCCTGGACGTTGCCTCCTCCGAGTTCTTCACCGACGGTGCCTACCAGTTCGAAGGCAAGTCGCTGACCTCCGCCGAGATGAGCGCCTACTACGCCGAGCTCGTGGCCGACTACCCGCTGGTTTCCATCGAAGACCCGCTGGACGAGAACGACTGGGAAGGCTGGAAGACCCTCACCGATGCCATCGGCGACAAGGTCCAGCTGGTGGGTGACGACCTGTTCGTGACCAACCCCTCCATCCTGCAGCGCGGTATTGACACCAAGACCGCCAACTCCCTGCTGGTCAAGGTCAACCAGATCGGCTCCCTCACCGAGACGCTGGACGCCGTCAGCCTGGCCCAGCGCGCCGGTTACACCACCATCACCTCGCACCGCTCCGGCGAAACCGAGGACACCACCATCGCCGACATCTCGGTGGCCACCAACGCCGGCCAGATCAAGACCGGCGCGCCGGCCCGCTCCGAGCGTGTTGCCAAGTACAACCAGCTGCTGCGCATCGAAGAGGAACTCGACGACGCCGCACGCTACGCGGGCCGCAGTGCCTTCCCGCGTTTCAAGGGCTAGTAGCCGCGTAAACCAATAACCGGTGGCTATGGTTGAAAGACCATAGCCACCGTTGTTGTTTCCGGCATTGTTCCAGCCCAAAAAAGTGGCGGCCCCAGGCAGGCTGCGCGTTTCAGGAGTGTCATGGCTACCCGCCGTCCCAAAGTTCCCAAGGTTGCCTCATCCCGCCCGGGCAGCACCCAGGCAACGCATGACGCAGCTGACGGCGCTGACGTCATCCGCGCCGATTTCGGCTCGGGTAAGGGAAAGCCGGGCTCGGCTGCCAGCCATGGTTCAGCGGGGACCTCCGGGGACCACCACCACGCAGCGGCTGCAGGCAAGGCCCCGCGGTCACAACCGGCAAAAGGGCACTCCGCACAAGGGTCCGACGGCGGGAAGGGGACAGGTGCCCGCGGCGCCTCCCGGGCACCCGGCAAGGACACCGATGAGGATCAGCAGCCCGTACCGGCCAAGGCGTTTTCCGGCAGGATGCTCGCCCTGGCCGTGGTGATGATTGCCATCACCATCATGCTCGCGCCCACGGTGAAGATCTTCTTCGACAAGCGGGCTGAAATAGCGGCCCTGAACGCCGATATCGCTGCACGTGAGGCCGAAGGCAACAGCCTGCGGCAGCAGGTCTCCCGCTGGCAGGACCCCAACTACGTGAAACAGCAGGCCCGGGACCGCATTAACATGGTTATGCCGGGTGAAACCGGCTACTGGGTCTTCGGCAGCGATCTGCCGGCCGGAGAAAGCAGTAGCCAGACCGGTGCAGCAGCACAAGACCCCGCCGATCTGCCGTGGGTGGATTCCCTGTGGGAGTCCATCACGCGCGCGGCCACAGACTGAACCGCAACAGGAAGGACGGCCAGCGACAGTGGAACCTTACACGGCAGCCGCCCGGGACGAATCCCGCAAACCATCACCGCACGATCTGGAAGTACTGAGCCGCCAATTGGGACGGCCGGTGCGTGACGTGGTGGAAATTCCTGCCCGCTGCATCTGCGGCAACCCGCTGGTGGCCGCCACCGCTCCGCGCCTGGGCAACGGAACGCCGTTCCCCACCACCTTCTACCTGACACACCCTGTCATCACCTCTGCCGTCTCCAGGCTGGAAGCGGCAGGCGTGATGAACGAGATGAATCAGCAGCTTGCCGGCGACCAGGACCTGGCCGCAGCGTACCGCTCCGCGCATGAGGCCTACCTGGCGGCCCGCGCCGCCATCGGCGAGCGGTCGGGCATCGGTGCCGTTCCCGAGATCGACGGGATCTCCGCCGGCGGGATGCCCACCCGCGTCAAATGCCTGCACGTCCTGGTGGGCCACTCGTTGGCCGCGGGCCCCGGCGTCAACCCCCTCGGGGACCAGGCGATCACTGCCATCAGCGAGTGGTGGACCGTCGACAGGTGCTACTGCGAAGGCGCCTGGGACACCTCCGGCGAAGCGCCCTCCAAGGACCTGAGCCGGCACGGCCCGCAGGGGCTGCCGGACATCGTGGGCAGGCCTGCGCCCGTCCGAAAGACAACCGGCACCACCGGGGCGGCGACATGACCCGCGTT
The DNA here is from genome assembly GCF_057656635.1 of Arthrobacter sp. Soil_C_49. NCBI lineage: Bacteria > Bacillati > Actinomycetota > Actinomycetes > Micrococcales > Micrococcaceae > Arthrobacter > Arthrobacter sp. Soil_C_49. Next base: position 259,623 of record NZ_JBDGJZ010000004.1, read on the forward strand.
GCCGCCATAGACTGCGGCACCAATTCCATCCGCCTCCTCATCGCAGACATCCAGCGAAACAACGGGACCACCACCCTCACTGATGTTGTGCGGGAAATGCGGGTGGTCCGGCTGGGCCAGGGAGTGGACGCCACCGGTGAACTCGCTCCGGAAGCACTGGAGCGCACGTTCGCCGCCACCGCCGATTACGCCCGGCTCATCAAGGAGCACGAAGCAGCCAGGGTGCGCTTCGTGGCCACATCCGCCAGCCGCGACGCCCGGAACCGGGACGCCTTCGTGGACGGAATCCGCGACCTGCTGGGCGTGGAACCTGAAGTCATCTCCGGCGATGAGGAAGCCGCCCTGTCCTTTGCCGGGGCCAGCAGCGTCCTGCCCATCCTGGACGGCCAGGAGGTGCTCGTGGTGGACCTGGGCGGCGGCAGCACCGAGTTCGTCCTCGGCACTGCGGTCGGAGTGACGGCCGCCAAGTCCGTTGACATCGGCTGTGTCCGCCTCACCGAGCGGCACCTGCGCCAGGACCCGCCCACTGCGGAACAGATCGCGGCTGCCCAGGCCGACGTGGACAACGCCATCGCCCGCGCTCACCAGGACGTTCCGCTGGAACGCGCCACCGCCGTCGTGGGTGTTGCCGGATCCATTACCACCATCACCGCGCACGCCCTCCGGCTGCCCGAATATGCGCCTGACGCGATCCACGGCACCGAACTGCCCCTGCACACTGTCCGTGCAGCGGCCGGCGACCTGCTGGCCATGGAGCGCGCCGACCGCGCCGCGCTGCCGTACATGCACCCGGGCCGGGTGGACGTCATCGGCGCAGGCGGGCTGGTGTGGGGCCGGATCCTCGAGCGGCTGCACGAGCTGACCGGTGGGCGCATCGCCACGGCCACGGCCAGCGAACACGACATCCTCGACGGCATCGCGCTGAGCATCGGCTGACCGCCCATGCAGAAAAACGCAACCGGGAAGACGCCACCGCTCGGGCGGACCGGCGCGGCCCTGCTGGCCCTGCTCCTGGCAGCCTGCTGCCTCGGAATCGGCCTCGTCACCGCACCCGCCGCCCACGCGGACGAATGGCGCGACAAACAGTATTGGCTGGCTGAATCCGGAATCACCAAGGCCTGGGAAGTCTCCAAGGGCGCCGGCGTCAAGGTGGCCGTGATCGACAGCGGCGTGGACGCCAAGCATCCGGACCTCAAGGGTGCCGTGGTGGGAGGCTACGACGCTTCCGGCTCCGGGCAACCCGACGGGCAAAAGATTGTGGGCTCCAAGACCGAGCACGGCACCCTGGTGGCCACCATGCTCGCCGGGCGCGGCCACCAGCCTGCCGACGCCACAGCCAGTCCTTCCCCTGGACCCGCCGCGCTTCCTCCTGACGGAATCGTAGGCGTGGCCCCGGAAGCCCAGATCCTCTCCGTCTCCACCTGGCTGGGTTCAACCAACCCCTCGGGCAAGAGCGACCAGGACCAGATCCCCGAAGCCGTCCGCTGGGCAGTGGACAGCGGCGCCAGGGTCATCAACATCTCCCTCGGCAGCACCACCCCGCAGTGGCCGCAGAGCTGGGACGCCGCTTTCCTCTATGCCGAGCAAAAAGACGTGGTGATTGTGGCCGCCGCCGGCAACCGGGTGGGCGGCAACATCCAGGTGGGCGCGCCTGCCACTATTCCGGGCGTCCTCACCGTCGCCGGCCTGGACCGCAAGGGGGCAGCCTCCGTCGACGCGTCCTCGCAGGGCATCAGCATCGGCGTGGCAGCACCGGCGGAGAACCTGCTGGGCGGCGTTCCCGGCGGCAGCTACGCCGAATGGCAGGGAACCTCCGGCTCCACACCCATCGTTGCCGGCGTCGCCGCACTGATCCGGTCCAAGTGGCCGGAGATGAGCGCAAAGCAGGTCATCAACAGGATCGTGTCCACGGCCAAGGACGCCGGCGCCCCCGGCAAGGACCCGCTGTACGGGTTTGGTGTGCTGAACGCGGAGGCTGCCCTCAAGGACAACGTTCCCGAGGCCTCGGCCAACCCGCTCGGCTCCATCGCGGAATGGATCAGGGTGCACCGCCGGGGGAACCTGGCCACCCCGACTCCGCTTCCCACCGCCGAGGTTCCCAGCGCAGTGGCTACGCTGCCGGAGGCCACGGTACCTGCGGCAGAACCTCCGTCCCAGCGGGACAGTGCCCTTGCCGCCGCCGTCGTGATCGGTTTTGGCCTGCTGTTCGTGGCGATCATCGCGGCAGCGGTGGTCCAGCTCAGGCGGGCAGCCAGGAGTCCCGGCGAACTGCCGGAGGAGCCTGACACCGGCGTGGTGGACCGGGTGGATACGGGCCGGAAAACCTAGGGTCGGCAGCCTTCCTGACAGTTAGTGAAGATTTTCACAAACTGCTGTATCCTTGAAACCATGGCAACCACCCCAGAGCTCCAGGACCGTCCCAGGGTACTCGTCGTCGGCGGCGGGTACGTCGGCCTGTACGTAGCACTCAAACTGCAGAAGAAGATCGCGAATGCCGGTGGCATCGTCACCCTCGTGGATCCACTGCCCTACATGACCTACCAGCCCTTCCTGCCCGAGGTGGCCGGCGGCAACATTGAGGCTCGGCACGCGGTGGTCTCCCACCGCAAGCACCTCCAGCAGACCGAACTGATCCAGGGCCGGGTCACCGGGATCGACCACGCCAACCGCACTGCGGTGGTGGCACCCGCTGACGGCGGCGCGCCTTTCGAGGTTCCCTACTTCGACGTCGTCCTGGCCGCCGGTGCCATCACCCGCACCTTCCCCATCAAGGGCCTCGCGGACAAGGGCATTGGCCTGAAGACCATCGAGGAAGCGGTTGCGCTCCGCAACAAGGTCCTCGAGCGCATTGAACTCGCCTCCACCATGACCGATCCCGCTGCCCGCGCCAAGGCCCTGACCTTCGTGGTGGTGGGTGGCGGTTTTGCCGGCATCGAGTGCATCACCGAGATGGAGGACCTTGCCCGGGCCGCCGTCCGCAACAACCCGCGCATCAAGCAGGAGGAAGTCCGCTTCGTCCTGGTGGAAGCCATGGGCCGCATCATGCCCGAGGTCACTGCCAAGCAGGCCGAATGGGTTGTGGAGCACCTCCGCAGCCGCGGCATCGAGGTGCTGCTCAACACCTCCCTGGACAGCGCCGAAGGCACCCTCAAGCTCATCAACCTGCCGGACAAGTCCCCGGCCCAGGAATTCGAAGCCGACACCCTCGTCTGGACCGCCGGCGTGCAGGCCAACCCCATGGTCCGTTCCACCGACTTCCCGCTCGAGCCCCGCGGCCGTGTACGTGTCCTGCCGGACCTGCGCATCGCCGGTGACGAAGGCATCATCGACAACGCCTGGGCTGCCGGCGACGTCGCCGCTGTCCCGGACCTCACCGGAAAGGGCCTGCCGGACGGCACCTGCGTCCCCAACGCCCAGCACGCGCTGCGCCAGGCCAAGCGCCTCGCCAAGAACCTGTGGGCCTCCCGCTGGGACAAGCCGCTCAAGGACTACAAGCACAAGAACCTGGGCGCCGTTGCAGGCTTCGGCGAGTGGAAGGGTGTTGCCAACATCAACCTCGTGGGCAGCATCGGGCTCAAGGGCGGACTCGCCTGGCTGGCACACCGCGGCTACCACGGCCTGGCCATGCCCACGTTCGAGCGCAAGTTCCGGGTGATCTTCAACTGGATCCTCAGCTTCTTTGCAGGCCGCGACACCACGCAGCTGATGGACCTGGACAACCCGCGCGGTGCCTTCGTGGCAGCGGCTGCCCCGGCACCCAAGCCGGCTGCCGCACCCGCTGCGGGCGCCGTACCCGCCGCCCCGCCGGCAGGCGGCGCAGGCTCGGCGGAAAAGACGAAGGTCGATCCCAAGGAATCCGTGACGGCCAACGCCAAGTAGGACCGGTCCTGCCTTAACGCACGACGGCGGCTGTTCCCTTCCGGGGGACGGCCGCTGTTTGCGTCGGCGCTTCTTCCGCCTCCTAGACTGGCAGCATGACTGGCGAGAAAAACCTGCAGGCCCTGCTCGCGGGGATGCGTCCGGTGCAGCGGACCGGAGAGTACGTCTACGTCCTGTGGCCGCACGGGCGGCCGCTGGCAGCAGGCATTGAAGCGGCCGTCCGCGAGGCCGAAGGACTTACCGTAGTGCTGCCCCGTGCCGAGGCGGACAGCGAAGGGTTGTCCTACGACTTCGTCGGGGCCTGGATCACGCTGGAGATCCATTCTGCGCTGGAGGCGGTGGGACTGACCGCCGCGGTCAGCAAAGCCCTTACGGACGCCGGCATCAGCTGCAACGTTCTGGCAGGCTTCCACCACGACCACCTCCTGGTGCCGGTTGTTGACGCACCTCGAGCGCTTGAGGTGCTGGCTGAACTCTCCGCACGCAGCCGGCAGGGGCCGGGCCGGCTTCCGGACGTTGGCTGGCTGCAGGGTGGCGCACAGGTTCAGGATGGTGTGCGGCCGGTTCCCGGGCTGCAGCTGCGCGATGAGACTCCGGAAGACCGGGACGCGATCCTCGCACTGACAGCTGAGGCGTTCGCCATCTCCCCGGCCACGGGCCTTCCCGCAGAAGGGGAGCCGGTGGAAGTCAACGTCCTGCGCGAACTGTTCGAGGCCAAGGAATACCTGCCTGGCTTCAGCGTGGTGGCGGTGCTGGACGGCGAGGTGGTGGGCCACGTCATCAGCACCCGCGGATGGGTGGGCAGCCACGAACTCCTTGGCCTTGGCCCCCTCGGCGTCACCCCGCGGCTCCAGCGAAAGGGCATCGGGTCTGCGCTGATGAAGGAGACCATTGCCCGGGCCAACGCTGCGGGGGAGAGCGGCATAGCGCTTTTGGGCAGCCCGGAGTATTATCCGCGGTTTGGCTTCGTGCCGGCTGCCACGCTGGGCGTCCTCCCGCCCGAAGAAGCCTGGGGGGATCATTTCCAGCTCCTGCCGCTCGCGCTGTGGCCCGGAGGCGTCCATGGCGTCTTCCGGTATGCCGAACCATTCACCCGCCTCTAACGGGATACCATGGAGCCGTTGCCCCAGTAGCCCAATTGGCAGAGGCAGCGGACTTAAAATCCGCGTGTTGTGGGTTCGAGTCCCACCTGGGGTACAAAATCGTCGCCGCTGCTGGCAGCCGCGAACAAGGGAAGCCGCCCATCTTAGGGGCGGCTTCCTGCGTTTAATTCCGCATATGCAACGACTGTTATATAGATGTGACCTCAGTCACTTATCTTCGCCTGGGATATGCATTAGCTTGAAGCTAAATCAGGAACACCTGATTTTTCGCGTCAAAGGCCGTTCGCACCTTTAGATCGAGGAGCTCGTAAATGACTTTATTCCCCCATGCGGGAACCCGCGCTGCCAAGCTGACAGTGCTTGGCATCGGCGTCGCCTTTATGGCGACGGCGTGCGGCGGTTCGTCCACACCCACGGCGTCCGAGTCCACCACCGCTGCTGCGGCAGGTATCGCGTGCCCGGCACCTGAGGGCGGCGGGGGCGCGGCTGCGTCGCAGACGGCGGAAACAGGTTCCGTTCCGCCCTCTACCGGCACCACGGATACACCGCTGCGGATAGGCTCGCTGCTGCCCACCACCGGATCGCTTGCCTTCCTCGGCCCGCCCGAAATCGCGGGCGTCAACCTTGGCATTGAAGAAGTCAACAAGGCCGGCGGCGTCCTGGGCAAGCCGGTGGAAGTGATCCACCGCGACTCCGGCGATACCAAGACCGATATCGCCACCCAGTCCACGTCCGCACTGCTGGGCCAGGGGGTCAGCGCCGTCATCGGTGCAGCATCCTCGGGCGTTTCCAAGACGGTCATCAACCAGATCACCGGTGCCGGCGTCATCCAGTTCTCGCCGGCCAACACGTCCCCGGACTTCACCACGTGGGATGACAAGGGCCTGTACTGGCGCACGGCACCCTCGGATGTGCTCCAGGGCAAGGTTCTGGGCAACTACATGGCCACCTGCGGTGCGCAGACCGTGGGCATGATTGTCCTCAACGATGCCTACGGCACGGGCCTGGCCAAAAACATCAAGTCCGCCTTTGAATCAGCCGGCGGCCAGGTGGTTGCGGAGGAGCTCTTCAACGAGGGCGATACCCAGTTCAGCAGCCAGGTGGACAAGATCCTTGCTGCCAAGCCCGACGCTATCGCCCTGATCACCTTCGACCAGGCCAAGAGCATCGTCCCGCTGATGACCGGCAAGGGCGTCAAGCCCACCCAGATGTTCCTGGTGGACGGCAACACCTCCGATTACAGCAAGGACTTCCAGGCCGGTACGCTCAAGGGCGCCCGCGGCACCATCCCGGGCACCTTCGCCCAGGAGGACTTCAAGAAGAAGCTGCTGGCCATTGATCCGGCGCTGAAGGACTACAGCTACGCCGGTGAGTCCTACGACGCCGTCAACCTGATCGCGCTGGCCGCGGAATCCGCGAAGAGCACGAAGGGCGTGGATATCGCAGCCAAGCTCAAGGAAGTTTCTGAGGGCGGCGAGAAGTGCACTTCCTACGCGGCCTGTGTCACGCTGATCCGTGAGGGCAAGGATGCGGACTACGACGGCCAGTCCGGCCCGGTTTCCTTCTCGGACGCCGGTGACCCGACCGAAGCCTACATTGGCATCTACGAGTACCAGGATGACAACAAGTACAAGGCAGTCAAGGAAGAGTTCGGCAAGCTCTAACAGCCCTTCCTGAAGCACAAAGGGAGCCTCCGTCCAGATGGACGGAGGCTCCCTTTGTGTGTATCTGGAGTGAGGGCTATTCGACGGTGTCGGCAAGGGTGCCGAGGTAGAGCTGGATCACCTTCGGATCCTTCATCAGCTCCCGGCCCGTGCCGGTGTACGCATCCCTGCCCTGGTCCAGGACGTAGCCGCGGTCGCAGATCTGCAGGCAGCGGCGCGCATTCTGTTCCACCATGATCACGGACACCCCGGCCCGGTTGATCTCATGGACGCGCAGGAAGGTCTCATCCTGCTTGACCGGGGACAGGCCGGCGGATGGCTCGTCCAGCAGCAGCACTGCCGGGTCCATCATCAGGGCCCGGCCCATGGCCACCATCTGGCGCTCCCCGCCGGACAGCGAGCCGGCCCGCTGGGCACGGCGCTTGCCGAGTTCGGGGAACAGGCCGGTCACGAAGTCGAAGCGCTCAGCGAAGTCCTTGGGCCGCTGGAACATACCCATCTGGAGGTTTTCCTCGATGGTCAAAGTGGCAAAGACGTTGTTGGTTTGCGGAACAAACCCCACGCCGCGACTGACCAGCTTGTTGGCCTTCAGCCCGGTAATGTCCTGGCCGCGGACCACCACGGTGCCCGAGTGGACTTTGACCAGCCCGAACATGGCCTTCAGGAGGGTCGACTTGCCGGCACCGTTGGGGCCGATAATGCCGATGAGTTCGCCTTTGCGGGCCTCAATGCTGCAGCCGTTGAGGATGTTGACCCCCGGCAGGTAGCCGGCCACCAGGTTGGTGACCTTCACTACCGAGTCGCCGTCGATGACCGGCTGGGCGGCGGATGCCGCGCTCGTGCTGCTGCTGCTCATGGGGTGTCCTTCTCTCGGCGCTCTTCACCACTGATGTCCGTGCTGCCGTGGCGGCCGGGAGTGCCGCCGCTTGCAGGCCGCTCCGTCTGCCGGGATGTTCCGGTTTCTTCGGCTACCACGTCAAGAGAAATGATGCCGGCATTCTCGGTTCCCACCACGGACTCTTGGTCACTCACCAGCTCGGCTGCCAGTTCCTTGATGCCCTCGGAGTCACCCAGGTCCACATCATGGTGGGCGCCGAGGTAGGCATCAATAACCGCGGGGTTTTTCATCACCTCTGCGGGCGGGCCCTCAGCCACCACTTTGCCCTCTGCCATCACCACCACCCAGTCGGCGATGTGGCGGACCATGTGCATGTCGTGTTCGACGAACAGCACCGTCATGCCTTCTGCCTTGAGGTTCTTGATGTGGTCCAGCAGGGACTGCGTCAGCGCCGGGTTAACGCCGGCCATGGGCTCATCCAGCATCACCAGCTTGGGCCGCACCATCAGGGAGCGCGCCATTTCGAGGAGCTTGCGCTGGCCGCCCGAGAGGGATGCCGCGTAATCGTCCTTTTTGGTGTCCAGTTTGAACTTCTCGAGGAGGACGTCCGCCTCGGCGGTGATTTGTTTCTCCCGGCCGCCCCAGATGCCCTTGAACAGGGCCTTGGCCAGGCTTTCCCCGGGCTGGTTTGCCGCGCCGAGCCGCATGTTCTCCATGACCGTCAGTTTGCCCATGACCTTGGTCAGCTGGAAGGTGCGGACCATTCCCATCCGCGCCACCTTGTACGGCGAGACGCCGGCAATGCTCTTGCCTTCAAACTGCCATTTGCCGCTGTTGGGCGTATCAAAGCCGGTGAGGAGGTTGAACAGTGTGGTCTTGCCTGCTCCGTTGGGACCAATCAGGGCCGTGATCTTGTGGCGGGGAATTTCGAGGTATTCGACGTCCACCGCGTTGATGCCGCCGAAGCTTCGGGTCACGTTCTCCGCTACTACGATGGGATCGCGCTTCTTGCAGCCTGGACCAATGTCGCCGGCTGCGATGGGCCGGGCATCGGTCATGTAGTCCGGCTCCGTGGAGCCGGGATTGGTTGGTTCCGTGCTGTGCATGCTCATGCGAACGCCAGCTCCTTCTTGTTTCCGAAGACGCCCTGGGGCCTGAAGATCATCAGCAGCATCAGGGCGACGCCCACCAGGATGTAGCGCAGCTGCCCGGCCTGGACCGTGTTGAGCCACGTGACGGCCCCCGACTCGATGAGGCCGTACAGGATGCCCTGGGTCAGCGACAGGACTACCCAGAAGATCATGGCCCCGATCACCGGACCGAGCACCGTGCCCAGGCCGCCGAGCAGGAGGCAGGTGTAGAGGAAGAACGTCAGTTCCGTGCCGTAGTTTGCCGGCTGCACGGCTCCGCGGGGGAGGGTAAACACCATGCCGGCGAGTGCGCCGAGGACGCCGCCGATGATGAGGGCCTGCATCTTGTAGGCGTAAACGTTCTTCCCGAGGGAGCGGACGGCGTTCTCATCCTCGCGGATGCCCTTGAGGACGCGTCCCCAGGGGCTCCGCATCAGCAGCCACACCAGCGTGCAGCAGATGGCCACCAGGGCCCAGCCCACCACCCGGATGAAGAAGTCGCGGTTGTTCATGCCGAAGTAGGAGCCTTCGGGGAACGGGTTCATGGCGTAGAACCCGCCTTCGAACGCAGCAAGGCCGTTGGCCGAACCGGTCACCGAGGTGAGCTGGTTGGTGGTGACGATGTACCGGACGATTTCGGCTGCCGCGATGGTCACGATGGCCAGGTAGTCGGCGCGCAGCCGCAGCGTGGGGATACCCAGCAGCAGGGCAAAAATCGAGGAGGCAATGATGGCAATCAGCAGCCCGACAAAAAACGGGACGCCGAAGGTGAGGGTGGAGATGGCGAAACCGTAGGCTCCCACCGCCATGAAGCCGGCCTGCCCGAAGTTCAGCAGGCCGGAGTACCCGAAATGTACGGCGAGCCCGAGGGCAGCCAGGGCGTAGGCCGCCGTCGTCGGGCTGAAAATTTCACCGGCAGCGCTGGCAAGAATAAATCCAAAGTCCATGGCTGTCTCCTAACCCACGCGCTCGCGCCGGCCCAGGATTCCCTGGGGCCGGAACAAAAGGACAACGATCATGATGAAGAGGGCGCCCACGTATTTGAGGTCGGCGGCGAGGCCGAACACGGTGGTGAGCTCCACGAAGATGCCGACGATCACTGACCCGATCAGGGCGCCGAAGACGGTTCCCAGACCGCCCAGGGTGACGCCGGCGAAGATGAGCAGGAGGATGGCCGAACCCATGTCGAAGGTCACGCCCGGACGGTAGTAGGCCCACAGGATGCCGCCGAGGGCAGCCAGCATGCCGCCGGTGATCCATACGAGGCGGATGACCCCGTCAACGTCGATCCCGGACGCCGCGGCGAGGGCGGGGTTGTCCGCCACTGCGCGCGTTGCCTTGCCCAGCCTGGTCTTCAGCAGCACGATGCCGATCAGGGCAATGACCACGGCGCTGATGCCCAGGGACCAGAGGTTGTTCGGCGAGATGGATACCGGCCCCAGCTGGATCTCGGGGCTCTGTGCAAACGGCAGCTGCTGCGTGGCGCCGCCGAAGTAGAACTGGATCACGTAGCGTACCGCCAGTGCCAGGCCGATGCTGACGATCATCATGGGCACCAGCCCGGTGCCCCGGCGCCGCAGCGGCCGCCACAAGCCCCGGTCCTGGGCGTACCCGAACAGGCCGCCGCCCAGCAGGGACAGGATGATCGCGAGCCAGAACGGAAGGCCGATGGCGTTGAACGCAAACACCAGCACCGCGCCGAGCGTCACCATCTCGCCGTGGGCGAAGTTGGTGAGGCCGGTGGTGCCGAAAATCAGTGAAAGGCCCACGGAGGCAAGTGCCAGCAGGAGGCCGAAACTGAGTCCGGCCACGAGCCGGTTGAGGAGGTTCTGCCCGAAGTCCTGCTGCTGCACCACGATGCCTTTGCCGAAGGCGAAAATGACCGACAGGTTGGAGGTCTGGCTGAACGTCACCTCCCGCGGGTTCTCCTGGCCTTCAGCCAGGGTGATGCCCTCCGGCAGGGTGGATTCGTCCAGCTCCACGGTATAGGTGCCCTGCTGCGGCACGCCGATGTTCCAGGATCCGTTCGCTGTGGACTTCGTGGTTCCGGTGAAGTCGCCGCTCTTAGCCGTGATGGTCACGCCGGCCAGGGGTGCGCGGGTGTCGTCACGGAGGAATCCGCTGATGTTGTTCTGGAAGGTCTGGTTCGACGGGGATGGTGTCGGTGCGGGGGAAGTGGCCTGGGATGCCGGTGCGGCCACGAGGAGGATCGCCAGGATGGAAGCACTGATGGCTCCCAGCAGTCTCAGCAATCGGCCGCGTCTTCCGGCCGGCTGGCCTTGGGGTGTACTTCTCAAATTGAAAACCTCCACTTGGGGGCGGTCTCGGCTGCGCCTCTGCAGCCGCTGCGAACGGTCGCAGGACGGGGATGGCACCCACTGGCCCGGCACCCATCACGATTGTGAGTTCCGTCACCCTGCTTGGCTTATGCTACAGCGCAAAAGAAGCCTCAAATGCTGTGGTTCCGGCCTTGTTGGTAGCGATCAGATAACAACTGCCGGGCGCCCGGGGTCCAACGAAGGCGGCGGTGCCTGGAAAACCTTTGTTGAATAGAGGTGCTTCCTGGAAGGGTACTTTCGGACCGGCCCTGCAACCGGACGCCGGCCGTACGTCACGGTTGGGTTGCACCGCCGGCAGGCGGGGAACTTTTAGCGGTGCATCCGCGTGGAAATTGGTAGCGTGAACTTTAAGGTTCATACCCACCCACCACATGGAGGAATCCCGCAATGGCACTTGGCGGCAACCCGATCTTCAACGGAAAGAGCTTCCGTGGAGCCACCCAGGCACCGCCTGTCCCGCAGGCTCCTTACGGCCAGGCTCCCTACGGCCAGCAGTATGGCCAGCCTTTCGGCCAGCAGGGCTACGGGCAGCAGCCGTATGGCCAGGCTCCCTATGGCCAGCAGGGCTACGGCCAGCAGCCCATGACCGACGAGCAGCTGCGGCAGATGTACAACCAGCCTGCAGCGGGCCCGGCGGACACCGGCCGGATGACGTTCGACGACGTTATCGTCAAGACAGCGGCCTGCCTTGGTGTTGTGGTGGCCGGCGCTGCCGTCACCATGTTCGTCAGCATGGGCCTCGCCTCGCTGTTGATGATTGTTGGCGCCCTTGGCGGTTTCGTGCTGGCTCTGGTCAACACCTTCAAGAAGCAGCCCTCGCCGGCACTCATCCTCGCTTACGCCGGACTGGAAGGCCTGTTCCTTGGCGGCCTGACCCGGATCCTGGACGCGCAGTTCCCGGGTGTCGGCCTGCAGGCCGTGATCGGAACCCTGTCCGTGTTCGCCGTAACGCTGGTGCTGTTCAAGAGCGGCAAGGTCCGGGCAACGCCCAAGGCCATGCGCTTCTTTATGATCGCCCTCATCGGCTACGCGGTGTTTGCCCTGGTCAACATGGTCATGATGATGACTGGCGCAGTGCAGGAGCCGTTCGGCCTGCGCACCCAGGTTGAAATCTTCGGCATCCCGCTGGGCGTGTTCATCGGCCTGCTGGCCATCGGCCTGGCCGCTTTCTCCCTGATCATGGACTTTACCAGCATCGAAGCGGGCGTCCGCAGCGGCGCCCCGCAGCGCTTCTCCTGGACTGCGGCCTTCGGCCTCACCGTCACGCTCGTATGGCTGTACGTGGAAATCATCCGCCTGCTGGCCATCCTCCGCGGGGACGACTAGCCGCGGGGTGACCACCCGCCGTCGGACTCTTTGACGTAGGCCAAACAACAGCTGAGGGCCCCACCGCCAGGTGGGGCCCTCAGCTGTTTAACACGAACTCAGGCGACGCGCAGGGCGCCCGCAGCCGGGGTTACCGTGAAGATCTCCGGCGCCTTGAAGCCGGCATCGGCAAAGGCCTTGACGACGGCGTCACGCACCTTCTGCTCCGAGCCGGCCGGTGTGAGGGCGATGGCGGCGCCGCCGAAACCGCCACCCGTCATCCGGGCTCCGATGGAACCGTTGGCGCGCGAAACCTCCACCGCCACGTCCAGCTCCGGGCAGGAGATTTCGAAGTCGTCGCGCATGGAGACGTGGCTTGCATCCAGCAGGGCGCCGATGGACTCCGGCCCCTGTGCTGCCAGGAGCTCCACGGTCTGCAGGACCCTGTCGTTCTCGGTGACCACGTGCCGCACCCGCCGGAACGTCACCTCGTCCAGGAGGCCCGAGGCCTCCTCAAGGTCGGCTGCCTGGACATCGCGAAGCGCTTTGACTCCGAGGACCTCAGCCCCCAGCTCGCAGGACGCACGCCGGGACGCGTAACCGCCGTCGGCATGGGAATGCGAGACCTTAGTGTCAATCACCAGCATCACCAGGCCTGCCGGTTCCGTTTCGAAGGGAACCAGGCTGACTTCCTGGTTGCGGCAGTCCAGGAACACGGCATGGCCTTTTGACCCGCGCAGCGATGCTGACTGGTCCATGATTCCGGTGGGCGCCCCCACAAAATCGTTCTCGGCCTGCTGCGTGGCCAGGACCATGTCCTCCGCCTTCAGGCCGGCACCGGTCAGTTCGTTCAGCGCCGAAATGACCGCGCACTCGATGGCATGGGAGGAGGACAGGCCTGCCCCGAGCGGAACATTGGAGTCCAGCAGCAGGTCAATGCCGGGAACATCGATGCCCCGCCGGCGCAGTGCCCACATGACTCCCAACGGGTACTTGGTCCATCCCTTGGCCGAGCCGGGCTGCAGGGAATCCAGGGATGTGGTCACCACACCCTGGTCCCCGTACGTGGACAAGAGCCGCACCGTGGAATCGGAACGCACAGCGACGGCCACCCGGGCAGTCCGGTCAATGGCGAAGGGCAGCACAAAACCCTCGTTGTAGTCAGTGTGCTCACCGATCAGGTTGACCCGCCCCGGCGCCTGCCAGATGCCGGCGGGAACGCCGTCGAACTCCCGCGTGAACCGGGCGGCCAGGTCGTCGCTGCTTGCCGGTTCGGGCGTGGTCAGAGAATCACGAGCGGCGCTCACGCGGTTGCTCCTTCAGGCACGGCTGCCTCGGGGGCAGCGGGGGATGGGGTGGATGCCGGAACGGTCACGTTGCGCAGCCGCTCGGCCACGCTTTCCGGAGTGGTGTCATTGATGAAGGCGCCCATCGCGGCTTCCGACCCGGCAAGGAACTTCAGTTTGTCGGCTGCCCGGCGCGGCGAGGTCAGCTGGAGGTGCAGGTAACTGGCCGGACGCAGCAGGTGGTCAATCGGCGCCTGGTGCCACGCCGAGATGTACGGCGTGGGGGTGGGGTAGAGGGCGTCGAGGCGCTTGAGCAGGTCAAGGTACACATGCGCCAGCTCATCCTTCTCCTCCCCGCTCAGCGCCGCCAGGTCCGGAACCTGGCGGTGGGGAACCAGGTGGATCTCCAGGGGCCAGCGGGCAGCGAACGGGACATAGGCGCTGAAGTTCTCACCCTCCAGGACCATCCGGCTGCCGTCCCCGCGCTCGGAGCGCAGCAGCGAGCCCGTCAGCGTTTCCTTGCCGCCGGCAGCGTCGTAGAACTTCCGGGCCGCCGCGCCAAGGACCTCCGCACGCGGGGTCACGTAGGGGTAGGCGTAAATCTGGCCGTGCGGGTGGTGCAGCGTCACGCCAATGTCCGCGCCGCGGTTTTCGAACGGAAACACCTGCTTGATCCCCGGCAGCGCAGTCAGGGCTTCGGTGCGCTGGGCCCATGCCTCGATGACGGTGCGCGAACGCTCCTCGGTCAGGCCGCTGAAGGACCCGGTGTGGGCAGGAGTGAAGGCCACCACCTCGCAACGGCCATAGGCGGGCGCCTTTGTTCCCCAGGCAGCGTGGTCCGGGACCGTCCCGAGGGCCGGACCCAGGGACGGGAAGCGGTTCTCGAACACCACCACATCGTAGTCGTCAGCGGGAATCTCTGAGGGGTTGCTGGCCGTAGTGGGGCAGATGGGGCACTGGTCCGCCGGCGGAAGGTGCGTGCGGCTCTGCCGGTGGGCGGCGACGGCAACCCATTCACCGGTCAGGGCATCAAAACGGACTTCTCCCGGTTCACCCCGCGGCGGCAGGCCGCGGTGGTCGGTGGTGGTTTCCGCCGTCCGCACTTTGGGGGCGCGGGCGTCGTCGAAGTAGATCAATTCCCGGCCGTCGGAGAGCCTGGTGCTGGTGATTCCGGTCATGAAACCTGTCCTTTGGTGGTGCAGCAACTTAGCAATATTGTGCCACATTCCGCTCATAAGAGAATAGAATCAAACAAAAAGTAACACCCGCGGTGCTGCCGGAGTAGGGTGTTGGGCTGTACGGTATTGCTCATGAGTTCCGATGCACCCCTAGATACCAGCGTTGCTTCAGGCTACCGGGCGTACGCCACGGGCCGGCAGTATGAGCTCCGCCGCGGAGATGCCCTTGCCGTAGTCACTGAACTGGCGGCAGGACTGCGCCTCTACAGCCGGGGCGGGGTGCAGCTGACGGAGACCTACGGCGATGACCAGATTCCACCGGGCGGGTGCGGCATTACCCTGGCTCCCTGGGCCAACAGGGTCGAAGACGGACAGTGGTTCCTGGACGGCAAGAAGCAGCAGCTGGCCATTACCGAGGTGGCACGGAACAATGCGAGCCACGGCCTCCTCCGGAACGCCTCCTATGCGCTGGTTGACGAGTCGCAGCACTCGGTCACGCTGGAGGCCACCATCTTTCCCCAGCACGGCTACCCCTTCCTGGCCCGCCACCGGGTGCAATACTCCCTCGGAGAAGATCTTGGGCTGGTAGTTCGCCAGACCCTGGCTAACGACGCCAAGTCGCCGGCGCCCTTTGTCCTCGGGGCCCACCCTTACCTGCGCCTTGGCGATACCCCCACAGAAGACCTGGTGCTGACGGTTTCGGCTGCTACGCAGCTGCTCGCCGATGAGCGCCTCATCCCGCGCAGCAGTGCCCCGGTCCAGGGGGATACTGACTTCAGGGCCGGGCTGCACATTGCGCCGTTGAGCGTGGACGTCGCGTTGACCGGTCTCCGTTTCGAAGGGGGCAGGGCGCGCCACACCCTGGCCGGGCCTGGCGGGGAGCAGGTCAGCCTGTGGCAGGACGAGTCCTGCCGGTACGTCCATGTCTATGTCAGCACCATCTACCCCGGCCGGGACCGTGCCGTGGCAGTTGAACCCATGACCGGGCCGGCGAATGCCTTCAACTCCGGGGACGGCCTACGCTGGCTGCCGCCCGGGGAATCGTTCACCATCTCGTGGGGAATCGACTACAGCCCGGGCGCTGCGGGGTAGCAGTTTCCCATTAGGCCACGGCTGCGTAAGTATTAGGCTATGACCCCAGCCGAGGATCCCGTTACGCCCGACCCTCAATTACCCGTACGGCAACCAGCCGCCCCGACGGCCCAGGCGGGTCCGCCGCTGCGCGTCCTGACAGACCGTGAGCTGGACAAGGACATTCCGTACGGAGTGCGCATCGCCGCGTCCTGGGCCTGGCGGCTGGGGCTTATCCTCCTGGTGGCCGGCGCTTTGGTCTGGATGCTGCGGCAGATCAGCTTCCTGATCATCCCGGTGATGGTCGCCGCACTCCTGGCCGGCCTCCTCAGCCCGGTGACCCGCTGGCTGCGGCGCCGGGGACTGCCCGGCGGCCTCGCTGTGGCGGTGACCGTCCTCGGCTTTATCGGGCTGATCGCCGGATCGCTGGCGCTGGTGGGCAGGCAACTGCTCATCGGATTCGGTGAGCTCTGGTCCCAGGCCCTGGAAGGCGTGAAGCAGGTCCAGGACTGGCTTTCGGCCGGACCCCTCCACCTGACCGCCGCCCAAATTGACCAGTACGTCAAGGAAGCCACGGATGCGCTGCAGAACAACAGCAGCAGCATCCTTAGTGGCGCCTTGTCCTTTGGCAGTACCGCCGGCCACTTTGCCGCGGGAATGCTCCTGGCGCTGTTCATCCTGATTTTCTTCCTCCTCGAAGGCGACCGCATCTGGGCCTTCCTGGTCCGTCTGCTGCCAAGGAAAGCGCGCGCCGCAACCTTTGGCGCAGGCCGGAAGGGCTGGTCCTCCATGGTCAGCTACGCCCGGATCCAGATGTTCGTCGCACTGGTGGACGCCGTAGGAATTGGCGTTGGTGCGGCCATCATCGGTGTGCCCCTGGCGCTCCCGCTGGGCGTCCTGGTGTTCATTGGTTCCTTCATCCCCGTGGTGGGCGCCCTGGTGACCGGAGTCATCGCGGTCCTGCTGGCGCTCGTGGCCAACGGTCCGGTGAACGCCCTGATCATGCTCGGCATCGTGTTGCTCGTCCAGCAGCTTGAAAGCCACATCCTGCAGCCGCTGGTCATGGGCAAGGCGGTGGCCCTGCACCCGGTGGCGGTGATCCTGTCTGTCGCGGCCGGCTCCTACCTCGCCGGAATCCCCGGTGCGCTGTTCTCGGTGCCCATCCTCGCCGTCGCAAATTCGGCCATTCGCTACATCGCTGCCAGAACGTGGGAACATGAACAGGTGCTGGCAGCGCCGGGCGGCCCTTCGGTTGCCGGCGCCGGCCCGGACAACACCATGAGGCATGTTGATCCGCCGGACGCCCTCAAGGACGCCAACGGCGCCGCAGCCGGCACAAACGCAGAACATCCTGATGCCCGTACCCACGACGCGGCGCCAGGGCCGAAATCCAGAGGAGATTAGTCCGTGAACATCCTTGAAACCCTTCCCGTCACGCTGGACGATGTCCTGGAGGCGCAGAAGCTGCTCGACGGGATTATTGCGCGGACTCCGGTGGAATCATCACGCGCCCTGGGCAGGATTGTGGGCGGAGACGTCTACTTCAAGTGCGAGAACCTGCAGCGCGCCGGATCGTTCAAGGTCCGCGGCGCCTACGTCCGGATGGCACGGCTGTCGCCCGAAGAAAAGAAGCGCGGCGTGGTGGCCGCTTCCGCAGGCAACCACGCCCAGGGCGTGGCAGTGGCCGCGAAGAGCCTGGGAATCAAGGCCCGCATCTACATGCCGCTCGGAGTGGCCCTGCCCAAGCTGGCAGCAACCCGCAGCCACGGCGCCGAGGTCATCCTGCACGGCCACAACGTGGACGAGGCGCTGGCCGAAGCCCAGCGTTACAGCAACGAGACCGGAACGGTCTTCGTCCACCCGTTCGACAACGTCGACGTCGTGGCCGGCCAGGGAACCCTGGGACTGGAAATACTGGAGCAGGTGCCCAACGTGGACACCATCCTCATGGGTGTCGGCGGCGGCGGGCTCCTGGCGGGCGTCGCCGTCGCCATCAAGGCACGGGCCAAGGAACTGGGCCGCGAAATACGCATCATCGGTGTTCAGGCGGAGAACGCCGCGGCCTACCCGCCCTCACTTGCTGCCGATGCGCTGGTGCCTTTGAAGAAGGTATCCACCATGGCCGACGGCATCGCCGTGGGCCGGCCGGGCCAGCTGCCGTTCAGCATCATCCGCGAACTGGTGGACGATGTGGTGACGGTCAGCGAGGACTCCCTGGCCCGCGCGCTGATCTTCCTGCTGGAGCGGGCAAAGATGGTGGTGGAACCGGCCGGCGCCGTGGGCGTCGCCGCCCTGATGGACGGCAAGATCGAAAACCCCGGAACCACGGCAGTAGTCCTTTCCGGCGGCAACATCGACCCCATGCTGATGCTCAAGGTCATCCAGCGCGGCCTCTCCGCGGCAGGGCGTTACATGACCGTCCGCATGATGCTTGACGACCGCCCCGGTTCGCTGGCCACCATCGCCAGGATCATTGCCGAGAACGACGCGAACGTCACCGGGCTGGACCACACCCGCGTGGGCGGGTCCATCAGCATGGGCGACGTCTCCATCACCGTCAACCTGGAAACCAAGGGCCATGAGCACGGCGAGCAGGTGCTGAGCGCGCTCCGGGCCGAGGGTTTCCAGCCCATCGTGGTCCACTAGGAGGCTTGATGGCCGGACTGGCGCAGAACAGCGGTTTCGGAGACCGGCGCACCATTGCCGCCAGGGCAAAGGGCGGCCTGCTGGTGCTGGGCAGCTTTGTGGCGCTCCTCTTTGTCATCGAACTGTTCAACGCGCTGATGCTGCGCTCGCTCAACCGGACGTTCGGCCTGAGGCCCAGGAGCGCCGACGGGCTGCTGGACATCTTCACCTTCCCGTTGCTGCACGCCAACCTGAACCATCTGCTGTCCAACAGCCTGCCGCTGATAATTTTCGGCTTCCTGGTTTTCCTGTCCGGACTGCGGGTCTTTATGACGGCCCTGGCCTTCAGCTGGCTCGGATCGGGACTGACAGTCTGGCTCATCGGGAACGGCGGCATCACTGTGGGTTCGTCCGGCCTGGTTTTCGGGCTGTTCGCGTTCCTGCTGGTGCGCGGGTTTTTTAACCGCAGCTGGCGGCAGATCCTCCTGGCGGTGGTGCTGTTCATGGGCTACGGCGGCATCCTGCTGGGCGTCCTGCCCTTATTTCCCGGCTACGTCTCGTGGCAGGCCCACCTTGGCGGCGCTGCCGGGGGAGTAGTGGCGGCGCTGCTCCTGCGCCCCCGGAAGTCCGGGACGGTCAACGACTTCTGACCAACGTAGCCCGGCGTTTTCTTGAACCAACGCAAAACGCTGGCCGCCCCTAAGGGCGGCCAGCGTTTGTTGATGCTCTTGCCGGTATACGGTACTGCTACCCGGCGTATGGCTTGGCGGAAAGGATCTCTACTTTGATGTCCTTGCCGTTGGGCGCCGTGTAGCTGAGCGTTTCGCCTTCCTTGTGGCCAAGGATGGCAGCGCCCAGCGGTGACTTCTCGCTGAAGACGTCGATATCGGAATCGCCGGCGATTTCGCGGGAGCCGAGCAGGAAGGTTTCTTCGTCGCCGGCAATCCTGGCAACCACGATCATGCCGGGCTCCACGATTCCGTCGTCGGCCGGAGACTCACCCACGTGCGCATCGCGGAGCAGCGCCGTCAGCTGGCGGATGCGGGCTTCGATCTTGCCCTGTTCCTCCTTGGCTGCATGGTAGCCGCCGTTTTCCTTCAGGTCCCCCTCTTGCCGGGCCTGGTCAATCTTCTGGACGATTTCCGCGCGGCCAGGGCCGGAAAGGTGGTCCAGCTCTGCCTTCAGGCGGTCAAAAGCTTCCTGGGTGAGCCAGGCTGCAGCTGCGCTGTTGGTGGTAGACACGGACTTCTCCTCTAATGGTCCTACATGCAAAAGACCCCGCCACGGTGGCCACTTGTGGAACAGTAACCAGCTCAGCGGGGTAAAGGTATTGCTCCATTGTAGTCAATCCTGTGGATTTACCCAATGCGGGAGCGGCGCGGATCACATCTTCTGGCCTGAGTCACCCGGAATCCAGCAACTGTCCACCACGCCGGACACGGAGAGGGACTCCGTGCGGACGGATACGCGCTGGGAAACTGTCCGCCCGCCGTCGGCTGTTTCCTCTGCCTGCGACGGCGGAACGTCCACCACTTTCCAGCCCACCACGGCGAATTTGGAGTCCAGCGCCTTGATGGCACATTTCACGGCCGTTCCCGGCTCCCTTGTCACCTGGAAATCCACCTCCGCCACGGTGGCGTCCGTCGTGGCGTAGCCGATGTCCTTAAAGCTCACGGTGGAGAGGGAATTCGACGTGGAGACCCACGCCATGAATCCGATGCCGGCGGCCAGGCCAATACCGCCGATGGCCCGCTTGGCGGCAGGGGAGAGCCT
This sequence comes from Arthrobacter sp. Soil_C_49, assembly GCF_057656635.1. NCBI lineage: Bacteria > Bacillati > Actinomycetota > Actinomycetes > Micrococcales > Micrococcaceae > Arthrobacter > Arthrobacter sp. Soil_C_49. The sequence goes on from NZ_JBDGJZ010000004.1 coordinate 279,814, forward strand.
GCGCTTTTTAGCGCCATAACGATTGGCTAGGCTAGTGTTCGCGGGCCCGGAGGGGGCCGGCTGGTCCGGGGAAGTCACCAGACCAGTTTAGTGCCCTTCCCCCGGGGACTTACCGGCCGGCAGCGTGCCGGCCCAAGCCAGCCGCCCGCCCAGTGAAACGAACAGCCGCCACAAGCCGACATATGAAGAATAAAGGAGCAGTCCTTCGATGACAGCGTCCAGTAACTCCCAGGCGCCGCTCCGGCTGCTCGCCGTCCACGCCCACCCGGATGACGAGTCCAGCAAGGGTGCCGCCACCATGGCGAAGTACGCTGCCGAAGGGGTGGAAGTCATGGTGGCCACCTGCACCGACGGGTCGCGGGGGGACATCCAGAACCCTGCCGTGGAAGACGAGCCGCATCCCAAGCGTGACATGGCGGGTGCCCGCCGCCTGGAAATGGAACGGGCCGCGAAAATCCTGGGCATCAAGCAGCGGTGGCTGGGCTTTGTGGATTCGGGCCTGCCCGAAGGTGATCCGCTGCCCCCTCTGCCGGCGGGATCGTTCGCCACGTTGCCGCTGCACCACGCTGCCGCCCCGTTGGTGCGCCTGGTCCGGTCCTTCAAGCCGCACGTGATCCTCAGCTACGACGAAAACGGCGGCTACCCCCACCCGGACCACATCATGGCCCACCGCGTTGCCGTTGAGGCCTTCGAGGCGGCCGGGGACCCGGCGCGCTACCCGGACGCCGGCGAACCCTGGGAGCCCAGCAAGCTGTACTACGACCGGGCCTTCAGCCCCGAGCGCTTCCGTGCCCTGCATTTCGCCCTGGAGGAGGCGGGCCTTCAGTCGCCGTACGCCGAGCGGCTCGCGGCGTGGCTGGAGTCCGACGCCGAGGGCCACACTCCGCCGCCCGCACCGCATCCCACCACCACGCAGGTGGACGTCGGGGACTTCTTCGAAGTCCGCGACGACGCCTTGCGGGCGCACAGCACGCAGGTGGACCCGCTGGGGTTCTTCTTCGCCGTTTCGCCGGAGATGCAGCGCCGGGCATGGCCGTGGGAGGACTACTCGCTGATCAGCTCCCGGGTGCCCTCCGAGCTGCCCGAGAAGGACCTGTTCGCGGGACTAAGATAGAACCGACAGGCAATTTCTATGCCGCGTAGAAGAAGCGTCCGGAGTCCGGACCGCTGTATCTGCTGCCTGCCGACACCCGTTCCATAGAAGGTATTCAACGTGCAAAGTCTGCTCCTCAGCCTGGCCACCACGCCCGCGCCCCAGCCCACACCGTCGCTGCGCGAGGGCATCACCCAGGACCAGGTGACACCGGGACTCCTGGGCTTCATCATGACGGCCTTCTTTGTGGTGGCCACGGCACTGCTCATCGTGGACATGGTCAGGCGGATCAGGCGGGTCCGCTACCGCGCCCAGGTGGAGGAGGAGCGCATTGCGGCGGCTTCGGCCGCGGACATCGAAGCGGCTGAGGCTGCGGAGGGAGGATCCGCCGCTGCGGGGCCGTTGGCAGGTCCGGCGGACGGTTTTGCTGCCGGTTCAGCCTCCTGGGAGTCCCTCCAGGGGCCGGCCGACGGCGGCACGGACGCCGGTCCCGGGACCCGCCGCCACTAGTTGGCTAGCCGAGCACGGCCAGGGCGATTGCGGTGAAGTGCGCGGCGAACGCAACCACGGTCAAGGCGTGGAACAGTTCGTGGAAGCCGAAGTGGTGGTAGCTGAAGTTCGGCTTTTTCAGCGCATAGAAGACTGCACCCGTGATGTAGAGAACCCCGCCCACGCAGATCAGGACGGCGGCAGGAATGCTCGCCTGGAAAAACTGCGGGAGATAAAACAGCGATCCGCAGCCCAGTGCTATGTAGATCGGAACATAAAGCCAGCGCGGCGCATCGGTCCACAGCAGCCGGAACAGCACGCCCAGAACGGCGCCGGACCAGATAACCCACAGCAGCAGGACAGCCTGGGGCTGTTCCAGGAGCGTCCAGGCCAGCGGGGTGTAGGTCCCGGCAATCACCAGCATGATGTTGGTGTGGTCCAGCCGCTTCAGGACCATCTTCACCTTCGGGGACCAGTTGCCGCGATGGTAGACGGCGCTGATTCCGAACAGCAAAACTCCGGTGGCTGCAAAGACGGCTGAGGTGATCTTGCGGTCCAGGGTGGGGGCAAGTGCCACCAGGACAATGCCGGCCGCCAGGGCCAGCGGGGCGGTCACGGTATGGATCCACCCGCGCCACTTCGGCTTGATCATCAGGAGTTCAGCCAGCCGGACGGCGGCATCGTCCACGGCGTTCTTTTCGGGGCCGGTTCCGGCGCTTGCGCCGCCATTCGGTTGCGGCGCCCGCGAAGCGTCCGGGGTGTCGCTGTTCATGGGTCCAGAATAACTTACGCCCCGGTAAGTTACCTGCGGGTAGTAAGGAGTGCCAGTGGATTGCGCTCCGGCCGGGGTCGCAGGTTCCGTTCCGGACGGTAGCCTAGGATGTGCAAAGCCGAACGTACAGCAAGGAAGTCAGGTGAGAGAACGCGTGGAGTTGCCCGGGTTCCTCTACGGCTTTTACGAGCGCAGGCTGCTGAAGGACCTCGCCCGTGACCGGATTCCCCGGCACATCGGGGTCATGGTGGACGGCAACCGGCGCTGGGCCAAGCAGTTCAATGCCCCCACCAGCCAAGGCCACCAGGCGGGTGCGGACAAGATCCACGAGTTCCTTGGCTGGTGCCAGGAGCTCGGCATCAAAGTGGTCACGCTCTACATGCTGTCCACGGACAACATGAACAGGTCCAGCGAAGAACTCGACCTGCTGATGGGCATCATCGCCAACACCCTGGACCGGCTGGACGAGGACGCCAACATCTCCGTGCACGCCATGGGTGCCCCCGAACTGCTGCCGGACTATCTGGCCGAGCGCCTCAACAAGCTGACGGCACGCACCCCGGTCCGGGAAAAAATCCACGTCAATGTGGCTGTGGGATACGGCGGCCGCCGGGAAATTGTTGATGCGGTCCGCGAGCTGCTGCACGATGCCGTGGCCAAGGGCAAGGACATCGGGGAACTGGCAGACGAGCTCTGCGTGGACGACATCTCCCGGTTCCTCTACACCCGCGGCCAGCCCGATCCGGACCTGGTGATCCGCACGTCCGGCGAACAGCGCCTTTCCGGGTTCCTGATGTGGCAGAGCGCCTACAGCGAGTTCTACTTCTGCGAGGCGCTGTGGCCCGCCTTCCGCAAGGTCGACTTCCTGCGTGCGCTGCGCGATTACGCCGGCAGGCAGCGGCGCTTCGGCGCCTGACACTCCCGCTTTACCGCGTGTTCACGCGGCCGCAACAAGAATCGCCGCGTAATGGTTGCGGAAATTACTTCTGATGGATTTACGTTATATCCATCAGCAGGCAAAACCGCCGGCTGATCGGGGAGGCCAGTACATGGAGCGAGACATCGCACCGGTTGTATGGGAGGCCGGACCCGGCCTCATGGCCGAGCCGGCTCACCACTAACACATCCGGGCTTGTGCCCGGGGCTGGAGTCGATGTGGCTACTTCTGAACAACTGCCCGCGGTCCTTTCCGACCAGGGAGAGAAAGCTACCTCTCGCGCCATGCGAGCCACTTTAGAAACCGGTGCAGCGGAAGAAGCTGCGGCCGGTTTTGCTGTTTCTGGAAGGGAAGCCACCATCCACACCTTCGTGATCGACACCTCCGTCCTGCTCTCCGATCCCCGTGCCCTGCTGCGCTTTGCCGAGCATGAGGTTGTGGTGCCGATCGTGGTCATCACCGAGCTTGAGGCCAAGCGGCACGATCCCGAGCTTGGCTACTTCGCGCGCAAGGCACTCCGGCTCCTCGACGACCTGCGGGTCAAACACGGCGGACTGAACCAGCCCATTCCCATCGGCGACGACGGCGGCAGCCTCGTAGTGGAACTGAACCACATTTCCTCGGAGGTGCTGCCGCTCGGCTTCCGCAGCGGGGACAATGACAGCCGCATTCTCGCCGTCGCAAAGAACCTTGCGAATGAAGGCCGGGATGTCACGGTTGTGTCCAAGGACCTGCCCATGCGCGTCAAAGCCTCAGCGATGGGGCTCACCGCCGACGAATACCGCAACGAGCTGGTGAAGGACTCGGGCTGGACCGGTGTGGCCGAGGTGGAGGCCGGCGAGCAGGAGATCAACACGCTCTACGGGCACGAGCCCGTCTTCATCCCCGCAGCGGCTGAGCTGCCGGTCAACACCGGACTGGTGCTGCTGTCCAACCGGGGTTCTGCCTTGGGCCGTGTCGGCCCTGACAAGCAGGTCCGCCTGGTGAAGGGCGACCGCGACGTGTTCGGCCTGCACGGACGGTCCGCGGAACAGCGGCTGGCCATCGACATGCTGATGGATCCCGCCGTCGGGATCGTCTCAATCGGGGGCCGGGCGGGAACCGGCAAGTCGGCACTGGCCCTGTGCGCCGGATTGGAAGCGGTGCTGGAGCGCCGGGAACACCGCAAGGTGATTGTCTTCCGGCCCCTCTACGCAGTAGGCGGGCAGGAACTGGGCTATCTTCCCGGCTCGGAGTCCGAGAAAATGAACCCCTGGGCGCAGGCTGTTTTTGACACCCTCGGGGCGCTGGTGAGCCAGGAAGTGGTGGAGGAGGTCATGGACCGCGGCATGCTCGAGGTCATGCCCCTGACCCACATCCGCGGCCGCTCCCTTCACGACGCCTTCGTGATCGTGGATGAGGCCCAGTCGCTGGAAAAGAACGTCCTGCTCACGGTCATGAGCCGGATCGGGCAGAACTCGAAGATCGTCCTCACCCACGACGTCGCCCAGCGCGATAACCTCCGCGTGGGACGGCACGACGGAATCGCCGCCGTCGTCGAAACCCTGAAAGGACACCCGCTCTTCGGCCACATCACTCTGACCCGCTCCGAACGCTCGCCAATCGCAGCACTGGTGACGGAACTGCTCGAGGGGTAGGTCGCTTGTGTGGAGGGCCGTGGCCGGGTTCACCGGGCCACGGCCCTTCTTGTGCCTATGTCACCTTCAAGAAAGTGGCCACGGCTTCGTGGCCCTCGACCTGCAAAGTCCAGTCGGGGCGTTTGAAGGTTTCCGGGGTGAGGCGGACGTGTTGGACGGTTTCGACTTTGGGGCCCCAGGCTTTCCGGGTGATGCCGTTCAATTCGTAGCCGAGGGAGCGGGAGACGCCGAGGGAGGCCTCGTTCCAGAGGGCTGCTTCCGATTCGGCTGTTTCTGCGCCCAGCCAGTCGAAGGCGTAGAGGGCGACGGCGGCGCGCATCTCCTTGCCCAGGCCCTGGCCCTGCACGGACTGCTTGAGCCATGAGCCGGTGCTGACGGTCTTGAGCGCGGCGAAGTCCTTGGCGCCGACGTCCTGGCAGCCGACGAACTCGCCGTCGTGCCAGATCCCGAGCAGCAGGGTCCACGCCTCCGGTGTGAACTCCGCCCGGCAGCGCCAGTACCAGCGGGCCATGTTGGGCCCGAGTTCCTCCGCCGGGAGCTCCGTCCAGGGAGTGCTGAACGGGTTCCGGCCGGCGTCGTGGATGCCGCTGCGGGCGGCCTCCACGGCCGCCGTGATGTCCTCATCCCTGATGGGGCGGAGTTCAAGGCGGGGAGTGGCCAGCCGCAGGCCAAAAAGTGGCCAGACGTCACTTATCGTTGTCATCCGCGAAGCCTAGCCGATGGCCTCATCCAGGGCTTGTCATCCTCAGGCGGGAATCTCCCAGCTGATGTGCTGCCGGACATCGGTGAGGCTCATTGACTGGGCGACGAACAGGTCGTCCAGCATGTATTCGTCCACAGCGAGGATGCGCAGCCAATGGCCGTATTCCTCGCTCCCGGGTTCCAGTGACTCGCTTGCCACGCATACACCCGTTCCCAGGTCCACCCGGATCCGGGACCTTCCAGGCAGGCACAGCGGCGATGCGGGATAGGCCGGGTGATAGGCGGCCGTGGGGCTCACCACTGCTTCCAGGACCGGGCGGCCCTCGTGCTCCCGGGAGCTGACCTTTTGGACTTCCACCGTGTTGCTGCCGGGGAATTCGATGGGCACCGGCGCGTTGCCGGCCAGTTCCACCGGGTCCAGTGCCGCGGAAAACCGGCCGTTGCCGAAGCCCGGTTCGCCGTAGGCTGCTTCCGGCCGGCGCCGCACCAGGCCCTGATCGTCGTAAACGGGGGTCACAAGGTGCGGCGGAAGGAGCCAGGACTTCCGGGTGGCGCTGACGTACAGGCCGTCTTTGGAATCATTGATTCCGGTGGTGCTGTGCAGGACGAGTCCGTCCGCGGTTTCGAGCCGGAGGGCGCCGGGGCGGCGCAGCCATGCCCGGACCAGGGGTGCTGCCGGGCTGGGCGCCTGGGCAAAGGGTTCATCCCAGTATTCAAAGCGCAGGGACTGCCACTTCCAAGGCGAGGACCTGCAAAGATTCCTGAAGAGGGCAGGATCCGCGGCGGCTGAACTGCTGTCCGGATTCATCCGGTGCCGGGAGTCCCAGGTCGCCATATCCACAGTTTACGCGCGGGCGGTGCGTGGGGGAGCGGAAATCCAGTAGCATCCGAGGGTGATCCAACGACTGGGCGAACTCTGGGCGCAGACCCCGCTGGCCTTCTGGCTGGTGCTTGCCGCCTGCGCCTACTTTGCGGTGATGGCCGTCCGGCTCACGGTGATCGACGTCCGGCATCACCTCCTGCCCAACCGGATCGTTTTTCCCTCCTACGCTGTGGCCGGTGTCCTCCTGCTCACGGCCGCCATCTTTGCCGACGCCGGTGCCGGTGCCGGTGCTGCGGCGCAGGGGCCGGATGGCTGGAGCGTTGGGTTGATGGCCGTGCCGGCCCTCCGGATAGTGGCCGGTGCTGCCATCCTGTGGCTTTTCTACTTCCTCCTCAGGTTTGCCTACCCGCCCGGGATGGGTTTCGGCGACGTGAAACTGGCCGGCGTCCTGGGCATGTACCTCGGCTACCTGGGGTGGGGCCACCTGTTCGTCGGCACCTTCCTGGCATTCCTGCTGGGCGGCCTGTGGTCCCTTGCCCTGCTGGCGGCCCGCAGGGGGACCTTGAAGTCGTCCATCCCGTTCGGGCCGTTTATGCTCGCCGGCGCCGCGGCCGCGATGCTGCTGCCGGCCTGACAGGCGGGATGAGCTGTGGGCAGGCAGTTCGGTAGGCTGGCTTAATGCCTGCGCCTGACTACGTCCTGAAACTTCGCGAAAAAATCGGCAACGATCCTCTGTGGGTCCCCGGCGTCCGGGGAGTGGTGGTCGATGACTCGGGCCGGGTCCTGCTGGCCCGGCGTGCGGACAACCGGCAGTGGGCCCTGATCACTGGAATGCTCGATCCGGGCGAGCAGCCCGCGCGCGGCCTGGTGCGGGAGATTTTCGAGGAAACGGCAGTGGTGGCCGAACCGGAGCGCGTTGTGTCCGTCGGCGCGGTGGGCCCAATCACCTATCCCAATGGTGACGTCTGCGAGTTCCTGGACGTGGTGTTCCTCTGCCGCTACGTGTCCGGAACAGCCCGGGTCAATGACGACGAATCCATCGACGTCGGCTGGTTCGGACTGGACGAACTCCCTGACCTCATGGCCGGTCATCTCACCAGCATCCACCGTGCCCTGGCCCCGGCAGAGGCAGCCCACTTCGAACCCTGACAGCTCGGGCGCAGCCGGGACCCGCAGGGCCCGGGAACGCAGCAGGGGCGCCGCAACCCCCAAGATTGCGGCGCCCCTGCCAGTCCCGCACTCCCGCACCACAGCCCGCAGGAGTACGACGGCGGTCAGTTACGCTGGGAAACCAGCTCGCCGTCGTCGTTCTTGACGCTGTCCTGAACACCGGGGGCTTCCGCCGCGGCCCGGGACGGGGCCTTGGCCAGCTCCGCGGCGAGGCGCTCTGCTTCCTCGCCACCCACGGCTTCCCCTCGGGCCACCATGCCCGCGGTGTCCGAGAGTGGAATCTGCTTCAGCGTGAGCGCCAGGATCAAAGCCAGCGCAATGAACGGGATCAGGTACCAGAAGACCGGGGCCAGCGACTCGGCGTAGGCGTTGACGATGGCGTCGCGCAGCTGCTCCGGCAGCTGGTTCAGGGCCTGCGGATCCAGTGTGCTGGTGGACTGTGCAGCCTGGTCGGCGGAGGCGCCGGCGCCGGTAAACGCGCCGGTCAGGGACTCGGAGAGCCGGTTGGTGAAGATGGAGCCGAAGATGGCCACACCCATGGCCGCACCCACTTCGCGGAAGTAGTTGTTGGTGCTCGTGGCCGTACCGATCTGGTCGGCGGGGACGGAGTTCTGCACCACCAGCACCACCACCTGCATGATCAGCCCCAGGCCGGCGCCGAAGATGAACAGCTGCACGCAGATGACCCAGATGGGGGTGCTGGCGGCGAGGGTGGTCATCCAGAACATGGCAGCCATGGTGAACGCGGCCCCGAGGATGGGGAACATCTTGTACTTGCCGGTTTTGGATATCCGGATGCCTGAGTAAATCGAGGTGCCCATCAGGCCGGCCATCATGGGCAGCATCAGCAGGCCGGACTCGGCGGCCGAGGTGCCGGAGGACATCTGCAGGAACGTGGGGACAAAAGCGATCGCGGAGAACATGCCCAGGCCGAGGGTGAACCCGATGGCCGTGGCGTTGACAAAGATCCGGTTGCGGAACAGGCCCAGCGGAATGATGGGGTCTTCGGCCCGGCGCTCCACCATCACAAAGGCGGCAGCGGACAGCACCATGCCGGCGCCGAAGGCCCACGTGAGCGGTGAATCCCAGCCTTCGTCCTTCTTGCCGCCGAAGTCGGTGAAGAAGATCAGGCAGGTGGTGGCCGCGGACAGCAGGACAACGCCCAGGATATCGATCCGCTTCTCTGCCTTCTTGTTGGGCAGCGTCAGGGTGAACCAGGCGATGGCAAACGCTGCGATGCCGATGGGGATGTTGATGTAGAAGGCCCATTCCCAGGTCAGGTGGTCCACAAAGAAGCCGCCCAGCAGGGGGCCGGCCACGGCGGAGAGGCCGAAGATGGCGCCGAGCGGGCCCATGTACTTGCCGCGGTCCTTGGCCGGCACGATATCGGCAATGATGGCCTGCGACAGGATCATCAGGCCGCCGCCGCCAAGGCCCTGGATGGCGCGGAAGATCACAAAGCCCCAGAAGTCGGTGGCAAGGGCACAGCCCACGGACGCCAGGGTGAACAGTGCGATGGCTACCAGGAACAGGTTCCGCCGGCCCAGGACGTCGCCGAACTTGCCGTAGATGGGCATCACGATGGTGGTGGCCAGAAGGTAGGCGGTGGTGATCCACGCCTGGTGTTCCACCCCGCCCAGCTTGCCAACGATGGTGGGCATGGCGGTGGAGACGATGGTCTGGTCCAGGCTGGAGAGCAGCATCCCGGCGATCAGCGCCGAGAAGATGATCCAGATGCGTTTCTGCGTCAGCAGCAGGGGGCCTGCCGGCGGCTTCGTGGCGATGCTCATTTTTTTCCTTCTGCGGCGGTGTCCGGCTGGTCGAATGGCTGGGAGAAGAGCAGGCTTGCGGCGGAGATGTTCTCCATCAGCAGCTCTTTGTAGGGGCGGGTGTTGCCGTCGGCGAAGTAGGCGATGCTGCTTTTCCGGGCGATGGTGCTGAGCAGCGTGACAGCCATCTGGACCACGGGGTGGTCAGTGGCGACGCCTTCCCGCCGGGCGACGTCGCGGGCGAACTGCGCTTCCCGCCGCTCGGTGACTCCTATGAGGCGGAGGATCAGCTGCGGCTCCTTCTTAATGACGGCGATCAGCTGGCGGGTTTCCTCCTCCGAGGCTTCCATATCCTCGGACAGCCGTAACGAAAGCCGTACAAGGTCCCGGAAGAGGGTGGGGGACATTTCCCCTGGCGGTGAGGAGGCGCCGCCGTCGATGAACTCCCGGAGGATGTCAGCGGGCATGTCCTCGTCCGCATGGCCGATCACGGCGTCTTCCTTTGCCGGGAAGTAGTTGAAGAACGTCCGGCGGGAGATGGCGGCGCGCTCGCAGACTTCCTCCACGGTGTAGCCGGTCAAGCCGCGCTCGGCCGTCAAGGCGCGGGCGGCCGCGGTAATCGCCGCCCGGGTTGCGGCGCGCTTCCGCTCGCGGAGGCCGCCTTCAATTACTGCACTATCATTCACGAAGTAAAGTTTTGCACTGAAACCTTTTCAGTGCAACTTTCGTTTTCCTGCCGGTACGACGACGGCCGGTACCTTTCGGGGGAAAGGTACCGGCCGTCGTCGTACTTGGGGGTTGGTGCGGAGGCTACGCCTTGTGTGCCGGAGCCGTCATGGTGGTGACGTCCAGGGCCTTGTCGAGGTCGGCCTCGGAGACCTTGCCTTCACCGTCGCCGACGAAGCCGAGCTTCTCGGTGGCCTGGCGGACGGTGAGGCCCTCGGCCACAGCCGTCTTGGCGATCTTGGCCGCGTTCTCGTAGCCGATGTACTTGTTCAGCGGGGTGACGATGGACGGGGAAGCCTCGGCGAGGAAGCGGGCGCGCTCCACGTTGGCCGTGATGCCGTCGATCATCTTGTCCGCCATCACGCGGCTGGTGTTGGCCAGCAGGCGGATGGACTCGAGCAGGTTGGAGGCCATCACCGGGATGCCGACGTTCAGCTCGAAGGCGCCGTTGGTTCCGGACCAGGCGATGGCGGTGTCGTTGCCGATGACCTGGGCGGCCACCATGATGGACGCTTCGCAGATCACCGGGTTGACCTTGCCGGGCATGATCGAGGAACCGGGCTGCAGGTCCGGGATGGCGATCTCGCCCAGGCCGGTGTTGGGGCCGGAACCCATCCAGCGGAGGTCGTTGTTGATCTTCATGAAGGAGATGGCGATGTTGCGCAGCTGGCTGGACGCTTCGATGAGGCCGTCGCGGTTGGCCTGGGCCTCGAAGTGGTCACGGGCCTCGGTGAGCGGGAGCCCGGTGTCGGTGGCCAGCAGTTCGATCACGCGCTCCGGGAAACCGGCAGGGGTGTTGATGCCGGTACCCACAGCCGTGCCGCCGAGCGGAACTTCGGCAACGCGGGGGAGGGAGGCGTTGATGCGCTCGATGCCGTAACGCACCTGTGCGGCGTAGCCGCCGAACTCCTGGCCGAGGGTCACCGGGGTGGCGTCCATGAGGTGGGTGCGGCCGGACTTAACGACGTCCTTGAACTCCACGGCCTTGCGCTCCAGCGATTCGGCCAGGTAGCCGAGGGCGGGAATAAGGTCGTTGATCAGGGCAGACGTCGCCGCCACGTGCACCGACGTGGGGAATACGTCATTCGAGGACTGCGAGGCGTTGACGTGGTCGTTCGGGTGGACAACCTTGTCGCTGCCGGCCGCCTTGAGGGCACGCGAGGCGAGCTCGGCGATGACCTCGTTGGTGTTCATGTTCGAGGACGTGCCGGAGCCCGTCTGGAAGACATCGATGGGGAAGTCGCCGTCGTACTTCCCGGCGGCCACCTCATCCGCCGCGTCTGCGATGGCCTTGGCAAGCTCGCCGTCGAGCACACCCAGTTCAGCGTTGGCCTGGGCAGCCGCCTTCTTGACCCGGGCCAGTGCCTCAATGTGGGCACGTTCCAGGGTCTTGCCGGAAATAGGGAAGTTCTCCACTGCCCGCTGCGTCTGCGCGCGGTACAGTGCGTTCACGGGGACGCGGACTTCGCCCATCGTGTCATGTTCAATGCGGAACTCTTCAGTGGAAGTCATGGGGCTAGCTTAGGGCGATCCGGCACCCCATCGAAAACCGTGAAGAGCATGCTACGGGCGGGTTTTGACCCCCGCCCTAGAGCTCACCGATCCCGGAAACAACGTTGGCGCGCCCCTCCGCCAGGCTGTAGGAGAGGCCGATGACCGCGGTTCGCCCGCTCTCAATTGCGTCCGAAATCACACGCGAGCTGTCCACCAGCCGTTTGGACGTCTGCTTGACGTGCTCAACCACCATGTCGTTGACCTCATGCTTGTCCTGGCGCATGGAGGTGAGGACCGACGGCGTGATGCGCTCCACCAGGTCGCGGATGAAGCCCGCCGGCATCTCGCCGGTATCCACCGCTGCCTTGGTGGCGCTGACGGCGCCGCAACTGTCGTGGCCCAGGATGGCGATCAGGGGCACGCCGAGCACACCCACGCTGTATTCCAGCGAGCCCAGGACGGCGTCGTCAATAACCTGACCTGCCGTGCGCACCACAAAAACGTCACCGAGCCCGACGTCGAAAATGATTTCCGCTGCGAGCCGGGAGTCCGAACAGCCGAAAATCACGGCGAACGGGTGCTGGTTCTCCACGAGTGAGGACCGGCGCGAGGAGTCCTGGTTCGGGTGGGAGGACTGGCCGGCGACGAAGCGTTCATTTCCTTCGCGCATCCGGCGCCAGGCAAGGGCAGGAGTCAGATAGGTAGTCACCCTGCTTACCTTAGGGGGCAGTGGTGGCCGCAGGTGAAACTGTGACGGCAGGATTGCTGTCCAGGGACTTCACGACGGCGTCCGCCAGGATAGCGAATTCGTCCAGTTGGGCGGCGCCCGAGAGGATGACGGTAGTCCCGCGGTAGTCGAGCACCATTGACTTTTCGCCCTTGCCGGTATCACGGAGTTCCCATTCCTGCCCGCCGGCATTGCGGGATCCGGTGACCGGTGCATTTTGTGTCTGCTGCAGGAGCCAGGTGGGGTTGGCAGCGCGGGTCTGGATGAGTCCAATGAAGGACTCCTTGGGCGTGATGTAGCCAACCTCCCACGAGGGGACGCCGCTTCCGGTGCCGGCTTCCCACCGGGCGTAGTTGGGCCGGAACGTGTTGCCGGTGTCCGGGGCCACCGGTGTGAATCCTGCCACATCCGTTGCATTGCGGGCGGCGGCGCTGACGTCGATGTCCGGGCGGTAGCCGTCACTCTTGGGGGAGGGGTTCATCAGGATGATGGGCAGGAAGGCCCCGATGCTGAGCGCCAGGGCGATGATCATCCCGATCACCGAGGCGTTGGCCCGTTTGGCTGCGGCAGCTGGAATCACAGGCCTTACCGGGGCCTGCCCTCCGGCTGCGCCAGGTCCGCTGTTGCTTCCGGATCCGGCCGGTTCGGGGGTGGGGCTGGTCTTTTCCTGCATTTCGCTCACCCCTCCATAGTCCCTTATGCCGGTGCACAACTCACACTCGCCCCGGATGGCGCCGGGAGCCCGGCACCAAAGCCTGCGCGGGTACATTGCGCCCCCGCGTCATGCCGCAGCCCGAAGTCGGCGCCGCGACTATGATCGATATCAGAGGAATCACCGCTTTCGCTGTTCCGGCGGAGCGGGTTCAATGATCGCCACTCGAAGAAGAGGTTCACGTGTCACCAGCGTCCATGACCCAGAAGTACTCCACGATCTCCCCGTCCCTGGCTGTGGGCAATGACGAGCCGGACCGCAACCTCGCCCTTGAGCTTGTCCGCGTTACCGAGGCGGCAGCAATCGCCGGCGGCCACTGGGTTGGCTTCGGCGACAAGAACACGGCCGACGGCGCCGCCGTTGACGCCATGCGCTCCTTCCTGCAGACGGTCCACTTCAACGGCGTTGTGGTCATCGGCGAAGGCGAAAAAGACGAAGCCCCCATGCTGTTCAACGGCGAACGCGTCGGTGACGGCACGGGCCCCGAATGTGATGTGGCAGTAGACCCCATCGACGGCACCCGGCTCACCGCGCTGGGTATCAACAACGCCCTGGCCGTCCTGGCCGTGGCCGAGCGCGGCTCCATGTTCGACCCCTCCGCGGTGTTCTACATGGAGAAGCTCGTCACGGGTCCGGAAGCCGCTGACATGGTGGACCTCCGCCTGCCCGTCAAGCAGAACCTGCACCTGATCGCCAAGGCCAAGGGCGTAAAGGTCAACCAGCTCAACGTGATGATCCTTGACCGCGACCGCCACCGCCCCCTGGTGGAGGAAATCCGCGAGGCCGGCGCCCGCACCAAATTCATCATGGACGGCGACGTTGCCGGTGCCATCGCGGCTGCCCGCTCCGGTACCGGCGTGGACGCCCTGATGGGTATCGGCGGCACCCCGGAAGGCATCGTTGCGGCCTGTGCCATCAAGTCCCTCGGTGGTGTTATCCAGGGCCGCCTGTGGCCCACCAGCGACGAAGAAAAGCAAAAGGCCATCGACGCCGGCCACGACCTCGAGCGGGTCCTGTCCACCAACGATCTCGTCTCCAGCGACAACTGCTACTTTGCCGCTACCGGCATCACCGACGGCGACCTGCTCAAGGGCGTCCGGTACTCCAAGGACAAGGTCCTCACCCAGTCCATCGTGATGCGTTCCAAGTCCGGCACCATCCGTTTTGTGGACGGCGAGCACCAGGCCAGCAAGTGGGAAGGCTACGCCCGCAAGAGCTGATCCCCTTCCTGCCTGACACAGGTCCCCGGAGCGCCGCAGCGTGCTCCGGGGATCTGCCGTTTCAGGCCTTGGTATAGGGTTGAAGCCATGATTCCTGCTGTTGTGCCCTGTACTGACCGCGCCCTCTGGGACGAATATGTTGACCAATTTCAGGGACATCCGCAGCAGCTGTGGGGCTGGGGTGAGACCAAGGCAATGCACGGCTGGTCCGTGGACCGGGTGCTGGTCAACGACGGTGACAAGACCGTGGGCTGCGCCCAGTTGCTGGTCCGGCGGCTGCCGTTCCCCTTCCGCGCCCTGGCATACATCCCGCGCGGCCCCATGTGTTCGGCGGAGGACGCCCCGGCCGTCCTGGGAAGCCTGGCCGACCATGCAGCCGCCCGCCACCACGCCGTGGCGCTGAGCATCGAACCCGACTGGGACGAGGACTCGGCCTTCGCCGGCGCCGTAGCCTCCGCCGGCTTCCGGACCACCACCAACACCGTGCTGATCCCGCGGACGCTGATCCTGGACCTGACCAGGACGGACGACGAACTGATGGCGGAGATGTCCAAGTCCACCCGGGCCAACATCCGCAAGGCCATGCGCAGCGACGTCGAATTCCGCAAGGTCAAGAATGATGCGGAGCTTGAACAGGTCCTGGCGATCTACCACGAGACGGCGGAGCGCGCCGGCTTCGGCATCCATGAAGACCAGTACTACCGCGACATCTTCAGGAACATGGGTGACGGGTCACCGGTCATCGCCGCGTTCGACGGCGAGCAGATGCTGGCCTTCGTGTGGCTGGCCAGGAGCGGGTCCACAGCCTTCGAGCTGTACGGCGGGGTATCTGCCGAGGGCCAGAAGCAGCGGGTGAACTACGGGGTGAAGTGGGCCGCCCTGCAGGCCATGCGGGAAGACGGGTGCTCCCGCTATGACTTCAACGGCCTCCTCAACGACGGCATCTCCGACTTCAAGAAGCAGTTCGCCAAGCACGAGAACATGCTGCTGGGCACGTGGGACAAGCCGCTCTCACCGCTCTACCCGGCCTATGCCCAGGCAATGCCGCTGGCCCGACGCGGCCTGCAGCAGGGGCGGCGGCTCCTGAAAACGGCGGCCGGCCGGGTGCGGCCGTTGATCCGTAAACTGCGCCCGGGCAACTGACCGGGTAGGCCAGGACAAAAAGGACCAGGACAAAAGGGCGACGGCGGCACCCACGCGGGTGCCGCCGTCGCCCTTTGCTCGTTGTTGGCTAATCAGCCCCTAGCCGCGGTCCGCGGACTGTGAAAGACCGGTGGTCACGGCGAACGCCAGCGCAGTTTCCGTGCTGCCGGCCACCGGATGAACGTTGACGGGTGCTTCGGCTGCAGCAAGGAAGGCGCTGCCGCCGTGGGAAAGCCGGAGGTCTCCCTTGGGGGAATCCAGGTAGATGTCCCCGGCCACCACAATCACCACCGCGGCGCCGGACTGTGCCAGCGGAACGGGGCCGGCGTCCGGCGCGAGCTCGATCCGCTGGAGCTGGAATTCCTCGAAGGGCGGCCGGAAGAGCTCCTGGTCCATCACGGTCCGATCAGCCGGAAGCATCGGCACGGCGACGGGCTGGAAGTCGATGGTCCGCAGCAGTTCCGGGACGTCGATGAACTTGGGTGTGAGCCCGCCCCGGAGCACGTTGTCCGAGGACGCCATCACCTCGACGCCGAGTCCGTGCAAGTAGGCGTGCACGTTTCCGGCCGGCAGGTAGACCGCTTCGCCGGGCTGGAGCGAGATGCGGTTGAGCAGCAGCGAGATGAGAACGCCGGGGTCGCCCGGGTACTTCTCATTGAGGCTGATGACGGTGGCCAGCTCGGTTTCGTAGGGTGCGAGCGGGGCCCCGGACAGAAGCGCGGCAACCACCAGCGCGGTGTCGCCGGCCACTGAGGATCCGCCGGTTATCAGCCGTTCGAAGGCTGCCCGGAGGCCGGCGCCTTCGTCGGCGGCCCTGAGATCCTCCAGCAGGGCATCGACCAGGGCGGGCGCCTCGCCTTCCGCCGCATCAAAAGCGGCCGCCACATGCTGCAGGATTTCCCGGGTCCGGGCTGCCGGGCGGAAACCGCACAGAGCCTCAAACGGCGTCAGGGCGAAAATCATCTCGGGCTTGTGGTTGTCGTCCCGGTAATTGCGGTTGGGGGCGTCCGAGGCCAGGCCCTCGGCATTTTCCCGGGCAAAGCCTGCCCGTGCCTGCTCAAGGCTCGGATGGACCTGCAGCGACAGCGGCTGGGCGGCAGCCAGGACCTTGGCGAGGAAGGGGAGGCGGGGACCGAAACGCGCCACCGAGTCCGCGCCGAGGAAATGCTCGGGATCGCGCGAGATCAAAGCGTCCAGGGCCGTGGCAGTGCCGTCCTCCGGAACGCGGGCCACGGAGGGCGAGTCAGGGTGCGCCCCGATCCACAGCTCCGCTTCGGGACGGCCGGATTCGGGGCGTCCCAGCAGGGCGGCGATGGCCGTCGTTGAACCCCAGGCATAATCCCGGATGACGTTCTCAATCTCGTACAAGTGGGTGTCCATTCCTAGGTCTGGAGGGAAAGCGGGCCTACAAGGGGGCGCACTGGCCGTTCGTCGCCACCAGTTCCCGGATGGCCTGTTCGTTGCCCTGGCGCTTGAGCTCGTTGAGCATGGCTTCGGTGATCGGCTCACCGTCCGGCGTGGTGGTTACCGGCGTGAAGTCCGACGGCGGGGGAGACTGCTGCGTCCGGGTCCCGCCGGCCAGCAGCGGAGCGGGGGAGAGCGCCGGTGCGGCCTGCAGGTGTCCGGTGGCAGCGGCCGGGACCACCATCGCGTCATCGGGGGATCCTGCGGACTGGGCTTCCGACGCCGACGCCAGCAACTGGCGGACGCGGCTGTGGATCTCGTCGAAGTCCGGAACGGTGGAGAAGGACGCGTCAAAGTCCGGCGGGCCGATGGTGAGCCGCTTGACGTCCTGGCCCTTGGCTTTGATGGCCAGGTCCACAAAGCTGCCGAGCTGGGAGGAGGAGATATTGGAGTCGACAACCTTGGTGCCGGCGTTGGCGATATCCTCGAACTTGGCCAGCAGCGTGGCGGGGTCCAGCTGCTTGAGCATGGCCTGCTGTACGCATTGCTGGCGCTGGATGCGGGCGTAGTCGTCCACGAATTCCCGCGACCGCCCGTACCAAAGGGCGTGGTAGCCGTCCAGGGTCTGGTCCCCCGCGGGGATCCAGCCCAGGGGCATGCCGTGGATGCCGTTGGCCTCATCAATCGTTTCGCCGCTTAGGGGCACCCAGCCTCCGGCCTTGATCCTGATGCCGCCCATGGCATCGATCAATTTGGAGAACCCTTCCATGTCCACCAGCACGTATGCCTGGACCGTGATTCCCAGGGTTCCCGAGACGGCCTCGAGCGTGGCCTGGGCGCCGGGATCTGCTACGCCGGGGTAGAGGTCGGCGTGCTCGTTGGTCACTTCGGTGTTGATGGCATTGATCAGGCATTCGTCGCCGCAGTCGTAGCCGTCAGGGTAGAGGGCCCGCATGGGGGAGTCCTCGCTGAACTGGGCGTTCTGGAGGTTACGGGGAACGGAGATGATGGCGGTCTGGCCTGTCTTGGCATCGACGCTCAGGACCGAGAGGCTGTCCGTGCGCCTGCCGGTACGGTCATCGCCGGCGTCTCCGCCCATCATCAGGAAGTTGTAACGGCCCTCCACCGGTTCCATGGCGGGGCCGGCGGAGAAGATGCTGCCGATGGCATTGCGTCCCACGTTGAGCAGGTATGCGGCGTAGCCCAGCGAGCCGCTGCCCAGGACCATCGCCAGCACCAGGGCAATAACGACGGCGTGCCGGGACGGCGGCGCCAGCAGCACAGGGCGGATCAGCCGCAGGGTGTTGATGAACAGGACCGCCCAACCGGCTGCCAGGGCCACCATCACGATGATGATGGCGAGCGAGGCGAAGGGATTGGTGATGATGTTGATGAGCAGGGTCCGGTTGACCAGCAGCAGGAGCACGGCCAGCACCAGGAGTGCCCAGACGCCGAGCGTTACCCTCAGTGCGGCCCGGCCGAGTCTCCGGTCGCCGGCCACGAGCTGTGCGCTGCCGGGAACCAGGAGAGTCATCAGGACAAGCACAAACCCACGCTTGGTCCGGACCTGGGGGGAGGCGCTGACCGGATAACGGACCGGGTCAGTCAGCGCAGTGTCCGAGGGCGACTGCGGGATCTTGCTGCTGGACATGGCCGCCTTCCTAACGGCTGCCCCGGAGCGGCCCGTTGCCTTCTGCGAAGACCTCGCTGACCTTCTGCCGGAGGTTTGCCCCCTTGCGGGTGGCCACGGCATTGAGGTCAGCGGCAAACTCGATGAGGTCGGCGCGCAGGGAGGCGGCAAGCTCATCAGTGCCTGCAGCCAGCATGCGGACCGCAAGCAGCCCGGCATTGCGGGCTCCCGCGATGGAAACCGTGGCCACAGGAACGCCGGCGGGCATCTGCACAATGGAGAGCAGCGAGTCCATCCCGTCCAGCGTCTTCAGGGGCACGGGCACCCCGATCACGGGAAGGGGTGTGACGCTGGCCAGCATCCCGGGCAGGTGGGCGGCGCCGCCGGCACCGGCGATGATGACCCTTAGCCCGCGCTCGTGCGCCGTCTGGCCGTAGCGGATCATCTCAGTGGGCATGCGGTGGGCGGACACAACGTCGGCCTCGAACGGGATGCCGAACTCGGCCAGGGCATCCGCTGCTGCTTCCATCACGGGCCAGTCGGAGTCGGATCCCATCACCAGGCCCACCAGGGGGCTGGTGGCGGAACCGCGGCCCGGGGTGGCTTCGGCGCTCATGCGTTCTCCTCAAGGATTGCTGCGGGTTCTTCTGCCGGCACGCGTCCGTCCCGGATAATGCCTGCCACCACTGCGGCCCGGCGCCGGACGTCGTCAACGTCTGCCGTGGATGTGCCTGTGAGGTTGACGTGGCCGATCTTGCGGCCGGGGCGCACGGACTTGCCGTAGCAGTGCACCTTGGCTGCCGGTTCGCTGGCAAGGGCCAGCGGATAGGCGGAAAACAGGTCCTGGTTGTCCCCGCCCAGGAAGTTCTTCATCACCACAACCGGGGCCAGGGCATCCGTGGCGCCCAGCGGCAGGTTGAGGACTGCCCGCAGATGCTGCTCGAACTGGCTCGTCACCGAGCCGTCCTGCGTCCAGTGCCCGGTGTTGTGCGGCCGCATCGCAAGTTCGTTGACCAGGAAGCCGGCTCCTGTCCCGGGCGTCTCAAAGAGTTCCACGGCCAGGACCCCGGTCACGCCCAGTTCGCTGGCGATCCGCAGGGCTGCGTCCTCCGCCGCGGCGGCGACTTCCACCGGAATATCAAGGGCGGGGGCGATCACTTCGTCGCAGACGCCGTCAACCTGGACGGTATGGACTACGGGCCACGCCCGCGCTTCGCCGTCCGGGGTCCGGGCAACCAGCGCGGACAGTTCCCGGGTGAATTCGACCTTTGCTTCGGCGAGGAGCGGGCTCATGGCCTCAAACCAGTCACCGGTTTCAGCGGCCTCCGCCGGGGAGGAGATGATCCGCACACCCTTGCCGTCGTAGCCGCCGCGCGGCGTCTTCAGGACAACGGGCCATCCTGTTTCCTCACCGAATGCAACGAGCGCGGCGACGTCGGACACCGAAGCCCACACTGGGTTCGGCAGCTCCAGGCGGTCGATGGCCGCGCGCATCACGAGTTTGTCCTGGGCATGGACCAGGGCGTCCGGGCCGGGCTGGACGTTGACGCCCGCTTCCTGCAGGGCCCGGAGATGGGCGGTGGGAACGTGCTCGTGGTCGAACGTCATCACGTCCAGGCCCTTCGAGAACTCCAGCAGGGTCTCGAAGTCCTTGTAGTCACCCACCGGCGAGGAGGGCACTGCCGAGACGGCGGAAACGTCGTCACTTTCGGCGAGGACGCGGAGTTCGAAGCCGAGTGCTGTTGCGGCCGGGGCCATCATTCGGGCAAGCTGGCCGCCGCCAACCACACCTATTACTGGAAAAGTCACATGGGCCAGCCTACCGAAAACCGCCCCGTATCCCGCCTTCGGGTCGCGGCGGCGCCTCAGTTTTTCCTTCGCGCGCCGTCCGCTGAAGCAAGTTAGGGGGCTGCCATACAGCTGCGGGGGCTAAAATAGGCCTCTGGCCGTGTGGCCCATTGTTTCAACGGCCATGGAGGGTCATGTTTAGCGCACTTGCAGATCGCATCCGGGGGCTCGCCTCGCTTTTCTGGCGTGAGGTGGCCAAATTCGGTGCCGTGGGCGGTGTGGCGTTCGTCATCGATAACGGCCTCACGTATTACCTCATGCACGGACCAATGACCGACAGCGAGGCCAAGGCGCGGTTTGTGGGTGCCTCGGTGGCCACCATCTTTTCCTGGATCGCCAACCGCCTCTGGACGTTCCGGCACCGCCGGCAGGCGAACGTGCTGCGCGAGTTCCTGATGTTCATCCTCATTAACGGCATCGGCATCGGCATCTCCACGGGTTTCACTGCCCTTGCCAAGTACGGGCTGGGCATCACGGACAAGAACCTGCTGTTCTCCGCGGGAGTTGCGGGCATCCTGGTAGCCACGGTGGTCAGGTTCTTCGCCTACCGGTTCCTCGTGTTCAACCAGGAACTGGACCAGGAACCCGAGTTTTCGCACGACCACGAGCTCATCGAACTCCACCACGCCAAGCATTCCGGAACCGGCACAGGTGTGGCGGAACCCGAACCCTCTGCCGGGGATACGGCGCAGCCCCAAAAGTAGCGGCGGCCGCAGTAGCGGCCGCCGGGACCAGCTGGTCAGCTGCCGTGGATGCGTTCTGCGGCGAGCAGCTTCCCGGTGTCCGTTACCGCAGGGTGCGTGAGCACCACCGACCCTCCGGCGCGCCACGCGCCCAGTGCATTGGCCAGGGCGGCTTCGAGCCCGCCACTGCCCGCAACGTGCAGCCGGACGCCCTCTTCGTGGGGCACTGCGAAGCCGTCCAAAAGGTCCTGGTGGAGGTGCCGGCGCCCATCGGATCCGACGATGGCGCAGGCCGACGGATCTGGCTCGGCATGCTGCATAAAAACGTCGCCGTGGGAGCGCACCTCCGCGGCGTAATCGAGGACGCCGGCCGGGAGCCCGCTGTCCCAGCGCATGGCCAGGGCAGGCAGCGCAACTGCCACTACGGCGTCGTACTTTCCGTTGACTGACTCCGGTGCAGCAGTGGCCAGGAAGTCGGCGTCGTCCGCGCTGAGGACAGTCTCGAGACCGAGCTGCCATCCAGCCAGTGCCCAGACCATGGACTTCCAGTGCGCCGGAAGGTCCAGCGCCAGCCGCATGCCGGGACCGGCGTCCAGTTCGTCCCGGAGGAGGTTGCTGGTCTTGGCCACCCAGTTGTCGAGCACCCTTCCGGACAATTCCACGCGCTCCCCGTCCGGGCCGTACCAGGTGAGCCGCGGGGCAGTGGAGTTGCCGGAACGAAGATTGGCCATCAGATCGATTGCGGGGGTTGTCATGGCTCAATCCTGCCATCCGCCGAACTTCGGGTCATCCGTCGGCGCCGCACCGGATACCTCGCCTCGCAGCACATGTGATGTTTATCACCTTTGGTACTAAGCGTACTTGCTATTTCCCCGGGGACCGGCTATTTTCCGCGCCGGAACAAGCCTTTTGGTGTTTCCTGCGTCCGCATTCGGCGCCCCCTGGGCTAACGTCGTGCGGCAGCCGGCGAAAAATCCGGGCGTGGCGTGCAAAACTTCGCAGGTTTTACTGATTATTATCCGGGCAGCGGCTTGACTCACCCTAGTTACACGCGTGTAATTAGATAACTAAAGGCAACTGCGTAAATACCGGCACACAACCGAGTGTCCACGTATCCAGGCAGTGGCTGCAACATCAGGAGGGTCGCCGTGGGGCAAGCAGAGCGTATCCAGGAAGATGCCGTCGTCGCCGGTCAGGCAACGGCGAAATACCGTGCACGGGGGGTGCCGAGCGATTGGTACGTTGACCCGGCCGATCCTGATGCGGCGGAACGGTACAACAGGAACAACAAGGACTTCCTCCAGGACCAGGCCACGGCGTTCCTGGCCGCACACGAAGCGCTCCTGGACGGCGGCGGGGATCCTGAGGACGAGCTGGACCCGCCGATGGAACTGGCGGCAGCCGGAACATCGCAGCCGGTCTGGATCGGCCTGCCCTTCCAGCAGGACTTTGATGACGAAGGCGAGCTCGGCTGGCAGACGGACGCTTTGTGCGCCCAGACGGACCCGGAGGCGTTCTTCCCTGAAAAGGGGGGTTCCACCCGCGACGCGAAAAAAGTGTGCGGCGCCTGCAACGTGCGGTCGCAATGCCTTGAATACGCATTGGCTAACGACGAACGGTTCGGCATCTGGGGAGGCCTGTCCGAGCGTGAGCGCCGGCGGCTAAGGAAGCGAGCAATCTAATTCATCAGGATGTTCACGTCACTGCCGTTGTGGTTGCCCACAACGGCAGTGCCTATCTCCCCAGGACCCTGGCAGCACTGGCGGACCAGACCCGGCCCGCGGACTACGTCATCGGCGTCGACGCCGGTTCCCGCGATGATTCGGAAGTCCTGCTCCAGCAGGCCTTGGGTGCGGCCCACGTTGTCAGCCACCGCGGGAAAAGCGGAATGGGCGCTGCAGTATCGACGGGCCTCGCACGGCTCGCACCCTGGCGTGGTGAGCCAGGCGCGGGCAGCCCGGAGTGGATCTGGCTGCTCCATGACGACGCCGCTCCCGCTCCCGAAGCACTGGCTGAATTGCTCACCGCTGTTGAACGCGCCCCCTCGGTCACTGTTGCCGGCTGCAAACAGCTGGACTGGCACGCCGAACGCCACCTGATCGACGTTGGCCTGTCAACGAGCCGCTGGGCCGAACGGCTGACCCTGATTGACGCCGATGAACTGGACCAGGGGCAATACGACGGACGAACCGATACGTTCGCCGTGAATTCAGCAGGCATGCTGATCCGCCGCGACATCTGGGAGCAGCTGGGCGGTTTCGACCCCGCGTTGCCGGGCAGCGGCGACGACGTCGACTTCTGCTGGCGGAACCGGCTGGCCGGACACCGGGTGGTGGTGGTCCCGGCCGCCAGGATGTTCCACGTCGCCCACCGGCCCCATGCCTTGGGGAACGCCGCGGCAGCCCGAAAAGCCCAGGTCCATCTGCGCCTGAAACATGCACCGCTGTGGATGGTGCCTGTCCACGCGGCGGCCGCCCTGCTGGGAAGCATGTTCAAATTTGTGCTGAGCATTGCCGTCAAGGATCCCGGCCACGGCATCACGCAGCTGCTTGCCACCTTCGCTGCGCTGGGCCGGCCCCGGGCCGTCCTCAAGGCCAGGCAGGCAGCCCGGAAAACGCGCCGGATCAGGCGCTCCGTCATCCGCAAGCTCCAGACACCCAGGCGGGAGGTCTGGAGCCACAGGCGTTCGTTGATGGAAGCACTGGGGTCGGACACCAATGCCGCAGACGACCTCGAACACGACCCCCTGGCTCATCAGCCCTCCGGCGACGCTTCGGACGACTTCGCGGCGCTGGCCACCAGCAAACGCGGCTGGGTGGGTAACGGGGCGCTTGCCGCCGTCATCCTCGGGTCCGTCGCGTCGCTGCTGGGCCTGACCGGAATCTTCGGTGCCCCCGCAGTGTCGGGCGGTGCCATGATTCCCGTTGCCGCCGGGCTGGGCGACATCTGGCACCATGCGTCCAGCTGGTGGATCTCCCTGGGCGCCGGACTCCCGGGCCGGGGCGACCCCTTCGGCTACGTCCTTTGGATCCTCGGAGTACTCGGTGGCGGCGATGCCAATGCTGCGATGGCCTGGCTGCTCCTGCTCGGCACCCCACTGTCCGCCCTGACCGCCTGGTTTGCTGCCGGCGGGCTGACGGTCCGCCGCCGGTTGCGCCTGGTGGCGGCACTTTTCTGGGCCGCTGCCCCGGCCCTTCAGGTGTCCCTGAACCAGGGACGCGCCGGCGCCCTCATCGCCCACATCATGATCCCCCTCCTGGTTCTTGCCTTGCTGCGGGCCACCGGCTCAGCCGTGGGCCAGGGCCGTTTCGAGTCGCCTGCTTCCAGCGGCCACCCCTCGGCCGACAGGCCGGTGCTGAAGCCCGGGATCAACGGCACGCCGTCCTGGACCGCGGCTGCGGCGGCGGGCCTCGCGATGGCAGTGGTCACCGCCTCCGCGCCTTCCCTGCTGGTTCCGGCCACCGTAGTGGTAGTACTTTGCGGCCTCCTCCTGGGGCGCCGCGGGCGTACTGTCTGGTGGGCACTGCTGCCCACGGCTGCCCTCTTCATCCCCTTCGGGCTGTCCACCCTCGACAGGCCCCGGGCCTTGCTCGCTGATCCCGGCGTGCCGCTGGCCTTCGACGCCGCTCCGTTGTGGCAGCAGCTCCTCGGCCAGCCGCTTGAGTTCGGGCAGGGCGCAGGCCTTTCCGGACTTCCGTATTTCGCCGACGGCACCATGCCTTGGGCAGTGCTGCTGGCTTTCCTGGCCGCCGGCCCGGTCCTGATTTTGGCCGCAGCGGGAATCCTGCTGCCGGGCCAGCGGGCCGGCATTGCCCGGTGGCTGTGGGTCGTTGCCACCATAGCCCTCGCCGGAGGCTGGTTCGCGGGGCAGGTGGCCGCGGGCATAAATGCCAACACCATGGTTACGCCCTTCCCCGGCCCGGCGGTTTCTGCTGCGGCCTTCTCCCTTCTGGGCGCCGCTCTGCTGGGGGCCGAGCAGCTCCTCGGCCGTGTGGACAGGGCCGCAGGAGCCGGCACCAGGCACAGGCTGACGCTGCGGTCCGCCACAGCACTGGGCACAGTGCTCCTGGTTGTCGGACCCCTGGCCGGCATGGCAGCCTGGTCGGCGCAGAACCTGCTTCGCACCTCTGTGGTGACGGCGCAGGCGCCTCCCGGCCCCGACGGGCCCCTGGGCACGCCCCGCCTGGTGGAAGCCGCCAACCAGCGCATCCTGCCGGCTACCGCAATCGACCGGGGGACCGGGCCGGAGCAGACACGCACGCTGTTGATCAGCACCCGCGACGACGGCACCTATGACGCCTCGCTGATGCGCGGTGCGGGCACCACGCTGGACAGCCTCTCAGCCATTGCCTCCGCCCGGAACATCCTGGGCACACCGGGGTCCGAGACGGTCCGCGACGACGACGCGGTCACGGCCGCGGTCCGCCGGGTGGTGGCCACGCTGGTAGCGGGCCAGGGTGTGGACCCCAGGACTGACCTGGAGCAGCTGGGCGCCGGCTTTGTGGTACTCCGGGCGGCTGACACCGCCGCGCAGTTGACCGCCAGCAGGATGGACGCCGTGCCGGGCCTGATTGCCGTGGGGCAGACCGACGTCGGCTGGCTCTGGCGCATCACTCCGCTGAACCAGCCGGCCCTGCAGCCGGCAGACATCACGCACCGGGTACGGATCGTTGATGGCAACGGCGCCGCGATTGGCCTGGTCCCTTCGGGCTACGACGACGTCGACGCTGCAATTCCCGAGGGCCCGGAGGGCCGCCTGGTGGTCCTCGCGGAACGGGCTGATCCCGGCTGGACTGCGTGGCTGGATGGCCGGAAGCTGACAGCCACCACCTCAGGGTGGTCCCAGGCCTTCACCCTTCCACCCACAGCGGGCCACTTGACGGTGCGCTACGAGAACCCGGGCGCCGTGTGGGCTGGAATCGGCCAGGCGGTGGTCATCGGGCTCACCGTGATGCTGGCCATCCCCATGCCGGCCCGGCGCCAGCGGACCGGCCTTTCCCGGGATGAAGGCTCCCTGCGTAAGGAACACCAGAATGCATAACAACTCCGATGCCCCGGCAGCGCATCCCGCGGTGCCTGCCAGCGGGGAGGAACCGCAGAAAAGCTCCGTCACGGATCAGCGCCCCGGAGCCGGCCGCAAAACGCTGGTGGCAGGGCTGCTCTCCGCCGCGGTGATTATGGTCGGGGCCGGAGCCGTGGTTGCGGCCGGATCCCTCCTCCCGCAGGCGGGCTCCAGCCGCAGCGTACCCGCGGGGGTTTCCGCAGTTCCGGCCGGGACCAGCGTGGGGGTCTGTCCAGGACCAGCCCGCCTGCTGGAAGGCACGGAGGCGGGCACCGATCCGCAGTTCAGCCCGGAGTCGGCTACCGCTGCCAGTTCCGTCACCGGCGCCGTGCTCAGCGCCGGCGGTGTCCTGCCGGCAAGCCGTCTCGCGGACCTTAACGGCAGGACCGGCGTCGACATTGCCAAAGCGCCAGGCCAGGCCGCTGCCGCCAATGCTCCGCAGGAGCTGTTGGCAGGAGTTGTGGCCGGCAGGCCGGTGGACCAGGTGAGTGTGCTCAGTGCCGATGCCACCGCGAACCAGAGGGCGTCGGCCGGGGCGGCCATGAAGTTCACCGCAACCGACGGCGACCTGCAGGGGACTGCGGCCGCCAATTGCCAGCAGCCCTCCAACGACCAATGGCTTGCCGGCGCCAGCACCACCGTGGGCCGGACGTCGGTGCTGATGCTCACCAACGCTTCCACCACACCGGCCACCGTCAGCCTGGAACTGTTCGGCTCGAACGGGCAGATCCAGGCGCCCGGAAGCCGTGGGCTGCTGGTGGCACCCGGTACTTCGCGTCCAGTAGTGCTTGCGGGCCTCGCGCCGGGTGAAGCCCAGCTGAGCGTGCACGTCCGCAGCGCAGGCGGACCCGTAACAGCCCTGATCCAGCAGAGCGTCCTCCGGGGACTCACCCCGGGCGGCGTGGACTTCATCGCCCCCGGTGCGGCGCCTGCTGTCCGGCAGGTGATGACCGGCGTCGACATCCAGGATGCAGCCCAGGTCGCCTCGCTCACGGAAAAGTCCGGATATGAAGACGCCGGCCCTGCCCTGCAGCTCACCGTGCCCGGCCCCTCGGACGCCGTGGTGGAGGTCAAGCTGTACGGCCGGGACGGCCAGAAGGCCCTGCCTTCCGGCGGCGTGATCACCGCCAAGGCGGGCGCTGTCACGGAGATCCCCCTCGCAGGGGTCCCGGCCGGCCACTACACCGTGGCTGCATCATCCGACGTCACGTTCGTGGCCTCCACCCGGGTCACCCGCGGCCTCGAGGACGGCAAAGCGGCGGATGTTGCGTGGGCGTCATCCGGGGTGCGCCTGGGCAGCCAGCACGTGGTCCCGGTTCCGCCGGGCGGCCAGCGGACCCTGGTTTTTGGTGCGTTGGAGAACCGGGCCACCATCACCTATTCGGCCATCACCGCGGACGGCAAGGTCCGGGCGCCCGCCACGGCGGACATCGCGGGCGGAACCACGGCGTCCATCACCATTCCTGGAAAGGCTGACGATTCCGACGTCGTGGGCTACGTGGTCTCGGCTTCCGGGGACGCCGCGTACGGTGCCTTGCTGCTGCAGCAGGACGGCCGGGATGACGTCTCGTCACTGGCTTTCCTGCCGGCGGCCGCCGGGCAGGAAACAGTACCCGTGACGCTCAGCTACTGATGGTGCCCGCTGCCGCCGACGCGCAATACCGCCGCGGTCAGTACCTGCGCCGGTAAACGGGGTCCAGGGTCTCGGGGGCAACACCCAGCATTTCGGCGGTGTGTTCCACCACCACGTCGTGGACCAGGTCCTGGAGGTCGTCGGCGCCGCCGCAGGTTTGCTCCACCACGCGCCGGTACACGGTGATCATGGGACCGTCCTCGTCCGTTGCCGGGATGTAGGCTCCCATGGGGGCCGGGGCCGAATTTGCCGCAAGCTGCTCGAGGTCCGGCGGAATTTCATCCACGCCGAACCGCACGCCATCCAGCGTCTTGCCCCAGATGTCGTGAAGCCGCTGGGCGGAATCCAGCACCATGTCATCGAACCGGTCCGAGCGCGTACGATACCCGGGATGGGTGGGAAGCATTACTTCGCCGCGGAGGCCGCGCCCGTGCCGGTTACGGCGCCGGGCCATAAAGCTTTTGCCGGGCACTGCGGTGCCTTGGTCCTTGCGGGCATCCGGGTCAGCCAACCGGACCGTAAAACCTGATTCATGGTTCGATGACTGCATACATCGACTGTAAACCCGGGCGAACAATTACGCGATACATTGTCCCCAGCTTCACAGGCGCGTCGACCCGCAGCGGCAATGCGCAGTTTTGCGGCGGACTGCGAGTAGTCTGGGATGTCGTGGGAGCTATCCGTCAGTGTTCAAGATCTGCGTGCCGCCAGTCAGCGGTGGCTACCCTGACGTACGTCTACGCCGACTCCACCGCAGTCCTCGGGCCGCTGGCCACCTACGCCGAGCCCCATTGTTACGATCTGTGCGAGCAGCACGCGGATTCCCTCACCGTTCCGCGCGGGTGGGAAGTCCTGCGCCTCGCCATGCCCACCACCCCGCAGCAGCCGGGCCCCGACGACCTGCTGGCCTTGGCCAATGCCGTGCGCGATGCCGCGGCCCTGCCGGCCCAGCCCCAGCCGCCGGCAGCCAAGCGCGGGCCGCATTCAGCCCTGGAGGCCCCGGCTGGCGCGGAAGGTACCCGGCGGGGCCACCTGCGCGTCCTGCGGGAACCGTCCTGAACGCATCTGGCGGTAGGCTGGAAGCTGCAATTCCGTCCGTTACCGGCGCCAGCGCGCCCGCCAGGGAGCATGTACCAATGCCAAAGATCAGTCCTGAACTGCTGTCCGTCCTGCGTTGCCCCGTGACAGGTTCGCGGTTGGTGCAGGAGGGTGAGGAACTTGTTGCCACGGCCGCGGACGAGTCCGGAGTGAAGCCCCGGTACGCCATCGAGGACGGGATTCCGCTCCTGCTTCCGCCTGAACTGCTGGCAGCCGCCGCCTCAGCCGGTTCGGACCAGCACGATTCCTCCTCCGCTGCGCCGCCGGCAGAGTAGCGATATCCCTTTCGAACCACAGGCCAACCGGCCACGCGGCCCGGTGCCGCAGTTCCCGCACATGGCACCGGCCACCGCCGGACTAACTGAAGGATTTACCCATGGCTTTTGATTACAAGGTTGCCGACATCTCGCTGGCGGAAGCCGGCCGGCACCAGATCCGCCTTGCCGAGCACGAAATGCCCGGCCTGATGTCCCTGCGCGAGGAGTTTGGCCCCAGCCAGCCGCTCAAGGGTGCCAGGATCGCCGGATCCCTGCACATGACCGTGCAGACAGCCGTGCTGATTGAAACGCTGACGGCCCTCGGCGCAGAGGTCCGCTGGGCTTCCTGCAACATCTTCTCCACCCAGGATGAAGCTGCTGCCGCTGTTGTGGTGGGCAAAGGCACCGTAGAGGACCCGCAGGGCGTGCCGGTGTTCGCCTGGAAGGGCGAAACCCTCGAGGAATACTGGTGGACGGCCGAGCAGATCCTCACCTGGCCCGGCGCCGAGTCCGATCCGGAGCTTGGCCCCAACATGATCCTGGACGACGGCGGCGACGCCACCATGCTGGTGCACAAGGGCGTTGAATTCGAGGCAGTGGGCAACGTTCCCTCCGCCGATCCCACCGATTCCGAAGAATACGGAATCTTCCTGGAGGTCCTGCGCCGCTCCATCGCGGCAGACCCCAAGAAGTGGACCCGCACGGCCGCCACCATCAAGGGCGTCAGCGAAGAAACCACCACCGGTGTGCACCGCCTCTACCAGCTCGCCGAGCAGGGCAAGCTGCTGTTCCCGGCAATCAACGTCAACGACTCCGTCACCAAGAGCAAGTTCGACAACAAGTACGGCATCCGGCACTCCCTCCCGGACGGCATCAACCGCGCCACCGACGTTCTCATGGGCGGCAAGGTCGCCGTCGTCTGCGGTTACGGCGACGTCGGCAAGGGTGCAGCCGAGGCTCTCCGCGGCCAGGGCTCCCGGGTCATCGTCACCGAAATCGACCCCATCTGCGCGCTGCAGGCGGCCATGGACGGCTACCAGGTGGCCAAGCTGGAGTCCGTCCTGGCCCAGGGTGACATCTTTATCACCACCACGGGCAACAAGGACGTCATCATGGCCGAGCACATGGCGGGCATGAAGAACAAGGCGATCGTGGGCAACATCGGCCACTTCGACAACGAGATCGACATGGCCGGGCTCGCCAAGGTTCAGGGCATCAAAAAAGTGGAGATCAAGCCGCAGGTCCACGAGTGGGTTTTCGACGCCGGCACCGCCGCTGAGCGTTCCATCATCGTCCTCTCCGAAGGCCGGCTGCTGAACCTGGGCAACGCCACAGGCCACCCCTCGTTCGTGATGAGCAACTCGTTCGCGAACCAGACCATCGCCCAGATTGAGCTGTGGACCAAGAAGGACCAGCCGGAAGGCCAGCGCGAGTACGAAAACCAGGTCTACGTCCTGCCCAAGGTCCTGGATGAAAAGGTGGCACGCCTGCACCTGGACGCCCTGGGCGTGGAGCTCACCGAGCTGACCAAGGACCAGGCGGAGTACCTGGATCTCGACGTCGCCGGCCCCTACAAGCCCGAACACTATCGTTACTAAGAAGTAAAGTGCCCGGGTGTCCACCGCACCCGGGCTGTTACTTTTTGCACCTAGGATCAAAACATGGAGCCTGAACTCAAGCCCCGCCGCACGGGCGCAACCAAGAAGATTCTTTTGGTGGTGGCCGTGTGCCTTCTGGCCGCCGTCGGCGGCGTGTTCGCCGCGGTGGCCCCCGGGATCGCCCGCGGTGCCATCGAATCCGAGGCAGGCTCCGCCGTCAGGTCATCCCCTGGTGTCGCCTTGCCAGTGATCGCCCCCGTGAAACTGGATGCCGCGCCGGCCAACGGTGCCAAGCAGGTGAACCCGGCCGCCCCGGTGTCACTGAAGGTCACCAACGGCACCATCGAGCGGGTCACCCTCACCAGCACCTCGGGCGAGACGGTCGAAGGCAGCATCGACGCCGGAGGCACCGGCTGGACCGCGGCGGGGGCGTTGAAGTTCAACACGGACTACAGCTACACCTACGTGGTCAAGGACAGCGCCGGGCGCGAGACCAGCACCACGCAGACGTTCAGCACGGTCTCCAGCACCCATGAAGCGGATGCTGCCATCTACCCGCTCGACGGCATGAAGGTGGGGGTGGGACAGCCGCTGCAGATCATCTTCAGTGAACCTGTCATCAACCGCGACGCCGTGGAAAAGGCCATCAGCATTTCCAGCAGCGCCGGCCAGGTGGGCGCTTTCCACTGGTACAGCGACACGATGGTCCGGTACCGGGCTGAGAACTTCTGGGCAGCGAATTCCACCATCACCATGGACATGAAGCTGTTCGGCGTGGACCTGGGGAACGGCCAGATCGCCAACTTCAACAAGAAAGTCAACGTCTCCATTGGCGACAAGAAGGTGGCAGTGGCGGACGCTGCGGCCCATACCTTCACGCTGAGCGTCAATGACCAGGTGGTCAAGACACTGCCCGTGAGCATGGGTGACCAGCGCTTCCCGTCTGCCCGGGGCTACGGCGTGCTGATGGAGAAGAAACGCTACGACCACTTCAGGGCCTCGAGCATTGGACTGAAGCCGGACGACCCCGCCTATTACGGTGACGTGGACGTCGAGTACACCATCCGGCTGACGCTCAGCGGGGCTTACATCCACCAGGCCCTGCCGTCCGCGTTCCCGTTCATCGGCAACACAAACGTCTCGCATGGCTGCATCGGGTTCGCCCCCGACGGCGCCGCCTGGGTCTTCGACAACATGGGCACCGGCGACGTGGTCCAGATCGTCAACACCGAGGGTGACTACGCGGCCCACACTGACGGCTTCGGCGACTGGAACATCCCCTGGGGCGAATACGACAACTAGCGCGTGACTATCGGCGGCTAACTGCTGAACGGCAGCCGGTGCAGCCGCTCACCTGTCTCAGCGCTCCGCCGTCGGGCCTTCCCCAGCCGGGCGAGCTCCCTGCTCCGCCGTTCAGCAACGACGGCGGCGAGGTAGTCATCAGGGGTGGTTCCGGGAGGCGGGGGAGGAGCCACGTGGGCTGCGAGTTCGGTGGCGATGGATTCGGCCATTCCAGCCCTGGACAGGGGCGCCATCCGCCCGGCCTGCCGGATGAACTGGGAGGCCCGCCGGGCGGTGGCATCCGGGATCCTTCCGATGTCCGCCGCGGCCGCCCAGGCCTGCAGCCTGGGCGGAACGAACACCGGCGCTGACTGTTCCACCGGCACCCGGCTCCGGATGGCGTAGGTTCCGGCCATCAGGTCGCCCAGCCGACGTGACCTTTTATTAAAGAGGGCCACGGCAATGGCGAGGCCGCCGAAGGTCAAATAGATTTCGAGGAATCCGGCCAGGCCGCGGATGAGGGCGTGGCGGCAGCGGATGGCCCCGCCGTCCTCCCGCACCACCCGCAGGCCGGCGGCCAGTTTGCCCAGCGAGAGCCCGCGGCTCAACGTCTCGATGGCCACCGGCACAATCACCAGGCAAAAGACCACACTGGCAAGAACCAATGCCCGCTGGGCGGCCTCGTCCAGGTCCTCACCGGCGGCCGAGATTCCGATCAGGATCACCACCAGCAGGACGATGCTCAACGCCATGTCCAGGAGCAGGCCCAGGGCGCGGGCCGCGAAGGACGCCGGACGCAATTCCAGGACAACCGCTTCGCCGGTGACGATCGAACTCACACTGGTTCCTGTTCCTCGCAGCTGTTGTTGCAGACGCAAGTCTAGTGCCGGGCGCTAGGCTGATGCCGTGGATATGGACGCGTTCTCCGCCGTCAATGCGGACAGGTGGTCCCGGCTGCACGAACTCGCCTATAAGGCCAGGCTCACCGGGACCGAAGCAGACGAACTGCTGGCCCTGTACCAGTCCACGTCCGCACATTTGTCCCTCATCCGGTCCCTGGCGCCGGAAAGCGGCCTCTCTGCATCCCTTTCAGCCACCCTGGCCCAGGCCCGGACCCGTTTCACCGGGGCGCGCTCCAACGTGATGGCAGACCTCGCGCGGTTCTTTGTGGTGGCCCTTCCAGCGGCGCTGTACCGGCTCACCTGGCTCACCCTGGCGTGCGGTGCCGCATTTGTCCTCATCGGCACCGCCTATGCACTGTGGATCGGGGGAAGCCCGGAGGCATTGCGGGCGGTGGCGTCGGAAGCCGCTGCCCGCCAGTACGTCGAAGAGGACTTCATCGACTACTACTCAGAAAACCCCGCCGCGTCCTTTGCCGGTGCCGTCTGGACCAACAATGCCTGGATCAGCGCACAGGCTGTGGTTTTGGGGATCACCGGGGTGTGGGTTCCCATGATCCTGTTCGCCAACGCCCAGGGGGTGGGGATCGCCGCCGGCATCTTCGCCGCGGCCGGCAAGATTGATGTTTTCTTCAGCTACATCCTGCCGCACGGCCTGATGGAGCTGACGGCAGTGTTCATCGCCTGCGCCGCCGGCCTCCGGATCTTCTTGGCCATGGTGTCACCGGGCCCGCGCACCCGGGGCCGGGCCGTGGCCGAGGAAGGGAGGTCGCTGGTCACCGTGGCCCTGGGGCTGGTCCTGGTGCTGTTCGTGTCCGGACTGGTGGAAGGCTTTGTCACCCCCGGTGCGCTGCCGGTATGGGCCAAGATCGGGATTGGGGCCTCCGTACTGGCCGCGTACTGGCTCTATGTCCTGGCCCTCGGCCGGCGCGCCTACCTGGCCGGGGAACGCGGTGACCTGCGCCGCGAGGATGCAGGGTATTCCGAAATCGCTGCCTGAATCGTTGTAATCCATCCGGGGTGGTTCCTCGCCCAGCCGGAATTCCGAACGGTAGGCTCGTCAACAGAGAAAGCGCGCCGGTTGAACCCGGTGGAACCCGGAACCTGGCGCGAAGACCCAACGGAAGTGGACGCTGCTGTGAAAGACGAAACTCCTGCCCGCGCCCGGCGCGCCGAGCCGCAGCCGGACCCGATCCTGGACACGTCGGGAGACTCTGACGAGCCGGCGTTCTCCTGGATGAGCGGCGGCACAGCTGCCGGAAGTTCTGCCACGGACAGCAATGCATCCGACAGCACCGGACCCCGCCACACCAGTGACCCTGCTGGCCTTGCAGAGCCTGACGGCCCGGCAGAGCCCAAAGGCACGGCCGTGCCCAAGGGCCCGGCAGAGCCCCAGGGCACGGCCGTGCCCGCAGTCGCGGGAGCGCCCAAAGGTCCAGTAGAATCCCAGCCGGAAAGCAGGGCCGACCGCAAAGCCGCAGAGGCCGCCGTAGAAGAGCCGGTGCCCTCATCCAGCAAGGCAAGCTCGCCGGTCTTCCGCGAGCAGCTGCCCACCTCGGCCCTGCAGGTCCGTCCGCCGCAGGAGGAGGTGGAGCGGCGCAACGCCCAGCGGGAGAGCGCAGCAAACGCCAAGCCGGTGGCCCCCCGTGTGATGCAGGTCCTGCTCGCCATCTTCTTCCCGCTGGTCTTGCTGATCCTCGCCGTCCGGGCGGTTACCAGCCCGCTGTTCCTGTGGGTGGAGTACAACCGCCCCGGGTTTCCCGGCGACGGCTACGGGTTCAGCACTGATGACAGGATGACCTACGGCTCCTACGCGGTGGACT
Organism: Arthrobacter sp. Soil_C_49; assembly: GCF_057656635.1. Taxonomy (NCBI): domain Bacteria; kingdom Bacillati; phylum Actinomycetota; class Actinomycetes; order Micrococcales; family Micrococcaceae; genus Arthrobacter; species Arthrobacter sp. Soil_C_49. The sequence goes on from NZ_JBDGJZ010000004.1 coordinate 314,444, forward strand.
ACCTCAACAACTGGGCCGCCCCGCGCTACCTGGGGGACCTGGTGCACCGCAGCGGCGACAAGCTGTTCAAGGACGGCGAAGTCAGCCACATGGCGGACGTCAAGCTGGTCATCCTGTCTACCTTCGGTGCCGGAGTACTGCTGGCCCTGGTGAGCATCATCGCCATCGTGTACCTGCGCAGGCGCAGTTCCGGGGGCGTCCGGAGGGGCCTGTTCGCCGGCTCCATCATCACCCTGGTGCTCATCCTGGGCCTGGGTTCGCTGGCAGTACTCGGCTGGCAGCAGTTCTTCACGGAGTTCCACCGGATATTTTTCGCCGAGGGCTCCTGGACCTTCAGCATGGACGACACCCTGATCCGGCTGTTCCCCGGCCAGTTCTGGATTGACGCCGGAATGGTCATTGCAGGCCTGGTGCTGGTGACCTCGCTCGTCACTATGGTCCTTACCTGGCCGACGCGCCGGCGCCGGGGCTTGGCTAAGAAGGATGCCGGCACGGCAGGGGAGCAGCCCGCCGGTCAGGCGTAAAGCTTCCCGATCTCGTCGTCGAAATCGCGCACGACGGCGCTGCGCTTCACCTTCAGCGACGGCGTCAGGTGACCGGATTCAACAGTGAATTCGGCGTCCAGCACGGTGAACTTGCGGATGGATTCAGCCTTGGACACCAGCAGGTTCGCCTGGTCCACTGCTTCCTGGACCGCTGCCGCCACCCCGGGATCGGCGGCTGCCTCGCGGACGGACCGGGAGGGCAGGCCGCGCTCGGAGTGCCAGTTCTCCAGGCCCTCCGGGTCGAGGGTCACCAGGGCCGACATAAACGGCCTGCCGTCACCCACCACCACGGCATGGCCCACCAGTTGGTGGGCCCGGATTTTCTCCTCCAGCGGTCCGGGCGCCACGTTTTTGCCGCCGGCCGTGACCAGCAGGTCCTTCTTCCGCCCGGTGATGGTCAGGAAGCCCTGCGGGTCCAGTTCCCCGAGATCACCTGTGCGGAAGAAACCGTCCACGAAGGCCTCGGCGTTCGCGGCCTGGTTGGCGTGGTAGCCCCGGAAGACGCCGATCCCCTTCACCAGGATCTCCCCGTCCTCGGCCACCCGGATGGTGGTGCCGGGAATGGGGATGCCCACCGATCCCACCTTGGTGCGGGTTGGAGTATTTGCCGTGCACGGGGCGGTGGTTTCTGTCAGGCCATACCCTTCCAGGACCGGGATCCCGGCGCCGCGGAAGAAGTGGGCGTCCTCCAGTCGAAGCGGGCTGGCGCCGGAAACGGTATAGCCCACCTGGCCGCCCATGGCCTGGCGGAGCCGGGGGTAGAGCAGCCGGTCGAAGATGCCGTGACGGATCCGGCACAGCAGGCCCGGGCCGGCTCCCTCGCCCCGGCTCTTCAAATCCTCGGCACGGGAGAACTCAATGGCAGTGGCAGCCGCCGCACTGAACAGCCGGGCTTTGCCCCCCACTGCAGCCTTGTGCGCCGCAGTGGCACGGACTTTTTCGAAAATCCGCGGAACCACCAGCAGGAAGGTGGGCCGGAATGATCCCAGGTCCTCCAGGAGCCGCACCGCGCCGGGCGAGTGCCCCAGGGTGGCACCGGCAGTGAGGCAGACCACCTGCACCGCGCGGGCCAGCACATGGGCAAGCGGCAGGAACATCAGGGTCCGGGCCTGCTCCTGGAGCAGCAGCTCGGGCAGGAAGGCAACGATGTTCTTGGCTACCAGGGCGAAGTTTCCGTGCGTGATCTCGCAACCCTTGGGCTTGCCCGTGGTCCCGGAGGTGTAGACCAGCGACGCGACGTCGTCCAGCAGCGCCTTGCTGCGGTGCCGCTCCAGCTCGGCGTCGGTGACGCCCGTCCCCGCTGCGGCAAGGCTCGCGAGATTGGGGGCGTCGCCGTCGAAATCCATCCGGACCACGTTGACCAGCCGGTCCCGGAGCAGGGGAGAGCCGGCCAGGACGGCAGTCACCATCCCCGCTTTGCTCCGGTCCTCCGCGAACACGCGCCGGACGCCGGCGTCGTGGAGGATCCACTCCACCTGGCTGGCGGAGGACGTTTCGTAGATGGGAACGGTCACGCCGCCGGCAAACCAGATGGCGAAGTCCACCAGCGTCCACTCGTAGGAGGTGGCTGACATGACGGCCACGGTGTCGCCGGGCTCAAGCCCGCCCGCGATGAGGCCCTTGGCAAGGGCGCTGACATCCTGGAGGAATTTCCGTGCGGGCACGTCCACCCACCCGTTGGGCCCCTTGCGCCGGTACAGGGCCAGGGCCGGATTGGCTGACTCCTGCTCCAGCAGCAGGTCCGTGACGTTGCTGGCCGCGTCAACCTCAACCAGCAGCTCTGTGCTCGCTTCTCTCACAGCAGGTCTCCGTTCCGCTGCCACGCCGCGGGCAGCGGCTCCTTCGGGGGTCTTCTGACATCCTGCCCTAGATCCAGGACGGCATCCACATCCGAAGCCTCCACTCCTGGTAAGGGATGATTTCGGCGGCCCAGACCGGATAGAAGAAGGCGGACAACAGCATCGCCGCCGTCACAAACAGGACCACCAGGTACAGGCCGGACCGGCGGCGCCACGGCGGGTCCGCCGGTTTCCCCAGGACCAGCCCCAGGCAGTAGACCAGCGCCAGCACCAGGAACGGCTCGAAGGACACCGCGTAGAAATAGAACATGGTCCGTTCGGGGTACATGAACCAGGGCAGGTATCCGGCGGCCATGCCGGCCAGGACAGCGCCGGCCCGCCAGTCCCGGCGGCCCGCCCACCAGAACAGGAGCACCACCAGGGAGATGGCGGCCCCCCACCAGATCAGCGGGTTGCCTACGGACAGGATGGCGGATGTGCACCGGTCAAAGTCACAGCCCGGGGTACCGCGCTCGGGGGATTCATAGAAGAACGACGTCGGCCGGCCCATCACCAGCCAGCTCCAGGCGCTTGCCTCGTAGGGATGTTCCGAGCCCAGGCCCTGGTGGAACTTGTACGCCTCGAGGTGGTAGTGCGCGAGGGAACGGACGGAATCCGGCAGCCACCCCCATTCCGCCGAAGGGTTGCTTTGCGCCCAGCGGCGGAAGTAGGCGTCATCAGACCGGAACCAGCCCGCCCAGCTCACCGCATAGGTGACGGCGGCAACCGGAACCATGCTCAGGAACGCCGGAATACCGTCCTTGATGATGCCGCCGCTGATCCAGCCGCGGATCCCCGCGACCCGGCGCGCGCTCAGGTCCCACAGCACGGTCAGGATGCCGAAGCCGGCCAGGAAGAACAGGCCGGACCACTTGGTGCCCACTGCGAGCCCCAGGCAGAGCCCTGCGGCGATCCGCCACCAGCGGATTCCCAGCCAGGGCCCGGACAACAGCTCCGCCGGAGTTGGACGCCCCCCGCTGGCCTCCGCCGCCCGGGCAACCCGGGCGGCCAGCCGGCGTCGTCCGTCATCCCGGTCCAGCAGCAGGGCGCCGAAAGCCGCGAGGACCCAAAACATCAGGAAGATGTCCAGCAGCGACGTCCGCGACATCACCAGATGGTGGCCGTCCACGGCCAGCAGGAGCCCGGCGGCCCCCGCCAGTGGAAGGGATCCGAAAAGTTTCAGTGCGATGAGGGACAGAAGCAGGATGGACAGGGTGCCTGTCAGGGCGGCGGAGAAGCGCCAGCCGAAGGAACTGTCCGGGCCGAAGATCCCCATGCCGGCGGCGATCATCCACTTTCCCACCGGGGGATGGACCACATATTCGGGAGAACCCAGGAGCACGCCCGGGTTGCCGGCGTTGAAGGAATCGTTGGCTTTGTCCGGCCACGCCCGTTCGTAGCCGCTGACCAGGTATGAGTAGGCATCCTTGACGTAGTACGTCTCGTCGAAGACCAGCTTGTGCGGGGTCTCCAGGCGGATGAACCGCAGCACACCGCCCGCGACGGCCGTCAGGACCGGAACCAGCAGGAACCACAGCCTCAGCGACGGCGGATAGTCCCGCCATTGCTGCCGGCCGCCCAGCAGGCGGGCGCGGAGGGACTCAACAGTAAATGCCTCGGCCGGCCGGATGATCCAGGGCCGGGCCGGGACGGCTCCCGGCTGGCCTCCGGCTGCTGGAGTGCTTGTACTGGACGCCCCAGGTGTGGCGTGTCCGGCCCCGGCTGGCCGCGTCGAGGTCTGCGTCACGAGCCCCATGCTACCTTTTGCGGCCGGCAGTGCCCGCAGCAGTAGGCTGGTGGCGTGGACCCTAACCCCAGACCCTTCCCTGATTCCGGCACTGTAACCTCCAGCCAGGCTGGTGGAGAGCCCGCCGAGGACGGGGGAGCGGCCGCGGCGCCAGGGCAGGCGGCCGGGCGGATCGTGCTCGCAGCCACGCCCATCGGCAACACCGGTGATGCCTCCGCCCGGCTGGTGGAACTGCTGGGCACGGCGGACATTGTTGCCGCCGAGGATACCCGCCGGCTGCACCGCCTGGTGCAGAGCCTGGGGGTCACCGTGGCCGGCCGCGTCATCAGCTACCACGAACACAACGAGGCCGCCAAGACTGCTGAGCTCCTCGACCAGGTCAAGGCAGGCAAGACCCTGGTGATGGTCACCGATGCGGGAATGCCGTCCGTGTCCGACCCCGGCTTCCGGCTGGTCGAAGGTGCCGTGTCCGCCGGCCTCACCGTTACCGCCGTTCCGGGACCCTCGGCGGTGCTGACGGCGCTGGCGTTGTCCGGCCTGCCCACCGACCGTTTCTGCTTTGAAGGGTTCCTGCCGCGGAAGGCCGGCGAAAGGGCTTCGCGTCTGGCCGACCTTGCCCAGGAGCGGCGCACCATGGTGTTCTTCGAAGCGCCGCACCGGCTCGAAGCGATGCTGCGCGCCCTGCGGGAACGTTTTGGACCTGAGCGGCGCGTCGCCGTCTGCCGCGAACTGACCAAAACCTACGAGGAAGTGATCCGCGGTTCCCTGGGCGAACTCCTGCAGTGGGCCGAAAGCACCGAGGTCCGGGGTGAGATTGCCGTTGTCCTGGCAGGCGCACCCGAGCAGGCCGCCGGAACACCGGAGGACCACGTGGCCGCGGTTAATGAACTGGTGGCGCAGGGCATCCGGCTGAAGGAGGCCGTGGCCGCCGTCGCCGAGGATGTCCGGGTGAGCAAACGGGAGCTTTATTCAGCGGTTTTGGCCGCCCGCTAAGCACGCCTCGTTCAACGACGAAACGGCTGTGCAGGTGCACAGCCGTTTCGTCGTCGAGTAGTGCGTAAAGGCGTAGACCGGGCGGAAGCCCGGCAGTAGTCTGGCAACTAATCAGCCCGTATCACCGCGGCCATTCCGGCCGCTTGCCCGTGGCTGCAACAACCCTACTGACGAGGGAGTCATCGTGACTGTCACTGCACAGCCGGCCGTTTCCGCAGAACGCGAAAGCGCCCTTTTGGCCTCTGTTCCCACCGGCCTGCTTATCAATGGTGAGTGGCGGGCTGCCGCTTCCGGCAAGACCTTCGACGTCGAAGATCCGGCCACGGGCAAGGTGCTGTTGAGCATTGCCGACGCCGGGCCTGAAGATGGTGCCGCGGCCCTGGACGCCGCTGCTGCCGCGCAGGAGTCCTGGGCGAAGGTCCCGCCGCGCGAACGCGGTGAAATCCTGCGCCGCGCCTTTGACCTGGTCACCGAGCGCGCTGAGGACTTCGCGCTTTTGATGACCATGGAAATGGGCAAGCCCCTGGCCGAGGCCCGCGGTGAGGTGACCTATGGTGCCGAGTTCCTGCGCTGGTTCTCCGAGGAGGCTGTCCGTGCTTTCGGCCGCTACTCGGTCTCCCCGGACGGCAAGTCCCGGCTGCTGGTCACCAAGAAGCCCGTGGGTCCCTGCCTGCTGATCACCCCGTGGAACTTCCCGCTGGCCATGGCCACCCGCAAGATCGCCCCCGCAGTCGCCGCAGGCTGCACCATGGTGCTGAAGTCCGCGAACCTCACGCCGCTGACCTCCCAGCTGTTCGCCGCCGTCATGATGGAAGCCGGCCTGCCCGCCGGCGTCCTGAACGTCATCCCCACCTCCACGGCCGGCGCCACCACTGGCCCGCTGATCAAGGACTCCCGGCTCCGCAAGCTCTCCTTCACCGGCTCCACCGAGGTGGGCCGCCGCCTGCTCTCCGACGCCTCCGAGACCGTGCTGCGCACCTCCATGGAGCTCGGCGGGAACGCCCCGTTCGTCGTCTTTGAAGACGCCGACCTGGACGCCGCCGTCGCCGGCGCCATGCTCGCCAAACTGCGGAACATGGGCGAGGCCTGCACCGCGGCCAACCGGTTCATCGTGCACGAATCGGTCGCTGCCGAGTTTGCGGAGAAGTTCGCCGCGAAGATGCGGGAGATGACCACCGCCAGGGGCACCGAGCCGGAATCCAAGGTGGGTCCGCTGATCGATGCCAAGAGCCGGGATAAGGTCCACGAACTGGTCTCCGACGCCGTTGCCTCCGGCGCCACGGCCGTTGTGGGCGGCGGACCGGTGGAGGGCCCGGGCTACTTCTACCAGCCCACCATTCTCTCCGGCGTCACCGAGGGCACCCGGATCCTGTCCGAGGAGATCTTCGGGCCTGTCGCCCCGATCACCACCTTCAGCAGCGAAGACGACGCCGTACGGCTGGCCAACAACACCGAATACGGGCTCGTGGCCTACGTCTTCACCAAGGACCTGAACCGCGGCATCCGGATGGGCGAAAAACTCGAAACCGGCATGCTGGGCCTGAACGCCGGCGTCATCTCCAACGCCGCCGCACCCTTCGGCGGCGTCAAGCAGTCCGGCCTGGGCCGCGAAGGCGGCCTCGAAGGCATCGAGGAATACCTCTACACCCAGTACATCGGCATCGCCGATCCCTACGCCGGGTAGCCTTCGCCCTCCGGTGAAAGCCGCCGCCTGCCCTGGAACAGCAATGCCCGCATCGGAACTCCTGCCCTAGGAGTGTCCGGACCAGCGAGCTGACCAGGTGCGCGCGGCGGCTTTCGCGTTCTTGCCTGCTGCTACGGCAGCACCAAAGGCGATCCTGAAAGGTGTACCAAGCAGGCGTCCCAGCCGGGCAACAACCGACGGCGGCAGCCAGACGGCGCGGAGGCGGCGAAGAGCGCCGGCGTTGCCGCGCAAGGCTGTTTCGAGGGCGGCGACGCGGGCACCTGCCACCTGGCCGGCCCGGGACGCCTTCCTATCAATGTCCGCCGGATCCGCCTCGGGGACACCCTCCACCAGGGGCGGACCGTACTTTTGGCGTTCGAAGTCTGACGTCAACGCGGCCGCGGCCGAGTGGGCGGCGTCGTCCATTCCGCCCGGATCCCCCAGCAAAGCGGAACCCCGGAGCCGGGCCGAGTAGGCCCGCGGCGTTTCGCTCGGCTCGGGCGGCAGGCCGTAGTCCGTCCCCAGGTCCACCATTTCGCTCCATGCCAGCGGCACGGCAGCGGCCGGATCAGCCGCCCTGAGCCGCCGCGCCCGGATCGCTGCCCGGACCAGGCGGGGCGAGGCGGCGAGCAGCGCGGCACCCAGGAGCGCTCCCGCACCCAACAGCCAGGGCAGGAGCTGGGATCCGGTGTCAGCGGTTCCGCCCGCGCCCGGACCGGGCAGCGGGGCGGCGCTCGGCGCCGGGGCCGGGGCGGGGGTGGCGTCCGGGACCAGGTCGTCGTTGTTTTCGATCGAGCCGGGGGCTGAGGCGGTGGAACTTTCGGTGGCATAGTCCGGCACCACGCCGCGGGACGGCGTTGGTTCGAACGGGACCCAGCCCAGGCCCTGGAAGTAGAGCTCCGGCCAGGCGTGGGCATCGCGCGCATCCACCTCATATTCGGGCAGGGCGCCCTGGCCGGCCACGGACACCGTGGCACCGGTCAGCCTGCCCGGCGCATACCCCACGGCGATCCGGCTGGGGATCCCTTCAAGCCGGGCCATCACGGCCATGGCCGAAGCGTAGTGGATGCAGTACCCGCTCTTCTGCTCCAGGAAGTCGGCAAGGACCGAGAGTCCGTTCCCGTCATAACCGCCCTGCACGGGGGACTGCAGCGAGTAGGTGAATTGGGCGGACCGCAGGTACTTCTGGATGGCCATCGCCTTGTCATACGGCGAGGCGCCCGAACCGGCCACGGTGTCCGCCGTGGTCCGGACGATGTCCGGAACGTTGCCTGGGATCCTGGTGAAGTCGTCCGCGATGCCCTGCACAGGAGCTGAAGACGTGGCCAGCAGCCCGGCGGTCAGCTTCGGAACCGTGGACGTGACCAGGTACTCCTGCCGGCGTGAGGTGGTGTCGGTCCCCTTGATGCTCAAGGTGGCAGGATCCCAGGTCCACCGCCCCTGAAGCCCGCGCACGGACTCTGGGGCGTACGGAACCGGAAGGTAGGGGCTGGTGAACGTTCCGGTATCTATGGCTGTAACCAGCTGCTGCTCGTCGGACACGGTGTAGCCGGGGTCGATCAGGTTGCCCAGCGGGCGACGGGAGGCGTTGCGGTCGTCGGGGCCCCAGGAGTCGCCGTCGAAATTGTCCACTGTGACAGAGCGCAGGTACAGCGGGGCGGGGGAATTGGTGGCATAGCTGATGCGGCCGCTGCCGGCAGGGGTGCGCAGGCTGTTGCCCAGCGTGATCATCGGGTTCAGGCCGGTGGACGTGCCCCAGGGGTTGATCCGCGAGCCTTGCGGGAAGGTGCCCTGGTCAAATCCGGGGATGGCCAGCGGCAGCACCAGGGTGGCGGCCACCGCCACGGCGCCGGTGAGGACAGCCCTCCGCCCCTGGCCGGGGTTGCGCGCCGAATCCGCCGGAGTCCGCGCGTCCGGAACGTACCACTGGCTGCAGGCCAGGATCATCAGGTAGCCCGCAACGGTGGCAGCGAATCCCCAGAAGCCCACGCTTTGGGGTTTGATCATCGCCGGCACCACCAGGATGGCCAGCAGGCCCACTCCGGTGGCTGCCGGCATCCCGAGCGGGACGGCCAGCGCGTCCACCAGGATCACGGCCAGGCCCAGGACGGCGCAGATCACCATCACGATGCCCACGTTGGGCGCCACGGGAGCGGTTTCGGAGAGCACGGTTTCGCTGGCGCGGCGGATCAGCCGGTCAAGTTCCGCGAGGCTGCCGGCCGTGGGAATGATGCCCGCGAAACTGGTGCTGCGGAAGAACGTCAGGGTCAGGATGGCGCCGAGGGAAAGGAAACCGCCGGCAGTCACCAGCAGCGGCTGCGCCCGGACCGCACGCAGCACGGCGAGGGTGAGGCTGACGACCAGGACGGTGGTGAAAACGGGCCAGTACCAGGCCCAGCCCCGCAACACTCCGTTCAGCGACAGGGCAGCCCCGGCCACTGCCAGGGCGATGGCCGCAGCCATCACCCACGGGTAGGCGCCTACGCGGGCGCGTCCTGCCGGGGTTCCTGCCGCCGGCTGCTGCTGGCCGGTTCCGGGTTTCCTGGCGGGTGCGATGGTCATCGGGCCACCCCCGCTCCGCGCCGGACCTCCGCAGCCGGTGGTTCCGGTACGTCAAGGTCCTGGTCGAACTGGTTCCAGGCGGCAGCCACGGAGACGCTTGGTGCCACCGCCGCAGCCCGCCAGCCTCCCTGCCGGAGCTTCTCCAGGGCATCCTCGAACTCCGCCGGGCGCTCCGCCACCAGGATGGCAAAGGCGTTGGTGCCGTAGCCTGCGGCGGGGGCAAGGGACAGCGCCTCCAGTGCGGAGATCCTGCCCAGGACGGCAATGACCGGGCCCCGCATGCGGTGGGCGGAGAGCTTGTCCATGAGGTTGTCATCAAAAGGCGGGGGTCCTGCCTCCTGGCCGTGCGATTCCCTGCTGCCGAAAAAGTCCCTGCGCGTGGCGTCCCCGCGCTGGTGGTGGGGGCCCGTGAGCTGGATGGCGGCGAGGCTCTCGGCGATGGACTGGAGCCCGGAGGCTCCGCTGTACTCTTCCAGCTCCGGCTCGGGAGCCGACGGCGAACGCAGAAAAGCCGGTTCCCCGCGTGCATCCAGGAGACGCAGGGCGTAATTGCGTTCGGAAAGGTGGGCGCTGATGGACATGGCGGCCACCACGGCCCACTCGAAGGTTTCGCTGCTGACCATCGTGTGGCCGTCCTGGGCGGCGCCGGAGCCGCCGGAGAACGCACCGAACCGGTGATCCAGGATGATAGTGGCCTCCGGCGTGGTGACGGATTCCTCCTGCCGCACCATCAGCTCGCCGTGGCGCGCGGTGGCCGCCCAGTGCACCCGGCGCATCGGGTCCCCGTGGCGGTATTCGCGGGTCATCACATCGTCATCGCTGGGATTGGCCCGGATCCGCGTGGCCGTGACGCCGTCGTTGCCCCGGGCACCCGCCAGTCCCGTCAGCGGAAGGACGACGGCGGCGGGCGTCACGGTGAGGGTGTCGCCGTCGTCAATGGCCTGCCTGTGCAGCGACAGGCCGAACGGGTCGGTGAACTCCGCCGTCACTGGTCCGATCAGGAACTGGCCGCGCTGGGCGGAGCGCAGGCGGTACTCGTACCTGCTGGTGCCGCCGCTGGCAGAGCGCGAGGGGAACCGGAAGGCGGGCGACTCGCCAAACCTTGGCGGCAGCCGTTCCTCCATGGTGGCGCGGCCGGTTGCTGCTCCGGTCCGTGCCACCGCAAGTCTGACCGTGGTGGGCGCGGACGTTTCCACCGGGGAGGGATTGAATTCGCGGTAAACCTGGAAGCGGGGTTTCACCAGCCGGATTCCGGCGAGGGAAACCAGCGGAAGGACAAAGAGGAGCACAGCCAGGCTCAACAGGTCCCTGCGGCCCATGACCTGCGCAGCGGCAAGTGCTGCTGCCCCTGCGGCCAGCATTCCCCAGCCGCGTTGGGTGAAGAGGTGTCGGGGCAGTCGGTCCGGCAGTGCCATGGAAGTCCGCCTAGTGGTTCCTGCTCATGCCTGCCACGGGGACACTCCGGCCGGCAGGCGCGGAAGCCCTGGCCCCGGTATCCGCCTGCTTCTGGGCCACGGGCAGCCGGGACAGGATGCCGCGCAGGACGCTGTGTGCCGTTTCCCCTGCACCCGCCGCCTTCCGGTCCAGGATGATCCGGTGCGCCAGGACAGCTTCGGCAACATCCACAACGTCGTCCGGCAGGACGAAATCGCGGCCGTCCAAAGCCGCTGTCGCCTTTGCGGCGCGCAGCAGCTGCAGCATGGACCGGGGGCTGGCGCCGAGGCGAAGAAGGGGGCTTTCCCGGGTGGCCCGGCCCACGGACACGGTATATTCCTTGACCGCCTGCGAGACGTAGACCTGCTGGACGGTGGCGATCATGGCAGCCACGTCGGCGGTGCTCACCACAGGCGACACTTTGGCCAGCGGGGAAGCCGACTGGTGGGTCTCGAGCATCTCGATCTCAGCCTCCTTGTCCGGGTAGCCCATGGAGATCCGCGCCATAAAGCGGTCCCGCTGGGCCTCGGGCAGGGGATACGTTCCCTCCATCTCGATGGGATTCTGCGTGGCCACCACCATGAACGGCTCGTCCAGCCGGTAGGAATTGCCGTCCACCGTCACCTGGTGCTCCTCCATGCACTCCAGCAGCGCCGACTGCGTCTTCGCTGATGCCCGGTTGATCTCGTCGCCAATAACAATGTTGGCGAAGACCGCACCGGGCCGGAACTCAAAGAGCCTGGAGGACTGGTTGTAGATGGACACGCCCGTTACGTCGGAAGGAAGCAGGTCCGGGGTGAACTGGATCCGGTTGACAGTGCAGTCGATGGTCCGGGCCAGCGTTTTTGCCAGGAGTGTCTTGCCGACGCCCGGCACGTCCTCCAGCAGCAGGTGGCCCTGGGCGAGCAGTACCGTCAATGCGAGCTTCGCGGCGTCCGATTTGCCGTCGATCACCGTATTAACAGTCGTCAGGATCCGCTGGCTTGCATCGTGAAAGGAGGGGGCATCCATGGCAGCGGTCCGGTGGCCGTTCAGGTGGCTGACCGGCTCTGCGACTCCCGCCAGGTTGCGGTTCGCAGCGCTCACATCGTTGGCAGTGCGTCGGTGGGATTCCATCGGCAACCTTTCAGCCCGGGGTACTCCTGGACGGGACAGCTGGCCCTGCCTTCGCCCGTCGGTGGGCGTCCGCATGTGTTCGTACCAGACTACTAACACAACTGCCGCAGCAGACAGAGAGTTCCAACAAATATGGGGCCCCACTGTCGGTTTAGGCTTGATGGATGTGCAATCCGCTGATCCCTGCCGCCTACCGTGCTCCCGGCGCCGCCAGTGCACCGGAATCCGGAAGTTCCCGGCAGCGGGATTTTCCTCCCGCTCCTGAGCCCTTGCCGGTGCCCGTTATGGACAACCACACGCACCTCGACTTTCCGGACGGACAGGCGCCGGTGGGGGTCAAGGAAGCACTCGACGCCGCTGCGGCGGTAGGTGTCCAGGGTGCCGTGCAGGTGGGCTGCGACCTGGAATCATCCCGGTTCACGGTCCAGGCGGTGGACCTCGATGAGCGGCTGCTGGGGGCCGTGGCACTTCACCCCAACGATGCTCCCCTCTACGCGGCACGGGGCCAGTTGGAAGAGGCACTGGCGGAAATCGAACAACTGGCCGCCCATCCCCGGATCCGCGCCATCGGCGAAACCGGCCTTGACTTCTTCCGCACCGAGGGGGAGGGTCTGGCCCACCAGCGCTATTCCTTCCGCCGCCATATCGACATCGCCAAGCGGCTGGACCTCACCCTGCAGATTCATGACCGCGACGCCCACAGCGACGTGGTGCAGGTCCTCAAGGAAGAAGGAGCCCCGGAACGGGTGGTTTTCCACTGTTTTTCCGGGGACGAGGAACTGGCGGCCACCTGCAACCGGGAAGGCTGGTATATGTCTTTTGCCGGGACCCTGACGTTCAAGAACGCGGCGAACCTGCGGGCCGCGCTCGCGGTCGCCGACCCCGGACTCCTCCTGGTGGAAACGGACTCCCCGTTCCTGACTCCGCATCCCCACAGGGGGAAGCCCAACGCCAGCTACATGGTTCCCTACACGGTCCGCGCGATGGCTGAATTGACAAACCGGGACCTTGCGGGGCTGTGTGCCGGAATCAGTGAAAATACCGTGCGCGCCTACGGGAAATGGGATTAAGAACACGTTACCTGTCGCAGGCGAACCGAATACCTGGTATGCAAATTTCTTGGCGGCTTTATAACGCTACGGTTACAGTGGGAAACTACTAGCCGGGGTCGGGGAAGGCCACCGGGTAAATTCACCCTTTCTGCAGCAGGATCTGCCGGGCTTCTCCCGGCCTGTCCGCTGCGCAGGGTGTGGCGGCGCAACGGTGCCCGGACTACTCCTCTTTGAGGCGGTGCCCGGGCATTTTATTGCGCTCTCCCCGTGCCCGGACGGAGCTAAAGTTACGGGCAATCGTGGTCAAGTTCTTCACAACGGACGGCAAGTTCAGCTTTTTCAAGGTTGGAACCCAGCTTCTGGTGCTGTGTGCGCTGGTGGTCGGGCTCGTAGCCTTCGTGGGCAATAACAAAACCATCACGCTCAACGTTGATGGCAAGGTAACTTCCGTCCAAACCTTCGGTGGCACAGTGGGGCAGGTCGTCAAAAGCGCCAACCTTGAACTGAAGCCGGCGGACCGGGTTTCCCCGGCCATCGACTCCACCGTCCAGAACGGCACGGTTATCAACGTCAACCAGGCCAAGGAAGTCAAAGTCAGCCTGGACGGCGCCGAAAAAACGGTGAACACCACCGCCCAGGACGTTGAAGGACTCGTCACGGAACTCGGTGTCGCAAGCGCCTCTTCCGTCTCGGTCCCCAAAGACGCCCAGCTCGCAGTGGCAGGCTCTTTCGTTTCGATCTCCACTCCCAAGGCCGTGAGCATCGTCGCCGACGGCAAGGTGCAGACCGCCACTACCACCGCCGCTACCGTGGGCAACGTCCTGGAAGACGCCGGCCTGACCCTCGGAGCCAATGACCGGTCATCCCAGCCGGCCAACGCCCACGTGGTCAACAACATGGTGATCAAGGTTTCCCGGGTTGACACCGGCCAGACCGCCGTGGCCACCGAGGACGTCCCCTTCAAGACCGAAACCGTCGAAAGCGCCGAGCTTTTGAAGGGTGAAAAGGAAGTCACCCAGGCCGGTTCAGCCGGCAAGCTGGAGAAGACCTTCAAGCTGGTCCTGGTGGACGGCCGCGAAGCGTCCCGCACCCTGGTCACCGAGTCCGTCACTGCACAGCCCGTGACCGAGAAGATCACCGTGGGCACCAAGCCCAAGCCGGTGGCCCAGGCCGCGCCCGCCGCCCCCACTGCCGGTGCCAGCACCGGTGCCGCCGCCCCGGCGATGATGAACGAGGCCATGTGGGACAAGATCGCCCAGTGCGAATCAGGCGGAAACTGGTCCATCAACACCGGCAACGGCTACTACGGCGGCCTCCAGTTCAACATCCAGACCTGGATCGGAGCAGGCGGCGGCGCGTACGCCCCGAACGCCAGCCTCGCCTCCAAGGCCCAGCAGATCGACATCGCCAACCGCGTTTACGCACAGCGCGGCCTGCAGCCCTGGGGCTGCGGCTGGGCTGCCAGCAGCTGACGCAAGGCACAGCTGAACCACACCGCCTGACGGCCGGGCCCGGATCTTCCGGGCCCGGCCGCGGCCTTTAACCGCGTCTTGGCCGGGCAGGGCGGCAGCGGCATGCGGGATAGGATACCTAGGTGACTGAACCCATCCCCGCCGCGCCCGCACCGCTGTTTGGTGCCTCCGACATACGCCGGCTGGCGGAAGAGATCGGTATCCGCCCCACCAAGACCCTCGGCCAGAACTTTGTGATTGACGGCAACACTATCCGCAGGATCGTGGCCGCTGCCGGTGTTGGACCGGACGAGACAGTGCTGGAAGTGGGGCCCGGCCTCGGGTCGCTGACCCTGGGCCTGCTGGACGCGGCCGCCGCAGTGGTGGCGGTGGAGATTGACCCCGTACTGGCGGCGAAGCTCCCGGAAACCGTCAAGGAATGGCGCCCGGCCGCCGTCGGCAGCTTCCACCTGGTCCAGGCAGACGCGATGAAGGTGACCGAACTCCCCGTCCAGCCCACCGCGCTGGTGGCCAACCTGCCGTACAACGTGGCCGTGCCCGTGGTGCTGCACCTCCTGCAGCATTTCCCCAGCCTCCAGCACGGCCTGGTAATGGTCCAGGACGAAGTGGCTGACCGGCTGGCAGCCGTGCCGGGGTCCAAGATCTACGGCGTTCCGTCCGTGAAGGCCGCCTGGTACAGCCACATGCGCAAAGCCGGCGTCATCGGCATGAACGTCTTCTGGCCCGCACCCAAGATCCACTCCGGGCTGGTGTCCTTCACCCGGCATGAGCCGCCCGCCACCACCGCCACCCGCGAGCAGGTCTTCGCCGTGGTGGACGCCGCCTTCGCGCAGCGCCGCAAGACCCTCCGCGCAGCCCTTGCCGGCTGGGCCGGCAGCGCCCCGGAGGCGGAGCGCTGCCTCGTTGCAGCCGGCGTCGACCCCACCGCCCGTGGTGAAGTGATCGACATTGCAGACTTTGCGAGGATCGCCGAAGCACGCGAGGCCCGCCCGTGAACGCCCTCCCGGGACGCTTCGCCGCCAGGACGGTCCGGGCCAAGGCGCCCGGCAAGGTGAACGTCTCCCTGGACGTCGGTCCGCTCCGGCCGGACGGCTACCATTCGGTGGCCAGCGTCTACCTCGCCGTGTCCCTGTACGAGGAGGTCACGGCCACCAGCACCGAAACGCCGGGGATCACCGTCAGCCTCAGCCCGGACAGCACACTTGACCTGGACGCCGTCCACATCCCCCTGGACCAGAACAACCTGGCGTACAAGGCGGCGGCCATCATGGCTGACGTCTCCGAGCGCCCAACAGGAGTCCACCTGGAGATCACCAAACGCGTGCCGGTGGCAGGCGGCATGGGCGGCGGCTCAGCGGACGCCGCCGCGACGCTCCTGGCCTGCGATGCACTCTGGAACAGCGGCCTCTCCCGCGAGGAACTCGCCCACCTGGCCGCCGAGCTCGGCGCCGACGTCCCCTTCTCCCTGCTGGGCGGAACCGCCGTTGGCCTTGGGGTGGGCGACGAACTTTCCCCGGCCCTGGCCAAGGCGCAGACGGACTGGGTCCTGGTCACGGCGGACTACGGACTTCCCACGCCGGAGGTGTACCGGACGTTGGACCGGCTGCGGGCCGCGGAAGGCATCGACGGCGCCGAACCCACCGGCGTGGATCCGCAGGTCCTCACCGCCCTCCGCAGCGGGGACGCGGAAGCGCTGAGCCGGGTCCTGGTGAACGACCTCCAGCGGGCCGCCATCGAACTGGCCCCCTCATTGCGCGATACGCTGGGAATCGGCGAAGCGCACGGTGCCGTTGCAGGCATCGTCTCAGGTTCGGGCCCCACCGTGGCCCTGCTGGCCGATGATCCCGTTGCCGCCGAGGGCCTGGCGGAAAACCTGCGGCGCTACGGCCTGACGGCCCTTGCCGTGCACGGCCCCGTTCCCGGGGCGCGCATCATCTCCGACACCCTTCTCTAAGACGTACAGTTCCCGGCAGCAGAAAGCAGTTCCCTTTGGCACACCTTCTTGGCGGCGAGAACCTCACCGTCGCGTACGCAACCCGCACCGTCCTGGACGGCATCACCCTCGGGCTTGAGGAGGGCGACCGGATTGGCATGGTGGGACGGAACGGCGACGGCAAGTCCACCCTGATGCGCCTTCTGGCGCTGCGGTCCACCCCCGACTCCGGCAGGGTCACCAAGCGCGGCGATGTCAACGTGGGGTACCTGGACCAAAGCGACGTGCTCGACGGCGACCTGACAGTGGGTGCCGCGATCGTGGGTGACCAGGCGGATTACGAATGGGCGCGGAACCCGCAGATCCGCGAGATCATGGGCGGGCTGGTGTCCGACGTCGACTGGCACGCCAACGTTCACGCCCTGTCCGGCGGGCAGAAGCGGCGCGTGGCACTGGCCAAGCTCCTGATTGAGGACCATGACGTCATCATGCTGGACGAGCCCACCAACCACCTGGACGTGGAAGGCGTCGCCTGGCTGTCCCGGCACCTGAAGACGCGCTGGCGGGCGAACCAGGGGGCCTTCCTGGTGGTCACCCACGACCGCTGGTTCCTGGACGAGGTCTGCAACAAAACCTGGGAAGTCCATGACGGCGTCGTGGACCCCTTCGAGGGCGGTTACGCGGCCTACGTGCTGGCCCGCGCCGAGCGGGACCGCGCGGCCTCGGTAATGGAAAGCAAACGCCAGCAGCTGGTCAAGAAGGAACTCGCGTGGCTGCGCCGTGGTGCCCCGGCGCGGACCGCCAAGCCGAAGTTCCGGATTGAAGCGGCGAATGCCCTCATCGCCGATGTCCCTGAGCCCAGGGACTCCACCGCCCTGAGCAAGATGGCCACCGCCCGCCTCGGCAAGGACGTGCTGGACCTGGAGAACGTCTCGCTGGACTTCCTCGGCGGCAGCGAAGGGCAAAAACTCTTTGACAACATCACCCTCCGCCTTGCGCCGGGCGAGCGGCTGGGGCTGGTGGGTGTCAATGGTGCAGGCAAGACCACACTGTTGAAACTGCTCAACGGCCAGATCGAGCCGACGTCCGGCAAACTCAAGCGCGGCAAGACCGTGGTCACCGCTGTGCTGACCCAGGAGGTCAAAGAGCTCGACGACGTCTCGGACCTGCGCGTGATCGAGGTCATCGAACGTGAGAAGCGATCCTTCAACGTGGGCGGCAAGGAGTTTTCGGCGGGCCAGCTCGTGGAGCAGCTTGGCTTCACCAACGAAAAGCAGTGGACCCCGGTCAAGGACCTCTCCGGCGGTGAGCGGCGCCGCCTCCAGCTGCTGCGCCTGCTGGTAGGGGAGCCGAACGTGCTGATGCTTGATGAGCCCACCAACGACCTCGACACCGATACCTTGGCGGCCGTGGAGGACGTCCTGGACGGCTGGCCGGGAACACTTGTGGTGGTGAGCCACGACCGCTACCTGCTGGAGCGGGTTACCGACCACCAGATGGCACTGCTCGGCGACGGCAAGATCCGCGCCCTGCCACGCGGTGTGGACCAGTACCTGGAACTCAGGGAAGCCACCCTGGCCGGCTCAACTATCACCGGCGGCGGCAACCCCGTCACCGGCGCAGGCTCCGGAACGGGCGCCGCAGCCGCTCCCGCCGGGCCTTCCGAAGCACAAAAACGCGACGCCCGGAAAGCACTGAACAGAATCGAGCGGCAGCTCAACAAGCTGGAACAGCAGGAAAAGAAGCTCCACGACCAGATGGTGAAGAGCACAGAGAAGTCCGATTTCGACGCCCTGGCCGAACAAAACAGGCAGCTTAAGGACCTCGCCGACGAAAAGGACGCCCTCGAACTCGAATGGCTGGAAGCCTCCGAGGTCCTGGGCGAATAGGCCGCCACGGGTGCCGTGTCGCGCGGCGCCCCGAACCCGTGGCAAAATAGGGACTTGTGCCCGGGGCTTAGGCCCACGGCACGGTCCGCTCTGGTGTAACGGCAGCACCCCGGCCTTTGGAGCCGTGGAGTATAGGTTCGAATCCTATGGGCGGAACTGCTGTGCCAGGAGCTTCAGTAGCATCACCATCGGTGCCCCCGCCGGCTGGAGGCCGGGCGGGCACCCGCAAGCGCCAGCGTAACCAAGCAAGGAGAGCCCGTACGTGATCCCCGAGAAAACCGGTCCGGCCGCAGTCATCGTTCTGGCGGCAGGCGCCGGTACCCGGATGAAATCGCGTACCCCCAAGATCCTGCATGAGATCGGCGGCCGGTCCATGGTGGCCCACGCCCTCCTGGCCGCCCGCAGCATCAACCCCCGCCAGCTTGCCGTGGTGGTCCGCCACGAACGCGACCTGGTGGCACGCCACCTCGCGGACGTCGATCCGGCCGCCGTCATTGTGGACCAGGACGAGATCCCCGGCACCGGCCGTGCAGTGGAGGTGGCCCTGCAGGCCCTCGACGCCGAGCAGAAGCTCACCGGAACCGTGGTGGTGACCTACGGCGACGTGCCGCTTCTCTCCGGCGCCCTGCTGGCCGAACTCGTGTCCGCCCATGAACGCGACGCCAACGCCGTCACCGTCCTCACCGCGGTCCTGGACGACGCCACCGGCTACGGCCGGATCCTCCGCGGCGAGGACGGCACCGTCACCGGCATCCGCGAACACAAGGACGCCTCCGACGCCGAGCGCCTCATCCGCGAAGTCAACTCAGGGATCTACGCCTTTGACGCCGCCGTCCTCCGCGACGCGCTGGCCCACGTCACCACAGACAACTCGCAGGGCGAAAAGTACCTCACCGATGTCCTGGCCCTGGCCCGGCAGTCCGGCGGCCGCGTGGCCGCCGTGGTCACAGCGGACCGCTGGCAGGTGGAGGGCGCGAACGACCGCGTCCAGCTCGCCGCCCTTGGCGCCGAACTGAACCGCCGCGTGGTGGAAGCCTGGATGCGCGCCGGCGTCACCGTGGTGGATCCGTCCACCACCTGGATCGATTCCACCGTGACCCTGGACGAGGACGTCCGGCTCCTGCCCAACATCCAGCTGCACGGCTCCACGAGCGTGGCCCGGGACGCCGTGGTGGGCCCGGACACCACGCTGACTGACGTCACGGTGGGTGAGGGCGCCAAGGTTGTCCGCACCCACGGTTCCGGCGCGGTGATCGGCCCGGACGCCGCCGTCGGCCCCTTTACGTACCTCCGCCCCGGCACCGTCCTGGGCGAGAGCGGCAAGATCGGCGCGTTCTACGAGACCAAGAACGTCACCATCGGGCGCGGCTCAAAGCTGTCCCACCTCGGCTACGCCGGCGACGCCGAGATCGGCGAGGACACCAACATCGGCTGCGGAAACATCACTGCCAATTACGACGGCGAGAAGAAGCACCGCACGGTCATCGGCTCAGGCGTCAGGACCGGCTCCAACACAGTCTTTGTTGCCCCGGTCACCGTGGGGGACGGCGCGTACAGCGGCGCCGGCGCGGTGATACGCAAGGACGTTCCGGCGGGCGCGCTCGCCCTGACAGTGGCGGCGCAGCGCAACACCGAGGGCTGGGTCCCGGCCAACCGGCCCGGAACCCGCTCCGCCGAACTGGCCCAGGCAGCCACCACAAATTCCTCAAGTACCCCGGCATCTACAGAAGAGGGCAAGCAATAATGAGCGAAATTACGGCGCGCGGCGAAAAGAAGCTGGTGCTGGCCACCGGCCGTGCCCACCCCGAGCTGGCCCGGGAGATCGCCAAGGAGCTGGGCACTGAGCTGCTGCCGGTGGACGCCTACGACTTCGCCAACGGCGAGATCTATGTGCGCGCCGGCGAAAGCGTCCGCGGAACCGACGCCTTCGTTATCCAGGCGCACCCGGCCCCGCTGAACAACTGGCTGATGGAACAGCTGATCATGATCGACTCGCTGAAGCGGGCCTCCGCCAAGCGCATCACCGTTGTTTCCCCCTTCTACCCGTACGCCCGGCAGGACAAAAAGGGCCGCGGCCGCGAGCCCATCTCGGCCCGCCTGGTGGCAGACCTCTACAAGACCGCCGGTGCGGACCGCATCATGAGCGTGGACCTGCACACCTCCCAGATCCAGGGCTTCTTTGACGGCCCCGTGGACCACCTGATGGCTATCCCGCTGCTGGCCGATTACATCCGGACCCGCGTGGACGCCGAGAACATCACCGTGGTTTCGCCGGACACGGGCCGCGTCCGGGTAGCCGAGCAGTGGGCTGAGCGCCTGGGCGGCGCCCCGCTGGCGTTCGTGCACAAGAGCCGGGACCTGACCGTCCCCAACCAGGCCGTTTCAAAGACAGTGGTGGGCCAGATCGAAGGCCGCACCTGCGTCCTGATCGACGACATGATCGACACCGGCGGAACCATCTCCGGCGCGGTCAACGTGCTGAAGAACGCCGGAGCCAAGGACGTCATCATCGCTGCCACGCACGCGGTCTTCTCCGAGCCGGCCGCCCAGCGGCTCTCGGAGTCCGGCGCCCGTGAGGTTGTGGTCACCAACACCCTCCCGCTCTCCTCCGCGCAGCGCTTCCCGCAGCTGACGGTGCTGTCCATCGCGCCGCTGATCGCCCGCGCCGTCCGCGAAGTGTTCGACGACGGCTCCGTCACCAGCCTGTTCGACGGCAAGGCCTGACCGCAACCACCGGCGCCGGACCGTTTTAAGGAATCTGGTCCGGCGCTGGTAGACTCTTCAGCGATACCTTGGCGAGGGAGAGCCCCGGTAACCGCACGTGCGGGAACCGGACCGCAGTCTCCGTTATCGACTGGGTCTGAATCTCCCTTCGAAGTGGGCGGCCTCCGGGCCGCCTGGCGTTGAAGGTCGCAACAGACCTCCGCCCTTGCTGAACACCGTTTAGTTTTCAAGGAGATATCCATGTCTGAGCAGAAGCTCGCAGCAGAAGTACGCACCGAATTCGGCAAGGGCTACGCCCGCCGCGCCCGGATGAACAACCAGATCCCCGCCGTCATCTACGGCCACGGCGCAGAGCCCATCCACATCACCCTCCCGGCCAAGGCAACCACCCTGGCTGTCCGCACCGCCAACGCCCTGCTGTCCCTGGACATCAACGGCGAAGGCCACCTGGCCCTGGTGAAGGACGTCCAGCGCGACCCGATCAAGCAGATCATCGAGCACATCGACCTGCTGACCGTCCGCCAGGGCGAGAAGGTCACCGTTGACATCCCCGTCCACGTTGTTGGCGAAGTTGCCCCCGGCAACGCCTACAACCAGGAACTGACCGTCATCTCGCTCGAGGCCGAGGCAACCCACCTGCCCACCGCCGTCGAGGTTGACATCGAAGGCCGCACCGCCGGACAGCACATCCACGCTTCCGACCTGGTCCTGCCCAAGGGAGCAGTCCTGCTGGCCGACGCTGAGGCACTTGTGGTACACATCTCCGAGGCTACCGAGGTCTCCGAGGAAGAGGCCTCGGCCGACACCACTGAAGGCTCCTCGGTCGCAGCTGAGTAGTCTCCTCCTTTTTTCTGTGGCCGGGTCCCTCTGGGGCCTGGCCACAGCCGTATCACGCCCAACCTGCCCAACTTAGGATGGACCCATGACTGACACCTGGCTGATCGTCGGCCTCGGAAACCCCGGCGCCCAGTATCAAGGCAACCGGCATAACGTCGGCCAGATGGTGCTTGACGAACTCGCCGGGCGGGTGGGGGCGGCTTTCAAGACCCACAAATCGCGGGCCCAGGTGGTGGAGGGGCGGCTTGGAATCGGCGGCCCCCGCGTGGTGCTGGCCAAACCGATGAGCTACATGAACGTTTCAGGCGGCCCGGTCTCGGCCCTGGCCAATTTCTACGGCATCGAACCGGATCACGTGGTAGCAGTCCACGACGAAATCGACATCCCCTTCAACACGGTCAAGCTCAAGATTGGCGGGGGAGAAGGCGGCCACAACGGGCTGCGCGACATCTCCAAAGCGCTCGGCACCAAGGACTACTACCGTGTCCGCGTAGGAGTGGGCCGGCCGCCCGGCCGGATGGACACCGCCGACTTCGTGCTGCGGGATTTCGGTACTGCCGAGCTCAAAGAGCTGCCCTTCCTCCTGGATGAGGCCGCTGATGCTGTGGAGTTGCTGGTGCGGGACGGGCTGCTGCAGGCGCAGCAGAAATTCCATCCTGCCAAGGCCGGGCAATAACAACACAAAAAACTTAAAGTCGCCCGGACCTGTTTCCTTGTCTGTCCCACGAGGTACTCTGTCTCCAAGGCGGGGGAGCAATGGGGCTACATCCCGCTATCAGGGGACGTAGGGGATAAGTTCATGTCAATCGAGCCACTCAGCTGGGGACGTGGGTCAACACCTCCGGGCGCTGGGCTGCAGAAGGAAACCTCCGGGATACCCGAAGGTCAGCATTGGTCTGCCCCTGCCCGCAGCGCAAACCTTGAATCCGTCCGGGCAGCGCTGACCACCGAAAATTCCCTCGGCGTTGTGATCACCGGCGGCCGCGGCGTGGGGAAGTCGTCACTGGCCCGGGCTGCCGTGGCTGACCTTGGCCCCGATGCCTGGTCCCTTCAACTCCGCAGCGGCCCGGCCGGCGCCAACACGCCCTACGGTTGCCTCTCCTTCCTGCTGGCCCGCCTCCCACAGGCCTACATGGGCTCACCCACGGCCATCCTGCGCGGCATCACGTCGCTGATCCGGAGCGATGCCGCCGGACGGCCCTGCGTCATTACCCTTGATACTTCCGGAAGCATCGACGACATGAGCGCCGGGGTGCTCCTGAACGTACTCCTGACCGGGACCGCCAGGATCATCGCCGTAGCACCGAAGATCAGCGACCTTCCGCCGGACTTCCACTGGCTGCTCACTGACCGGCGTCTCACCGAGGTCCGGCTGAGCAACCTGAACGAGTTGCAGACCCGGCAGGTGCTGTTGTCCCTGCTGGGCCACCGGGTCTCCGCCTCGTTGGTCAACACGTACCACCACACGGTGGGCGGCAACCCGCTGCTGCTGAAGGCACTGGTCACCGAGCAAAAACTCTCCGGAAACCTGGTCCTGTCCGACTCCGTCTGGACCCTCCGCGACAAAGTGGTGCTCGACGGCGCCGCCAGCCTTGATGACATCGTCCGCTCGCGCTGGTCAAGGGAGACTCCGGAAACGCGGGAAGTCATCGAAATGCTCTCCTGTGCCCGGCGGGTGGAACTCTCCAGGCTCACGGCCATCTACAGTTCCGACGTAGTGGCTGACATGGAGGACGGGGGCCTGCTGGAGATCGACGACTCCGACCACCGCTGGGTGTCCTTGCGGGAGAAATACATCGGCGATGTGGTGCGCTCCTGGTTGAGTATTGCCCGGCGGCGTGAGCTCCGCAGCGAGCTGCTCGGCGGGACGGAACCCGATCCCGCGGAGATGACAGTCGACGAGCTGATGGCCTTCGCCGCCTGGACCCATGAATGCGAAGCCGAGCTCAGCCCTGCCCTTGCCCTCGCCGCCGCTGAAGCTGCCGTCCAGCTTTTTGACCCCCGCTTCGCCCTGGCCTACGCGGACATGCTCAAGAGGACGGACGCACAGTGGGTGCCTGCCCAGCGGCACAAAGCCGCCGCATACCTTCAGCTCGACCTCCCCGTCCAGGCCCTGGCAGCCCTGGATGACATCTCGCAGCCCGAACTGGACAGCGTGGGCGTCGAAGAATACGCGCAGGTCGTTGCGGCCAAGGCCCGCGTTATGCTGTGGCTGCCGGAGCACGCAGGCAAAGTTCCTGACCTTCTTGCCGACGCACGGGAAAGGCTGGATTCGGCCGGGAGCCAGGCCGCCTGGCCGCACCCGGCAGTATGTGCGGCAAACCAGGTAGCGCTGAGCGGATTCGAATACCGCGCCTTCGCCGGTGACTATGCCGCCATGATTCCGGAGCTTGAAGCCGCAGCGGATCCCGCCCGCAACCCGGACATGTCCTACCGCATGCAGGCGTCCGTCATCCTGATGACCGCGCTGTCCCTGACAGGCCGGGAAATGGATGCATTGAGCCTGATGCGGCGGCTGGGCGGGCAGATCACGGATGCATCGCACGTGGTGGGCCTGCGCGAGCAGTACACCAGGGAGGCGTTCGTGGTGCTGCTGATGGCCGGGCAGTGGCGGCGCTGCATTGATCTTGTGGGCCCGCATGTCGACGGCGGATCGGACCGGATGCCTTACCGGAGCGCAGCGTCTGAACTTGCCGCAGGTGTGGCCTATGTCTATTCCGGCCGTGGCGGTGCCGCCCTGGATCCTCTGATTTCGGCGGTGGCCCAGCTGGAACTCCAGCCTGCCCAGGCCGCCCTGCGCACGGCGTATGCGGCTACGGCCCTGGCGTACGCCCAGACGGGCAACGCGCCCCAGTCGCGAAAGTACCTGGCAAAGCTGCAAAGGACCGCCGGCACATCCAGTTTCGCAGCCGAGAACATCATTGAGTTCTGTGCCCTGGTTGCCGGGCGCTGGCTGGGTGACTCCGAATCGGTTGCCGGACTCAAGCAGTCTGCCCAACGGAACATCAAAGCAGGCTCCTACACACTGGCAGGGATCAGCCTCCTCGCTGCGACGGTCAACGGCAGCGATGCCGACTTCCGCCTGCTGGAGGACATCGCCGGCCACCGCCAGGGCCCGTTGGCAGAAGTCTCCCGGCTCGTTGCCGTGGGCAGCAGGACCAAGGACGCCAAGACCCTCCTCGCGGCCGGCGAACTGGCGGCCACGCTGGAACTGGACGCTGTGGAGGCCCGCTGCATGGCACTGGCCGTGGACTTCGCCCGGCAGGACGGGGATGCGGTCTCGGCCCGGACCGCCCAGGCCCGGCTGGACATCCTCGCTGCCACCGTGGCAAACCTGCCCATCGTGCCCAGCAGCGGCAGCCCGCTGCTCACCGCCCGGGAGCGCCAGATCGCGCGGCTCGCCGGCCGGGGCGCCTCAAACCGTGATATCGCCCTGGAAATGGGCGTATCAGTCCGGACAGTTGAAGGCCACCTGTACCAGGTCTTCACTAAGCTCGGCGTAACTTCCAGGGGTGATCTGACTGGACTCGTCTAACGGCCACAAACCGGCAACGGCCCACCGCGCCCTCACCGGACGGCGGGAGCCGCTGGAACGGATCTGCAACATTGTCAGGAACGGCACCAGCCACGCGGTATTCCTCATGGCCGGGCCCGGCATCGGGAAAACCTCCCTGACGGAGGCGATCGCCGAGCGCCTGGCCGGGCAGTTGAACATTTTGCAGATCCACGGCAGTTCGGCCCTGGCAGCCGTGCCCTTTGGCGTCCTCACCCCCTACACGGGAGACCTGACCGCTGAAGAGTCTGTGTCACCGGTAGCGGTCCTGCGGTCCATGTGGACCTACTTTGAAAAGCTGAAGGCCGGAAGCGGTGCCCCGGTCCTACTGGTGGTAGACGACGCGCACCACCTTGACGAGGCCTCCGCCGGCGTCCTGGCGGACCTCATCTCTGCCGGCTGGGCCACGGTGGTGGCCGCTGCCAGGCCCCGGCCCGGCCTCCCGCAGCCGCTGGACCAGCTCTGGTACGACGGCCTTGCGGAACGGGTGGACCTCCGGCCCTTGAACCGGGAACAGATCGAAGAGGTGCTGGCCCACGTCCTGGACGGGACCGTCCCCCCAGCCACGGTTGACTCCGTCTGGCATGCCTCCGGCGGCAATCCGCGGATCCTGGACGCACTGCTGCACGATGCCGCCGAATCCGGTGTCCTGGCAAAGCGCAACGGCATCTGGGTACTGCTGGGCCCCCTGCCGGCTGACGGACCGCAGCTCACGGCCGTGGTGACCAAGGACCATCTCCGGCGGTCACCGGAGGAGCAGGAAGCGCTGAAGCTCATCGCCCTCGCCGGACCCGTAGGCCGGAAGGTGATCGAGGAAATCAGCGGGGCCGCCGTGGTCCGGTCCCTCATCGACCAGCAGATGGTCTCCGAGAGTTCCGGCGTTCCTGTGGAGCTCTCCATCTGGAACTCCCTGTTCGCCAAGGCCATCAGGAACACCCTCTCAGTGTCCCGGAGCCTGCAACTGCTGGAGCGGATCCGGGCCCACCAGGACAGCACAGCCCTGCGCGGCGAGGGCATGCTCCGCTCCGTCGAGTGGGCTTTTGAGGTTGGCCTGCGGATCCCTGACCAGGAGATGCTGCAGGCCGCACGCGAAGCCTTGCGCCGGTTCCGCAACGACAGTGCGAGCACTATTGCCGCGAAAGTCCGGGACCCCGCACTGGTACCCCTGGCCAAAGCCGTCCAGGCCCGGGCGCTGTACAACGAGGGCGTGTACGGGCAGGCCGCCAATCTTCTTGACGCCTGCTGGCGGGAACTGTCCGGTACTGCGGAGGGTCCCGCCGTCGTCCTGCTCCGTGCAGCCGCCCACCAGGCACAAGGCGCCCCGCTCAATGTCCTCATCGAGGACATGCGGGAACACGTCCAACAGCCCGTAGAGGGGGACCGGTCCGCGCATGACCAACTCCTGCGCCTCCTCCGCCTCCTGGAGCTGGGCGCGGAAGTGGACGCGGAAGCGCTGGCCGCCGAGGTCCGGGAGATCAGGAACACTGCCTCCCCGGACGGTGGAGGCGAACCCGTACGGACACTGGGGGAGGCGCTCCTGGCGCACGCCCTGGCTGCTGCCGGCCGCGCTTCCGAAGGCCTGGATTCGGCGCTGCTGGCCGCTTCCGAGCTGCCCCCGCTGGAGGACAGCCTGTTCTTCTACACGGAGTTTGTGCTGGGCCGGCTGGTGACCGATTACCTTGCCATGGGCGAGTGGGAATCAGCGGAGCGCGAACTCGACAATTACGGGAGCAGCCACTCGCTTGGGGCCGCCACCTTCAACGGCAGCCTCCAGGTGCTGCGAGGATACTCCCTGCTGCGGCAGGGCCGGATGGAGCGTGCATACCAGGTGCTGCTCCCGGCCGTGGAGGCGCTCCGGCTGAACGATCCGCTGCAGCTTTTCCGCTTGGGTTCGGCCTTGGGCTTTTACGTTGCCGCGCGGCTGGGGGATACCGCCCAGGGGCAGCGCCTGGAACAGGACTACAGCGATGCTGCCACAGGCGGCCCTGCCCACGAGCTGCTCGCCGCGGCCTACAGTGCTGCTGCCGCAGAATACCTGTCCAGGGACGGCAAGGGCCTGGCCGCGCTGCACACGCTGGCCACCACCCCTGACGCCACCGCCAGGGCCGGAACCCTGCTCGAACTCCTGGCCATCTGCTGGGACCTGGGCGACCCCTCGGTCATCCCGATGGTGCAGACGGTTGCGAAGACTGTCGAGGGCCGGTGGGCGCAGGCGATGCTGGTCCTGGCCGCCCGGTGGGAAGAAGCTGACGGGGACGCCCTGATGGAAACCGCCGCCGGCCTCGAAGAATCGGGGTTCGTGAATCTGGCCCGGGAAGCTTACGCCCGCGCCAGCACCCTCCTGGAGCAGGCGGGGGAACGCCGGCGCTCCCGGCAGGCCGTGGCCCTGCGCGAGAAATGCGACCACGAACTGGGCGAGAGGTTCCGGGAAGGCCGCTTCATCGCCGCGGCTCCCGCCGTCCACCTCACCCGCCGTGAACAGGACATCGTAGGCCTGGCTGTCCAGGGCCTCACGGACCGCGAAATCGCCCAGCGGCTGATGGTGTCAGTGCGAACGGTGGAGGGCCACCTGTACCGCACCTACGTCAAGCTAGGCGTGCGGAGCCGGGACGAGCTGGAGTCCGCCCTGCCCAAGTAGGCCCCCTGGAGCGGCGCCCGGTCAAAGCTTCGCCGAAGCACCGGCGTGGCCCGCCATGCCCTCTGCCGGCACACCCGCCTGGCCTACCCATGCCCTCTGCCGGCACACCCGGCAGGCACGCCACAGCCGCCCGGCCTTACTTTCGGAGCCTTCCGGGTATCTGCGGCCCACAGGTAGTGGCCCGCAGGCGAATTCGAGTACACCCTACTCGTGTGCAGGGTGGCGCCGGAGTATTTACTTATGGAAGCAAAGCAAGCGGCACGAAAGAAGCCAGAGCAGCGCGAACAACAAGGCCTCTGTATCCAACAACTTCCGGTCCCTCGGGACCGGGCTGGACGGGGCCGGCGACGTCAGAGTCTTCTGAGACCGAGACTCTCCCCCCAGCCGTCGCCGGCCCTCCACTCCGCGGGCTGAAGCCCGGAACGACTGTGGCGGCTGCCCCTCCGGGCGGCCGCCACAGCCGTGCTGTGGGACAATTGAGTGTCATCCGTTGGCATTTCAAGGAGTTTGTTTTGGCCGTAGTATCAACGCCAGCCACACTGGAACGTGCCGTGCCGGTCATGGATGACGCCGAAGTGCAGCGCATCCGCAACGACTTCCCGGTCCTCAACCAGCAGGTCAACGGACGCCCGCTGATCTACCTGGACTCCGGAGCCACCTCGCAGAACCCGCTCAGCGTCATCGAAGCCGAGCAGGAGTTCTACGAACAGCGCAACGCCGCGGTCCACCGCGGCGCACACCACCTCGCCGTGGAAGCCACCGAAGCCTTCGAGGACGCCCGGCAGACCGTGGCGGACTTCGTTGGCGCCGACTACTCCGAGATCATCTGGACTTCCAACGCCACCGAGGGCCTGAACCTCCTCAGCTACGCCCTGTCCAACGCCGGGCTGTGGGCTGCCCAGGGCAGGGGCGACGCCCGGCTCAAGGAGCTGGCCCTGAACCCGGGTGACGAAATCGTGGTGACCGAAATGGAGCACCACGCCAACCTCATCCCCTGGCAGGAGCTGGCCTTCCGCACCGGGGCGACCCTGCGGTACATCCCGGTGGACGACGACGGCAGCCTCCGCATGGACCTGGCGCGGGACACTGTGAACGGCCGGACGAAGGTACTTGCCTTCACGCATGCCTCCAACGTCCTGGGCACCATCAACCCGGTCCGTGAACTCGCGGCCCTCGGCCGGGAAGCCGGCGCCCTGGTGGTACTGGACGCCTGCCAGTCCGCCCCCCACATGCCGCTGGACGTCAAAGAGCTGGACGTGGACTTTGCCGTATTCTCCGGGCACAAGATGCTCGCTCCCACGGGAATCGGCGTGTTCTACGGGAAACAGGACCTCCTGGACATCCTGCCGCCGTTCCTGACCGGCGGTTCCATGATCACCACGGTCACCATGGAGCGGGCCGAATACCTCCCGGCCCCGCAGCGCTTCGAAGCCGGCACCCAACGGATTTCGCAGGCGGTGGCGCTGGCCGCGGCCGTGAACTACCTGACGGAAACAGGGCTGGACCGGATCCACCGGTGGGAGTCTGAGCTTGGGCAGCGTATGGTCGCCGGGCTGGAGTCCATCCCGGGCGTCCGGGTCCTGGGCCCGGCCGCCGGGCAGGACCGGATCGGCCTCGCCGCGTTCGACGTGGACGGGGTGCACGCCCACGACGTGGGGCAGTTCCTGGACTCCAGGGGCATCGCCGTCCGTGTTGGCCACCACTGTGCACAGCCGCTGCACCGCAGGCTTGGGCTGACAGCGACTACCAGGGCGAGCGCCTACCTGTACAACACCACCGGCGACGTGGACCAGTTCCTCGAAGCCGTGGCCGGCGTGCGCGCCTATTTCCGCGCCTAAGACACCACCCTGAAGGGTAAAACCATGAGCCTCGACCAGCTGTACCAGCAGATAATCCTCGACCACTCCAAAGCCCGGCACGGCAGCGGGCTGGCCGGCACCGAGGCACCTGACGGCGCCACCACCGGCCAGTCGCACCAGCTCAACCCGGTCTGCGGCGACGAAGTGACACTGCGCCTGGCAGTCAGCGACGGAAAAGTGGCACAGGTTGCCTGGGATGGCGCGGGCTGCTCCATTTCCATGGCGTCCGCCTCCGTCCTCACGGACCTGGCAGAGGGAATGACGGTGGCGGAACTTCACGAGGTGATCGACAACTTCCGCGAGGTCCTGAGGTCCCGGGGAAAGATCTCCGCAGACCCGGAGCTGCTGGGCGATGCGGCAGCTTTTGAGGGAGTGGCCCGGTACGCGGCACGGGTCAAGTGCGCCATGATTTCGTGGGTTGCTGCCGAGGACGCGCTCAACCAGGCTGCCTGACAACCCGCGGCAACCTTCCCGGCCGCACATTTCCTCACTGCACAAAAGGCTCCGGCCCTCCTCCCGCAGGGAAGAGGGCCGGAGCCTTTTAGGCAAGGGGCCTAACTGACCAGGCCCATAATTCCGATCACGGCCGTGGCTGCGCCAAGCACCATCGAGATGCTCACCAGCACCACATGCACGGTGAGGAACTTCGTGGCCTTGCCCGCGGCGTCCCGGGCACGCGGATCCTTCATGACCCGGCGCAGGAACTGCGGCCAGACCACCAGCGACCAGATGCCGGCAACAACCAGGACCAGCGCGGCAAAGACGGGCAGTTCCACGCGACTAGTGGCTTTCCAGCCAGGCCTGTGCCTGCTGGGCCTGCAGGTTCAGGGCCTTGGCAACCATCGGCTCGGCGGCGTCGGCGATCTTTCCGCCCAGGAACGGCACCGAGGACTTAACAGCGCCTTCAAGCTCCACGCGGGTGCCGCCGTCGGCAGCTACCAGCCGCTGCACAGCGGTGACATCGACGGGGGCGCCGGCGATCTTCAGGGAGATGTTGCTCTGCCGGGAACCGTCCGCGGCGGGAGCGTCCCAGTTCTCCACCTGCGTCACTTTCAGGTGCTCGCCCACAAACTTGCGGGCGATCTCCGGCAGGCGGGTGGTGGGCAGGGTCCGCACGGACGTGGCGCTGAACGCGCCGGCAATGTCGCCGTCAACGGTGAAGGATTCAAGGCTGCCGCCCACCAGCTGGCTGACGTGGCGCTGGAAGTCCTCGTTCACCAGGACAGCTGCAACGCTGGGGACGGAGTGCGGAAGGGTGGTGGTTGCGCTCAGGGCCATGGGTCC
The DNA here is from genome assembly GCF_057656635.1 of Arthrobacter sp. Soil_C_49. Classification (NCBI taxonomy): domain Bacteria; kingdom Bacillati; phylum Actinomycetota; class Actinomycetes; order Micrococcales; family Micrococcaceae; genus Arthrobacter; species Arthrobacter sp. Soil_C_49. The sequence goes on from NZ_JBDGJZ010000004.1 coordinate 345,604, forward strand.
TCCTGGGACGTGGGGGTCGGATTAGGCTCCAAACATCCTACGGGGTCCGGGCGCCCGGCTCCGCATCCACCAGCTTCCGCGCCGCCCCGGTGATGTTCCTGGCCATGGCCGGGAAGATCAGGCTGTGGAACGGCAGGACAGCGAGCCAGTACAGCCGCCCGCTCAGTCCCTTGGGGAAGAAGATGGCCCGCTGCCGGTAGCGGCTGCCGTCCCCGTCAGACTCCACTGACAGTTCCAGCCAGGCGCGTCCAGGGGCCCGCATCTCGGCCCGGAGCCGCAGCAGCTTCCCGCGCTCAATCCGTTCCACCCGCCACCAGTCCACCACCTCACCGGTGGCCAGCGTGTGCGGGTGCCTGCGTCCCCGGAGCAGTCCGGCCCCGCCCGTCAGCTTGTCCAGCCAGCCGCGCACCTGCCAGGCCAGCGGCAGGGAGTACCAGCCGTTGCGTCCGCCGATGCCCTCGATGACCGTCCAGACATGCGCCGGATCGACGTCGCCATGGAAAGTCCGTTCGTCGATGTACACCTTGTGCCCGGCCCAGTCCGGGTCACTTGGCAGGGGATCGGAGGAAGCGCCGGCGCTGGCCCACGTGGTCTCCACCTGGCCGTCGCGTTCCTTCCCGAGAGCAAGGGCGACGGCGGTGCGGTAGGCGGTCAAGCCGCCGTCGGGCTGCGGAATGTACCGGTCGATATCCTGCTCGTTGGACACGGCGTCGTGCTGCAGTGACTGGACCAGCGGAACGGCCATGGACAGCGGAATGGGAGTGGTCAGGGCCACCCACATGCCCGCCAGCTTGGGTGCCGGAACAGGCAGGGCCAGCACCGGCCGGTAGGGCAGGCCCGCTTCCGCGGCGTACTCCTGCATCATGCCGGCGTAGGTGAGGACCTGGCGGCAGCCGACGTCGAAGGTGCGGTTAAGCGGGCCGTCCAGGGACGCCGCGGAGACGAGGTAGTACAGGACATCGCGCACCGCGATGGCCTCGATCCGGTTCCGGACCCAGCTTGGCGCAGGCATCAGCGGCAGCGTTTCGGCGAGGTGCCGGATCATCTCGAAGGAGGCCGAACCCGAGCCGATGACCACCCCGGCCTGGAAGACCACCGCATCCACCGGGCCGTCCAGGAATACCTGGCCCACGGCCTCCCGGGAACGCATGTGGGTGGAAAGCTCCACGCCCTTGGGGTGGAGCCCGCCCAGGTAGACAATCCTGTCCACGCCCGCGCCCGCGTCCGCGGCGGCGTCGGCGGCCGTGCGCGCCATGGCCCGCTCCTTCTCTTCGAAGCCGGCCCCGGCAGCCATCGAATGCACCAGGTAGTAGAAAACGTCCACGCCGGCCAGCGCCGCCCGCAACGCGCCGCCGTCGTCCAGGCTGCTCTCCACCACCTCCACCCTGTCCCGCCAGGGGACACCCGCAATCTTGCCGGGGGAGCGCACAACGACTTTGACGGTGTGGCCCTCATCGAGGAGCCTGGGCACCAGGCGCCCGCCGATGTAGCCGGTGGCGCCCGTCACCAGGACAGTCTTCGGTGATTGCGGCGTTCCGCTGGTTCCGCTCATGCTGTGCCCTCTCGTCCTGTTTCACTTGCGTGTGTCTCCCTGCAGGGGTTCGGAGCGGCCCCGGCTGCGGACGGGCTGCCATGTCGCCGGCTGGGGGTAGGCTGGGATCACCCGGGATTCGCAGCGAATTTCGGGTTTTCGCGTTGCCTGCTTTCCCGTAACACCACAGGAGCTTCTGCCATGAGCCTTCCCGGCCCGTCCACCGCCGGCACATCCAGGACTGCAAAGTCCAGCGCCGGTAAATCCAGCGTAGGCCCTTCGCTGGAGGGACTGCGCAGCGCCCTGGCCGCAGACCGGACCTTCGCCCGGGTCCGGGCCGAGGCTGCGCGCGGCTTCGACGCCCGGGGCCAGGACTACCAGATCAGTGCGCCGGCCGGGCTGCGTCCGGTGCTGCTCGCCGAGATGGCCGACGGCGTGGCTGCCGCCGACGAGGGCGGGAACGGCGCCCCCGGCGGCGTGGTGCTTGCCGTCACCGCCACCGGCCGCGAAGCCGAGGACCTCACCGCCGCCCTCCGCGCCTACCTGCCGGCTGATGCCGTGGCCGAATTCCCCAGTTGGGAAACGCTCCCGCACGAACGGCTTTCGCCGCGCTCGGACACCGTAGGGCGGCGGCTGTCCGTGCTGCGCCGGCTGGCCCACCCGGAAAGTTCGGCGGCGGGCCCCCTCCGTGTGGTGGTGGCGCCAGTCCGCGCCGTGGTCCAGCCGGTGGTGGCCGGCCTGGGTGAGCTGGTTCCCGTCACCCTCAAAGTGGGCCAGGAGAAACCGTTCACCGAAGTGGTCCGCAGCCTGGCCGACGCCGCCTACGCCCGGGTGGACATGGTGACCCACCGCGGCGAGTTCGCTGTCCGCGGCGGCATCATCGACGTTTTCCCGCCCACTGAGGACCACCCCATCCGGGTCGAATTCTTCGGCGACGAAGTGGACCAGATGCGCTGGTTTGCCGTGGCCGACCAGCGCTCGCTGTCCTCACCCGGACTGCACCACCCCACCGAACTGCATGCACCGCCGTGCCGCGAAATCCTCATCACCCCGTCCGTGATGTCCCGCGCCGCCACGCTCAAGGCGCAGCTTCCGGCGGCAGCAGACATGCTCGAGAAGATCGCCGGCGGCATCGCCGTGGAAGGCATGGAATCCCTGGCTCCGGTGCTGGTGGACGCCATGGTCCCGTTTGTGGAGCAGCTGCCCGCCGGTTCCATCTCCGTGGTCATCGAACCGGAGAAGGTCCGCACCCGCGCCCACGACCTCGCCGCCACCAATGAGGAATTCCTGGAAGCGGCCTGGTCCACGGCATCCGACGGCGGGACCGCGCCGCTGGACCTCACCTCACAGGCAAGCGCTGCCCTCCATTCCGCCAGCTTCCGGTCGCTCACGGAAACCCGCATCTCCTCCCTGGAGCACGGGGTTTCGTGGTGGTCCATCACGTCGCTGGCCCAGGACGAGGAACTGCTGCCTGAGATCGACGTCCTGAACCTGCACGCCCGCGAACCGCGCGGCTACCAGGGCGACGTCGCGGAAATGATGGATTTCATTGGGTCCCACGTGCGGGACCAGTGGCGGATCGTGGTGGCCACCGAAGGTCCCGGCCCCGCCCAGCGGCTGGCCGAACTGTTCCATGACGCGGACATCCCCTGCGCCCGGGTGGACAGCCTGGACCACGAACCCCAGGCGGGCATCATCGAGGTGACCACTGCCGCCGTCGGACGCGGTTTTGTCCTGGACGGGCTGAAGCTGGGCCTCCTCACCGAAGCCGACCTGCTGGGCCGGACCTCCGCCGGTTCCACCAAGGACATGCGGCGCATGCCCTCCAAACGGCGCAACGCGGTGGACCCCCTGCAGCTCGTTGCAGGCGACCATGTGGTGCACGAACAGCACGGCATCGGCAAGTTCGTGGAGCTGATCCAGCGCAAGGTGGCCGGCGGCGGTGATGGAGTCCGCGAGTATCTGGTCCTGGAATACGCACCGTCCAAGCGCGGCGCCCCGGGCGACCGGCTGTTTGTCCCGACGGACCAGCTGGACCAGGTGACGCGCTATGTCGGCGGCGATACCCCGGTGCTCAGCAAGATGGGCGGCGCGGACTGGGCCAGCACCAAGTCCAAGGCCCGGAAGGCCGTCAAGGAGATCGCGGGCGAGCTGATCCGGCTGTATTCGGCCCGGATGGCCTCCCGCGGGCACGCCTTCGCCCCGGATACCCCCTGGCAGCGCGAGCTCGAGGAAGCCTTCCCCTACGTGGAGACGCCGGACCAGCTGACCACCATCAACGAGGTCAAGGCGGACATGGAGCGTGAGATCCCCATGGACCGGCTGGTCTCCGGCGATGTGGGCTACGGCAAAACGGAAATCGCGGTCCGTGCCGCGTTCAAGGCGGTCCAGGACGGCAAACAGGTGGCCGTGCTGGTTCCCACCACCCTGCTGGCCCAGCAGCACTACGAGACGTTCACCGAGCGGTTCTCCGGCTTCCCCCTGCGTGTGAAGGCCTTGTCCCGGTTCCAGGGGACCAAGGAAACCAAGGAGACGGTGGAAGGCGTCAAGAGCGGATCGGTGGACGTGGTCATCGGCACGCACCGGCTGCTGTCCAAGGACTTTGCGTTCAAGGACCTCGGCCTGGTGATCGTGGACGAGGAGCAGCGTTTCGGCGTCGAGCACAAAGAGGCGCTGAAGAAGATGCGCACCAACGTCGACGTGCTCGCCATGAGCGCCACACCCATTCCGCGCACCTTGGAGATGTCGCTCACCGGCATCCGGGAAACGTCCACCCTGGCCACCCCGCCGGAGGAACGGCACCCTGTCCTGACCTACGTGGGCCCGTACACGGACAAGCAGACCTCGGCTGCCATCCGGCGTGAGCTGATGCGCGAGGGCCAGGTGTTCCTGGTCCACAACCGGGTGTCCACCATTGAGCGCACCGCAGCGAAGATCCGCGAGCTCGTGCCGGAAGCACGGGTGGAGGTGGCCCACGGGCAGATGTCCGAAAGCCGCCTGGAGCAGATCATCGTGGACTTCTGGGAAAAGCGGTTCGACGTGCTGGTGTGCACCACCATCATCGAAACCGGCCTGGACATCTCCAACGCCAACACCCTGATCGTGGACGGCGCGGACAAGTACGGCCTGTCCCAGCTTCACCAGCTCCGCGGCCGCGTGGGCCGCGGCCGTGAGCGTGCTTACGCCTACTTCCTTTACCCGTCCGAGAAACCGCTGGGCGAAGTGGCACTGGAGCGGCTCAAAGCGGTGGCCACGCACAACGAACTGGGAGCCGGCATGCAGCTGGCCATGAAGGACCTTGAAATCCGTGGTGCCGGCAACCTGCTGGGCGGCGAACAGTCCGGGCACATCCAGGGCGTGGGCTTCGACCTTTACATCCGCCTGGTGGGCGAGGCCGTGGCCGACTTCCGCGGCGAGTCCGAGGAGAAGGCCGCCGAGATGAAGATCGAACTGCCGGTCAACGCCCACCTCCCGCACGACTACGTGCCGGGGGAGCGGCTCCGGCTGGAGGCCTACCGCAAGCTTGCGGCAGCCCTCACCAACGAGGCCATCGACGAAGTCCTGGCCGAGCTGGTGGACCGGTACGGTGAGCCGCCGCTTCCCGCCCAGAACCTGGTGGCAGTGGCCCGCTTCCGGGTGGGGGCGCGGGAAGCCGGCCTGTCCGACGTCGCGCTGCAGGGCAACTTCATCAAGTTCTCGCCGGCCACCCTCCCCGAGTCCAAGGTGATGCGGCTGAACCGGATGTACCCCGGATCCCAGTCCAAGCCCGCCCTTGACGCCGTCCTGATCCCCAAGCCGAAGACGGCGAAGATCGGTGGCCGGGACCTGCAGGACGCGGAGATCCTGGAATGGGCCAACGGCGTCATCCGGAACATTTTCTCGGACGCACCGCTGGCGGTGGGTTAGGACTTGATGGGAGGACATCACGCCGCGTCGGGAGCCGCGGCGTGGGTAGCTATTGCCTCAACGGGGCCGTACACCCTTGGCTGGTATCCCCTGGACGCCACCGGGATCCTGATCGGCGGGATGGCGACGGCGGGCACCGCCCTGGTGTGCGACTGGGACCACCGGCACAGTACGGTGGCCAATTCCCTGCCGCCGCTGTCCAATGTGATCGCCGTCGGGATTGAAAATGCGAGCGGCGGGCACCGGCAGGGGACGCACTCCGTCCTTGGCGCCGCCTTCTTTGTGCTGCTGGCCACCTTGGCCGGACAGATCCAGGTGCAGACCCAGTGGGGGCTGCTGTCCGTGGGGGCCGGGCTGCTGTGCATGTTTATGATCAACATTGCGGCCAAGGCGCTGAAGCTTTTCCCGAAGGCGGGGTTCATCAGCAACTGGATCTTCGCGCTGGCCATGGCCGGGCTGGTCACCTGGTTCGCGCCGGACCAGTGGACCTGGCTGCCCGTCTCGATGCTGACGGGCGTGGTGGTCCATATTGTGGGGGACCTCATCACCACAAACGGGGTGCCCCTGCTGTGGCCCCTGGTGATCCGGCCGCCCAAGGTGCTGCGCCGGCTGCCGCTGCTGCGCCAGGTGTGGCGGCCCAACGGCGCACTGTCCCTGCCATTGCTGGGCCGGGCGGGGTCCAAGCGTGAATGGCTGCTGCTCATTCCCGTGAGCGCTTATGCGATGGTGGGGTTGTGCGTGGCCGGCTGGGCGCTGGCCCGGACCCACTGGGCCGGCGCGGCGGCCGCAGCCGAAGCCTGGACCCGCATCTGGTTCTAAAAACGCGGAAACCCCCGGGACAGCGGTCCCGGGGGTTTCGTTGGCTTGTTACCCGACTGGGTAGCACTAAGTGTCGCTATGGGCGTTCAAAACGACAGTTGCTGCTGCTTACTTGGGATTAGTGCTCGCCGGCGGAGTCCGAGCGGCCCAGGATGGTCTGCGGGATCCAGTACGCCAGGGCGAACAGCGCCAGGCAGGCGGCCATGGGCCACGGGTTGCCGAGCGTGAGGAAGGACAGCGAATAGATGGCGCCGAGGAAGAGGGCCATGCAGACCACAAAGAGGATGATGCTGGTGCCGAGCTTGTTCTCGTTCTGCGGGGTCTGGAGTGCCCCTTCGTGAGACGCCGGGCCGTGGCTGGAAGCCGTGATCTTGCTGGACATTCATTCCTCCTTGGCCGCGGGGGCCTCAATCTGTGGCGGCTCCGGTTGCCGTCAGTAGGAGGATGAACCCTGTTCACCCTTGACGATGGCGATGCCGGAGCTGGCACCAATACGTGTTGCACCTGCAGCAATCATAGCCTGCGCGTCCTCAAGCGAGCGCACACCGCCGGAGGCCTTGACGCCGAGCCCCGGACCCACTGTGCGGCGCATCAGGGCGATGTCCTCGGCGGTGGCGCCGCCGCCGTTGAAGCCAGTGGAGGTCTTAACGAAGTCAGCGCCGGCCTCCACGGCGGCTTCACAGGCCAGGACCTTCTGGCTGTCCGTGAGCAGCGCCGTTTCGATGATGACTTTCAGGATGGCGCCGCTGGCGTGGACAGCTTCCGCCACCGACGTAATGTCCTCCACCAGTGCACCCTTGTCCCCGGCACGGGCAGCGGCGATGTTGATGACCATGTCCACTTCGTCGGCGCCGTCCAGCACGGCCCCGCGGGCCTCGAACGTCTTGACGTCCGTGGGTGTGGCGCCCAGCGGGAAACCCACCACCGAGCAGGTGAGGACGCCGGAACCCCGGAGGGCCTTCTTCACGGTCTTGACCCAGACGGGATTCACGCACACGGACTTGAAGTGGTATTCGGCAGCTTCCGCACAGACCTGGAGGACGTCGGCCTCACCCGCTTCGGGCTTCAGCAGCGTGTGGTCGATGAATGACGCGATGCTGCCGGAACCGGGGGCGCTGGTTGCGGCTGTTTGAACTGAAGGGGTGGCTTCGTTGCTCATGTTGGTCCTCTCCAAGGGGCCGATGGGCCAGGGCGTTGTGACGCCCTGCCTCGTTTCGGAACCATCTTGCCACACCCCTGTGCCCCAAAAGCCGGGCGAGCGGCCGGCCGCGAAAAGTGCTGCCTAGGCGGCGGCCGGAAGGGCGGACGGCACGGACGGAGCTGACGCGGCGGACAGGAGCTGCGTGGCGCAGGCACCCGCCGCGGAAGCCGCCGCGACCAGTAAGCCCAGGCGGACGCCGTCGAACGCTGCTGCGTCACCGATGGCCCAGATCCCCGGGACGGAGGTGCGGAAGTCCTTGCTGATGACAATCCCGCCGGTGGCGGCGGTGGGCAGGCCCGCGCTGGCGGCAAGGCCGTCCCGGGACACCCGTTCTTCGGCCAGGACCACCAGGTCGCCGTTCATGCTGCTGCCATCCTCGAAAACAACGCTGGAGGCTGCGAGCCCGGCTGAGGTGCCGGGAACCACCGCGGCCGGCCGGGCCGTAGTGCGGACGGGCCGCACACCCCTGGCACGGAGCACGGCCTCAGCCTGCCCGGCTGCGGCACCCGTGCCAACCAGGATCCCCAACGGCCGACGGCCCAGTTCCCGGGTGACTTCGCGGACGGCCTCGCCAATCCGGGCGGCGTCGTCGATGGTGGAGTAGCTCAGGCACCGGCTGGCGCCCTCCACCGGGCTGGCCACCGGTGCTGACCCGGTAGCGATGACCAGCTGGTCGTAGCTGAATTCCATGCCGTCCGCCGTTGCCACGGTCCGGTTCTCCGGGTCGATGTGGCTCGCCGGCTGGCCGAACCGGACCGAAACCTGGGGGAGCAGCGCCAGCTCCAGCAGCTCCTCGGGAGTGTCGTCCCGGTTGCTCAGCACGGTGATGGTGCCCGTGAACGGTGCACGGTTGAGCTGGCTGACCAGCGCCTGGGCAGCAGGTCCCGCCCCCGCAATGACGATGCGGGTGGCGGGAACGGTGGAGGTGGAGGGTGCCGGAGCGGACATGTGCTGGCCCTTTCGCTGGTGGCCGGTGAACGGCCGGAACTTCGTGATGGACCCAGCGTAGGACCCTGCTTTTTCCGGGGTGTTTCCCCTCAGTTGCCGTTTACCGGGCCTGCGTTCGCCAGTTTTTACCGGCCGGTAACAGAACCCGTGATGCGCCTCTCATTCAGGCCGAGATGGACACATTAGGCTCCGCTGCGCTCGTTGAACACGCCTCAGACGCGGATGCGGTAGCCGCGCTTCACCACTGTCTCCACCAGGCGGCCGTCCGGCAGCGAGGAACGGAGCCGGCTCACGGTCATGTCCAGCGCGTGGACCGAACCGCGCAGTTCCAGCAGGTCGGACAGGGATTCGCGGGACAGGACCGCCCCGCCTGCCCCCAGCAGCGCACGGAGCAGCAGCAGCGGGGCCGGTGCCAGTTCCACGGGCTGGCCGTCGATGCGCAGGCTCCTGCCGCGCAGCTCGATCTTGCCGGATCTGGTGTCCAGCCGCCGGACGTGGTTCAGTGCGAGGTGCTCACACACCAGCCGGATGAGCGCGCCCATCCGGAAGCGTTCCGGAATCAAGGGTGTGATGCCGGCGTCCAGCAGCGGCTGCGCGGTCACCGGACCCACCACGGCCGTGGTCACGTTTGTCTTCAGGCTCTCGATCAGCTGCTTGTATACACCCATTTCGTGGGCCGTGCTCCACAGGGCGTCGACGGCGGGAGCGCTGGTGAAGGTGAGCACGTCCAGGTTCCCGCTGACCACGGCCTCGATGAGGCGCGGAAGCTTGTCCTCGCCGTCGGGCTTCACCCAGCGGTACGGGGTGACGGTGAGGACGGTGGCGCCGGACATGCGCAGGCGTTCCAGCTGCCGGACGTCCGTGTAGCCGTGGAGCTGCACGGCCACGGTCTTGCCGCGCACGCCTTCGGTGAGGAGCATGTCCACCAGGGTGGCGGTGGTTTCGTCGCTGCTGATGCCGACGTCGGCAAGGCCGGCCGCGCGGACGGCGCCCCGGGCTTTGGGTCCCCGGACGAACATCCGGCAGGCACCCAGGGTTTCCAGCAGTTCTTCGCCGATGCCGAACGAGTCCGCGGCTTCGCACCAGCGGCGCATTCCGTAGGCGGTGGTGGCGATGCACAGGTCCGGCTTGGCGGCGATGATGGCCCGGGTGTCGTCGATGAGGCGCATGTCCTCCTGGACCGGGGCGATCTTCAGTGCGGGGGCGTGCAGCACCTCGGCGCCGCGGCGTTCGAGGGCCTCGATCAGGTCCTGGGACCGCCTGTCGGAGGTGACACCGATGCGGAAACCCTCCAGCGGTGCTTCGGCCGCCTCGGGCGTTTCGTCGACCTGCGGTGTTTCGGCCGGTGCAAGTGCATTCATGGAGGTCAATCCTTTCACGAGCCCAGCAGCGAGGCCGCCAGCCTGTCCAGATCGGCGGCGGCCTCAGCATGCCCGCGGTTGGCTTCCGCCACCCGCACCACCTCGCCGATGACCAGCACAGCCGGGTTGCTGCAGCCGGCGGCGGCAGTGGTGATGGTGCCCAGGTCCGCGATGGTGGTGCGCTGTCCGGGGCGGTAGCCGCGTTCCACCACGGCCATGGGCATGTCCGTGCGCATGCCTGCCCGGCGAAGGCCTGCGGCGAGCTGGTGCAGCGTGCCGATCCCCATCAGCACAACGATGGTGCCGCCCAGGCCCGCCAGGTGCTGGTGCTCCTTTTCGGTCAGCGGGGCGTGCCCGGACACCACGGTGAACATGTGGCTGACTTCGCGGTGGGTGACCGGGATTCCAGCCGCTGCGGGGACGGAGATGGCACTGGTGACACCCGAAATGACGCGGACCGGGACGCCGGCTGCAACGCAGGAGGCAACCTCCTCGCCGCCGCGGCCGAAGACGTACGGATCGCCGCCTTTGAGCCGGACCACGTTGTTGCCCGCGAGGGCGCTTTCCACCATCAGCTTTTCGATGTCGCCCTGGCTGACCTTGTGGTGCCCGGGCTTCTTGCCCACATCCACGAGTTCGGCCGAGGTCAGCTGCGGCAGGTCCTGGCAGGGGGCCAGCCGGTCATAGAAGACGACGTCGGCATCGCGCAGCGCCTTGACGGCACCGACGGTGAGCAGCTCGGTGGTTCCGGGTCCGCCGCCCACCAGGGTGACATGGCCGACCGGCCCGGCGGCGGGTTCCGCGGCCACGGGGATGCGGGCCGTGCGGCACCGGTCCAGCAGCGACTCCCAGCCGGGCTGGCCGTCGTCCACCGCTGCCACCAGGAAGGGGCGCTCGGGCAGGGGGCCGTCATGGCCGGCGCCCTGCGGGGTGCTCAGGCGGTAGACGACGGCGCCCGCGGCTTCGTAGCGGCGCACCGCCTGGCGCGCGGCGTGGTCCGAGCCGGTGACCAGGACCTCGCGGCCGGTGAGATCAATGCTGAGCTGCATGCCTATACCTCGTTCTCGTTGCTGGACCGGACGGGGATGGAGGCGCCGATGAGGACCTTGCCCTTTTCCTCGGGCGTGGCGGGGCGCATCTGGCCGCGCTCGTCCGGGACGAAGGTGATGGAGTCGTCCTTCTGGTCGGGGGCGTTGACGAAGGAGCGGAACCGGCGCAGGCGCTCGGGGTCCTTGAGCGTGTCGGCCCACTCGTCCACGTAGGTGTCCACGTGCTTGGCCATGGCGGCTTCGAGGTCCGCAGCGATGCCCAGGGTGTCCTTGACCACCACATCCTCAACGTGCTTAATGCCGCCGTCGAGCTCTTCCTGCCAGCGCGCGGTGCGCTGGAGGCGGTCCGCGGTGCGGATGTAGTACATGAAATAGCGGTCAATGTACTTGATCAGTGTTTCGTCGTCGAGGTCCTTGGCCAGCAGCTGGGCGTGGGCCGGGGTGGCGCCGCCGTTGCCGCCCACGTACAGGTTCCAGCCGTCGGCGGTGGCAATCACACCCACGTCCTTGCCGCGGGCCTCGGCACACTCGCGGGCGCAGCCGGAGACGCCCATCTTGAGCTTGTGCGGGCTGCGCAGGCCGCGGTAGCGGAGCTCCAGCTGGATGGCCATGGCCACCGAATCCTGCACGCCGAACCGGCACCAGGTGGAACCGACGCAGGACTTCACCGTGCGCAGGCTCTTGCCGTAGGCCTGCCCGGACTCGAAGCCGGCATCCACAAGTTCTTTCCAGATCTCCGGGAGCTGTTCCAGGCGGGCGCCGAACATGTCGATCCGCTGGCCGCCGGTGATCTTGGTGTACAGGTTGTACTTTTCAGCCACCGCCGCGATGACGCCCAGCTTCTTGGGGGTGATTTCGCCGCCGGCAATGCGGGGGACCACCGAGTAGGTGCCGTCCTTTTGCATGTTGGCCAGGGCGCGGTCGTTGGTGTCCTGCAGTGTGCCGCGGCCGGCGTCCAGGACGTAGGCGCTGTTCTGGCTGGCCAGGATGTTGGCGATGGTGGGCTTGCAGATGTCGCAGCCGGCGCCCGTGCCGTACTTGGCCATGATCTCTTCGAAGGAGGTCAGTTCCAGGACACGGATGGCGTCGAACAGTTCCTGGCGGGACAGTTCGATGTGCTCGCAGAGGGCCTTGGAAACCTCGACGCCGGACTTCGTCAGTTCGGTCTCGAGCAGCTTCTTCAGCATGGGAACGCAGGAACCGCACTGGGTGCCGGCACGGGTGCAGCCCTTCAGCTCACCAAGTTCCTGGACGGGAGCGTTGCCTTCGCAGGCGCCGCAGCCGTTGATGGCGTCGCGGATGGTTCCGGCAGTGACGTTGTTGCAGGAGCAGAGGGTTGCGTCGTCCGGCAGTTCGGTCTCGGGAGCTTCGCCGCCGCCGGCGGCGCTGAGGAATGCGCCGGGCTCGGCCGGAAGTTCGCGGCCCAGGAGCGGACGCAGGCTCATGTACGGTGAGGCGTCTCCGACGAAGATGCCGCCGAGCAGCGTCTTGGCATCATCAGTGGTGACAATCTTCTGGTAGACGCCGCGCGCGGGGTCCGCGTATACGATTTCCAGGGCGTGTTCGGTCTTGGCGAAGGCGTCGCCGAAGCTGGCAACATCCACTCCGGACAGCTTGAGCTTGGTGGCGGTGTCGAAACCGGGGAAGGTGGCGTCTCCGCCGTGGAGGCGGTCGGCGACGATTTCGGCCATAGTGTTGGCCGGGGCGACGAGGCCAAGGCACATGCCGCCGTAGTTGGCCACTTCGCCGATGGCCCAGATGCCGTCCACCTCGGTGGCGCAGTAGTCGTTGATGACCACACCGCCGCGCTGGCCCAGGCTGAACACCTGATCCTCGCCCTCGGCAGCGCGGAACAGTTCATCGCGGGGCCGCACGCCAATGGCGACAATCACGATGTCCGCATCGATGACCCGGCCGTCGGCCATCAGGACCCCGGTGACCTGGCCGTCGTCGTCTGACAGTACTTCCGAGGGGAAGACGCCGCCGTGGACCTCGAAACCCTTGCCCTTGATGAGCCGGCCCATGGCCTGGCCGGCGCCCTCATCAAGCTGCGTGGCCATCAGCCACTGCGAACCGTCGATAACAATCGGATTGGCACCCAGTTGCTCGGTGCCCGCGGCGGATTCGAGTCCGAGGAGGCCGCCACCGATGGTGACGGCATTGACCTTGCGGCCCAGCTTCTCCGTGAGGCCGGTGATGGCCTCGTTGATGGCCCACACGTCTTCAAGCGTGCGGTACACGTGGGTGTGCTCGGCGCCGGGGATGGGCAGGCGCGCTGCGTTCGAGCCGGTGGCCACCACCAGTTCGTCGTATTCGAAGACGTTGCCGGCAGCGGTTTCCACCGACTTGGCTTCGGCGTTGATCTTGACTACGCGCTCACCGGTCTTCAAGTCCAGGGAAGGGTGGTCCCACATCGAAGCGGTGCCCAAGGTGAGGTCCACGTCTTTTTCGGTGAGGGCTTTGGACAGCGCCACACGGTCGTAAGGGAGGTGGGCTTCTTCAGTGAGGACCGTGACATGCCAGCCATCGAGGCCGCGGGCATGCATGGCGTCCGCAAAACGGTGGGCCGCTGGGCCGCCGCCGGCGACGACAATGCGGCGCGGAGTCTCGGTGCTTGAAGTCTGTTCGGTCACTGTGGGCCTTTCGCATGGGCCGCAGTGTTTCCTGCAGCCTTCTGGTGACGAGTGTCCATCCAGACTAGGGAGACGCAGTTTCGCTTCAGTTTCCCAATTGTTTCGTCAACTTAACTTCTGCATCACGGGCACATTTCCGGCCGGGTGAGGTGTCTTTTACGCACTGGACACATTCACTGCACCCCTCTGAAACACCGGCGGCCTAGCGTGGAACACGGCCGCAGAGGCAGCCAAAGGCAAGGAAATCACGCACAGGAAGAGGAGCCGACATGACGGCAACACTGGAACTTGGGGCACTCGCAGCAGCCACCGACGAGGCCGCACCGGGCAACACCCCCGCCTGGCACCGCGTCTGCCTGGTGGACGACCTGGAACCCGCCTGGGGCGAAGCCGCCCTTGTGGCAGGACGCCAGATTGCCCTCTTCCGCACCGGACCGGCCGAGGTTTTCGCCGTGGCCCATGAGGACCCCGCCACCGGCGCGCACGTGATGGCCCGGGGAATCCTGGGATCACGCGGGACCCGTCCCACCATCGCTTCCCCTTTGCACAAAGAGGTCTACGACCTGGAAACCGGCGAATGCTTCAGCACCCCGGGCCTGAGCATCGCAGCGTTCAGCACCCGCGTGGTGGACGGCTTTGTCGAAATCGAGCTGTAGGAACGTGCAGCAGTAAGCCAGGACAGAAGTTCCAACAACGATAAAAGGGCGCCCGGCCGGGCGCCCTTTTCGGGTTGTTGGGGGTCCTGCTACAGCCCCAGTGCCTCGCTGACGTCCCGGAGTACTGCGTCCAGCGCGGCCCGCACGGCCTGCCTGGCTTCCGGCAGTTCGGCTGCGGACCCAACCTGGTGGATCACCTCGAGGTAACACTTGAGCTTGGGCTCGGTGCCGCTGGGCCTGATGATCACCCTGGTGAGGTCGCGGGTGAGGTACAGGAGCCCGTCGGTGGGAGGAAGCTTGTCAGTCCCTTCGGCCAGGTCGGTGAAAACCTCCACGGCGGATGAGCCGAAGGATTCGGGAGGGCTCACCCGGAGCCGGTTCATCATGGCATCCAGCAGGCCCAGGTCGGCCACCCTGATGCTGAGCTGGTCGCTGGCGTGCAGGCCGTGCTGCAGGTACAGCTCGTCCAGGGTGTCAAAGACGGTTTTCCCGTCAGCCTTCGCCGCGGCCGCGAGTTCCGCGATCAGCACCGCGGCCGAGATGCCGTCCTTGTCCTTCACCAGTTCCGGCGCGACGCAGTAGCCCAGCGCCTCCTCGTAGCCGTACAGCAGTCCCGGGACGCGCGAAATCCACTTGAATCCGGTCAGCGTCTCCTCATGCGCGTAACCGGCTGCCGCCGCGATCCGGGCCAGCAGCCGCGAGGACACAATCGAGTTGGCGAACACCCCCTCGCTGCTGGCGGCGGCACTTCCGCCGCCCGCCTTTTCGTCCGCCGCGGCCAGCCGCGCCGCCACGTGGGCGCCGAGCAGCGCACCCACTTCGTCCCCCCGGAGCATGCGCCAGGCACCCGTGTCAGGGTCCTTCGCCGCAACTGCCGCCCGGTCGGCGTCGGGATCATTGGCAATAACAATGTCCGCGTCCAGCCGCCCGGCCGTTTCCACGGCCAGGTCCAGCGCCCCTGGTTCCTCCGGGTTCGGGAAACTGACCGTGGGAAAGTCCGGGTCCGGCTGGGCCTGTTCCGCCACCAGCGTGACGTCGGTGAAACCGGCCGCGTTCAGCACGGCCAGCGCAGTTTCGCCGCCGACGCCGTGCATCGGGGTGAGCACGATGCGCAGGTCCCGGGCGGGAAAGTACTCAGGGAGGGCCAGCCCGGCCGTTGCCTGCTGGTAGCCGGCGGCCACGGACGCGTCGAGCACCGTCCAGCCCCCGGGGGCAAGGGCAATGGTGTCGAGCGGGCCAACGGCGTTGATCCTCGCCGCGATTTCGGCGTCATAAGGTGCCACGATCTGGGCCCCGTTGCCGCTGTCCGTTACGGCGTGGCGGCCCAGATAGACCTTGTAGCCGTTGTCCTGGGGCGGGTTGTGGCTGGCGGTGACCATCACGCCGCCGTCGCATCCCAGTTCCCGGACGGCATAGGCCAGCAGGGGAGTGGGCAGCGCCGAGGGCATCAGGAACGTCTCAATACCCGCCGCCGTGAAGATCGCCGCAGTTTCCGCAGCGAAGATGTCCGAGTTGTACCGGGCGTCATAGCCGACGACGGCGCGCGGCCGGGTTCCCGGGGACGCTCCGGCCACCGCACGGAGCAGGAAGTCCGCCAGCCCGGCAGCAGCGCGCCTCACCACCACGCGGTTCATCCGGTTGGGGCCGGGCCCCAGCGCCGCGCGGAGCCCGGCTGTGCCGAACTGCAGCGTTCCGCGGAAGCTGTCTTCGAGTTCCTGGCGGGCGGCCGGCGATCCCTCTTCGACCAGCCGGACCAGCTCAAGGAGGGCCGCCGATGTCTCGGGATCGGGGTCTTGGGCAGCCCATTCGCGGGCTTCGGTGAGCAGGCGGAAATCGGCATCGGAAGACGTCATGGGCACAAACCTATCGTCATTGCTCCCTCACTTCTCGCAACGCGGGGTCAGATGCAGCCCAAAGAACGCGACGGATGGGGCCTGAAGTGACCCCGCGTTGCTTTAGAGTTTGGCGATGATTTCTGCGAGCAGTTTGGAGATCCGCGGGCCCGCTGCCTGCCCTGACTCAATGACTTCCTGGTGGCTGAGCGGCTGTGGGCTGATGCCCGCAGCAAGGTTGGTGACCAGGGAGATGCCGAACACTTCCATACCCGCGTGCCGCCCCGCGATCGCTTCCAGGGCGGTGGACATTCCCACCAGGTGGGCGCCGATGCGCTTGGCGTACTGGACCTCGGCGGGGGTCTCGTAGTGCGGGCCGGGGAACTGTGCATAGACGCCTTCGTCCAGCGTTGCGTCCACTTCCCGGGCGATCCCGCGGATCCGGGCCGAGTAGAGATCTGTCAGGTCAACAAATGTGGCGCCCTCCAGCGGTGAGGCCGCGGTGAGGTTTATGTGATCACTGATCAGCACCGGAGTGCCCGGCGCCCAGTCTTCGTTCAGGCCGCCGCAGCCGTTGGTGAGGACCAGGGTGCTGCACCCGGCGGCGGCCGCGGCCCTGATCCCGTGGACTACGGCGCGGACGCCCTTGCCCTCGTAGTAGTGGGTGCGGGCACCCAGCACCAGGGCGCGCTTGCCCTCCTTGGTCAGCACCGAACGGATGGTGCCAACATGGCCTGCCACTGCCGGAGCGTGGAACCCGGGGACTTCTTCGGCCGAGAGGGTGGCTGTGGTCTCGCCGATGAGGTCGGCCGCTTCAGCCCAGCCGGAACCGAGTACCAGGGCCACGTCATGGCTGTCCACGCCCGTTTCCTCGGCAATGTAGTCGGCGGCGGCGCGTGCGGCAGCGAAGGGATCCGTGTTCAGGAAGTCTGTTGTACTCACTGGTACAAGTTATCCTGCCGCTCCTGTTGGGCCCAGCCTTTGGCGGTTTTCGCCAGAGAACGGTTTCTTTGGCGGACCGGCGGGGATGCGGGACAATGATTGTTTGTGACTACGCATCCAGATTTCAGTTCACCCCGGATCGCAATCCTGGGAGGTGGTCCGGGCGGATATGAGGCCGCCATGGTGGCCGCCTCGCTTGGAGCGCAGGTCACCATCATCGAGCGCGCCGGGATCGGCGGCTCCGCCGTGCTGACCGACGTCGTCCCGTCCAAGACCCTGATCGCCACCGCGGACCTGATGACCCGCGTGGCCGAGGCGGGGGAGCTGGGCGTGAAGTTCGACGTCGACGGCGGCGACTTCGTGCCGGTGATGCGCGCAGACCTCAAGCACATCAACGACCGCCTCCTCAACCTGGCGCGCAGCCAGTCGAAGGACATCTCCGACGGCCTGGCACAGCAGGGTGTGCGCATCCTGGCCGGATCCGGCCGCCTCCTGGACGACCACACCATTGAGGTGGTCACTGCCGAGGGCACTGAAACGGTGGAGGCCGACACCATCCTGCTGGCAGTCGGTGCCCACCCGCGCGAGCTGCCCACTGCCCGGCCCGACGGTGAGCGGATCCTGAACTGGACCCAGATCTACAACCTGGACGAACTTCCCGAAGACCTGATCGTGGTGGGCTCCGGCGTGACCGGAGCGGAGTTTGCGTCCGCCTACAACGGCCTCGGTTCCAAAGTCACCCTGGTTTCCAGCCGTGACCGGGTGCTGCCCGGCTCGGACGTGGACGCGGCCGTGGTTCTCGAGGAGGTTTTCGAACGCCGTGGCGTTCGGGTGCTGTCGCGGTCCCGCGCCGAGCAGGTGGAGCGCACGGACGACGGCGTGGTGGTCACCCTCAGTGACGGGTCCAAGGTGACCGGCAGCCATTGCCTGCTGTGCCTGGGCTCCATCCCGAACACCGCCGGTATCGGGCTGGAAGAAGCCGGCGTTGCGGTCAGCGAGAGCGGCCACATCAAGGTGGACGGTGTCTCCCGGACCACCGCTCCGAACATTTATGCCGCCGGCGACTGCACCGGTGTCCTGCCGCTGGCTTCCGTGGCGGCCATGCAGGGCCGGATTGCCGTTGCGCACTTCATGGGTGATGCCGTTACCCCGCTCAAGCTGCACCAGGTGGCATCCAACATTTTCACCTCACCCGAGATCGCCAACGTGGGCGTGTCCGAGGCCGAGATCGACTCGGGCAAGTACCAGGGCGACGTGGTGAAGCTCTCGCTCCGCAGCAATGCACGGGCCAAGATGCGCAACAACAAAGACGGCTTTGTAAAGATTTTCGCCCGGAAGGGCTCCGGAACGGTGATCGGTGGCGTAGTGGTGGGTCCCAACGCTTCCGAGTTGATCTTCCCGATCTCCATCGCCGTCAAGCAGAAGCTGCACGTGGACGACGTCGCCAGCACCTTCACCGTATACCCGTCCCTCACGGGCTCGATCTCCGAGGCTGCGCGCCGGCTGCACGTCCATATGTAGCACCTGCAGCAGCAGGAAAGCTGTACCGGCGGGAGTCTGGACCCCGCCGGGAAGTGCTGCATAGACTCCTCCCAGGACCGGCCGGGAATTTCATCGCGAAATTTTCCGGCCGTCCCTGCATCAGCAACCAACCCAAGGAGGAGTGGCAGACATGGCAACAGACCTCGTTCGGCCGCGCAGCGGCAAGATCATCGGCGGGGTCTGCGCGGCCCTGGCCGCCCGGTTCGGACTCCCGAAATTCCTGGTCCGGCTGGGCTTCGTGATCTTCGGCCTGGTGGGAGTCGGTGAGCTGGTCTACATTGCGCTGTGGATCCTGATCCCGAAGGCGCCGGTGTAAGCCGTGGGCCACGGCCGGTTCCCTGGCCGGCCCCGGGATGTCAGGGGGCGACTGGGGAGAAGTGTTTCTCGATGAGCCCCTTGATGTCCTCGTGGCAACCGCCGCAGCCGGTGCCGGCCCGGGTGGCTTTGGAAACCTCGGCCACCGTTGAGCAACCTTCTTCCACGGCGCCCTGGATGGTTGCCCCGCTGACGCCGGCGCAGCGGCACACGGTGCCCTGTGGATCGGCGGCCGCCCCGGGCAGCTGGTCCGGCCCGTCCAGGCGCAGCAGCAGGGACCTGTCCGCGGGCAGTTCCGCTCCGCGTTCGAAGAGACCCACCAGCTCCGCAGCCGTGCGCGGCATGCCCACAGCCACGAGTCCCTCCAGGACCCCGCCGCGGGTGGTCATCTTGACGTAGCGGCCGTGCTCCGGGTCCGCCCACTGCGCAATCTGCAGCCGGGCGCGGCCGTTCCCTGCCCCGGCGGTGAGGACTTCCTCATCCCACGGCTCGGCCGCGTTGTTCCCGGCCACGGCCATGTTCATACCCCGCGCCTTGAGGACAACAACCCCTGCCTGCTCGGCGGGAAGCTCCGGAAGCGCTTCGGCTTCTGCCGGCGCCTCCGATGCCAGCAGGGTCAGATATTCGGCCAGCCACTCGGCCTGCCGCCAGCCCGGGCCCACCAGCCCGGACGGGCCCTTGGCGTTGCGGCACCGCGCGCAGTCCGGCTCGGGGCAGCGCACCTCGGCGCAGTCCCCGACGGCGAAGATATGCGGTTCGTGGTGCGCCCGCAGCCGGTGGTCCACCAGGATTCCGCTGGCGGTGGAAAGCCCGCAGCCTTCGGCCAGTTCGGTGCGGGGGCGGACACCGCAGGAGATGACCAGGAGGTCGCCGTCGATCGCTGACCCGTCATCGAGCAGCAAAGCCGAGAATCCGCCGTCGGCCGCGTTGTGCTCAACGCCGGTGGAGCGGGCGTTGCCGGCCATCCGCACGCCGCAGCGGCGCAGGCTGGCGGCGAGGACGGCGCCGCCGCCGCGGTCGATGTTGCGGCCCAGCGGGTGCGGCCCGTTGTGGACCACGGTGACGGTGGCGCCTTCTTCAGCCGCGGCCAGCGCAGTCTCCAGGCCCAGGACGCCGCCGCCCAGGACCACTACGCGCTTGCCGCCGTCCACCGCCTGGCGCAGCACCTCGGCGTCACGCAGGTCGCGAAGGGCTGTGACCCCGGCCGGCAGGACCGGCGAGGTGGGATCCGGGTTGATGCCGGTCAGGTTGGGAATCACGGGACGGGACCCGGTGGAGAACACCAAACGGTCGTAGCGGGCCACGGAGCCGTCGGTCAGCAGGACCTGCTGCCGTGCGCGGTCCACCCGGCGGACGCGGATGCCCAGCCGCACGTCCACGCCTTCTGCGGCCAGCGCGTCAGCATCAGCCAGCGCCAGGGCTTCTGCCGTGGTGCGCCCGACGCCCAGATCGGCCACCAGCACCCGGTTGTAGGCTGCTTCCGCTTCCGCGCCCACCACCGTGAGGTGCACCTGGCCGTCCCGGACGGCTGGCAGGAGCTCGTCAACCAGCCGGGCGGCCACCGGGCCGAATCCCACAATGACAATCTGCTCGCTCATGAGGCCTCCGTCGTTTGCAGCACGCTGGTTGACAGGGGGGTGGCGGCAGGCCGGACCCACACCTTGTTGAACTTGAACTCGGGCATTCCGGACGTGGGGTCCGTGGCCGCCTCCGTGAGGCGGTTGGCGCTCTCGAGTTCAGGAAAATGGAAGGGCAGGAACACTGTGTCCGTGCGGATCTCCGTGCTCAGCTCGGCCCGGCACAGCACCTCGCCGCGCTCGTTCGCCACAGAGACGAGCATTCCTTCGGTGATGCCCATCGAGGCTGCGGCGGCCGGATGGACCTGCAGTTTGGCCTCCGGCCGGGTTTCCAGCAGCTCGGCAACGCGGCGGGTCTGGGCGCCGGACTGGTAATGCTCCAGGAGGCGGCCGGTGATGAGCGTCATGGTCGTCGCGGCCGGATCAGGGTTGGCAGCAGGAGCACGACGGCGGCGGGGCGCCACCGGGACCATCACGGCTTTGCCGTCGGCGTGCGCGAAGGTTTCCCGGAACAGTCGCGGGGTTCCGGTGCTGCCTTTCGGGTACGGCCAGTAGGCGGCTTCGCCGCGGTCCAGCATGGCGTAGTCGATGCCTGAGTAGTCGGCCAGTCCGCCGGCGGAGGCCAGCCGGAGTTCCTCGAAGACCGTTTCCGGGTCCTCGCTGTAGGTGGACGGCGCCTCGAGGGCCTCGGCCAGCCGGGCCATGATCCACAATTCGCTCCGGGCGCCGGCCGGGGGCGTGAGGGCGCGGCGGCGGCGCAGTACCCGGCCTTCAAGGTTGGTGAGTGTGCCTTCCTCCTCGGCCCACTGGAGCACCGGAAGAATGAGGTCTGCCTCGGCGGCGGTCTCGGACATAAAGAAGTCGCAGACCACCAGGAAGTCCAGGCTGCGCAGTCCTTGAATCACGGCGTTGGCGTCGGGGGAGGCCACGGCGATATTGGAGGCGTGGACGAAAAGGCAACGGACGCCGTCGGGCTGTCCCAACGATTTGAGCAGCTGGACGGCCGGCAGTCCCGGCCCGGGAATCAGCTGCTCCGGGACACCCCAGACCCTTGCCACGTGCGCACGGGCGGCGGGGTCGGTGATCTTGCGGTAGCCGGGGAGCTGGTCGGCCTTCTGGCCGTGCTCGCGGCCGCCCTGGCCGTTGCCCTGGCCGGTGAGGGTACCGTAGCCGCTGCGGGCCGAACCCGGCAGGCCCAGCAGGAGGCTGAGGTTGATGGCAGCGGTGGCGGTATCGGTGCCGTCCACGTGCTGTTCCACGCCGCGGCCGGTGAGGATATAGCTGCCACCGGCCCGTGCGCCGGACGCGAGCCGGCGGGCGGTTTCGCGGATGAGTTCTGCGGGCACGCCGGTGATGGACTGGACGCGTTCGGGCCAGAAGGAGTTCACGCTGCGGACCACGGCGCTGTAGCCCGACGTGCGTTCTTCGATGTAGGCGGTGTCCACCAGGTTCTCGTGGATGACCACGTGGGAGATGCCCAGGAGGAGGGCGAGGTCGGTGCCCGGCAGGGGCTGGAGGTGCAGGCCGCCGCCGTCGGCCGTAAAAGCCGCCGTGGCGGAACGGCGCGGGTCCACCACAATCAGCCCGCCGGCGTCGCGCGTTCCCTTCAGGTGCTGGACGAAGGGAGGCATGGTTTCGGCAACATTGGAGCCCAGCATCAGGATGGTGCTGGCGGTGTCCAGGGCTTCGAGCGGGAACGGCAGGCCGCGGTCCACGCCGAAGGCGCGCATTCCGGCCGCCGCGGCGGAGGACATGCAGAAGCGTCCGTTGTAGTCGATACGGGAAGTCCCCAGGGCTAGCCGGGCAAACTTGCCCAGCATGTAGGCCTTTTCGTTGGTGAGGCCGCCGCCGCCGAAAACGCCCACGGCGTCACGGCCGTAGCGGGCCTGCGCGTCTTTCACCGCGCCGGCCGCGAGCTCCAGGGCCTGGTCCCAGCCGATGGGGCGGTGGACGCCGTCGGGCCCCTTGAGCAGGGGCTCGGTGATCCTGCCAGGGTGGTTCAGCAGCGTTGCGGAGGTCCAGCCTTTGCGGCACAGGCCGCCGCGGTTGGTGGGGAAGTCGCGTCCCTGGACGTCAAGGGGTGCGGCAGCGGGAGCCGCGGCGGGGGAATCCGCGGCCGGTGCGGACACGGGGACTGACCCCGGCTGGACGGCCGGGGTCAGTTCCGCTGGAGACGTGAGCGTCATGGCGCACTGCAAAGCGCAGTAAGGGCAGTGCGTGTCGGCGCTTTTGGTCATGTTAGACGTGTCCCATCGCATTTCGGTTGGCGTTGCGGATGTAGCAGAACCAGCAGACGGCCAGCATCAGGACGTAGGCTCCGACGAAGCCGTAGAATGCCGGGGTGTAGGAGCCGCTGGCCGTGTTGGAGACGTTCAGTACCTGCGGGATGACAAACCCGCCGTAGGCGCCGATGGCCGAGATCAGGCCGAGCGCCGAGGACGCGAGGCGCTGGGTGGCCACCGAGCTTGCCCCCTTGCGGGCGGCCCGGCTGGAGGTGGCGAAGATGACCGGGATCATCCGATAGGTGGCGCCGTTTCCGAACCCGCTGGCGGTGAAGAGCATCAGGAAGAGGACCAGGAACAGCCAGAAGTTCTTCAGCGGCAGGGTCCAGATCATGGTGAGGGTGATGACTGCCATGGAAGCGAAAGCGGCCACGGTCATCCGGGCACCGCCCATGCGGTCGGCCATGCGTCCGCCGTACGGCCGGGCCAGGGAGCCCACCAGCGGGCCGAGGAAGGCCAGCGACAGTGCCACGGTGCCCACTCCGATGGAGGAGAACGCGGGGAAGTAGTCCTTGATCAGCTTGGGGAACACACCGGCGAAGCCGATGAACGATCCGAAGGTGCCGATGTACAGCAGCGCCATGATCCACAGGTGCGGTTCCTTCAGGGCTGCCACGGATCCGGCGATGTCACCCTTGGCGCTGGTGAGGTTGTCCATGTACTTGAAGGCGCCAAAGGCTGCCACGAGGATGAACGGCACCCACATCCAGCCGGCCAGCGGCAGGTTTACGGTGCCCGCGGCGAGCAGGGTGATGGCAATCGGCACGGCGAGCTGCGCGACGGCGGCCCCCATGTTTCCGCCGGCGGCGTTCAGGCCCAGGGCCCAGCCCTTTTCGCGGGCGGGGTAGAAGAAGGTGATGTTGGCCATGGAGCTGGCGAAGTTGCCGCCGCCGAAACCGGCCAGGGCTGCCACCAGGAGCATCACGCCGAACGGTGTTTCCGGGTTGGAGACGCACAGCGCCAGGCCCGTGGTGGGGATCAGGAGCAGCAGCGCGGACACGATGGTCCAGTTCCGGCCGCCGAAGCGGGGGACCATAAAGGTGTAGGGGATGCGCAGGGTGGCGCCCACCAGGCTGGGCATGGAGATCAGCCAGAAGATTTCCGAAGTGGAGAAGGTGAAGCCTGCGGCGGGGAGCTGGACCACCACGATGGACCAGAGCTGCCACACAACGAAACCGAGGAATTCGGCGAAGATTGACCAATTGAGGTTGCGGCGGGCGATGGTGCGGCCGCCGGATTCCCACTGATCCTTGTTCTCGGCATCCCAGTTGGCGATCCAGCGGCCGGGGCGGAATTCAAGGGCGGGGGCAACGGTACTGCGGGTAGAGCCGGGCTGTGCGCTGGCGGATGCGTCTTCGGGCCTTGCGGTCTCGTCAAGATCAAGGGAATTGCCGGGGCCGGCATCAGCGGTGCGGTCAACAGTCACGGGGTACCTCCTTCGGGGGATGTTGTTCCTCCAAGGTAGGTAAGGCGCGTTTCACAGACCGACGCGGTGTGTTAACGGGCTGTCACATTTGCCTATCGGAGCCTTTTGGGGACCGTTAGGCTTGGGGGAGCCCTCAAAAATGAGACGCACCGCACAAGTCCGGATAGTGGACCTTTCGTCCATTGACTGGACCGCGGGAACTAAGATTGAACTCTAACTATTTCAAACCGGACCCCTACGCGTGGTCCGCCAGGTTTCCATGAAAGCGTTTACCTATGTCTTCCACCGATACCTCCACGGTGCCCGGATCCCCGCGGCCGGTGAACTCACGCGGGCGCGTGATCGTTGCCAGCCTGATCGGCACCACGGTTGAGTTCTACGACTTCTACGTTTATGCCACCGCTGCCGTGCTGGTGTTCCCGCAGTTGTTCTTCCCCAACCAGAACGAAACAACCCAGCTGCTGAGCTCGTTTGCAGTTTTCGGTGTGGCCTTTGTGGCCCGCCCGCTGGGATCCATCATCTTCGGCCACTTCGGCGACAAGTTCGGCCGCAAGGGCACCCTGGTGGCCTCCCTGCTGACCATGGGCATCGCCACCTTCCTGATCGGCTGCCTGCCCACGGCGCTGGTGCCGGGCTGGGAATTCCTGGCTCCTGCCCTGCTCGTGGTGATGCGCTTCGCCCAGGGGCTCGCCCTCGGTGGCGAGTGGAGCGGTGCCGCGCTGCTGGCCACCGAAAACGCACCGGCCAACAAGCGCGCCATCTACGGCACCTTCCCGCAGCTGGGCGCACCCATCGGCTTCATCATCGCCAACGTTATCTTCCTGGTGTTCAGCTACGCGCTGAGCCCGGCTGACTTCCAGGCCTGGGGCTGGCGCGTGCCGTTCCTGCTCAGCGCAGTCATGGTGATCATTGGCCTCTACGTCCGGCTCAAGCTGATTGAGACCCCCGCTTTCACCAAGGTGCTGGAGTCCAACGAGGTGGCAAAGCTGCCCCTGGGCCGGGTCTTCAAGACCAGCTGGCGCCAGCTGATCCTGGGCACGTTCATCATGCTGGCCACGTACGTACTCTTCTACCTGATGACCACGTTCACCCTGACGTTCGGCACCCGTCCCTCGAGCCTCGAGGCCGCCAGGGCCGCGGCGGAGAAGGCCGGCAAGCCGATGTCCGAGGCGGCAGCCGCGGCGTTCGTTCCCGGCCTGGGCTACACCCGCAACGACTTCCTGTGGATGCTGATTGCCGGCGTCGTCTTCTTCGGCATCTTCACACTGGTTTCCGGACCGCTGGCCGAGAAGTATGGCCGGCGCAAGATGCTCATCGCCGTCACGGCGGGGATCTTCGTCTTCGGCCTGTTGTTCGTCCCGCTGTTCAGCGGCGGATTCGTGGGCACCATGGCCCTGCTTATCATCGGTTTCTCGCTGATGGGCCTCACGTTCGGTCCCATGGGTGCGCTGCTGCCTGAGCTGTTCCCCACGAACGTCCGCTACACAGGGTCTGCCGTGAGCTACAACTTCTCGAGCATCCTCGGCGCTGCCGTGGCCCCGTTCATCGCTGTGGCACTGTGGGAACTCGCGGACGGCAGCCCGGTGCTGGTGGGTGTTTACCTGACGGCCATGGCCGTGCTGACCCTCATTGCGCTTTTCGTCAGCAAGGAAACCCGGGACCTGGACTACGAGAACAACGTGGCCTGAGTCCGCGGGCTGTTCCTTCCAGCCCGGTTGGCGGCAGAGGCGCCCGGCATAATCCCCGTAAGTGTGGCGGATTGTGCCGGGCGCCTTTCTGCTTCTGCGGGAGTAACCGGGCGGGAGCGCACGACGGCGGGCTGCCGCGGCTAGCGTGCGTAGCGGGCCACGAAGTTCTTGAGGATGTTCATGGGTTCGGTGACGGTAAACCGCCGTGCGCTTTCCATCAGGTCTTCTGCGGACTCCGGCGGGAAGTAGCCCGCATGGCGGTAGATGTCGA
Source organism: Arthrobacter sp. Soil_C_49 (assembly GCF_057656635.1). Classification (NCBI taxonomy): domain Bacteria; kingdom Bacillati; phylum Actinomycetota; class Actinomycetes; order Micrococcales; family Micrococcaceae; genus Arthrobacter; species Arthrobacter sp. Soil_C_49. Next base: position 371,583 of record NZ_JBDGJZ010000004.1, read on the forward strand.
TGCGGGTGCAAAGGCCTTCGGCGTCCAGCTCGGGGTGGAACTGGGTGGCGTACAGGTTCTGCCGGATGCGGAACATCTGCACCGGGCAGGCCGCCGACCCCGCCAGGAGCACGGCCTGCGGCGGCAGGACGGTGCAGGCTTCCTTGTGGCCGGTGAAGGCGGTGAACCTGCGTGGCATCCCGCTGAGCACGGGGTCCTCCAGGCCGGCGTCAGTGAGTTCGATTTCCGCCGCGCCCAGCGGCTCGCCGTAGGTCCTGTCGATGACGGCGCCCTGGTGTGTCCCCAGCGTTCCTACCCCGTAGCAGGCGCCCAGGAAGGGGAAGTCGCGGGCCACCAGCTCGTCCAGGAGCCCGGCCAGCTCACGTTCCACGCGGTGCTGCGTGGGCGTCTTGTGCTCCGGCGGGTCGCTGGAGGTGAACGGGCTGCCGCCCACTATTACCCCCGAATAGGAGGACAGGTCCAGCTCGGGCAGGGGAGCGGCTTCCAGCCTGATGCGCCGCAGGCCCGAGGGCTCCAGGCCGCCGTACCTCAGGTAGGCGGCATATTCGTCCTCGGCTGCGGCGTCCTCGGCACGTGATGCAAGGAGCAGGAAAGGCAACATGTGCTAAGTGTGCCTTTTTCGCACTGGCCTGTCAGCCTCCCGGCACGGCTCATCGTCCCGTTGGTACAGCCGGACAGCCCCGTCAGCTGCTGGCGGGCTGGCTCAGCGACCGGCGGGACTGGGGACGGGCAGCCGGGTCTGCGTGCCGGTGCACCAGCTTCCAGTACCCTTCCTCGCGCCGGAAGACGCTGGTCACGCGCAGCGCGAATTCCTCCGCAGCGCCGGCGCCGTCCAGGCGGGCACGGAAATGTTCCGTTTCCACCAGGAAGGCGGTGTCCCGGGCGGTGTAGGAGCTGACAGTGTCAAACCCCAGCAACTCGCCGTCCTGGAACTGGCGTGCCGCCTGGTCCAGCCGGGCTTCCACCTGCGCCCATCCGCGGGCAATGCCGCCGAACGGGTTGGCGAGGGTCACGTCATCGAGCCGCGAGTACAGCTCCTTGACCGGTTCCGGGTTGCCCCGGGTGATTTCGGGGACGGCAAGGTGGTAGCGGTCCACTTCTTCTTCAAAGCTGGGTGCGAGCACGGGGAACCTCCGGCGCTAGTCTTCGATGGTGGCGATGACGGCGCCTGCTGACACCGTTTCACCGGCGGTTGCGGTGAGGCCGGTGATGGTTCCGGAACGGTGCGCCGTCAGCGGCTGCTCCATCTTCATTGCTTCCAGGACCACCACAAGGTCACCTTCGGCCACCACGTCACCGTTGGCAACGGCAACCTTGACGATGGTGCCCTGCATGGGAGAGGTCAGGGCATTGCCCGTGGCCGCAGCAGTGCCGCCGGAACGGGAGCGTTTCTTCAACTTGCCCGGCTTGGCCGTGGCGCCGGCAGCGCCAACAGCCACGGAACCGAGCGATGCCGGCAGGACCACTTCAAGCCGCTTGCCGCCCACCTCAACCACCACGCGCTGCCGGTCTTCGGCCGGGGCCTCAGTGCCTGCGCCGTCGGGGGTCCAAGCCGGGAGGTTGTTGACGAACTCGGTCTCGATCCAGCGGGTGTGGACCCGGAACGGGCCCTCGGCTGGCGCGAACGCGGGGTCCGAGACCACTGCGAGGTCGAACGGGATCACGGTGGGGATGCCCTCCACCACCATCTCCTCGAGGGCGCGGCGGGCCCGCTGCAGGGCCTGCGGCCGGCTGGCTCCGGTGACGATGAGCTTGGAGAGCATGGAGTCGAAATTGCCGCTGATGACATCGCCTTGTTCCACGCCGGAATCGATGCGGACGCCGGGGCCGGTGGGGTTTTTCAGGACCCGGAGGGTGCCGGGGGCGGGCAGGAAGTTACGGCCCGGGTCTTCGCCGGTGATCCGGAATTCGAAGGAGTGCCCGCGTACTTCGGGATCGTCGTAGCCGAGTTCCTCGCCGCGTGCCAGCCGGAACTGTTCGCGCACCAGGTCGATGCCGGTGACTTCCTCGGACACACAGTGCTCCACCTGCAGGCGGGTATTGACCTCGAGGAAGGAGATGGTGCCGTCCTGGCCTACGAGGAATTCGCAGGTGCCGGCGCCGAGGTAGCCGGCCTCTTTGAGGATGGCCTTGGAGGATTCGTAGAGCCGGCGGTTCTGGTCTTCGGTGAGGAAGGGAGCGGGGGCTTCTTCCACGAGTTTCTGGTTGCGGCGCTGCAGCGAGCAGTCACGGGTGGAGACCACCACCACGTTGCCGTACGCGTCCGCCAGGCACTGGGTCTCCACGTGGCGGGGCGCATCCAGGAACCGTTCGATGAAGCACTCGCCGCGGCCGAAGGCGGCGGTGGCTTCACGGACGGCCGATTCGTACAGTTCGGGGATCTCGTCCCGGGTGCGCGCCACCTTGATGCCGCGGCCGCCACCACCGAAAGCGGCCTTGATGGCCACGGGCAGCCCGTGCTGGTCCACGAAGTCGAGGATTTCCTCGGCGGATTCCACGGGATCGGCAGTGCCGGGGACGAGGGGTGCGCCGACTTTTTCCGCGATGTGCCGGGCCTGCACCTTGTCGCCAAGGGCGGAGATAGCCTCGGGGGAGGGGCCGATCCAGGTGATGCCGGCTTCAATCACGCGGGCAGCGAACTGGGCGTTCTCGGCCAGGAAGCCGTAACCGGGGTGGATTGCGTCGGCTCCGGACTGGCGGGCGGCGTCGATGATCTTGTCCATCACCAGGTAGGACTCCGCGGCGGTGTTCCCGCCCAGCGCGTAGGCCTCGTCAGCAAGGCGGACGTGCAGGGCATCCCGGTCCGCGTCGGCATAAACGGCAACCGAGGCGATCCCTTCATCACGGGCGGCGCGGATGATGCGCACCGCGATTTCGCCGCGGTTCGCGATCAGCACCTTTGTGAGGGTCGACTGCGTGGGATGTGCGGACTGCTCCAAATTTGCTGACAAGGCGTCTCCTTCTTTCCTTCAGGGAGCCTAGCGCGGTTTTGAGGGTTCCGCCGATATTACTTGCGGATTCCGCGTGTAAAGCGCCAAGGCTTTGTAGGGAAGCTACAAGAACAGCCGAAATCGGAGCCTTTAGGACGCCGGCCAGAGTTCGGTGATCCGGACCTGGGCCTGGGCGAGCAGGCTGCGCAGCGTGGACACCGAAAGTCCCACGACCGTGTGCGGATCGCCGTCGACCTTCCGGATGAAGGCGCCGCCCAGTCCGTCGATGGTGAAGGAGCCGGCGCAGTGCAGAGGCTCACCCGTGGCGATGTACGCGTCGATCTCTGCCGCGTCCATCTGGAGGAAGGAGACCTCTGCCGAGGCCACTGTCCCCAGGGTGGCACCCGTGCCCGGCGCGTCACCGCCGTCCGGCTCGGTATCGCGGCAGTCCACCAGCCAGTGCCCGGTGTGCAGCACCCCGGTGTTGCCGCTCATCCGGAGCATGCGTTCGCGGGCGACGTCGGCGGTGTACGGTTTGCCGTGCGCCTCGCCGTCGAACTCGAAAACGGAGTCGCAGCCAAGCACCAGCGCACCCTCTGCTTCGGGCAGGGCCGCGACAGCCTCGGCTTTGGCGCGTGCCAGCAGCAGGGCGGTGTCATGCGGATCGGTGACGCCGTACCGGGCCTGGACGGCGTCCTCGTCAACGTCCGAAACCAGCACCGTATGCCGGATGCCGGCCTCGGTGAGGAGCTTGGTGCGGGCGGGGGACTGGGAGGCAAGAATCAGGCGGACCACGGATTCAGCCTAGTGGACCAGTTCTTCGGATGCCTTGGCGGCAGGCCGGTTCAGCTGGGCGCCTTCCACATCGACGTCCGGCAGGATCCGGTCCAGCCAGCGCGGCAGCCACCAGGACCTCTCACCCAGCAGGTACATGACGGCCGGAACGATGGTCATGCGGACTACAAAGGCGTCAAGCAGCACACCGAACGCCATCGCGAAGCCCAGCGGCCGCACCATGGTGAGGTGGCTGAAGATGAAGCCGGCGAAGACGCTGACCATAATGATCGCGGCGGCCGTCACCACGGCGGCCGCGTGGCGGAAGCCCACCCTGACCGCCTGTTTCGCGGTGGAGCCGTGCATGTACGCCTCGCGCATGCCGGAGGCGATGAACACCTGGTAGTCCATGGCCAGGCCGAACAGCACGCCGATGAGGATGATCGGCAGGAAGCTCAGGACCGCGCCGGGGTTGGCGACGTCGAACACGCCGCCCAGCCAGCCCCACTGGTACACGGCCACCACGGCGCCGAACGCCGCGGCGAGGGAAAGCAGGAAGCCGCCGGTGGCGAGCAGCGGCACCACGATGGAGCGGAAGACCAGCAGGAGCAGGACCAGGGAAAGGCCGACGACGATAGCCAGGTAGGGCGGCAGGGCGTCGCCGAGCTTCGTGGAGACGTCCACGTTGCCGGCCGTCTGCCCCGTGAGGCCCATGGCCACGCCGTATTCGGACTGGATGTCCTCGTTCAGGCCGCGCAGTTCGGAAACCACCTGGACTGTGCTGGCGCTGGCGGGGCCTTCCTTGGGGATGACTTGGAAGACCGCGGTGCGCCGGTCCTCGCTGAGGGCGACGGGCACGGCGGCCACCACGTTGTCCACGGCGCGGAGCTTGTCCGCGACGTCGTACTGCAGGGCCTGCGCCTCGGCTTCGTCCAGGTTCGCCGGGAACTCGCCTACGGCAACAATCGGGCCGGTGACGCCTTCGCCGAAGCTCCGCGCGGTCAGGTCGTACGCCTGGTAGGCCTCTGACTCCACCGGTTCGGAGCCGCCGTCGGGCAGTGCCAGCTGCAGTTGGGTGGCAGGGAGCGCGAGCGTGCCCAGCAGGACTACACCGGCCAGGAGTGCCAGCACCGGGTGGCGGGTGACCAGCCCGCCCCAGCCGCGGGTGCTGCGCTCGCGGTCCTGGGCTTCATCGGCTGCCTCGTGGCCGGGTTCGGCGTTGTGTGCTTCTGCCTTGGCCCAGGCGCGCTTTGAGATGATGCGGCGGCCGATCAGGGACAGCATGGCCGGGGTCAGGGTGATGGCCACCAGCACAGCCACCGCCACGGTCCCGGCCGCGGCCAGGCCCATCACGGCGAGGAAGGGCAGGCCCGGCACCACCAGGGCGGCGAGGGCGATGATGACCGTGAGGCCGGCGAAGACCACGGCGTTGCCGGAGGTGCCGGTGGCGCGGGCCACCGATTCCTCCTGGGCCATGCCGGCAAGCAGTTGTGTGCGGTGCCGGTTGACGATGAACAGGGAGTAGTCGATCCCGACGGCGAGGCCCAGCATAAGCGCCAGCATGGGGGAGATGGAGCTCATGTCGAACAGCCCGGAGAGCGCGAACGTAATTCCGACGCCGACGCCAACACCCATGATCGCCATCAGCAGCGGCAGCCCGGCGGCAATCAGCGTGCCCAGCATGATGATCAGCACCAGGGCTGCCACGGCAATGCCGATGATCTCGGCGGCGCCGAAGAGCTCGGAGATGTCCTCGGTGATCTCCTTGCTGGCATAGGCGCTGACGCCGGCCGCCGACGTCTCGTGGGCGATGTCCTGCACCTGCTGGCGGACTTCCGGGCTCAGGCCGTTGATGGAGGTGTTGAACTGCACCTGCGCCACGGCGGCGCGTCCGTCTTCGGAAACAAAGCGGATGGCCGAGGACGCTTCTGCCTGGCGCTTGCCCAGCTCCAGCCTGGCCTTGCCGGCTTCCAGTTCCCGGGTTCCGGCGTCGAGCTTTGCCTGTCCGTCTGCCAGGGCCGCCTTCTGCTGGCCCAGCTGTGCCTCAATGAGTGCCGCGGGGGCACCGGCTGCTGCCAGCTGCTGCTCTGCTGCCGCCAGCTGTGCCGCCCCTGCCTCCAGCTGTGCGCGGGAGGCGTCCAGCTGTGCCCGGCCCGCGGCCAGTTGCTGCTCACCGTCGGTAATGGCCTGCCCCGCCTGGTCCACCTGTGCCTGGGTGGCAAACGGATCCACGGTGCCACGGACGCTGGACACTGATTCAAGCTTCTTCAGCGCGTCCGTGACGGCGGCGCGGCTCTCGGCGGTGAAACCGCCGTCGGGCGCTTCAAAAACGATGGTTGCCGTGCCTCCGGAGGCTGATGGGAGTTCTTCCTTCAGCTTGTCCGCAATGCGTTGGGTTTCGGTGCCGGGAATCTGGAAGTTGTTGGACAGCGTGCCGTGGAAGGCGGCAGCTGAACCGCCGACAGCCAGCAGGACCGCCAGCCAGAGCGAGATGACCAGCCAGCGCCGGCGGTAGGAGAACTTGCCCAGGCGGTAAAGGAACAGTGCCATAACAGGAAACCGATCTGATCAGGAGGAAACGGATGCGGAAGTAGCGGAACGGTGGGCAGGGCTGGTGGTGCCTGCGGTGAAACCGGAGCCCAGCAGCGCCATAGAGTCGATGAGCAGCTGCCGCAGCTCGGCGAGGGAAGCGGCGGAAAGGTCGGCACCGCGGCGCGTGAACCAGACCTCCAGGGCAGCCTTGCCACAGGAGATCACCGCACCGGCCAGTGCACGGACGTAGAGCTCGTCCACACCGTCGGCGCCGCCCGCCACCCGTTCCCGGGCGACGGCGATGATCTGTTCGGTGCAGTGCTCCCAGGCCTGCAGCTCCGAGTGCGACATCAGCGCGCTCTGCTGGGTGAGCGTAAACAGTTCGGCGAGCGGTGCCACGGTCATAGGGTCCGCGAGGGCCATCAGCGCGGCCTGTGCCGAGTGCAGGATCGGTTCGTCCGCAGGCCGGAGCCGGAACTGCTGGATGGCGTTGTCCAGAAACCCGTGGGTGACCGCAGCAAGGGCAGCATCGGTGCTGCCGAAATAGTTGAAGAAGGTCCGCCGGGAGATGCCTGCAGCATCCGCGATGTCCTCCACCGTGAAGTTTCCGGGCCCGCGGCTGCGCAGCAGTGACAAAGCGGCGTCCGTGATGGCCTGGCGGGTGGCGGCCTTGTTCAGCTCGCGCCGGGACGGGGTTGTTGCTTCTGCCGGGGTGTCGGTGGGAGTGCCCATAGCGGTTACACTACGTGCAAGTTTGCACGCTGGGCAAGTTTAGCGCCGCCAGCATTCACAGGAAGATGAAAGGTTTCCAACAGCTGTTCCAGAACTGCTCTCGCGATGCTTGGAATGTCCCGGGAGGGATGAACCATCAGCAGCCGTCACCGACGGCAGATCCAGGAGACAACAGAATGTCACGCACAAAGAAAATGACCCTTGGCCTGTCAGCCACGGCACTGGCCCTGGGTGCCGGGATCGGCGTTGCCGGCATGGCCTCCGCCACCACCACACCAACCCCCGCTCCCAGCGCAAGTTCCAGCGCTTCAGCAGACGGAAGCACCAGCACGGCCCCCGGCGGAATGGGCAGGCACGGCGGCCGCGGCGGTGAGCGGGGCATCGCCCAGGCGTCAGCGCTCGCGGAGAAGCTCGGCGTGGAGGAGGCGAAGGTGACGGAGGCCCTGCAAGCGTTCAGCGAGGCCAACAAGCCCACAACCCCGCCGGCTGACGGCGCAAAGCCGGACCAGGCCACCCGGGATGCCGCCCTGGCCAAATCCCTGGCCGGGTCCCTCGGGATAGAGGAGTCCAAGGTCACCGCCGCCTTGGAGGAGCTCCGTACCGAGAAGCAGGCAGAAAAGGCCGCTGCCTTGAAGACGCGGCTCGACCAGGCCGTGACTGACGGAAAGCTGACGCAGGCGGAAGCCGATGCGGTCACCAAGGCCGTGCAGAACGGGGTCATCGGCGGCCATTGACCCGGCTGTTAAACGCAGAAGAGGTCCCCGGGAAATTTCCCGGGGACCTCTTCGTACTGGCAGTTGTTACCGCCAGGGGTGAGCACAGGTCCCTTTAGGCCTTTGCGTCCGCCAGTTCACGCGACGTGGTGTCGGTGGAGGTTCCGTCGGACGGGGCGGCGTTGTCAACAGAGTCGTCGACAAACGGCGTGCCGTTGCGGGGTGCGTTGTACAGCTGCTCGTCCAGGATGCCCTGGCGCTTGGCCACGATGGTGGGCACCAGCGCCTGGCCGGCGACGTTCACCGCGGTGCGGCCCATGTCCAGGATGGGATCGATGGCCAGCAGGAGGCCGACGCCGGCCAGCGGCAGTCCCAGCGTGGAGAGCGTCAACGTCAGCATCACCACAGCGCCGGTGGTTCCGGCGGTTGCCGCGGAGCCCAGGACGGACACCAGTGCGATCAGCAGGTACTGGCTGAAGTCCAGCTGGATGCCGAAGAACTGGGCCACGAAGATCGCCGAGATCGCCGGGTAGATGGCGGCGCAGCCGTCCATCTTGGTGGTGGCGCCCAGCGGCACGGCGAAGGAGGCGTAAGCGCGGGGGACACCCAGGCTGCGTTCGGTGACACGCTGGGTCAGCGGCAGGGTGCCCACCGAGGACCGGGAGACGAAGGCCAGCTGGACGGCGGGCCAGACGCCGGAGAAGTACTGCTTGACGGACAGGCCGTGGCTGCGGACCAGGATGGGGTAGACCGCGAAGATGACCAGGGCCAGGCCCACGTAGATGGCGAAGGTGAACTTGCCCAGGGAGCCGATGGTGTCCCAGCCGTAGACTGCGACGGCGTTGCCGATGAGGCCGACGGTGCCCAGCGGTGCGATGCGGATGATCCACCAGAGGACCTTCTGGATGACGGCCAGTGCGGAGGCGTTCAGGTTCAGGAACGGCTCGGCAGCCTTGCCCACCTTGAGGGCGGCAACACCGACGGCGATGGCGATCACCAGGATCTGGAGCACGTTGAAGCTCACGGAGGTGGTGACGGCGCCTGATTCGGCAACGGTGGAGCTGGCGCCCAGGCCAAGGAAGTTCTTGGGGAACAGGCCGATGAGGAAGGACCACCAGTCACCGGACTTACCCGAGTACTTGGCTTCCTCGGTGATGCCGGTGTTGGCGCCGGGCTGCAGCAGGACGCCCAGTCCGATGCCTATCAGCACGGCGATCAGGGAAGTGATGGCGAACCACAGCAGGGTGTTCCAGGCGAGCTTGGCCGCATTGGACACCTGGCGGAGGTTGGAGATGGAGCTGACGACGGCAGTGAAAATGAGGGGCACCACGGCGGTCTGCAGCAGCGACACATAGCTGGAGCCGATGGTCTGCAGGGTGGCGCCGAGGCCGTTGGGGCTGGCTTTGGTGCTGCCGGTGTACTTGGCCAGCAGGCCGAGGCCAAGGCCGACGATCAGGGCGGCAATGATCTGGAAACCGAACGAGCCAGCCCACTTGGGGAACTGGAAGCCGGTCTTGGCGGATTCTGAGGGGCGGGTTTGAGTGCTCACCCGAATACGTTAGGGCGACATTCCATATCACGACGAACGAACATTGAGAAATATTACGCGCCGAAGATTCCGCGCGATGACACCGATCCGCATGAAATCAAGGGTTTCGCGGCGTTATGTTACTTATTCCCGGGCGGGGTGTGCTTAACATCTCGCCGAAGGAGGCAGCAAGGGGCCCCTCCGGCAGCGCGCGTCAAAGCGAGGAACGAGCAGCGCGCCGAGGAGGGTGCCCTTGGTGCCGGGGTGACCACCGGATGGAGTCAGGAAAGCAGTGCGCGCCTTAGGGTGTCCAGTCCTACCGAGCCGATGTTCAACGCCCTTGTGTGGAACTCCTTGAGGTCGAACCCTGGGCGGGCTTCGAGTTCGGCGCGGATCTGTTCCCAGAGGCGCTGGCCCACTTTGTAGGAGGGGGCCTGTCCCGGCCAGCCGAGATAGCGGGTGAACTCGAAGTTGAGTTGGCCTTCGCTGATGGGCAGGTTCTGTTTCAGGAAGTCATACCCTTTCTCGGGCGTCCAGGTGCCGGAGCCCCACCGTTCGGGGACCGGCAGTTCAAGGTGGACGCCGATGTCGAACACCACGCGGGCGGCCCTCATCCGCTGCATGTCCAGCATGCCCATGTGGTCACCGGGATCATTGAGGTAGCCCAGTTCCTGCATCAGTTTCTCGGCGTAGAGTGCCCAGCCTTCGCCATGGCCGGAGGTCCAGCACACGTTCCGCCGCCACTTGTTCAGCAGTTCGCGGCGATAGGTTGCAGTGGCCACCTGGAGGTGGTGGCCTGGGACCCCTTCATGGAAAACGGTGGTGGTTTCGGCCCAGGTAGTGAAGGTGTCCTCACCGGCGGGGACGGACCACCACATGCGTCCGGGGCGGCTGAAGTCGTCCGACGGACCGGTGTAGTAAATGCCGCCCTCGTCGGTGGGGGCGATGAGGCACTCCAGTTTTTTCATCACGTCCGGGATGTCGAAGTGGACCCCTGCGAGCTCTGCCACGGCCTTGTCCGAGAGTTCCTGCATCCACTCCCGCAGGGCCTCCTTGCCCTTTAGCTGGCGTGCGGGATCATTGTTGAGGATTTCCTTGGCCTCGTCGATGGTGGCGCCGGCTTTGATGGTGTGGGCCACCTGTTCCTGCTCGGTGATCAGGCGGTCCAGCTCTTTTACGCCCCAGGCGTAGGTTTCCTCCAGGTCCACGGTGGCGCCCAGGAAGGAGCGTGAGGCCAGGGCGTAGCGGGACCTTCCCACGGCGTCCTTTTCGGGCGCGGCGGGCAGAAGTTCCCGGCGGAGGAAATCCGCCAGCCCGGCGTAGGCGCTGCGGGCGGCGGCAGCACCGGCGTCGAGCTCTTCCCTAAGGCGGGCAGGCAGGGGGCCGACGGCGGTGGACGCTTCCGCTGCAAGCTTGGCGAAGAAGCCGTCCTCCGCCGCATATTTGGTGACCTGCTCGATAACGATCTTCACCTGGCGCGCGGCGGCCACGCGGCCGGCATCCCGGGCCAACCGGAGCGATTCTGTGTAGCCGGCGATGGCTGCTGGAACATTGAGTGCCCGGCCGGCAATGTGCTGCCAGTGCTGTTCCGTTTCATTGGGCATCAGGTCGAAGATGGCGCGGATGTCCTGGGCCGGGGAGGCGATGTTGTTCAGGTCTGCGTACTCCCAGCCGGAGGCATGGATCAGCAGCTGCAGGCCCAGCCGCTCCCGCATGGCGTCGAGGGTGACGGCGTCCACATCGTCCTCGGGCTCCAGCTCCTCAAGTTCTTCCAGGGTGTGGCGGGCAGCCTCGGCGAATTCCGCGATACCGGCGGGGGAGAAGTCCTGGTATTCGGTCTCGTGTCCGGGCACGCCAAGGGTGGTGGCGAACGACGGATTAAGCCTGATCAGCGTGTCCGTGTACTTGTCTGCGACGGCATCGATGCGGGTTTTCGGGCGGGCGGCAGGCGCGGTGTCTGTAGTCACCCCACGACACTAACCGTGCCCCCAGACTTCTGGAAGGAGGCTGGGGGCCGGAGAAATTTCAGCCGCGGCTTCGCTTCCATGCCCCAGGGCCGGGCGTGGGGGCGAGCCGAAGCTGCTGCCGGCGCACCCAGTGCCGGACGGATGGCTTGTTTTCAGGCTCCGGTTCGCCGCCGCCCAGGGAAAGGACGACGGCGGTCAGTGCCGCCAGTTCCTCGGCCGTCGGCTGGCCCTTCACTACGGACAGCAGCGGTGCAGCGGGCGCGTGGGTTTCGACAGGCTCAACATCGCCTGAAGGGCCCACGCCGGCGAGGGCCCCGGCTTGAGCTTGCGAAGGCTGGGAGCCGGTGGGGCCGTGCGAAGGGTGGGAGCCGGTGGGGATCACAGCGGGATGTTCCCGTGCTTCTTGGTGGGCAGGCTGGCGCGTTTGTCGCGGAGCGCGCGCAGGCCCTTGATGATCTGGGTCCGGGTTTCGGAGGGGGCAATGACCGCATCGACATAGCCAAGCTCGGCTGCCTGGTACGGGTTCAGCAGCTCTTCCTCGTACTGGCGGATGACCTCGGCGCGGCGGGCCTCGACGTCTCCGCCGGCCTCGGCCACTGCGGCCAGGTCGCGGCGGTAGAGGATATTGACGGCGCCCTGGGCACCCATCACGCCGATCTGCGCGGTGGGCCAGGCGAGGTTCAGGTCAGCGCCCAGTTTCTTGGAACCCATCACGATGTAGGCGCCGCCGTAGGCCTTGCGGGTGATCACGGTGAGCTTGGGGACGGTAGCTTCGGCGTAGGCATACAGGAGTTTGGCGCCGCGGCGGATGATGCCCTGGAACTCCTGGTCCTTGCCGGGCAGGAAGCCGGGAACGTCCACCAGGGTGATGATGGGGATGTTGAAGGCATCGCAGTGGCGGACAAAGCGGGCAGCCTTCTCCGAGGCGGAGATATCCAGCGTCCCGGCGAACTGCAGGGGCTGGTTGGCCACGATGCCCACAGTGTGGCCCTCCACCCGGCCGTAGCCGATCATCACGTTGGGGGCGTACAGGGCCTGCATTTCCAGAAAGTGGCCGTCGTCCACGATTTGCTCAACCACGCTGCGCATGTCATAGGGCTGGTTGGCCGAATCGGGGATGAGCGTGTCCAGGGCGAGATCGTCGTCGTCGATCTCCAGCTCCTGCTGGTGCTCCAGGACAGGTGCCTCTGACAGGTTGTTCGACGGCAGGAAGTCCAGCAGCTCGCGGACGAACTCAATGGCATCGGCTTCGTCCGCCGCCAGGTAGGCGGACGTTCCGGTGGTGGCGTTGTGCTGGCGGGCGCCGCCGAGGGTCTCCATGTCCACGTCCTCGCCCGTGACCGTTTTGATGACGTCCGGGCCGGTGATGAACATGTGCGAGGTCTTGTCCACCATCACCACGTAGTCGGTGAGGGCGGGGGAGTAGGCGGCACCGCCGGCGGAGGGGCCCATGATCAGGGAAATCTGCGGGACCACACCGGAGGCGTGGACGTTGTTGCGGAAAATGTCGGCGAACATGGCCAGTGATGCGACACCCTCCTGGATGCGTGCCCCGCCGCCGTCCAGGATGCCCACCACGGGGCAGCCGTTGCGGAGCGCAAACTCCTGGACCTTGACGATCTTCTCGCCGTTGACCTGGCTCAAGGAGCCGCCGTAGACGGAGAAGTCCTGGCTGTAGACCGCCACCGGGCGGCCGTCCACGGTGCCGTAACCGGAAACGAGGCCGTCGCCCAGCGGCTTCTTCTTCTCCATGCCGAATGCGGTGGAGCGGTGGACCGCCAGGGCGTCGAACTCAACAAAGGAGTCTTCGTCGAGCAGGAGGCTGATGCGTTCGCGTGCAGTGTTCTTGCCGCGGGCGTGCTGCTTTTCAATCGCTTCGGGGCCGGAGGGCTGTTCGGCACGGGCCTGGCGGTCGCGGAAATCGGCGATCTTTCCCGCTGTCGTTGTCAGATCGTGGCTCATCAAATATCTCCGGCTCTGTAGCAGATTGGTCCAGTGGCGCTTTTGTTGCTGGCTGGTCTGTTGCGGGAGTTAAGTAGCATCCACACAAAAAACGAACCCTGCTGGCTAGTCTAGTGACGCTTCTGGCGCCGGCTGCTGTAGAAAACCTACAATTTTCTGCCGTGCCGCAGCACGCTGCAATAAGTTACTCACCGGTAACATACTTGGGTTAGAGTGGCTCCATGACTTTGAGCAACGACGCTTCGGACTCTCCGGCAAGTCCCTACCAGGCCACGGGTTCCCTGCGGGGGCACACCCTTTTGATCTCGGGCGGAAGCCGCGGAATCGGGCTCTCCATCGCGGTGCGGGCCGCGCAGGACGGCGCCAACATCGTGCTGATGGCCAAGACCGGCGAGCCGCACCCCAAACTTGCCGGCACCGTGTACACGGCCGCAGAGCAGCTGGTGGCCGCCGGCGGCCAGGCGCTTCCCCTGGTGGGCGACGTACGGAACGACGACGACGTGGCTCGCGCCGTCGCAGCTGCCGTGGACCGCTTTGGCGGCATCGACGTCGTCATCAACAACGCCTCCGCCATCGATCTGTCCCGTACCGACGCGGTGGACATGAAAAAGTACGACCTGATGCAGGACATCAACGTTCGGGGGACGTTCCTGCTGTCCAAGCTGGCACTGCCCGCCCTGCGCGCCTCCCCGTCCGGGCAGATCCTGACCCTCTCGCCGCCGCTGAACCTGGACCCGCACTGGGCCGGCAGGCACCTGGCCTACACCATGGCCAAGTACGGAATGAGCCTGACCACGCTGGGGCTTGCCGAAGAGCTGAAGGCGGACGGGATCAGGGTCAACTCGCTGTGGCCCTGCACCCTGATCGACACCGCAGCAATCCGGAACATGCCCCACGGCGAGCAGATGGTGCAGGCGGCACGCGGGCCGCAGATCATGGCTGATGCCGCCCACGCCGTCCTGACCGGCGCCAACCTTGCGGCTGGCGGTTCGGCCAGCGGCAATTTCTACACGGACGAAGAAGTCCTGGCAGCGGCGGGGGTAGCGGACTTCAGCCCCTACAGCCTGGGGGCGCCGGAGGACCGGCTTGTAGCGGACATCTTCCTGTAAGGGCGGGAGCGGGCACGGACCGGCACGGCTTGGCTCTGTAGGATTTAGCTATGGATGACGCACACACCCCCGGTACGCCCCTGAGCCGGAGGGACCTGGCGGACGAGCGTTTCCTGTCCGCCACCGGCATCCCGCGGCTTGACGTGGTGGACTCCACCGGATCCACCAATGCCGACCTCCTCCGATCAGTCAGCGTGGAGCCCGCGGCCTGGCCGGACCTGTCCGTGCTCACCGCCGAGTACCAGACAGCTGCGCGGGGACGGCTGGACAGGCACTGGGAAGCCCCTCCGCTGAGCTCCATCTCGGTGTCCGTTGTGCTGCGGCCGGCCAACGCCGAAGGCCGGCCGCTGCCCACGCAAAGCTACTCCTGGTTGTCCCTGATCGCAGCGCTGGCGCTGCGCGAAACCCTCCTCGAAACCGCCGGCATCCCCGCGGAACTCAAATGGCCCAACGATGTCCTGGTCCGGGGGAAGAAGATCGCCGGCATCCTGGCCCAGCTGGGGCCCATGGTGGACGGCTCGGTGCCGCCGGTCGTCCTGGGCACCGGACTCAACGTCACACTTACCGCCAGTGAACTGCCCGTTCCCACCGCCACCTCGGTGGTCCTCGAGGGTGCCAAAACGGCGGACCGGACAGTGCTCCTGAAAAGCTATCTGTCAAACTTTTCAGTGCTCTACCGAAGCTTCTGCAATGCCGACGGCGATCCGGGTGCAGGGATGGCGGGCGGCCCGTCCCTGCACAAGCGGGTTGAGGCGGTCATGGTCACCCTGGGCAAACAGGTCCGGGCGCAGCTCCCGGGCGACCACGAGATCATCGGCCACGCGTCGCGGCTTGACGAATACGGATCCCTGCTGGTGGTGGACCGCGACTCCCGCGAACATGTGGTCACCGCCGGCGACGTGGTGCATCTGCGGCCGTGGAGTTCCCCGGACGCGTCCGGCCAAGGCGGTTATGCGTAAAGACCTCCAGCCGGGCGAGCAGGTCATTGTGACCACCCGCCCGCAACCGCGGCAGCTTGCCGGCGCCGCGGCTGCATTTATTCTTGCGCCTGCCGTTGCCGCCTATTGTTCGGCCTGGCTCATCCGCGGCGGGGCCGCGCGGGCCGTGCCCGCGCTCTCCGGCCGCTGGACTCCATGGCTGGTAGGCGGCTGTATCCTTGCCGCCGCCGCTGTATGGCTGGGTTTCTGCCTGCCCCGGCTGTTGCGCTGGCACAGTACCCGGTACACCCTTACCAGCAGCAGGCTCGTGGCCAGGTCCGGGGTATGGAAGCGGCGCGACCAGCAGGTGAACCTGGCCTCGATCCGCAACCTCACTGTCCATGAATCGGTCCTGCAACGCCTCTTCCGCTCCGGGAATATATCCTTGGAAACCGGATATCAGTCGGCGGTGACATTCCCGGACGTGCCGGAGGTGGCTCGATTTCGGGACTTCATCCTGGACGCCATTGAAGACCTGCCGGACGGGCAGGATGTCCAGCCGGGCGGGTCAACGGATGACCCCGCCGAAGCTTTGCCGTGGGAAATGAGAGAAGGTGGACGGGATGACCGATGAGGACCAGCAGGAACGCGTCGCGCCCGTCGCGGCCGCTCCGGAGGGCGACGCCCATCCTCCCACCGGCGCCATGTCCGCTGAGCGGCTCGCCATGAAAGCCCTCGAGGCCCGGCTCCTGGGCGGGGAACGCAAGCTCCGCCGCCGTGAAGTCGCTGCCGGCGCAGGCCTGTCCCTGCTCTCTGCACGCAAACTGTGGCGCGCCCTGGGCTTCCCCAACTTCGGGGACGAGGATGTTGCCTTCACCGAACGCGACCAGGCAGCCCTTTCCACCGTGGTGGACCTGGTCCGTTCCGGCAAGCTAACCGAGGAAGCGGCCATCTCCGTCACCCGCGCCATCGGCCAGATGACCGACCGTATGGTCGTCTGGCAGATCGAGGCCCTGGTGGAGGACATGGTGCACGAGCAGGGCGTCAGCGACGCCGTGGCCCGCAAGCGCCTGGTCAACGAACTCCCCGCGCTGGTGGACGCACTGGAAGAAGTCCTGGTCTACTCCTGGCGGCGCCAGCTCAACGCCGGCATCCAGCGGCTGGCAGTCCGCGCCGAGGCCGGTCTGCAGGCAAGCGAAGAAGGCCGCGACGGCGACGAGGATGACGCCCCGCTGCCCCTGGCACGCGCCGTCGGCTTCGCGGACCTGGTCTCCTACACCAGCCTGTCCCGGCGGATGAACGAAAAAACCCTGGCCCGCCTGGTGCAGCGCTTCGAGAACAAGTGCGCCGAGATCATCTCCGTGGGCGGCGGGCGGCTGGTTAAGACGGTTGGCGACGAAGTCCTCTATATCGCCGAGACACCCGCTGCCGGAGCGGAAATTTCCCTGGCACTGGCCCAGGCCTTCACCGAGGACGAGATTCTGCCCGAAGCCCGGGTGGCCATGGTGTGGGGCAGGATCCTGTCCCGGCTCGGCGACATTTACGGGCCTACGGTTAACCTAGCCGCGCGGCTGACGTCGCTCGCGGATCCGGGAACCGTGCTGGTGGACTCTATGACGGCGTCGGCACTGGAGCACGATGAACGTTTTGTGCTGATACCCCAGCCGCCCGAGAATGTCCGCGGCTTCGGCGAGATCCGGCCTGTGCGCCTCACCCGCGGCCTGGGCAAGGGGCTTGTCCTGGACTGAGCGGCAGGCACTAAACCGCCCGCACTGACTTTATCCATTTGATGGTGAATTCCGATATAGTCGGAGAACACCCGGCCACCGCATGCCGGAAACCGGCTCTGCCGCTGCCTTACTGGGGGAAACAACATCGTGAAACTTCGCAGACCTGCGCGCTCAAAAGGGCCGGGCATCTCTGAAGGGCGCTTCCGTCCGCGGCGGCTGGTCAGCGGTACTGCGTTTGGTGCGGTTGTTGCTGTGGTGGTGACGGGTGCTGTGTTGTATCCGGGGTTTAAGACCACTGAGGTGGATTTGAATGATGGTGGCGTGTGGGTGGTGTCGAAGTCCAAGAATGCGGTGGGGCGGTTGAATTATCCGTCGCGTGTTTTGGATGGTGCGGTGACGCCGGCGTCGACGACGTTTGACATCCTGCAGGATGCGGGGGAGGTGTTTGTTGATGATGAGTCTGGTTCGACGTTGAATCAGGTGTCGCCGGCGAACATGCGTCTGGGCGGGGATAAGCGGTTGCCGGGTGCTGCGGATGTGAGTTTTGGTTCGTCGGTGATTTCGGTGACGGATGCTGCGTCGGGCAAGGTGTGGGCTGTGTCGCCGTCGACGGTGAATGGTTTTGATGAGGAGGCCACCGAGCCGGTGCTGGTGGGTTCGGAGGGTACGGTGTC
>NZ_JBDGJZ010000005.1:0-296059 GCF_057656635.1 Arthrobacter sp. Soil_C_49
TTGCAGGCCGGAGTAATCTCCTGGCCGCACGCCCTGGTCATGGTGGAGGAAACCGCCGGCCTTGACCCCGCCGGCGCCGCCGCCCTCGAGGCACACTTCCTGGACCCCGAGGCGCCCAGGCCGGCTACGGCCGCCCCGATCGGTGAGCTGCCCGCCTACCGGTTCCGCTATAAGGCCAGGAACTGGCGGGAACGCCACCACCCGGAATCCATCGAGAAACGCCACGCCAGGGGTGTAGCGGACCGGCGGGTGGAATACCGGCCGGATCAGGACGGGATGGCGTGGCTGTCCGCCTGCCTGCCCGCGGACCAGGCCATGGCGGGCTGGAACCGGCTCACCGCCCTCGCCCGCGGAATGCAAGGACCCGACGAGCACCGCACCCTTACACAGCTGAAGGCCGACAACTTCACCGAGGCGATCCTTGGCAGCGGCAACGGCGCCGGTGCGGCGGCTGGCCCGTCCTCGCGGATCAAGGCGCAGGTGCTGGTGACCGTGCCGGTATGCTCCCTCCTGGGATCAACGGAGGAGCCGGCGATGCTGGACGGGTATGGTCCGATCCCGCCGTCGATGGCCCGCGAACTCGTTGCCAACGGTGCCACTTCGTTCTACCGGGTGCTGGTGGACCCCAGGGATGGGGCGCCACTGGAGATCGGCCGCACCAGCTACCGCCTCACCAAAGCGATGAAGAAGGCACTGCAGCTCCGGGACGGTAAGTGCACCTTCCCCGGCTGCAACAACCCCTCCCTGGACAACGAGGCAGACCACCTTAAGGCCTGGAAAGATGGCGGCAACACCGGGCTCAGCAACCTGGTCCAGCTCTGCCCCAAGCACCACCGCCTCAAACACTCCACCGGCTGGACGCCCACCCCGGCCGCCGATCACGAACCACCGGGCTGGATCTCACCCACCGGGCGCCACTACAAAACCGAACACCACGACTGGGAACCACCAATCTGGCCCAGGCAACTAAGACCGCTTTGGACAGACGCCACGAGGTTTCGATCGCCACCCGGCGAGCCGCCGGACTTGGTCTACTCCAGATGCTCCCCCGGAGAGGACTACATAGAGCGGTTCCTCCACGGCAGCACCTAGCGAACCCGTAATCGGAGCGATCGGCGGGTCCTGCATGTCCAAGTGCAGGACCCGCCCCAAACGCATGTCACAGGCCTGGTCGTATCCCACTGCCTTCATGCGAGCCTTGCCCGGCGCCCCTTCCCGAGCAGAAGGTCATTCAGGTCATTTCTGCCCGGGTGCCGGCGCGCGCGATAGTGCGAGCGCCCACCCGCCAGCTACTCCGATGGCAAGTAGTACGGCTACATAACCGATCGCCGGTCCGCTTGGCCATGTCAGGGCGCCGCCGTGCCGCAGGAGTGCAATGGCTTGCAGAAGGACGAAGGCAACGGAGGTCAGGGCCACGGGGCGGACGGTGCGGAGGTCGCGGCTAAACTGGCCCTGCGCGGCAGCCCACCCGAGGCCAACCAGCCATGCTCCGATCGCCCTCCCCGTTAGTTCGGACAGTGTCCACGGCCACCACGCCGCGGCGAGAGTGGGTACGGCCAGGAGCGCCACGCCGTACAGCAGCAGTACCCCGGCGATTGCCGCCAGGAGCAGCCGGAGCGCAAGGGGCAGCACTGGCCTTCCCGCTGTCACAGTCTTTGGCGCAGGACCCTGCGACCGGATCTGCATCCTGCTGATGACGAGCATCGCCACGGGCACCAGGGCATAGATTGCCAGCCACGCCCAGGTGGCTATCCGGGCAGTGGGGGCAGCATTGGAAGACAGGTGGAAGCGGTCGATATGAAGCAGGGTGACTCCCAAAGTTAATGCAGTGAAGATGAACACGGGCCATACTGCCAGCCTCGCT
This sequence comes from Arthrobacter sp. Soil_C_49, assembly GCF_057656635.1. Classification (NCBI taxonomy): domain Bacteria; kingdom Bacillati; phylum Actinomycetota; class Actinomycetes; order Micrococcales; family Micrococcaceae; genus Arthrobacter; species Arthrobacter sp. Soil_C_49. Next base: position 1,865 of record NZ_JBDGJZ010000005.1, read on the forward strand.
GACTCCCAACTCTCCGAACGGGCGCCCGTCACCTCCAGGCCTGCACTTGACCAGTAAGCAGCGCCGAGGAAGACCGCGGTCATGGGCGGATTGACTGTCCAAGAGAAGAATTCATCAGTCCGCAGCGGAAACACGAACAGCACGAGCCCGGCGAGAAACACGAGGAATGCAGCGACGTAGAGCAGCCGCCGCATCGGCACAATCAACGGCATGACCTCAGTCGAAGCGGACATCACCCGGGCAGCTTCCCGGATACGGCTTCCTCACCAGGTGCAGGAGGCGCCGCAGGCAGGGGGTTCTCCGCCAGGTAGGTGTGAAGCATCGAGACCACGGTGGCGCCGTCCCCCACTGCGGTGGCCACTCTCTTGATCGACCCTGCCCGCACGTCACCGATTGCGAAAATTCCCGGCATGCTGGTTTCCAGCGCCAAAGGCGCCCTGTCCGGCCTGACAGCCCCGGCAGCACTGACATTCCGGTTGACGCCGGTGCGCAAAAAACCGGCCGGGTCACGCTCTACGGTGTCGGGCAGCCAGGAGGTCCGCGGCACCGAACCGATCAGCACGAACAAGCCGCCCGCGTCGATCTCCTCGCTTTGGACTGCGTCGGGAGCACCGGCTGCGGCGACCTTGACGGCGGCAAGGAAGCCGTCCTGATCTCGTGCCCCCACGAGCACGGTGCCATAGCGGATGGCGACGTTCCGCGTAGCCTCAAGTTGGGAGATGAGGTACTCCGACATACTGGCCGACAACGAGGGTCCGCGAACCAGCAGCGTCACCTTCGCCGCGTACCTCGCAAGGTGCAGAACCGCCTGTCCGGCCGAGTTGCCGCCACCCACGACGCAGACGTGCTTTCCTGCCATCGACGGCGCCTCAGAGACTGTGGCCCCGTAGAAAACGCCCCTGCCTACCAGATCCTCCAGCCGCGGTATGCCGAGGCGGCGGTAGTCCACGCCGGTGGCCACCACCACAATGCGGCACCGGACCACAGTGCCATCGGAAATCGATACGGAGTACAACCCGCCGTCCGCACGGAGCCCTTCCACCTTGCGGAGGAAGAGGAAGTCCGTACCCAAAGTCCAGGCCTGGTGGAACGAGCGGTAGGCCAAGTGGGCGCCGCTCACTCCGCGGGAGAAGCCCGGGTAGTTGCGGATCAACGAGCTCGTGCCGGCCTGGCCTCCCACGGCCTCTCCCTCCACCACCATGGTGGCGAGGCCCTCGGAGGAGGCATAAACGGCGGTCGCGAGGCCGGAGGGGCCGGCTCCCACTACCACCACATCGAAAATCTTGTCGGCCGGTGGCGGCCGCGTCACCCCCATCGCTTCGGCGATCTCCAGGTCAGTGGGGTTTTCGAGGACAATCGGTGGAGCGGTGAACTCGAGTACCATAACCGGCAGCACGGGGTCGCTCAGGTGCAAGCTCGCCAGCGTTCGTTGGGCGCTCTCGGACCCCGCGGGGTGGAATCCTACCGGGATGTGGTTCCGGCTCAAGGAGTCGCGCAACATATGGGTCCTTTGGTCGCCCAGCTCTCCGATCAGCCGGACCGCCTCGAACCCGACTCCCTGGGCCAGCTGCCAGTCGTCGAGGGCGTCGGTAATCGCCCCGTGGAATTCTTCGTCGCGCGGCCGTTCCGGACGGATGATGACCAGTTCGGCGTACCCCTGCGCGATCGCCCGGAATACAGTGGGCGCGCTGGCGAAGTCGCCCCATGTCACCACAACAGCACGCTTGGCTGCCGGGTGGAATCCATAGGCACGCCGCAGGAAATCGAGTCCGCCACGGTCAGCCGGTCCGTAGCATCCGAGGATGAGGGCGACTTGGCGGTTCCACCGCCGGAGCCCCTCAAGCACCGCCCGCCCGTGGGCGTGTTCGGCGCACACCACCACCTCGTAGTCGGCACCGTACCGCCGGCGTAGCTCGTCTTCCAGAATGCGCCGCGAGGCCGGATCTGGGGTGGCAATCAGCATGATGGGAACCGGGTCATCCATGGCTGGCGTCTTTCCGGATCAATGGTTCGGTGGCGATCACGATACTCGCGCCGGGACAGTGGGGACAAGAGATTTCCTCGTTCCGAGGCCGCGGAGATTCTGCCACAATAGCTCCCGACGGCGGGGCAGCGGCATGGCCTGATCAGAATCGGAGTGGTGGAAATGGAGAACCCCATGGAAGATCGCCCGATTCGAGGAATCAGCCTCACCGCCACGCCCAGTGGGACAGGCTGCATGGAGTGCCTTCAAGGCGACGGCCCAGGTTGGTGGCTGCATCTTCGCCGCTGCGCCCAGTGCGGCCACATCGGCTGCTGCGATTCGTCGCCGTCACAGCACGCCCATGCCCACGCGAGCGCTGCAGGTCACCCTGTCGTGAGGTCCTTTGAGCCTGGCGAGAACTGGTTTTACGAGCACACCACACAGAAGTTCTTTCGCGGCCCGCGGCTGCCGGATCCTCAATCCAGGCCTCTGGAACAGCCGTCACCCGCACCGCCAGACAAGGTACCGGCAGACTGGCAAGAACGCCTCCACCGGTAGCCGCAGAGCCGGAGCAAAGCCACTGACACCGGGCCCCGGCGAGGAAGGCTGGTTAGGCTGTAGGGATGGCGACAGTTATCCTCGTGCGGCACGGCCGCACCACAGCCAATGCCGCTGGTCTGCTGGCGGGAAGGGCGGCCGGTGTCAGTCTGGACCAGATCGGGCGCGAGCAGGCAGCATTGACCGGGGACCGGCTCGCAGTGGTGCCCTTAGCCGGGGTGGTATCGAGCCCCCTTGAGCGTTGCCAGCAAACCGCGCGGCTCATCCTCGACCGGCAGGCCGGTAATCCTTCTGCGCCGACAGATCCCGATCTCACCGAGTGCGATTACGGCCAATGGCAGGGACGCCTGCTCAGTGATCTCGCAACCGAAGAGCTGTGGCCGGCCGTGCAGTCGCAGCCGTCCGCCGTCGTTTTTCCCGGCGGTGAATCCATGGCAGCTATGCAGGCTCGGTCGGTAGCAGCAATCCGCCGTCACGATGCAGCTTTCGAGGCCGAGTACGGGCCAGGAGCCGTGTGGGTGGCGGTAAGTCACGGTGACATCATCAAATCAATCCTTGCCGACGCGTTGGGTATGCACCTCGACCTGTTCCAGCGCATTAACGTGGGCCCTGCCTCCTTGTCGATCGTGCACTATGGCGCCGTTCGGCCGAGCGTCTATGCCACTAACACCGACGCGGGGGATCTGTCCTGGCTGTCGAAAGGCATCAACTCCGGCGACGCACCAGTGGGCGGCGGTGCCGGGCAGACGGCACATTAAACCTCATGTGCCTAAAATACTGACATGCCCACACGTGTTCACGAGTTTGCCTGGCCCGACCGGGTCGTCATCGGTACTGTCGGCGTTCCTGGGGCGCGCACGTTCTACCTCCAGGTACGCACGGGCAAGCAAATTGTGAGCATCGCCCTGGAGAAGCAGCAGTCGGCCCAGCTTGCCGAGAAGATTGACGAAATCCTCGATCAGCTCATCACCCTCGAGGGCAACCCCTTCAGCGTTCCCACGGGCACTCCCATCGAGCTCGTGGACAATGACCAGCTCGAGGCGGTTGAAGAGCAGTTCCGAACCGGGGCCATGACCTTAGGTTGGGATCCGACGACGGCGCAGGTGGTAATCGAGGCATACCCGATCACCGATGTCGATGACGACGAATCGCTCGAGGGGAACGGCGTCGAAGTGCCCGAAATGTTGCTGGTGCGGATGCCGGTTGGCACCGCCCGCGCGTTCGCCAAGCGTACCCGGGAGGTGGTGGGCGCCGGGCGTCCCGCGTGCCCGCTCTGCGGTTATCCCGTGGATGCGGACGGGCACGTCTGCACGCTGCCCGAGGTCTGATGCCCGCGCCCGACCTGCTGACTGACGAGCTGACGCTCACCGGGAGGATCACGACGGCGTCGAATGCCACCTTTGTGGGCACCATCGGCGACACCACGGTCGTTTATAAGCCGATAGCCGGGGAGAAACCGCTGTGGGATTTTCCCGATGGCTTCCTTGCCCACCGGGAGGCCGCGGCCTACCTGGTTTCTGAGGTCCTCGGCTGGAACGTGGTGCCCCGCACCTGGCTCCGCGATGGTCCTTTAGGCAAGGGAATGGTGCAGCTGTGGCAGGATACTGACCCCGACCAGAACGCGGTGGATCTCGTTGCGGCCGACGACGTACCGGAGATCGGGTGGAAACAGGTCCTCGAGGGCCAGGATGAGACCGGCCGGATGGTCGCCCTCGTACATGAAGACACACCGGAGCTCAGACGAATGGCGGTGTTCGACGTCGTGGTCAACAACGCCGACCGCAAAGGCGATCACATCCTTGCCATGCCAGGCGGACACCGGCACGGCGTGGACCATGGGCTGACCTTTCACCGTGACCACAAGCTGCGCACGGTCCTGTGGGGGTGGCTGGGAGACACATTGACCGACGAGGAATGCGACGGAGTCGATCGCGTCAACGAAGGACTGCGTGGTGAGCTGGGGCGAAACCTGGCGGACTTGCTGAGCGCCGGGGAAATTGCCGCACTCGCCGCGCGCTGCGACCGGTTGCGCTCGCAAGGGCGGTTTCCGGGTCCGCAGGGTGGGATGCCCGCGGTGCCGTGGCCGCTGTTCTAAGGACACCCGGGCTACGGGCTTCGCAGTCGCAGCTTGTTCCGTGGCGTGGATGGCGGGGCATGTACGCCCGCAACGGAGGCCAGAAGGGATCGTTAGATCACCTCGAGCGCGCGTTTGTGGGTGGGCGGGGGGTAAGCGTGGTCCAGATCGGCCAGGTCGCCAGGCGTGAGCTGAACGACAAGTGCCTGGTGGCAATCCTGGACATGCTGCGGGCTTGAAGCTTTCGGAATCGCCAGGACGAGCGGCTGCCTGAGCACCCAGGCGATGGCGATCTGCGGCGGGTTAACACCGTGTTCGGTAGCAATGCGGACCAGCACGGGATCGTCCAGCATTCGGCCCTGCTCCAGGGGTGAGTACGCCATGACCGGGATGCCCCTCTCGACGCACCGGGGCAGCAGATCGAACTCGATGCCCCGGCGGGTCAGGTTATACAGCACCTGGTCGGTCGCGACCTTCTGTCCGCCGGGAAGGCGCATAAGCTCGTCCATGTCCCCTACGTCGAGGTTGCTTACGCCCCAGTGCCGGACCTTTCCGGCGCGCTGCAGGTTCTCGAAGGCTTCGAGCGTTTCTGCCAAGGGAGCAACGCCCCGCCAATGCAGCAGGTACAGGTCGATACGGTCCGTTCCCAGGCGACGCAGGCTGCCCTCACAGGCGGCAACAGTTCCGCGCAGCGTCGCGTGATGCGGCAGGACCTTGGTCACCAGGAACGCTTCGTCCCGGCGTGCTGCCAGCGCCCGGCCGACAAGTTCCTCGGCGGCGCCGTCGCCATACATCTCGGCGGTATCGACCACGGACATACCAAGGTCCAGGGCCATCTGGATCGCCGCCTGCTCGCGCGCGGCGTTGCCGGGGTGCTCACCCATTCCCCACGTTCCGATTCCGAGTTCCGGGACAGCCTCACCGGACGGAAGAAGTATCTCGTGCATCGTGACTCCCGTCAGAAAATGCCGGTTCCCGTAGTGGAATGTGCTGAATCCCGTTTTGCCGGCGGACCGCACCGCCCCGGTTGCTTCAATTTACTCCGCAGGAGCAGGACATGACAGGTGCCCTAAGTCCGGGACCGGTGCAGCGCGGCTCCTGAGGACGGCAAATCTACTACCGCTCCGGCGAATTGGCCCTTGACTTCTGCGTTGACCGTTGTCAGTCTTTTCGACAACAGGAGGGGCGTCTTTCCGCTCCCAGCCAGTGGAGGCTGCTGATGTACCGTGCCAGGTCGTTGACGCGTTCTGCGACTTCCGGGGACCGGGTAACGCGTCTTGAGTTGTTCTTCGATCTGGTCTTTGTCTTCGCGCTATCGCAGCTGTCCCACCATTTGCTGGAGCATCCTTCGGGGGTGGGTGCCGGTGAGACATTTGTGCTTCTTCTCGGAGTTTATAAGGTGTGGGTGTACACGACGTGGTCGGCGACGTTGCTGGACACTTCGCGGCTTGAGGTGCAGTGGATGCTGCTGATCGTCATGTTCGTCACACTGTTCATGAACGCCTCAATCGGCGCAGCGTTTGGCGCCTTCGGCTGGCTCTTTGCTGCGGGCTATCTCCTGGTTCAGCTCGGCAGAGGTGCGTGGATGCTCACTGTCGGCCTTGACCGAACCACCCACGACCACTTCGTGCGCACGCTGATCTGGGGCTGCATGAGCGCGCCTTTTTGGATTGCCGGCGTCTTCTTCGGTCCTGGGACACGTTTAGCGTTCTGGGGTGTCGCTGCCGCGATTGATTTGGGCGGCCATATGCTGGCACATCGGTTGCCGGGCAGAAAAACCGAAGGAATCCGGGTTCCGCTTCCGGGAGAGAGAATCTTTGAGCGATTCGGGTTGTTTTACCTTATTGCGCTCGGTGAGACGATCCTTTCAACCGGCCTGGCGATAGCGGGCAATCTGGAAGACCCCTTGATCCTTCTCACCGGGACTGTAAGTTTTGCTGGCAGCGTCGCGATCTGGTGGTGCTACTTCCATAGCCTTGAGCGGGAGATTCTGGAAAAGCTCTCTTCCGTTGATGATCAGTTCCGGCCCGGTATATTGGCCGGCAACGCGTTGTTGGTGTTACTCGCGGGCCTGATCCTGGTAGCGGTTGGTGATCAGCTCGTGATCAGCGATCCGGCCGCCCGCCCTGATCTGGCCACCGTCCTGTTTCTGTATGGCGGGCCGGCTCTTTTCCTTGCCAGCCGGGGCTTTTTTATTCATCGGGTACTGGGCCACCGCGTAGTGTCCGATCTCGCCGGCATCGGGGCCCTGGCGGTCCTGGCCAGCTTGAGCACCTTCCTCCCGGCATTCGTTGCCGCTATAGGGGCGGCTCTTCCCCTCTTGGGTGTAGCAGTGTCCGACGGCGTGAACCGCCCCCGCCGAACGAAACAGGGCGCCCGTTGACGGTTATTGAAGGTCAAGGAGCGCATTTCGGCCGGCTTGGCCGCCTGGTGGAGGCCCCGCTGTCCTGAGCTATTCCTGCACGGATGTCACAAAATCACCGGGCACTGCCCGCTCTCCAGCAAGATAGAGCTCCCCCACCCCATACCTATCCACCGGGGGAACCAGCCGCACCCTCGTCTTGCGGAATTCTTCCGCGGCCGGAATGGTTCCAGCAGTATGGCCCTTCCCTTTCCCCGGATTTCCATCCTCGACCGTGCCAACGCCCGGGTCGGTTTTCCGGCTGCGGACGCCCTGAACCGGGTCCTGGAACGGGCCCAGCGGGCCGAGGAATGGGGTTACCACCGCTTCTGGGTCGCAGAGCACCACGCGGTACCAGGCATTGCCGGTTCCGTTCCGGCCGTGCTGATGGCCGCCGTCGCTGCCCGGACGCACTCCATCCGGGTCGGTTCAGGAGGCATCATGCTTCCCAACCACCAACCAATCGTGGTGGCCGAACAGGCGTCCACGCTGGAGGCTCTGCATCCCGGGCGGATCGACTTGGGCGTTGGCCGGTCCGTCGGTTTCACCCCGGCAGTCCGGAATGCGCTGCGCGCCGGGAAACAGGACGCGGAGCGGTTTGAAGACCAGCTGGCCCAACTGCTTGCTTACCTGTCCGGCGCCGCACCCATCACTGCCCGGCCGCAGAACGATTCGGCTGCACCGGTATTCGTGCTGGCCACCGGTTCCGGAATCGATGTTGCAGCCCGTGCCGGCCTGGCTGTGGTGTTGGGCGGGCCAGCCGTGTTCCGGACGGATCAGAACGGCACACTCCCTGCCCTGGAAAGGTATCGCTCACAATTCCGTCCATCACGCTGGTTCGAGCGGCCCTTCGTCCTGGTTTCCGCCAACGTAGCAGTGGCCGCGACCCGCCAGGCGGCGAGGGACCTGCTTCTGCCCGAAGCCGTCGCGCTGGCCCGCTCCCGGACCACCGGCGAATTCGCTGCCTTGGCGCCCGTGGGTCCAGCCGAGTGGGCCGGGCTGACTCTCCGGGAAAAGGAAGCGGTCGAAAGGAGCCTGTCCACATCGCTCTACGGCACGGCCTCCGAGGTGCGGACCCAAATCCAGCACCTGCTCGCGACCTCCGGAGCTAACGAGTTGCTGATCACAGGCGGAGCCTTCGACGTCGAGGCACAGGCAGAATCCGACCGGCTCCTGGCCGGGCTCTTCCCCCCAGACGAGAGCCGCAGCATGGACGACCGCCTTGGATTCGCGGCATCCCAGCAGACCTGACTTGACGCCACCTGGCGCCCTCACAGCGCACCCGCGGCCATCCCCCTTAAACTTAAAGATCAGATGCCGGAAGGCAAAAAAGGCGGTCGACCCAAGTCGACCGCCTCAGCTTTTTGCGCTTCTTAGCCCGAGCGCCGAGCCTAGAAGTCCCAGTCCTCGTCCTCGGTATTGACAGCCTTGCCGATCACGTAGGACGAACCCGAACCCGAGAAGAAGTCGTGGTTCTCGTCAGCGTTCGGGGACAGTGCCGAGAGGATGGCCGGGTTCACGTCCGTGACTGAGGACGGGAACATTGCCTCGTAGCCCAGGTTCATCAGGGCCTTGTTGGCGTTGTAGTGCAGGAACTTCTTGACGTCCTCGGCCAGGCCAACGCCGTCGTAGAGGTCGTGCGTGTACTGGACTTCGTTTTCGTAGAGCTCGAAGAGGAGCTCGAACGTGTAGTCCTTAATCTCCTGCTTGCGTTCCTCGGACAGGCCTTCGAGACCCTTCTGGAACTTGTAGCCGATGTAGTAGCCGTGCACGGCCTCATCGCGGATGATCAGGCGGATCAGGTCAGCGGTGTTCGTCAGCTTGGCGCGTGAGGACCAGTACATGGGCAGGTAGAAGCCCGAGTAGAACAGGAAGCTCTCCAGCAGCGTGGAAGCCACCTTCCGCTTCAGGGGGTCGTCGCCCTGGTAGTAGTCCATGACGATCTGCGCCTTCTTCTGAAGGTTCGCGTTCTCGGTGGACCAGCGGAACGCCTCGTCGATCTCCTTCGTGGAGGCCAGCGTGGAGAAGATGGAGGAGTAGCTCTTGGCGTGCACCGACTCCATAAAGGCGATGTTGGTGTACACGGCTTCTTCATGCGGGGTCAGCGCATCCGGGATCAGCGAGACGGCCCCCACCGTGCCCTGGATGGTGTCCAGCAGGGTCAGGCCGGTGAACACGCGCATGGTGAGCTGCTGCTCAGCAGGCGTCAGCGTGTTCCATGACTGGACGTCGTTGGACAGCGGCACCTTCTCCGGCAGCCAGAAGTTGTTGACCAGGCGGTTCCAGACGTCAACGTCCTTGTCGTCCTGGATCCGGTTCCAGTTAATGGCCTCGACGTGGCTCAGCAGCTTGACCTTTTCGCTCATCATTTCCTCGCTTGTTATAACAGAACCAGCACTTTTGGGCCTGGAGTTGGGGGCTGGGCCGCAGGCTTCAGCCCCCAACCCACTTACACGCGCTGGCTTATCGTTCCGCCAGGATTACGCTTGGCCGCTGCGTCTGTCACGAATTGTCCAGTGGCCGCCGACCGGTTCACGGTCTTGGCATTGGACGTTCCGTTTCCAACGCGCTCGGTGGTCGTCTTCGACGGCCACCGAGCGGCTGCTGCGTTACTGACGAAGCGGCCACTGCCGGCGCTCCTGTTTACAGTCCTACCCATAATTATCACCTCCTCCAGGGCAATCACGCCCCGGATGAGGACCGCCTGGCAGCGGTGCAAAACTCATGTAAACTCAACAGTCCAAGGTGCAACTTTGGAACCGTCTCATTACCGGGACATTTGAGGAGTCATGTTCGAGCATGACTCCTCAAACTTTTAAATCTCGCGTACGACGGCGGGCGGGCACCCGCCGTCGTACTTCACGAGTCAGTTGAAGCTACAGCTACAGCATGCAGCTGACGCAACCCTCAACCTCTGTCCCTTCCAGCGCGAGCTGGCGGAGACGGATGTAGTAGATGGTCTTGATGCCCTTTTTCCAGGCGTAGATCTGGGCCTTGTTGATGTCGCGCGTGGTGGCGGTGTCCTTGAAGAACAGCGTCAGGGACAGGCCCTGGTCCACGTGCTGGGTGGCGGCGGCGTAGGTGTCGATGACCTTCTCGTAGCCGATCTCGTACGCGTCCTGGTAGTACTCCAGGTTGTCGTTGGTCAGGTACGGCGCCGGGTAGTACACGCGGCCCAGCTTGCCTTCCTTGCGGATCTCGATCTTGGACGCCACCGGGTGGATCGAGGAGGTGGAGTTGTTGATGTAGGAGATCGAGCCCGTGGGCGGGACAGCCTGCAGGTTCTGGTTGTAGATGCCGTGCTCCATGACCGACGCCTTCAGCGCCAGCCAGTCAGCCTGCGTGGGGATGTGCACGTCCTTGAACAGCTCGCGGACCTTCTCGGTCTGCGGAACCCATTCCTGCTCCGTGTACTTGTCGAAGAACTCTCCGGAGGCGTACTTGGACTTTTCGAAGCCGCCGAAGGTCTGGCCGGTCTCAATGGACAGCAGGTTGGAGGCGCGGACGGCGTGGTACACCACCGAGTAGAAGTAGATGTTGGTGAAGTCCAGGCCCTCTTCGGAACCGTAGTGGACCCGCTCGCGGGCCAGGTAGCCGTGCAGGTTCATCTGGCCCAGGCCGATGGCGTGGCTCTGGTCGTTGCCCTTGGCAATGGACGGCACCGAGGTGATGTTGGACATGTCCGAGACAGCCGAGAGCGAGCGGATGGCAGTCTCGATGGTCAGGCCGAAGTCCGGGCTGTCCATAGTCTTGGCGATGTTCAGCGAACCCAGGTTGCAGGAGATGTCCTTGCCGGTGTCAGCGTAGGACAGGTCATCGTTGTACGTGGTGGGCTGGGAAACCTGGAGGATCTCCGAGCACAGGTTGGACATGATGATCTTGCCGTCGATCGGGTTGGCCCGGTTCACGGTGTCCTCGAACATGATGTACGGGTAGCCGGATTCGAACTGGATCTCGGCGAGGGTCTGGAAGAACTCGCGGGCCTTGATCTTGGTCTTCTTGATCCGGGAATCGTCCACCATCTCGTAGTACTTCTCGGTAACCGAGACGTCGGAGAAGGGCATGCCGTAGACGCGTTCGACGTCGTACGGCGAGAACAGGTACATGTCCTCGTCCTTCTTGGCCAGCTCGAACGTGATGTCCGGGATGACCACGCCAAGGGAGAGGGTCTTGATGCGGATTTTCTCGTCCGCGTTCTCGCGCTTGGTGTCCAGGAACCGGTAGATGTCCGGGTGGTGGGCGTGCAGATACACGGCACCGGCACCCTGGCGGGCACCGAGCTGGTTGGCGTAGGAGAAGCTGTCTTCGAGGAGCTTCATCACGGGGATGACGCCGGAGGACTGGTTCTCGATCTGCTTGATCGGGGCGCCGACTTCGCGGATGTTGGTCAGCGCGAAGGCCACGCCGCCGCCGCGCTTGGACAGCTGCAGCGCGGAGTTGATGGAGCGGCCGATGGACTCCATGTTGTCTTCGATGCGCAGCAGGAAGCAGGAGACCAGCTCGCCGCGCTGCTTCTTGCCGGCGTTCAGGAAGGTGGGGGTGGCCGGCTGGAAGCGGCCCTCGATGATCTCGTCCACCATCTGCAAGGCGAGCTGCTCGTTGCCGCGGGCCAGGTGCAGGGCAACCATGCACACGCGGTCCTCGTAGCGCTCCAGGAAACGCTTGCCGTCAAAAGTCTTCAGCGTGTAGGACGTGTAGAACTTGAACGCGCCCAGGAAGGTCTCGAAGCGGAACTTCTTCTTGTAGGCGCGGTTGAACAGGTCACGGATGAAGTTCATCGTGTACTGGTCGAGGGTTTCGCGCTCGTAGTACTCATTCTTGACCAGGTATTCGAGCTTCTCTTCCAGGTCATGGAAGAACACGGTGTTGTTGTTCACGTGCTGCAGGAAGTACTGGTGGGCGGCCTCGCGGTCCGCCTCGAACTGGATCTCGCCGCTGGGACCATACAGGTTCAGCATCGCGTTCAGCTCGTGATAGCCCAGGCCCTTGTAGGCGGCAGGCATCTCAGGCTTCTGGGCCCTGGTTACTTCTGTGTCTGCGACAGTCGTGTCCAAAACGTGTCCAATCCATTGTTTACACGGGTCACGTCGTCTGGCGTGCCCATTAATTCGAAGCGGTAGAGGTGCGGTACTGCGCACTTGGCGGCGATGATGTCCCCCGCCATGCAGTAGTTGTCCCCGAAGTTTGTGTTGCCGGCCCCGATCACCCCGCGGATCAGCTGCCTGTTCTGCGGGTTGTTCAGGAACCGGATGACCTGCTTTGGGACGGACCCCTCTCCCCCGGTGCCGCCATATGTCGGCACCACCAGCACATAGGGCCGGGTGGCAAGGAGGGGTGCGTCCTTCGGGAGCAGCGGAATCCGGGCCAACTCACGGCCAAGCTTCGAGACGAAGCGGCTGGTGTTCTCGGATGCCGAGGAAAAGTAGATGAGCTGGCTGCCGGTGACAACCGCGGAAACCGGCTCCGCAGCATCCACGCGCTGAGCCGCGTGGGTTTGCTGCGTTCCGGAGGTTCCCTGCGATGTATAGGAGTCCTGCACCATGTAGGATTCCTGTGCTGCTGGTGCTGCCATGGGAGTCACCTCAGCTGGTTGACGGTTGCCGGCAGGAAAAAGTTTGGCCCCTTAGGCCACGGAGGAGACGGCGGAGAGCGCCAGTTCCTCGATCTTGTCCGGGCGGAAGCCTGACCAGTGGTCCTGGTCCGTGACCACAACGGGGGCCTGCATGTAGCCCAGTGCCTTCAGGCGCTCCAGGGCTTCGGCGTCCTGGGAGATGTCAACGCTCTGGTACGCGATGCCCTTTTTGTCGAGAGCCCGGTAGGTGGCGTTGCACTGAACACAAGCAGGCTTTGTGTAAACCGTTACGGTCATGGTTCCTGTCCCCTTTTCTGGAAAACTTGCTCGTCCGGTGTTCCCGCCCAAGCTGTACCTAGATACTACATCTAGTGCAGACGCCTCTTTGGAACCCCAAGATGATGTATTACAAGTATGTCATTTAATGCACCTTTAATCCACAGGGAGGGGCCATCAAAATGTCCGGAATCCCGCTGTTTTCGCGGACGGAATCCACACCCTGTGGAGTACTTAGCCACAATTAACGCCCAGCGTGTCGTGGAAAAGACGGCGTGTCGCACCTGCCGCCCGGAGTACCGGCGGGGTGCGGACGGCACCAAAAAGGGGCTCCGAAGTGACCTTCGGAACCCCTCCAGGTGATCAAACGCACGACGCTGGCGGCCGGCAGGTGCCCCACCCCGCCGCAGTCAGCGGCTGCTAGAGCTGGACCTCCCGGCGGTCCAGCACCACCTGCTGCACATCCAGGTAACCGGACTGGAAGCCGGCCCGGGAGTAGCACAGGTAAAACAGCCACATCCGCTGGAACACCGCATCGAAGCCCAGCTCCGCCACCTCGCGGGACCGCTCCAGGAACCGTTCCTCCCACAACCGCAGCGTGGCAGCGTAGTGGTCCCCCATGCCCATCCGCTCGCGCACGCGCAGCGTGGTGTGCTGCTGGGTGACGCCCTCGATGGCCCGGACGGACGGCAGGAAGCCGCCGGGGAAAATGTACTTGTGAACCCAGGTGTAGGCGTTCCGGGTGGCCAGCATCCGGCCGTGCGGCATGGTGATCGCCTGGAGGGCCACTTTTCCGTCCGGCGCCAGGACGCGGTCGATGGTCTGGAAGTAGATGGGCCAGTATTCGTAGCCCACAGCCTCGATCATCTCCACGGATACCACGGCGTCGTACTCGCCTTCCACGGCCCGGTAGTCTTGCAGCGCGACTGTCACCCGGTCCGAATAACCGGCTGCGGCAATCCGCTCCTGCGCGAGTGCCTGCTGCTCGCTGGAAAGGGTGACGCTGTAGACGGTGGCGCCCCGGGCTGCTGCCCGCAGTGCCAGCTCGCCCCAGCCGGTGCCGATTTCCAGCAGCCGGGTTCCCTCTCCCACGCCGGCTTTGTCCAGCAACCTGTCAATTTTTGCCCGCTGGGCTTCCGCCAGGGCCTCCCACCCCACGGCGCCCAGCGGTCCGGCGTCAGCCGGGAACAGGGCTGAGGAATAGCTCATGGTGGAGTCGAGGAAGTTCGAGAACAGGTCGTTGGAGAGGTCGTAGTGCCGGGAGATGTTGCTGCGCGTGTTGTGTTCGGCATTACGCTCCTGCCGCGGGGTACGCGGCAGGTACAGTGCGCGGAGTTTCTGCAGCGGCGTGGGAATCAGCGTGTCCACCGATGCGGCAAAGACTTCAAGGACGCCGGCCAGGTCGCTGGCTTCCCAGTCACCGGCCATAAAGGACTCACCCAGCCCGATCAGGCCGTTGTCACCGATCCTGGTTTCGAACGCCTCCGGCCGAACCATCACCATCACCGGGGCATCGGGCCCGCCCGTCCCGATGACGGTGCCGTCCGGGTATTCCACCCGCAGGGGCAGGCGCTTGGCTGCCCCCTTGAAGAGGAGCCCGGCGGCCTTTCCGGCAATGGCTGCTTTGGCTCCCGACGGCGGGTGGGCCACTCCCGGCCACAGGTCCGCATCGATGGTGGCGGGCGACGCCGGCACTCCCGTTGGGTGCCAGGCTCCGGCCAGCTGCGTGGCACCTTGGCCAGGCGCCGCCTTCATGGCTTTGGCTTCAGCCTGCTGCGCGGCCTTTTCCCGGAAAGGAGCTGCGGCCGTTTCGTTGTCGTCCGTCATTGTCATTGAACTGCCTCCTGTGAGGGGTGGTGTGGTCTGGCGACGACGGGCAGGCGTCTTGCCCAGAGTGTAATGCCCTGTACCCGGATGAGCGCGGAAACCAGCAGCGGCGCGGCCGGAACCGTGAACGCCGCCGCCAGGATGTTCCGCACGGTGGCGGGCCGGCGCGACCCATCCATGGACGCGACGAACGGCCGGTGGCCCTCGCGGTCCAGGACGATGGAAACGGCCAGCCGCTCCCCCGGCGCAGGCAGCTTCATCCGGTATTGCCCGTCCACATCGTTGAACGGTGAAACGTAGAACGCCTTGGGAACGGAGGCCCGCCCGGAGGGGTCCGTCCGGAGGAGGTAGCAGTGCCGCTCTCCGTACGTGTTGTGGACCTCGGCAACCACGCACTCAAGCTCGCCGCTGGAGCGGTAGCACCAGAACAACGTCAGCGGATTGAACACGTAGCCGAAGACCCTGGCGCTGGTCAGCATGTGGATAGGGCCGCCGTCGGGCTCTATCCCCTGCGTGCGCAGGTACCGCTCCACGTTGCTGCGGATGGTGGCGTCCGGATCGCCCAGATGGTCGCCGGACCGGAAGACGGCCAACGGCCGCAGCGGTAACGGCAGCCTCGGAAGCCTGTCAACGTCGACGAACCAGCTGTAGCTGCGGTACGTGAACGAGTTTTTCAACGGGGTATGCCGCACGTGCGAGATGGAGGTGCGGTAGATCGCGGAGCTCATACCGGTTCCGCGGCGGCAGCAAGCTGCCGCCCGCCGTCATCGAACGAAGCGGGTCCTTCAGCGGGCAGGACAGGAGCCCATTGCCGGCCAAGCTTCCCGGCGGCCCGGACGCCGGACAGCGCGCCATCCTCGTGGAAACCCCAGCCAAGGTATGCGCCGGCGTAGGCAATGCGCTCGTCGCTGAGTGCAGCGATTGCCTGCTGTGCCTGCACCGATTCGGGCGTGTACTGCGGGTGCTCGTAGACCATCCGTTCCAGTACTGCCTCATCGGCAATGAGTTCGGACTCCCCCAGGCTCACCAGGTACCGCTTGCCGTCCAGCGGGCTCAGCCGCTGCAGGCGCGTCAGGTCGTAGCTGACCAGGACCTTGTCCGGCCGGGCTTCGCAGGACGGCAGCCGGTAGTTCCAGGATGCCCGGGCATTGTCGGCGGACGGCAGAACAGCCGGATCCTGGTGGAACACGGTGTGGTTCACCGAATACGGCATCCCGCCCAGCGCTTCCTTCTCGTCCGGCGTGGCGTCGGCCAGGAACCCGAGCGCCTGCGCCGGGTGGGTGGCAATAACAACGGCCTGGAAATCTTCCACTCCGGCTTCGGTCACCAGTTCGACACCAAGCGCGTGCCGCCGGACGGCGGAAACGGGTGTGTTGAGCCGGACATCCGGAAGGGTGGCCGCCAGCTTCTCCACATACCGCGCCGAGCCGCCGGTGACCGTGCGCCACTGGGGTGAGCCCTTGACGCCCAGCAGCCCGTGGTGCCCAAGGAACGTGAAGAGGTAGCGGGCCGGATAGGCCAAAGCGGTGGTGGGGTCGCAGGACCAGACGGCGCTGACCATCGGGGTCATAAAGTGGGAAATGAAGTAGGGGCTGAAGTTTTCCCGTTCGAGGAATTCGCCCAGGGTCAGCTCGGGAACTGCCGCCTCCGGGCTGACTGCGGAGACCGGGGCCGTGTTCAGCAGCGCCCTGGCCTTGCGGTAGAAACGGGTGACCTCCAGCAGCATCAGCAGGTAGCGGCCCCGCAGCAGGCTGGACGGACGGGCGATGATGCCGCGGGCACCGCCACGGGCACCGGCGTATTCCAGCCCGCAGCCGTCGCAGCGGATGGACATGCTCATTTCGGAATCCTGGGTTTCCACCCCCAGCTCGGCAAACAGCCGCAGCAGTGTGGGGTACGTCCGCTCGTTGTGGACGATGAATCCGGTGTCCACGCCGAGAACCGAGCCGTCCGGTTGCGGCATGTCGTGGGTGTGGGCGTGTCCGCCCAGCCGCGAATCCGCCTCGAACAGGGTCACGTCGTCCTCGCGGTTGAGGACATAGGCGGCCATGAGGCCGGCAACGCCGCTGCCTATGACGGCCACCCGCCGTCGTCCGGTTCCGCTTGCTGCTGGGTCAGGTGACAATTGATGCTCCTCTGCTGAACATTTGCCAGGTATGTGTATACGTAGGGAAGTTCGCAGCACCCGGGCCGCCGGATGGGTGCGTGCTTCAGCTTTTTCGACAGGAGGCGGCAGAGTACTGTGGGCTGGTGGTAAATCCGGTACACCTGAAGACCCTCCTGGAGGTCACGCGGCTGGGCTCGTTCGCGGCCGCCGCGTCAACGCTTGGCTACACCGCCTCAGCCGTTTCCCAGCAGATGTCCGCGCTGGAACGGGACACCGGCGTCGTCCTTTTCCAGCGCTCGGCGCGCAGCGTGGTGCCCACGGAAGCCGCCGTCGTGATGACCCGGCACGCCGCCAAGGTACTCACGGACATCGAGGCACTCATGGCTGCCGCCTCTAAAACACAGGATTCGGCGCACCAGGAACTGCGGCTCGGGATCTTCCCCAGCCTGGCCACCTTTGTCCTGCCGCGGATCCTGAAGAATCCAACGTGGAAGAACCTGGGCATCGACCTGAAGGTCTCCGTCGCTGAGCCCGGCCAGACCATCCAGGGGCTGCGCGCCGGCGGCGACCTGGACCTGGCGGTGGTTTTCCAGGTGGGCCAGACCGGCTTCGCGTGGCCCAACACGATCAACAGGCAATGGATCGGCGACGACGACTTCCGTGTGGTGCTGCCTGCCGGCTGGGGTTTCCGTGCCGAAGCGAAAGTGGCAGCGGACCATTTGTCCGAGATGCCCTGGATCATGCACCACCCCGGAACGAGCGATGCCATGGTCATCGAGCGGCTCTTTGCCGGCTGCAACCTGCACCCACGGGTAGTGGCCCACAGCGACGACTTCCATGCCAGCCTGGAGATGGCGGCTGCCGGGCTGGGGGCGGCCCTGGTCCCCGAGCTCGCGCTGCGGAACAAACCCGCAGGCGTGGTGGTGCTGGACGTACCGGAAATCCGGCTGGCCCGCAATGTTTTCGCACTGCTCATCAACGACAGGAAAACCGCGCGGGTACAGCTGTTTGTCGACTTGCTAGCCGAGACCTTCGCCGGGATGCCCAAGGCGGTGAATTAGGCCCGAACGCTGGAATGCACCGCTGTTCGGGTCTATGTTGAAACTATGAACAAGGTAGCGAGCCAGCACTTTGGCGAGATCGAGCTCAATCACGGCAGCGATCACAACATCGCTGCCAAACATGAGCTGCGCGGCCATCCGCTGGAGATCGACCTGAATATCACCGCGCACGACCACTTCGACGAGGCGGCAATGCGCAAAGTCGATTACCGCCTGCGGTTCCTGCCCGAACTGGTCGACGAAGTGCGGGACATGATTGCGGAGGAGCTGGACCAGGAAGGCACCAGCCCCCAGGAATACCTTCACTTCCACTGCAACGCGCTCAAGGACGAATACCTGCACAAGGTTTTTGGTGTGGAGGACCGGAGCCAGCTCACCAAGGAAGTGTTCCTCAAGGCACTGAAACTCGGCCACGTGGGTATCTATCCGGGCCAGCCTGAACGCTACTTCGTGATGGACTTCACCCTGGGCGAGCACTTCACCGATGAAGTCCTGGTGGCCTCGGCGGACGAAGACGGCGTAGTGGACGACGAGATCGTCTGGGAGTCCTAAAACCCGGGGTGGTGGGCCATGGGCGGAACCAGAACCGGGACCTGGCGGCTTGCTGCGACACTGCTCGTCGCCGGTGTGGTGGTCTCACTCCTGGCTGGACTGCTGCACGCGGAGTCCCATGACCCGAACGACCATGCAGCATCGTTTACTGCCTACGCCAACAGCAGTATCTGGACCGCGGTCCACTTGGGTCAGTTTGTTGGCATGGCGCTGGTGTGCGCCGGACTGGTAACTCTCTGGTCCGCCCTGGACCTGCGGCGGGGTGCCCAAGCGTGGATCGCCGGCATGGGGTCTCTTGCTGCCGTCCTCGCGTTGGCACTTTACGGCGCGCTGCAGGCAGTTGACGGTGTAGCCCTCAAACAGGCGGTGGATGCATGGGCTGCCGCTGCCGAGCCGGACAAGGCGGCACGATTCGCCACCGCCGAGGGGATCCGCTGGCTTGAATGGGGAATGCGCAGCTACCAGAGCTTCCTGCTGGGCGTCGCGCTGCTTCTCCTGGGCGCCGCGGTGGCTGCGCGGCGCCGTGTCTCCCGGGCTATCGGCTGGCTGATGGCGCTGTCCGGGCTGGCATATCTGGCGCAAGGCTGGATCATCGGCGAACATGGTTTCGCCGCCGCCAATTCGCTGCCCACCCTGGTCGGTATCATCGCTACCGTCATCTGGACTGTCTGGCTTGCTGTCAGTGCCTGGCGGATGGAGGAGACGACGGCTTCGACAGGCTAGGGCGCCGAACAGAAACGACGTCGGCCGGTCACCTGGGGTGACCGGCCCGATGGTTCGCTCGGTTACTTCGCAGCTTCCAGCAGTCCGGCGCGGACCGTCTTGGTGGCCTCGACCAGGTTCCGCAGGGATTCCTCAGTCTCAACGTAGCCGCGGGTCTTCAGGCCGCAGTCCGGGTTGACCCAGAGCTGGCGGGACGGAACGTGCTTCACGGCCGTGCTGAGCAGCTCAGTCACTTCCTCGGTGCCGGGAACGCGCGGCGAGTGGATGTCGTAGACACCCGGACCAACGCCGCGGTCGAAGCCGTGCGACTCAAGGTCGTGCACCACCTCCATGCGGGAACGAGCGGCCTCGATGGAGGTCACGTCCGCGTCCAGGCCGTCGATCGCGTCGATGATCACGCCGAACTCCGAGTAGCAGAGGTGGGTGTGGATCTGGGTTGCGTCGGCTGCACCGGCGGTGGCCAGGCGGAAAGAGTCCACGGACCACTTCAGGTAGTCGGCGTGGTCCGCCTTGCGCAGCGGGAGGAGCTCGCGCAGGGCGGGCTCATCCACCTGGATGACCTTGATGCCGGCGGCTTCGAGGTCGGCGATCTCGTCGCGCAGGGCCAGCCCGACCTGGTTGGCGGTCTCGCCCAGCGGCTGGTCGTCACGGACGAAGGACCAGGCCAGGATGGTGACCGGACCCGTGAGCATGCCCTTCATCGGCTTGCTGGTCAGGGACTGCGCGTACTCGGCCCACTTCACCGTGATGGGGGCGCTGCGGGTCACATCGCCCCACAGGATGGACGGACGGGTGCAGCGGGAGCCGTAGGACTGGACCCAGCCGTGGACGGTGACGTCGAAGCCTTCGAGGTTCTCGGCGAAGTACTGCACCATGTCGTTGCGCTCGGGCTCGCCGTGCACCAGGACGTCGTATCCCAGCTCTTCCTGCAGGTCCACAACGCGCTTGATCTCGTCCTTCATGAGCTTTTCGTACTGCTCGTTGGTGAGATCGCCCTTATTGTTGCTGGCACGGGCCGAACGGATCTCCGACGTCTGCGGGAAGGAACCGATGGTGGTGGTAGGCAGCGGCGGCAGGTTCAGCGCCTGTTTCTGGGCTGCTTCACGGACCGGGTACTCGGAGCGGGAGAAGTCTGCAGCGGTCAGGGCCTCGGTGCGGGCCCGGACGTCTGCACGGCGAACGCCTTCGGCGGTGGCACGGGAGGCGATCACCGCGGTTGCCTCGTCGATGGCTGCCTTCGCGGAGGCGGGATCTGCCAGGTATGCGGCGAGGGTCTTGACCTCCACGGCCTTCTGGTCGGAGAACGCGAGCCAGCTGCGCAGCTGCTCGGACAGCTGGATTTCCTCGGCAACGTCGTGCGGGACGTGCTGGGTGGAAGTGGAGGTGGAGACGGCGAGCCTGCCGGGGGCTTCCTTCAGTGCATCCAGCTTGGCGGCAGATGCGGCGAGGTCGTTGCGCCAGATGTTGTGGCCGTCCACGACGCCGGCAACCAGGGTCTTGGTGCCCAGGCCCGCCAGGGTGGCGGCGGAGGGAACTGTGCCCTTGAAGACGTCGATGTGCAGGGCGTCGATGTTGGTGGCGGCGAGGATGTCCAGCTGGCCGTCGAGCGAGCCGTAGGGGGTGGACACGAGGATCTGCGGGCGGTTGGCCGCAGCGGTGAGGACCTCGTAGGCGCGGGCAACGGCTGCTTCGATGTCGGCGGCAGGGGTGTCCTGGTCAACCACCAGGGCCGGCTCGTCGAGCTGGACCCAGCCGGCTCCGGCTGCTGCGAGCTTCTCGAGCAGCTGGACGTAGACGGGCAGGATGTCCTCGAGGCGGGACAGCGGGGCGAAGCCGGCGGGGGCGTCGTCGGAGGCCTTGGAGAGCAGCAGGTAGGTGACCGGGCCAACGATGTACGGGCGGGTCTCGATGCCGTTGGCCAGCGCGAAGGCGAACTCCTCAACCTTTGCGGTGGAAGCGAGGGTGAACTCGGTCTCCGGACCGATTTCCGGCACCAGGTAGTGGTAGTTGGTGTCGAACCACTTGGTCATTTCCAGCGGCTGCTGTTCCTTGTTGCCGCGGGCCAGGGTGAAGTAGCCGTCGATGTCCAGCTGTCCCTCAGCGTTGAGGAGTTTGCCGAAGCGGGCCGGCACTGCGCCGAGGTGCGCGGTGGTGTCCAGGACCTGGTCGTAGTAGGAGAAGGTGCCCGGGACGGCGGCGGCTTCGGTCAGGCCGATTTCCTGCAGGCGCCTGGCGATGGCCAGCTGGATGGCCTTGGCGGCGGCGTCCAGTGCGGCGGCGTCGATCTTGCCGGCCCAGTAGGCCTCGACGGCCTTCTTGAGCTCGCGGCGGCGGCCAATGCGGGGGTAGCCGAGGAGTGAGGCGGACGGGAAAGGCGTGTTGTTTTCCGGCATGGCAAATCCTCACGTAGGAGCTGGGTTTGAAAGTGTGGGCTTGACGCCGGGGCCTAAAGCGTGGGGTGGCTCGCGGAAGCCGTCAGCTGGCGAGCTGGCGCCGGGCGAGAGCGTCCCGCCGGATCCCGGAACGGGAGTGCCGGGGAAGGGCCAGTTTGTCCAGCACTTCCAGTGCGCTTTGGTGTTCATTGAAGGTGTAGAGGTGGATGCCGGGCGCACCTGCATCCAGGGCGGCGTTGGCCAGGTCCACGGTGGCATCGACGCCGATGTGGAGGCGTTCGATGTCGTTGTCCGCGGCGGCCAGGCGTTCCATCAGTTCTGCGGCCGGCTCGACTCCCGCCAGCTCGCCCAGCCGTTTGAGGCGGCGGAGGCTGGTCAGCGGCATCACGCCGGGAATGATGGGGATGGTGACGCCCGCACGGCGTGCCCGGGTGAGGAGGTCGGCGTACTGCTCTGCCTGGAAGAAGACCTGGGTGATGGCGAAGTCCGCGCCGGAACGCTGCTTGGCGAGCAGCACCTCGACGTCGTGCTCCTCACTCGGCGACTCGGGGTGCCGGGTGGGGTATGCCGCCACGCCAACAGCAATCTTTCCTGCACAGAGCAGTGCTGAACGCCGCTGCTCCACCCGGCGGATGAGTTCGATCAAGTCCTGGGCGTACCGCAGGGCCCCCGGAACGGGTTCGCCGCCGTCCTTGGGAAGATCGCCGCGCAGCGCGAGGATTCCGCGCACACCGGTGTCCAGCAGTTCGCCGATGATGCCCGCCAGTTCCTGCGGCGTATTGCCAACGCAGGTCAGGTGGGCCAGCGGCCGGAGGGTGGTTTCGAGCAGGAGCCGGTTGATGAGCTCGACGGCGGTGTCCCGGTTGGAGCCGCTGGCACCATAGGTGACGGAGACGTAGTCGGGCTCGGTGGTTTCCAGTTCCCGGATGGTGGTCCAGAGCGTTTCCGCTGCTGCCGGCGAACGGGGCGGGAAAAGCTCGTAGGAAAGCGCCACCGGGGCGGTGTCGGAGAGATTCGGGTGTGTGTCGATAAGGCCTGGTGGCGACATTTGCATCCTTGGCTTTGGGCCATTGGGGGCTCCCCTGCCAACATACGACGGGAGGCCGGCAATGAATTTGAGTTTGGGGAACACGAAAAAACTTCATAAGGACGGAGCCGCGACTGTGACGCCTGGAATGAAGTTCTCCGTGAGCAAATGTCAGGCCCACATGGGGGCACCCACACCCTCCGCAACGGAGGATCGCTGACACGTTACCGCGGTAACTTGTATAGAACTCTATGAGCGACCGGAGGAGCTTTCAAGTTGGGGTCCGAATTAAGACGCAGTCTTACGCCTTGTTTCTTTCCTGGACAGAATAATCTTCGCTCGGGCACCCCTTCACGGCTGCCGCCGCCCCCTCACCAAGGCCAATCACCACGGCCGGTCCACGCAGGTACCGGTTCCGGAGTCCTCAAGGTAGTCCGAGCGTTCCCGTCCCTTGTTGCGTTCCCGCTGGGACTCCCGCGCGCTCTGCTCCAGCTGTTCCAGCTGGTTCGGGCTCGGGGAATCTGCCTCCCGTTCCCCCGGCGGGCTCTCCTCCGCCGCATCGCCCTGCTCCGCAGCGGAGTCTCCGGCCGTGGTGAGTTTCCCGTTCAGGCGCCCTTCGGCCTCGCTGAGTTTTTCACCGGCATCAGCCGCCGCTCTTCCGGAGAAGCATCCGTCCGGGGCTGCACCGGCAACCTCCAGTGCCTCGGTAAACAGGGCTGCGGCACCCGCCCGGTCCTCCGCCCGCTGCTTCTCGTCCCCGAGCCGTTCCAGGGACAGGACCAGGTTGAGCCGGATGGCGCAGGCGTCGGGGGAGCCTGCCGGGGCCAGTTCCAGTGCGTCCTCGAAGCGCAGCCGGGCAGCGGCAAAGTTGCCGGCGAGCGCCTGGGCGTCCCCGGCTGCGAAGGGCGCCTTGTGCCGCTCCACAATATTTCCGGCCATGAGCCCATCTGCAGCTTGTCCGACGGCGGCCGCGTCCTTGGCGTCGAAGGCCCTGGCTGCGTGCCCGGCAAGGGGATCAAGGCTGAGCAGCCTGGCCGCCAGGCACAGCACCAGCACGGCGGGCAGGGCTGACCACACGAGCAGGCGGCGCCTCATCGTGCCCGCTCCTTGGGCTGGCCGCCGTGCGGCGCACGAAGAGGCCTGCCGGCAGGCCGCACCTCGCGCAACTGCCGGACGATCCCTGTCATCTCCAGCAGCCCGAGCACAAAGGCCGCGGCGGCAAGGAGCCAGTAGACCTCGGTCCTGCCGGTCAAGGTGCTGTCCTCCGGAGCCCGTTCCAGTGCCCCGGGCCGCGCCTCCTGCAGCATGGCTGAGGCCGGATCCCCATCCGACCGGTGCACGTAGGGGACGCCCAGCTGGGCCGCGATCTCCCGCAGCCTGCCCTCATCGATGACCGATACGGCGTCCCCGGCGGCACCCCCGGTGGAGTCCTGGATGTAGGGGGCATCGGCGTCGGACTCCATCCCGGTGTTCTCCTTCATGCGTCCACCGCCGGACGTTCCGTATCCCAGCACCGCTCCCCCGGCCACCAGGCCGTCGTCGAGCGTGAGGGGTGCTGGTTCCTTTCCGCTGGTTTGCTCGCCGTCACCCAGGTAGAACACCAGCCGTGGCCGGCCGGGGTGGGTGTCCCTGGCCGCCGACAGGCGTTCAGCCAGCAGCTCACGCGCGGCGGTGATGCTGCTCCCTTTGGCATAGACCGTGACCTGCGGTTCGAGGATGGCGGTGATGGTTTCCAGCGCTGAAGTGTCGGTGGTCAGGGGCATCCGGACACGGGCTTCGGTGTCAAAGGTGATCACGGAGAACCGGGCCCCGGGCAGTTCCTCGGCGATGGTGGTGATGTCCCGGCGGACGCCGGCCAGGCGGGGCGCCGCATGTCCGTAGTCCTCGGCCACCATGCTGCTGGTGGTGTCCACGACAAAAAAGACGTTGAGATCCGCGGCGGCGGCCTGGACGGAACCGCCCGGCAGGCCGGGCCGGAGTGCCGCCGCCACGACGAGGAGAACCAGCACGCTCCGGCGGACCCACGCCCGGCGGCCGGGCCGCCGCCGTTCGAGTACGATCCGCCAAACCAGGAACAAGAGGATAGCCGCGATGACAGGCAGGAGGATCCACCACGGCAGGACCGGCAGCAGCGTCATGGCCTGAGCCGCCAGGAAGCCACAGCAAGGACGAGCCCGGACAACAGGGCGGCGGCCAGTGGCAGGTCGGGCCCCTCGGTGACCACAGCCCGGGGCGCCCCCTGGAGGGCAGTTGCTTCGGTGTCCTGCACCGCGCGCACAATGCCGGGCACTGCCTCCGGGCTGTCCAGGGCGTAGTAGGCTCCCCCGCTGAGCTCGGCGGCCGCCCTCAGCTGCGCCCCGGGCTGGTTCGCATCGGTCCCGTAATCAAAGTCTCCGGGGTTGAGGGCATAAACATGCACATCCCGTTCCTTCGCCATTTGGGCAGCTTCCGCAAGGGTCATGATGGGATCCCCCGAAACGAAGTTGTCCGTGGCGAGGACCACTGACCGCGAGCGCCGGGGTGGTTCGTTCTCCCGGCCGGCGCTTGCTTCGTTGCTGCCTGCATGGTTGCTGCCTGCCTGGCCCGTGCCGGGCGGGAAGCTGGTGACGCAGGAGGCCAGGCCGTCCCCGATCAATGATGAGCCGCGGCCGCTCCAGGTCCCGTCGAGGAAGCCGGATGTTCCTGGTTTGCCGTTGAAGGCGTCCCGCGCAAGGGTCAGCTGTTCCCGGGCGTACTCATAGTCGTCGGTGAGGGGGAAGACCTGGACGGCTGTGCTGTCAAAAACAGTGAGCCCGATCCGTTCGCCCTTAAAGTCTTCGGCCAGCCGGGCGAACGCATCCACCACCTCGGCGTCCGCGCTGCTCATGGATCCGGAGGCGTCCAGGCACAGGACAACGTCGCGGTTGTGCTGCTCCGGCCGGATAGTGTCCACGTCCACAGGGCGGGCGGCGGCCAGCAGGGTTGACGCCAACAGGGCGCCGCAGGCGGCTGCTGCAACAGCAAGCCAGCGGCGGTGCCGCCGCAACGCCGCCTGGTACTCGGGCAGCAACGTGAGCCTGTCAACGTGGGCTGCCGGCCGGCGTCGTGCATTTGCATTCCTGCCCGGACGCAGCGCCGCCCAGGCCGCGAGAGCCGCACCGGCGGCACCCAGTGGAACCACCCACCAGAACATCAGCTCCACGAGCGCACCGCCTCGCGTGCCGTCGCGGCGGAGGACGCGACGGCGGGCAGCGGCTCGGGCCCGAACTCGCCCGGGTACAGCGCACCGACGGCGTTCGCGGCCTCAGGCAGGGGGTGCTTCGCGAGGTCGGCCTGCGTCATCCTGGGAGCGTCCACCCCGGTGGCGTCGCGCACGAACCGCCGCAGCAGGAGGCTGATCTCCTGATGGGCGGCACGGGCACTCATGTTCCCCGCTGCCGCCTGCTGCTCCACGTCAGCGATGCGTTGGAGGTAGGCCCTCTGGAGTGCAGGCAGGTCGGTAAGGGGGGCGGGGCGGGAAGCCTGCTTCGGCCGGGGACGCCTGGTGCCGGCCAGGACAAACACATACCAGGCCGCTACCAGCAGCACCAGGGCTGCGCCTGCCCAGGTCCATAGAGGATTGTAGGGCAGCGGGCCGATGAATCCGGGGTCAGCCTGCACGCCGGTGCCTTTCCAGGAGTGCGAACAGTTCCGTCATGACGTCCTGGCTGCCGGAAACCGAACCCTCGGCGATTCCTGCCTGGCGGAGCATGTCCTGCCGGCCGGCGTCCCTGTCCGTCACCGCCCGGGCATAAGCTGCGGCCACACCGGCGGACCCGGCCAAGTGCCCTGGCAGTGGTGTGGAATCGTGCACGCTGTACCAATCGCCTCCAATAGCCAGTTCGGCATCGCGGACCGTGAGCCAGAGGATCTCGTGCTGCGCCCGGAGCCGGCGGAGCAGACCGGCCAGCGAAGGGGTGGCCGTTATTTCGTCCGCCACGACGAACAGCAGGAATCTCCCCTTGACGGTGCGGGCCACATGCTCCAGCTGGTCCTCCAGTCGGCTGGCAGCGGAATCCGCGGTGGCACTGGCATGGACGTGGCGCAGAAGCCGTTCGAGGTGGGCTTCGCCGCCCTTGGCCGGCAGCGACTTTGTCTCCTTGGCGTCGCCGCTCACCAGGCCCACCACGTCCCCGTGCCGGTGGGCCAGGTATCCCATCACCCCCAGCGCCATGACGGCAATTTCCTTCTTGATTTCCCCGCCGGCAGCTTCGGCTGCCATGTTGCGCCCGGTATCGGTGATAAGCAGGACAGTTTGCCGCCGGACGGCCACGTATCTCTTGATCAGCGGCGTGCCGTGGCGGGCCGTCGCCTTCCAGTCGATGTCGCGCACCTCGTCGCCGGGAACGTAGGCGCGGAGATCGTCAAAGTCCAGGCTGCGTCCGCGGAACACGGAACCGTATTCGCCGTCGAGCATGCCACGGGCCTTGCGGTGCGCGAAGATGGCCATCTTCGACTTCACCCGGGGAAGGAGGCTGGTCATTCCGGCCTCAGGGTGTCTGGACGGCGGCGACTACGGCGTCGATCACCGTCTCCACCGGCACCTGCTCCGCCACTGCCTCGAAATTCAGGATGAGCCGGTGCCGCAGGACGCGGTGGGCGAGGGATTTCACGTCCTCCGGGATCACGTGGTCCCGGCCCTGCAGCAGCGCCACTGCGCGTGCCGCCTGACTGAAGGCGATGCTGGCGCGCGGGCTGGCGCCGAACTCAATAAAGCCGGCGAGCCGCGGGTCGATGTACTGCTGCGCGTTCCGGGTGACGTAGACCAGCCCCACGATGTAGTTGATGACCGCCGGATCGATGTAGATCCGCTTCACCACGTCCTGGATGCCGGCCACCGCATCCAGGGAGGCCGCAGCTGCCGGCTTTTGCCCGTCGGTGAAAACTCCGGCGTCGATCCGGCGGATGATCTCGGCTTCCTCCGCGGGCGAGGGGTAGTCGAGGACGTCCTTGAGCATAAAGCGGTCCATCTGGGCTTCCGGAAGCTGGTAGGTGCCTTCCTGCTCAATCGGGTTCTGGGTGGCCAGGACCAGGAACGGGGACGGCAGCCGGTATTCCTGGCCGCCGATGGAGGTCTGCCGTTCCTGCATGGCCTCCAGCATGGCGCTCTGGGTCTTCGCGCTGGAGCGGTTGATCTCATCCAGCAGCACGATGTTGGCGTGCACCGGGCCCAGTTGGGTGATGAAAGTCCCCTTGGCGGCGTCGTAGATCTGGGTCCCCACGATGTCGCTTGGCAGCAGGTCCGGTGTGCACTGGATCCGCCGGAACTCGGCGCTGATGGCCTCGGCGACGGTCTGGGCAGCGGTGGTCTTGGCAAGGCCCGGAACGCTTTCCAGCAGGATGTGGCCGCCGGTGAGCAGGCCCACCAGCAGCGATTCGCGCAGGCGGGACTGGCCCACCATCTTGGCGTCGAAGCTCCTGGAAATGCTGGCTGCAACCTGCTGCGCCCGGGCCAGCTCCTGCGGTTCGATCCTTGCCGAAGAGCTGGTTTGAAGCACTGCAATTCCCCCTGGTGGCTGTGTTGGGCGCGCGTTCCCGGCCGGACCGCGCTCCGCCGCCATCCTATCCAAGACGGCCCCTCGGGTTCTGGCAATGGGGACCCCTCCCCACCGCCGCTGTGCAGGTCTATTCTTTTGACATGAGCGAGCTTCCAGCCAGTTACAAGGAGTTTCTCGCCGACAAGAGCGAGATGTTCATCAGCACCGTCAAGCCTGTCCTGCAGCAGTCAGCGGCGGACAAGCTTCATGGAGTCCGGGTTGTTTACAACCCCGGTGCAACCGGCCACCAGGCGCACCTGGACGACAGCATCCCCTTCGGCGTGGTGGTGGAGGACATCGACTGACGGGATTGATGCGGGGTGCCGGTTAGTCGCGGCATGCCGGGGAGTATGGACGGGTTCCCAACAGATCCCTCCACTCCTTCTCCGTCAACACCCGTCCTGCGATCCGGCACGCATGGTCCTGCCACGCCGCCGGTTCGGCGACTATCACTTGAGTGTTGCCGTCTGGTTGTTCGAGCACGAGCCTGCGCTCGTCCTCCTCTTCGAGGAAGATGCCTCTGCTGGCAAAAGTGTGGGTGCGAAAGTTCGCCGACCAGTCGCCGAGATCCCACGTCACTATCGCGCCGTCTGCTCCGGCCGTCACCAGCTCGCCGGTCGACCGGAACTCTGCTGTGGTGACCCCGCCATCGTGAGTGCGAAGATTTTCCGTGGTATCCCCGGTCCCGGCGTTAACCACCACCACCCGGGTACCGGCGGGGATGGCGATCTGGCCTCCATCAGGACTGAAGTCCGCCCCCGTCGGGGTCGCTGGCAATGAGACCGTGATAGGTGGCGCTGTCCCTGAAACATCGACGATGCGGACCGCGAGCAAGCCGTCCCGGACCGCCACCCGACGTCCATCCGGGCTGACGGCCAGAAGCCCGTTGCCGGCTATCCGGTCGATCTCCTTGCCTGAGGACGTGTCAATCACCACGGTGGGTCCTAATCGGCTGGCGTACAGGCGAGAGCCGTCCGGCGCAAACTTGAGTGCGCCGAACTGTCCCCCCAACCCGGAAGGCCCCGGGTCAGAACTGTTCACCTCCAGGTTCAGGAGCATCGGATCGCCGCTGCCGCCCCGCCAGAGGGCGACGCCCGCCGACGGTTCCATCCAAAGCGTGGCCGCCAGCGCCGCGAACAGGGATCCGTCGGCAGAGTATTCAACGTCTGCCGCCGCCTCAGTTAACCCACGGTAGGTCTTCAGGCCCGAGCGGCCCCCGTTCGCGAGGTCGAGCGTTCCCGTTCGTCCCCGGTCGCAGGGGAGGTCGTAGCAGAGGCCCAATGTCCTGCTGAATGCAACGTGGCCCGAAACGGGGTCGATGGCGGTTGCCGCCACCGTGCCTGGTGAATATTCGCCAAGCTGGGATCGGTTGGCGAGATCGAGTAGCCGGAGATCCCCGTTGCTGTCAATCACCGCCGCGCGGGTTCCGCTCTTCGCGAGCGACATGCTTGCAGGCGTCACTCCATCTTCCTGGATGCGGGTGATGCTTGTGGCACGGGGTGCCCGCGAGAAAACCCTCACAAGATTGGCACGCGTTTCGGAGTTGTCCCAGAGCTGGACGGCCTCTACGGCGAGCAGCAGCGCGCGATCAAATTCCGGATCCTCCAAGGCGGCCGCCGCAACGCGCCGTGCCTCTGCGACCGACGCCCGCTCCTCGGCAAGGTTCGCCTGGAACCCGGCCAGGAGGCCTGCCGTTACAGCAACGATTGCGAGACCTGCTGCGCCGGCTGACACCCAGGACAGGCGGCGCACCATGCTGCGCTCCTTGTCCAACTGCCTCCGGGTAGCAGCCAGTCCCTCGGTTTCAGCAGTTGCGCCGGCTTCAAGGAATTCCCGCTCAACCGCGGTGAGCGCGGGATTAACCGCATCCCGCCACTGCTGGGCCGCCGTTTGCCGGCTGCCGCGGTAGAGCTCGCTGTTGGGGCGTCCCATCGCCTCCCAGGCAGTGGCTGCGGAACCAAGATGCCGCATGATCCGCTGACCCTCGACGTCATCGGCGAGCCACTCCTTCAGCCGTGGCCACTCGCGTGCCAGCGCCTCATGGGACAGCTGGACAGTTTCCCTGTCCGTGGTGAGAAGGCGGGCATCGACCAGTCGATCCACGATCCTGGCATGGGCGTCGTCGATTGCGATCCTGCTGCGCTCGATCCGACGGGAAACCATTGCACCGTCCGCGGAAGCTTCGACAAGACGGAGAAGGATATCGCGCAGCAGACGCTGGCCCTCCGCTGAGAGCTCGGCGAAGACCTCTTCGGCGGTCTTCGCAACGGCACCGTTGATCTCACCCGATGCCCGGTACCCGTCCACCGTCATCACGCGGCCCTCCCGGCGAGACCATACCTGCCGCAGGGAGTGGGACAGCAGCGGCAGGTTCCGCCCATCGGCGTCACGGACGAGGATCTCGACGAGGCCCGGCTCCAGGATGAGCCCGGCCTGCTCTGCCGGCTTCTCGATCACAGCACGCAGTCCGTCAGGGCCGAACGCGGTGAGCATGAGCATGTGCGATTGGATGATTTTGGCGAAGCCTTCGTGTTCAGCCAGGTCTCCCAGACGGTCGGCACGGACAGTGACGACGAGCATCCCGCGGAAGACTTCCCGTGACAGCGCTTCAAAGAACTCACTGGTATCGGCAGGGTTCTCCGCGGCGAACGCCTGCTCGCATTGATCGATGATGAGCAGCGAACTTCCGGCCGTTCGGACTACTTCCCGTAGGGCCTCGAGAGGATGCTCGCCGGGTGTTACTACAGCAACCTGCGTGCCGCCTGCGGCGAACCGGGCGCCGATGCCTGCCTTGGCGAAGGAGGACTTGCCGATGCCCGATGAGCCCGAGATGAGCAGCACACCATGCTCCTCGAGTGCCCGAAGTGCCCAGTCCAGCTCCTGCTCACGGCCGAAGTACCGCTCGGCATCCTCCATGCCGGCGGGAGGCAGGCCGAAGTACGGACACTCGGAGCTCCCGGCCCGGAATACCTGGGCGGACAGCAACGAGGGATCCTGCCGGAGAATGGCTTGCTCCAGTTCAGCGAGCTCTGTGCACGGATCCAGTCCAAGCTCGGCAACAAGGAGTCCCCGCGCCCTCCGCACGGTTGCCATCGCTTCCGCCTGCCGGCCCTGGCGGTACTGCGCCACGCTCAGCATGACCCATCGCCGCTCGCGCAGCGGAGCTTCGGCAACGCGGGCGCGCGCCAAGGCTGCCACCTCCTGGACCTCACCGGCCTGCAGCCGCGCGTCGAGGAGCAGTTCCTCGGCCCCCAGGCGGATCTCTTCAAGGCGGCCGGACGCGATCTGGGCCGGCCCCCAGTCAATGAGTTCGACGAACGCCTCACCCCTCCACAGCGCGAGGGCCTCCGAGTATGAATGTGCTGCACGTTCCGGCTCACCAAGCTTCAGCTGTTGGGAACCCCGGCTGACGAGCTGCTCGAACTGGACTGCATCGACCTCGATGTGGTCCGCGGTCAGCCGATACCCGAATGCGGTCGTTTCGATCCGTGCAGGCGCAATGAGCCGCCGCAACCGCATGATGCACCCCGGAATCACCTTCGACCACGAGGGGGGCAGATCATTGCCCCAGAGAGCCTCGGCCAGGGACTCGACGGACAGTGATGCGCCCAAGCGGACCGTGAGCGCACCCAACACCACACGATCCCGCCGTGCCAACGGAATCCGATCCTCATCGAGCGTCAGCGCTCCAAGAACGCGCACCTCCATGAGGCCACCATCCGCCCTGACCCTCCATCCGTCAAGACGGCTGGTATCGCGCCGATACCGCGTTCTTAGGCGGCAGTATCCTGCTGATACCGGCGTGTTCTTCACTGGTCGAACAGCCACGGCGCTGCATGGATCGAAGTAAAGGACTTGAGATGTGGACTTCCAACCGGCGCTCCCGCGCCACTAACGGCGGGGGCTCGCACCCGGTGGGTGCCGCCGTCGTAATCCTGGCCTGTTCCGGCCTCTCAGGGTGCACCGCCGCCGAGGCGCCATCCCCCGCATCGACTACGGAGGCCCGCACGGTCGCCCCGCTGCCGGAGAGCGGCGAGATCGACGCCGGCACATACTCCGTCACCGCCTTCACCGTGCCTTTGGAGGTCACCGTCCCAAGTGGCTGGTCGAGCCACGACGGCGACACCCTGGCCAAGGAGGACCCGGATCACCCGGGCGTATGGTCGGTCTTCCTGACTTTCTGGCCCGCCGACTATGTGCCCACGGACGCATGCGCGTGGCAGGGCGCGCTCGTCGAGATCGATCCGTCGGTTGAGGCCTTCGTCGACGCGATGACGGCGCAGACGTCAACGGCGAGCACCCCTCCCGTCGAAGTCATGGTGGGCGAATACTCCGGCGTTGAGTTCGATCACTCCGTCGAAGGCGTCGTGGACATCACAACCTGCGACGACGACAAGATCTGCATCCGCTCAGACATGTCGTATATATGCACCCGCTGGTACTCAAGCGTCGCCGAGCGCGAAACATACCGGGTGGTCGACTTGAACGGCGAACGCGGTGTGGTCGGGGTGACCTATTTCCACGAATCGATCAATCCGGAGCTGACGAAAGAGGCACGCGCAGTCTTCGACTCGATAGCATTCGGAACCGGCCAAACCACCGATAAACAGGGCTAGGCAACCATCGAGGCCAAGGCACCTGCCAGGTGGGTAGCCGGACCGGGGTCAAATGACGCGGCTCCGCTGTGGGCGCTACCCGCTCATCCCCTCACCGCTCCGGACAGTGCAAAGGAGTTGCCGGCACCCCTGGCCACAATGACGTACAGGGCCAGCACCGGCAGTGAATACAGGATGGAGAACGCGGCCAGCTGGCCATAGGCAACTGCCCCGTGCTGTCCAAAGAAGCTGAAGATGGACACCGCCGCGGGCTGCTTTGCCTCGGACAGGAGCAGCACAAACGGGACGAAGAAGTTGCCCCAGGCCTGGATAAACACAAAAATGAACACGACGCCGAGCCCCTGCCGCATCAGCGGCAGGACGATGGTGCGCAGCGCAGTCATCCTTGACGCGCCGTCCACCCACGCCGCTTCCTCCAGGGATACCGGCACCGCGTCCATGAAGTTCCGGGTCATCCAAATGGCCATGGGCAGGGCGGTGGCGGCCATAAACAGGATGGTGGCCGGCATGGAGTCCAGCAGTTCCAGCTGGACGAAGAGCCCGTAGACCGGCACCATGATGGCCGTGATGGGCAGGCAGGTGCCCAGAAGCACCGCGGTCATAAACGGCGTGTTGAACCGGGACTGGAAGCGGGACAGCGGATAGGCCGCGAGCACGGCCGCCGCAAGCGTGACAAGGGCTGTCCCGGCCGAGAGGAGCAGGCTGTTCCACAGCGGCTGCAGCAGGAGCCCGGGTGTCATCACGGCGGCGAAGTTGTCCAGGGTGACGGCCTTTGGAATCTGTGTCTCGTGGCCCGCTTCGGCGTCAAAGGATGCCAGGACGAGCCACAGCAGGGGAAGCACAAAACAGGCGCCCAGCAGCAGAAGAACCAGATCTGCGGGACTGCTGCGGCGGTGCCGCGGCCTGCGCGGACGCGCGGGCGCTTCGGAGGGGGCAACCCCTGGTGCCCTTGCCGGCGCGGTCAACGCTTCCCCTCCCTCAGCAGCCGGATATAGCCGACACCGAACACCGCGCCGATGAGGAGCAGCACCGAAGCCACCGCAGTCCCGTACCCGATGTCGCCGAACTTGAAGGCTTCCTGGTAGGCCAGGACCGGGAGGGTAGTGCTGGAGTTGGCCGGGCCGCCGGCAGTCATCACCCAGATCAGGGTGAAAACAGCGAGCGTCTGCAGTGTGATGAGCATCAGATTGGTGGCGATGCTGTTCCGGATCATGGGCAGCGTAATGAAGGCCAGCCGTTGCCAGCCGCCCGCGCCGTCCATCTGGGCGGCTTCAACCACCTCTGCAGGAATATCGTTGAGGGCAGCGCGGTACACCAGCATCGAAAATGCCGTGCCACGCCAGATATTGGCCAGCACCACCGCCGCCATCGGCCATGTATAGAGCCAGTCAGGCTGCCCCGCCCCCAGGCCACCCAGCAGTTGGTTCAGCGTTCCGTCCCGGCTGAAGTAGGCGTAGGCGGCGAAGGCCGCCACGATTTCGGGAAGCACCCAGGCCGCCACCACGGCGGTGCCCACTACCGCAGACACGGCCCGGCGCGCCCGCCGCATCAGTACAGCCAGGGCCAGCCCCAGCAGGTTCTGGCCCAGGACAGCGGACCCTCCCACGAACAGCACGGTCAGCCCCAGAGAGAGCGGAAACACCGGGTCCAGCAGCAGCCGCTGGTAGTTCTCCAGCCCCACCCATTCAGGATTGCGTGCGTTCCTGCCTGTCAGTCCGGTATTGGTGAACGAGGCCTGGAAGGCCCAGAACACGGGTCCGGCGAGGAAAACCAGCAGGAGCAGGAGGGCAGGCAGGACAGGCAGATAGCGCAGCAGGCCCCGTCCCCCCGATCGGGCCGGCACCGCTTACTTCCGGACGGTCTTGTCGCCGCCCACAATGTCCGCAACGGCTGCGTCGTAGTCCGCAGCGGCCTGTTCGGGCGACTTTGCTCCGGTGATGACGGCCTCCGTTGCCTCCTGGACTGCCGCGGAGATGCGGGGGTAGTCGGACGTGGCAGGGCGGTAACGGGTGACGGAGACGAGTCCGGAGACGTCCTTCACGAACGGGTTGGCCGCCTGGTAGCCGGAGTCACCGGCAACATCGCTGCGGACCGCGATCTGGGAGCTGTCCAGTGTGAACTTCAGGGAGTTGTCCCGGTTCAGCGCAGTGCTGAGGAATTTGAAGGCGAGGTCGGGTTCCTTGGTCCCGGCTCCGATGGCCAGCGTCCAGCCTCCGGACATGCTCACGGCTCCGGGCTCGCCGCCGTCCTGGGTGGGGAACGGGGCCACGGCCATGTCCTGGGCGTAGCCGGGCCATTCGTAGCTGCCGCCGTCCTGCCAGAACGACGGCGCGTAGGAACCTTCCACGGTGGCGCCCAGTTTTCCGGTGGGGAACCACTCGCCGAACACCTTTTTCCACACGTTGGCGTCGAGGGCCTCGGCAGGCGTCACGGCCAACCCCTCGTCATAGAGGGTCTTGAGGAAGCCCAGCGAATCCTTGAACCCGGCGGAGCCCACCACCCACTTTTTGGACTCTTCGTCGTAGAGGGTGGAGCCGGTGCCGTAAAGCAGCTCGTAGAAGCCCTGCATCACAGTGCCTTCGCCTGTGCCCTTTCCGGCGTACATGTTGAAGGGGATCACGGCGGGATCGTCCGCCTTGATCTTCCGGGCGGTGTCGAGAAGCTCCTGCCAGTCGCGCGGTTGCCATGGCAGGCTGATTCCTGCGGCTTCGAAGACCTTTTTGTTGTACCAGATGGCCCGGGTGTCGGTGCCCAGCGGCACTGCGTAGGTGCCGCCGTCGTCCGCGCGCCCTGCTGCCTTGGCGCCGTCGTCGAACTTTGCCCAGTCCGCCCAGCCCTCAAGGTGGCTGTCCAGCTTCAGAAGGTAGCCGGCGTCCACGTCGGAGCGGACTTTGAAGGTGTCCTCGTAGAAGACGTCCGGCGCGGTGGACGGCGATCTGAGGGCAAGGGCCAGCTTGGTGCCGTAGTCGTCGTCGTTCCCCTGAATGGGCTGCAGCTCAACGGTGACTCCCTGGTTTGCCGCCTCAAACTCCTGCTTGGCGGCCTGGAACATCGTCTCCAGTGCGGTGAAGGAATCGGTCTTCTGATAGACCACCTTCAGGGTCTTGGAGCCCTCTTCCGGAGACGCCGGCGTGCACGCCGTGAGGATGAACGCTGCAGCAGCGATGAGGGAGATGCTCTTCAGGCCCGGGCGGCGCATGGTGCTCCATTCGATCGAAGGCTGCGGACCCCTTGTCAGCGGGCCCCAGCCGCGGCAATACGCAAATGCTAGATGGGAGTCCTGCCCCGGACAAGGGCAGGGCTCCCCCTAACTCTCCAGGAGGAGCCTCTGGGCACGCGGCGCCAGGGTGTGTTCCAGGACCAGGGAGGCTGCGCCGATGGCACCCACATCCTCGCCAACCCCGGTACCAACCACCTCGATTCGGTGGATCAGCCGCGCAGCGCTGTTGGTCTCCAGCAGCGGCGGCACTTTCGCGAGGTAGCGTTCGGCTAAGCCGCTCCAGAACGGACCGCCAAAGACCACCCGCTCAACGTCAAGGGTATTGGTGATCACCGACACTGCGCGGGCAACCAGCACAGCCGACTTGTCGATGATGGCCAGCGCCTGTTCGTTACCGGAGTCAGCGAGTTCGCACAGCCGGGAGAAGCTTTGCTGGATCTCGGCGCCGCTGTTGCCGGACCGGGAGCCGTCCAGGATGCCCATGGCCTCGGCTTCGGCCACCAGGACCTGCGGGATGCAGGAGGACTTAACGCAGCCCCGCAGGCCGCAGTCGCACTCCGGGCCGTCCGGGTCGACCATGATGTGGCCGATCTCACCGGCGTTGCCCGAGGTGCCGCGCACCACTTCGTCGTTCAGCACAATCCCGCAGCCGATGCCGGTACCCATGTACATAAAGATGAAGCTGCCCGCTCCGCTCGGACCGCCGGCCCAGGTTTCGGCGACGGCCGCGCTGGTGACGTCCTTGTCCATCAGGACTGAGTATCCGGTGGCCTCGGAGAGCGCGTTGCGCAGTTCCACCCGGTCCCAGCCGGGCAGGAGCGGCGGGTCAACCACAGTGCCGTTGTCCAGGTCGATGGGGCCGGGGGCCGCCACGCCGAGGCCTGCGATCCGGTCCCGGTCCACGCCGGAGTTTTCCACCAGCTGGGCGATCTCGGCGGCGATGGTGGAAATGACTGCCGAAGGATCATTGCCGCCGGGCGTCTTGATGCGGGAGTGCTGTACCACCGCACCTACCAGGTCCAGGACCACGAACGTGGTGACGGCGGGGTCCAGGTGGACGCCGACGGCGAACATCCCGTGGGGATTGAGGCGGAGGATAGTGCGGGGCTTGCCGGGGCCGCTGCCTTCCTTGCCTGCCTCGACAATGAGGTTCTGGTCCAGGAGGCGGCGGGAAATGTTCGAGATGGTCTGCGGCGAGAGGCCCACGATCTGGGCAAGTTCCACCCTGCTGAGCCCGCCTGAGGACCTGCGGATGGCATCGAGGATCACCGTGAGGTTGAAATCGCCCATCCGGGGAAGGTTCGTGCCGCGCCTCGGTGAGGATTGACGGATCTCAGTCACGGCGTCCCCTTCGTCTTCGGCACATACTTACTGATGTCTGAATCGTACGTTACGCACCTCCGCAGACCCATAGGAGCGGCCGACGGCGCGGCGCATTGTGCGGGAAAGCGCAATGGGCTGCGGGGCGCGGCGGTCCGCTGCCGCGTCAGTGCTTTTGGCAAGGTCAGCCCGGGCCGCGGCGGGTGCTCAGGGTCACCGTGAATTTGGGGTTTTGGCCTTTGACGACGGTAGGGCCGACGTGCCGCTCGAGGGCCGGGAAGTAGGCCAAATGCCGGTTGAAGACGGTCCAGAGCTCCCCGCCCGGGGCCAGTACACGGCCTGCCGCTTCGATGAGCTTCAGGCCTGCTCCGGCGTGGACACCGGCCCCCACATGGAACGGCGGGTTCAGGAGGATCAGGTCCGCGCTGCCCTCCGCGAGCGTGGCCATGGCGTCGTCCTGCAGCACGTTCACCTGCCCCGCCAGGCCGTTGGCGGCGGCCGTCGCCAGTGCGGACGCCACCGCTGCGGCTGACTGGTCCGTGGCAGTGACGGCTGTCCCCGGATGCTGCCGGGCGTACATGGCGGCAAGGATCCCGGTGCCGCAGCCAAGGTCGACGGCGTGCCGTGCGGTGCGCATGGCGGGCAGGAACGTCAGCAGGAACCTGGTGCCGATGTCCAGGCGCGGGCCTGCGAAGACGGCGCCGTGGGCGGCAACGTTGAGGTCGATTTCGGCGAGATGTTCGACGACGGGGAAGCGCTCCGGTTCCCCGCTCCCCTGTGGACCGCTGGCCACGATGACGCGGGATTTCTGCCGTGCCAGCTGGGGTGCAACAGAGCTGAAGTGACGTTCCAGGACGGCGTTCATGCCCAGGGACATGTGCTTGACCCGGCCGCCGGCCAGGAGCACCGCTTCCGGCGCGGCGTGGCGTGCCACAGCCTCCGCGATCTGGTCCAGCTCGGCAAGGGTCTTGGGTAGCTGCAGCAGGACAATGTCCGCGCCCTCGAGCAGTTCCGGGCCGAGGGGCAGCTGGGTGAAGCCGGCCCCGGCAGCATCGAGGCCGAGCACCTCGGCGGTGTTCAGGCGCAGCGCCTGCTCGCCGGTGATGAGATCCTGGTGGACCCGAAGCGTTCCGGGACTGAGTACTGCCACGGCTCCGAGGGTCAGGGCGCCGTAGCGGTCGCCGATGACCGTGACACTGCTTCCCGGCTGCATCCGCTCGGCTGCATTGTCGAGCAGCAGGCGGTCCGTTGCATCCCAGGCCTGCAGGTTGGGTGCTTCCACGTCCGGCCGCCGCCGGAGCCTGGGGAGGACCTCGTCAAGACTCGTTACTGCCACCTGGTTCCTGCCGCCTTCTCCTGTTTGCAAATCTCCGTCCGGGCTCCGGACGGTCAGCCCCAATTTACCGTCCCGGCGGCGGGGCGGATCCCGGGCAGTTTCAAGATCGCGGCAACCGCGGCGCGTCCGGCGCGGTTGGCCCCGATGGTGGACGACGACGGGCCGTAGCCCACCAGATGGACGCGCGGCTCGGCTGCCACTTGCGTCCCGTCCATCACGATGCCCCCGCCCGGCCCGCGGAGGTGCAGCGGGGCGAGGTGTTCAAGTTCCGCCCTGAATCCGGTGGCCCACAGAATGACGTCTGCCGCGAGGTGGCCTCCGTCCGCCAGCCGGACGCCGTCGGGCTCGATGGCGGTGAACATGGGCTGCCGGTTCAGGGCACCCCGTGCTGCCGCCGCCCGCAGTGTCGGTGTCCAGATCAGCCCGGTCACGGACACAACGCTTTGCGGCGGCAGTCCCTGGCGCACCCGCTCCTCCACGAGCGCCACGGCATCGTGCCCGGCCTTGGCATCAAACTCCGCATCCCGCCATACCGGCTCCCGCCGGGTGAACCAACTGGTGGTGGTCACGAGGGAGATCTCGTCCAGGAGACCCACAGCGGAAATCCCGCCGCCCACCACAATGACGTGCTGCCCGGCGAATTCTTCGGCTGAAACATAATCGGCAACGTGCAGCTGCCTGCCCCGGAATGTGTGCTGGCCAGGGTAGATCGGCCAGAAGGGCCGGGTCCAGGTACCGGTGGCATTAATCACCGCGGCAGTGCTCCAGTCCCCGCGGGACGTGCTGACCAGCAGCCTCCCGGCCGGGTCGTCGTCCTCGCGGCTGACGGAGGCAACCTTGACCGGGCGCTGGATGCGCAGGCCCAGCTCTTCCTCATAGTCCCGAAAATAGCGCGTCAGGAATTCCGAACTGGGTTCCCTGGGGTCCACGGCGGGCTTGGCGATGCCGGGGAGATCGCTGATGCCGTTCACGGTGGCCATCCGAAGGCTCTTCCACCGGTGGCGCCACGCACCGCCCGGGCCATCCTCGGCGTCGAGCACTGTAAAGTCCAGTCCCCGCCGCTGGAGGTGGTAGGCGGCGGAAAGCCCCGCCTGGCCCGCGCCGATCACAACAACGTCGGCGCGGGGAGAATTCACCCACCCATGATAGTCGGGCGGGCCCTCCCTCCCTTAGTGTTGGCCCAACGACACAGGGAGGACAGCCATGACCACCAGAAGAGGGAATGCAGACCGGCTCGCAAAAGCCCTGGCCATTGTGCTGGGAACAGAGGAAATCCCGCTCCGGCTGCGGGCGTGGGACGGTTCCGAAGCCGGCCCGGAAGGCGCACCGGTCCTCGAATTCCGCTCCCGCCGGGCGTTGCGTCGCATGCTGTGGTCCCCCGGCCAGCTGGGCCTCAGCCGCGCCTACGTATCAGGTGACATTGATTCCCCCGGGGACATCTTCGCCGCCTTCACGGCGCTGAGTTCGGCCGGCAAGTTTGCCGAACCCGGGCCGTTCAAGCCGCTCACTGCGGGTGAACTCTGGACGCTGGTGCGTACGGCGGTGAGGTTGGGAGCGCTGGGCCCCAACCCTGCTCCCCCAGCCGAGGAAGCACGGGTGGCCCGGAAGGGCCGCGTCCATTCCCGGCGCCGTGACTCCGCTGCTATTTCCCACCACTACGATGTGGGCAACGACTTCTATTCCCTGGTACTGGGGCCGTCCATGGTGTACTCCTGCGCTGTATGGCCAGAAGAGGCCTGGCCCTCCAACGGGGAAGGACCGGTTCCCGCCGGTTCACGCCTTGCCAGTGGTTTGGATGCCGCCCAGGAAGCCAAACTGGACCTCGTGTGCCGCAAACTGGGACTGACGGCAGGCATGCGGGTGCTGGACGTCGGCTGCGGCTGGGGCAGCTTCGCCCTGCATGCCGCGGGCAAGTACGGCGTCACGGTGGTGGGCGTGACGCTGTCCACCGAGCAGGCAAACCTGGCCCGCAAACGGGCGGCAGAAGCGGGCCTCACGGAGAACGTGGACATCCGGGTGCAGGATTACCGGGATGTCCAGGACGGGCCCTTTGACGCCATCAGTTCCATCGGCATGTCGGAGCACGTGGGTCGGGCGGAAATGCCCCGGTACACGGCCGCATTGTTCAACCTGCTCCGTCCGGGCGGCAGGTTGTTGAACCACGCCATCTCGTGGAATGCCGGGCCTACGGACCCCGATCCCGATTCCTTCATCCCCCGGTACGTTTTTCCCGACGGCGAGATGATCAGCCTGGGCGAAATGACAACAGCATTGGAATCGGCAGGCTTCGAGATCCTGGACGTGGAGGCGCTGCGCCGGCACTACGCGCTCACGCTCCGGGCATGGGTCCGCAGGCTGGAGGAACATTGGGACGAAGCCGTGAAGCTGACCAGCCTGGGCCGCGCGCGGGTGTGGCGGCTGTACATGGCGTCCAGTGCGTTGGGTTTTGAAAACGGGCTCACGGGAGTGAACCAGGTCCTGGTCCAGCGGCCGGGCGGAGACCTGCCGCCCCCGCTGCGCCGGGCCCAGTGGCTGTAACGGCTGCTTCCTGAACCGCCCGCTAACCCCGGTTCCCAGGCTTGTTAATGGATCCGAACCTTCAAGGCACGGATTTGCGAACAGGCACGGGACATAAAAAGAGGAACCATCCATCAGGATGGTTCCTCTTTACCGGTGGAGCTGAGGGGACTCGAACCCCTGACCCCCTGCATGCCATGCAGGTGCGCTACCAGCTGCGCCACAGCCCCGGACTTGCTGCTTTTGCGGTGTCCCGCCGAAGCAACCTGATCAGCTTAATGCACTTTCGCCCGCTGCGCCAATCGGCGTCCCTGGGCGTGTCTTCTACTGCTGCCGTTCTTTGCCCTCGGCCTGTGGGGGGACAAAAAGTCAGGAGCCGCAAACCAAAAAATCCGCCGGAATCAATTGATTCCGGCGGATTGTTGGTGGAGCTGAGGGGACTCGAACCCCTGACCCCCTGCATGCCATGCAGGTGCGCTACCAGCTGCGCCACAGCCCCGAATTATTGCTGCTCTGCGAGCTTTTCTCCCGGGTTTCCCCGAAGCAACTCAAATATCTTAGAACAGCAATTCCGAAAATTCCAAATCGGGCATATTCCGACTGGTTCCCCTGTTGTTACTCCGCGTCGGAGGCGGCGGCAGCCTTCGCCGAGGTGTCGTCGCCCAGCTGCAGGTCCACTACCGGGCAGTCCTTCCAGAGGCGCTCGAGTGCGTAGAAGACGCGGTCTTCCTCGTGCTGGACGTGGATGACGATGTCCGAGTAGTCAAGCAGGACCCAGCGGCCGCCGGAGCGGCCTTCCCGGCGCACCGGCCGCAGATCCTGCTTGGCGAGCTCTTCTTCGATGCCGTCAACGATGGCGTTGACCTGCCGCTCGCTGGGGGCTGAAGCAATGAGGAAAACGTCGGCCAGGGCAAGGCGTTCGCTCACGTCCAGGGCCACGATGTCCTGGGCAATCTTGTCCGCGGCCGCTTTCGCGGCGGCGCGGGCTGTGATGATGGATGATTCTGATGCAGTCACGGGACTCCTTGTTGATTTAAAAAGCGTGGATGCCGGCGGGGGCCGGTCAGTTGGACATGCCGCTGATGATCAGCACGATGCCCGAGATGAGGGCCAGGATCCCGAAAGCCAGGACGCAGAACTGGAGAATCCGGTTGCGGTTGGCGCGGGCGAGGCCGGCCGTGGCCGCATCGAGGGGATCGAGTCCATGGGCAGACCGTGCCGGGATGCGTGGCAGGTCCGCGAAGGCGTCCTCGGCCTCGGGGTGGGCCGCCGCCGGTGGCTGAACTGCGGGCCTTGGGCGGGTTGCCGCCCTGGCCGCAGCTTCGGCCCGGGCGATGACCTGCGACCGGCCGGTTCCGCCATCGGACGGGGTTGGCCTTGAGCCGCCAGCGGGGCGCCGCTGCTTGGTGCCGGCCGCAGGAGGAACCTTGCTGCCGGGGCGGGTTGTGACCGGAACGTGGGATGTTGCCGGCGGTTTCATCACCGGCCGGTCCACCCCTGGCACCTGGACGAATTCCAGCGGCGTGACCATGGCCAGGTTGCTGGCCGCCGAGGGGGCTGGACGCTGGTCTGCAGCAGGCTGCGCCTTCGGTCCCTGCTGCCCGGACTTCTGCTGGCCCGGCGCGGGTTTCCGGCCCGGTACAGGTTTAGGGCCTGGTACAGGTTTAGGGCCGGGCACGGCTTTCCTGCCCGCTTCGGATTCGGGAGCAGGCGCCGGTTCGTGGCCCGGTAAAGGCTCATGGCCGACCGGGACGCCGGCCTGTTCAGCCAGCTTCTGTCTGGCCATGGCCCGGCGGTTGATGACGGCGGCACGTTCTGCCAGCGCAATCTGCTCCGCCAGGATCTCCGGGTCCACTGCTTCCGG
This sequence comes from Arthrobacter sp. Soil_C_49, assembly GCF_057656635.1. Classification (NCBI taxonomy): domain Bacteria; kingdom Bacillati; phylum Actinomycetota; class Actinomycetes; order Micrococcales; family Micrococcaceae; genus Arthrobacter; species Arthrobacter sp. Soil_C_49. The sequence continues at coordinate 44,827 of NZ_JBDGJZ010000005.1, forward strand.
ATCCAGGGAAGCAATGTGTTCCATCTTGGCGATTTGGTTCTTGGCCTGCTCGGCGAGCAGCGCCCTTGCCGCCAGCGCCTGTTCCACCGTCATCCCCACGGGAGCCGTGGCAGTGCGCGAAGACGCGGCCGGGGCGGTGGCAGCCTGGGGGTTCCGGGCCTCGGCGGGCTTCTCCGGGGCAGGACGGTTTCCGGGCCCGTTGGTGCCCGGAGCAGCCGGACCGGCGGGGGCCACGATAGGGGTGGCAGCGGTGAGTGCCTGCTCCTTGAGCTGCTGCAGGCGGAGTTGGCGCCGCGTGGGCGGGCCGCCACCGGCCAGCTGGCCCTCTTTTTCTTCCAGCTCCTTGATGGTCCGCAGCGCGGCGCGGTCCCGGGCACGGATCTGCGAGGAACGCTGGGTGTGTGTCTGTTCGGCCCCGCGGGCAGGTGCGCTCTGGGCAGGTGCGCTCTGGGCGGCTGCGCCCGGGGAAGGGGCACTTGGGGTGCGCGCACCCGGGGTGCCGGCACCAGGGACAGTGTTGCCAGGGACATTGGCGCCGGAAGGGCCGGGGCCCGGCCGGCTTCCCGGGGGCTGTTTTGCGGCAGGGGTGACCTGATCCGTACCTGTGGACACGGATGCCTGTTGCGCATCCCTGGCCTTCCGGAGTTCCCGGCGGCTGCGGATGGGGGGCTGTTCCTGACTCATTGAGAACTCATTCAGTGCTGGCTGGTTCGCTTGCTTCGGAAGTGGCATACCCGCCTGCCGGCGCTTCCAGGTACAGGCCGTACTTGGCGATGTACTGGACCACCCCGTCAGGAACGAGGTACCAGACAGGGTTGTTCGCGGCCACGCGGGAACGGCAGTCCGTGGAGGAGATGGCCATAGCCGGCACCTCCAGCAGGCTGACGTCCTTGCGTCCCATGCCGTCCAACACGTGTCCAGGCCGGGTGACGCCAACGAAGTGCGCCAGTGACCACAGCTCGTCGATGTCCTTCCAGGACAAAATCTGCGCGAGGGCGTCTGCTCCAGTGATGAAGAACAGGTCAGCCTCGGGACGCTGGGCCCGGAGATCGCGCAGGGTATCGATGGTGTACGTGGGGCCGGGACGGTCAACGTCCACCCTGCTGACGGTAAACCGCGGGTTGGACGCCGTGGCGATCACAGTCATGAGGTAACGGTGTTCCGGTTCACTGACCTGCTTGTGGGACTTCTGCCACGGCTGCCCGGTGGGGACAAAGACCACCTCGTCCAGGTCGAACTCGGCAGCAACTTCGCTGGCAGCCACAAGGTGGCCGTGATGGATGGGATCAAACGTCCCGCCCATTACGCCCAGCCGCAGCCTGCCGTTGGCACCGTTACGGTGCAGAGCGCGGGAAATGTTAGTGGCCCTGCCCGTGATCGTGCTTGTTCGGGTGCTGGCGGTGCGGATCCGCGTGCTCCTCAGTTGCGGCGTGGCGGTTGCCCAGGTTGGTGTAGGAGAGGGTGATGAACATCATGACCAGGAGGATGGCGAAAATGCTGATGCCGAAGACCCACGGCTCAGCCCACAACGGCGCGAGCTCTTCATGTTCTCCGCCCTCGGCGATGGTCGTGGCAATCTGCTGGAACAGCATGTTCTCCCCTAATGCTCAAAGGATTGTGGCAGCGGAAAGCTCCGCCGATTCTGACTTCTGGTCTATGTTACCGCGTTGCTACCCGCGGACCTGGCCCTCGCCCTGCACGATCCACTTCGTGGTGGTGAGCTCCGTCAGGCCCATGGGACCCCGGGCGTGCAGCTTCTGGGTGGAGATGCCCACTTCGGCACCCAGGCCCAGCTCCCCGCCGTCGGTGAACCGGGTGGAGGCGTTGACGATGACGGCAGCCGAGTCCACCTCCGCAATAAAACGCTCGGCGTTGGAGAGGTTGTTGGTGAGGATCGCCTCGGTGTGCCCAGTGGTCCAGGTGCGGATGTGCTGCACGGCCTCATCGAGGCTGTCCACCATGGCAACGGCAAGATCGAGGTCCATGTACTCGGTGGCCCAGTCCTCATCGGTGGCCGGCTCCGACTCGATCGACGCGGGAAGGGCGGCACGGATGCGTTCGTCGGCGTGAAGCCGGACACCGGCCTTGCTCAGCGCCGTGGCGACGGCGGGCAGCACGGTGGAACCGGAGTGGACCAGGAGGGTCTCCACCGTGTTGCACACACTGGGCCGCTGGGTCTTGGCGTTCAGGAGGATCTCCACTGCCATGTCCTCGCTGGCGGACTCGTCAATGAAGATGTGCACGTTCCCCTCCCCCGTCTCGATGACCGGGACGGCGGAATTGGTGACCACAGTCTGGATGAGGTCACGGCCGCCGCGGGGAATCAGCACGTCCACCCTGCCGCGTGCGCGCATGAGGACGTTGGCACCGGCGCGCCCGAACTGGTCAACGGTCTGGACGGCGTCCGCAGGCAGGCCGACGGATTCCAGGGCCTCACGCAGGACGCGGACCAGGACTTCGTTGGTTGCCTCGGCAGCGCTGCCGCCGCGCAGGATCACTGCGTTGCCGCTCTTGAGGGCGAGTCCTGCGATGTCCACTGTGACGTTGGGCCGTGCCTCGTAGATGGCGGCCACCACGCCCATGGGGACGTTGACCTGCCGCAGGCGCAGCCCGTTGGGAAGGGTCTGCCCGCGGACCACGTTGCCGACGGGATCGGGAAGATTTGCCAGGTTCTCCAGGGCAGCGACCAGCCCGGCGATCCGGGCATCGGTCAGCGTGAGCCGGTCCAGCATGGCCGCGGAGGTGCCGTTGGCTTTCCCTGCCGCGACATCCTTGCTGTTGGCTGCGAGAATGGCGGCGCTGTTTTCCTGCAGTGCAGCCCCCACGGCACGAAGCGCGCGGTCCTTCCAGGCGCGGTTGGCCATGGCCAGGCGCCGGGCGGCAAGACGGGAACGGTCTGCGATGGCGTGGACTGCTGCTTCGACATCGCCGCCGGAAACCGGAGCCTCGGCCGGGACCTTGACTGCAGAGGAATCGGCCGGCTGCGCGGCGGAAGCGGCAGCGGTGTCTCCGGAATTTTCAGCAGCGGTGTGGATCAGGGCCTCAGTCATGCTCCAAGTTTAGGCGAGCCCGGGGCTCAAACCAGCACCAGGTCATCTACATGAACAACTTCACGGTCGTAGCCGCTGCCGAGCGCCTCGCCAAGGTCCCGGGTGGAACGGCCCAGCATCTGCGGCAACTCAGCCGACGAGTAGTTCACGAACCCCCGCGCCACGACGGTGCCGTCGGCACTGGCGATTTCGACGGCGTCGCCCGCTTCAAAGTCGCCGTGCACTGCGGAGATGCCGGCCGGCAGCAGTGAGGTGCGGTGGTGCCGCACCGCTTTCACGGCGCCGTCGTCCAGGACCAGCCGGCCCTGGACCGACGCCACGTGGGCGAGCCAGAGCAGGCGGACGGGTTTGCGGGCCCCGTTGACGGTGAACCAGGTGCCCACGTCCTCCCCGTTCAGCGCGGCGGCTGCGTTGGGCGTTGAGGTGACCAGTGCGTGGATCCCGGAGCCGGCCGCCATGGTGGCTGCCTCGACTTTGGTCTGCATGCCGCCGGTGCCCACGCCGGCTTTGCCGGTCTTGCCGATGGACACCCCTTCGAGGTCCTGCGGGCCTTCCACGAGCGGGATCCTTTTGGCGCCGAGTGACGGCGGCCCATCGTACAGGGAGTCGACGTCGGACAGCAGCACCAGCGCATCGGCCCGCACCAGGTGGGCCACCAGGGCGGCCAGGCGGTCGTTGTCGCCGAAACGGATTTCGTGGGTGGCCACGGTGTCGTTTTCGTTGACCACCGGAACCACGCCGAGGTTCAGCAGCCGGTCCAGGGCACGGAACGCATTGGTGTGCTGGCTGCGGCGCATCAGGTCCTCGGCAGTGAGCAGCACCTGGCTGACGGTCACGCCGTGCGCGCCGAAGGCCTGGGTGTAACGGGCCATGAGGAGGCCCTGGCCCACGCTGGCGGCAGCCTGCTGGGTGGCGAGGTCGCGGGGGCGCTTGGCCAGGCCCAGGGGGGCCAGGCCGGCGGCGATGGCGCCGGAGGAGACCAGGATGATCTCCGTGCCGGTGTTGCGCTTGGCGGCCAGCGCATCAGCGAGGGCCGTCAGGGATTCCTCGGAGATGCCGCCCTTGATACTGGTCAGGGACGATGAACCCACCTTGACCACGATCCTGCCCGCGTTGGCGAGCACGCTCCTGTCCACGGACCGGGTGAGCGGTACCGCGGCTGCAGCCCTAGAACTCATCGTCTGTGTCCAGTCCACTCTCCTTGAGGGGCTTGGCCACCCGGCGGCTGCTGACTGACTCGGTCCAGATGCCTGCCTTGCGCTCAGCTTCCAGTTCGGCGCGGGCGGCCGCCTTGGCGTCCTTCCGCTCCTGCTGCTCGTCCCGCTTCTGGCTGCGGGTGGGCCGGTCGCCGATGTCCGCAAAGCGGATGTCGGTGCCGCGCGGGGATGCGAGGAGCTCTGCGCCAGCCATCATGGTGGGCTCCCAGTCGAAGACAACGCCGTCGTCCTCGCCGATCACCACGGTGTCGCCGGGCTTGGCACCCTGCTTGAACAGTTCGGCCTCCACACCGAGCTTTGCCAGGCGGTCGGCGAGGTAGCCAATGGCTTCCTCGTTGGTGAAGTCCGTCTGCTTGACCCAGCGCACGGGCTTCTCGCCCAGGACGCGGAACAGCGGCTCAAGGTTCTTTTCCTCGCGGCGGATCTTGAACCCGGATTCGTTGACAGCCCGCGGCCGGAGCACGGCCGGCTGGACCTTGGGCGGAGCAGCAGCCACGGCATCACGTGCGGCCTTGACGATTCCGGCCATGGCGAAGCCGAGCTGGCGGAGGCCCTCGTGGCTGGTGGCCGATACCTCAAACACCTGGTAGCCGCGGGATTCAAGTTCGGGACGCACAAAGTCGGCCATGTCCTTGCCGTCCGGCAGGTCCACCTTGTTCAGCGCCACCAGGCGGGGACGGTGGTTGAGCGGAACAACCTCGCCGTCCTGCCCGGCGTAGCTCATGTCCACGGCGTACTTTTCCAGTTCGGCCTCGATGATGGCCAGGTCGGAGAGCGGATCGCGTTCAGATTCGAGCGTGCCGCAGTCCAGGACGTGGACCAGGGCAGCGCAGCGCTCTACGTGGCGCAGGAAGTGGTGGCCCAGTCCCCTGCCCTCGCTGGCGCCTTCGATGAGGCCGGGAACGTCGGCAATGGTGAAACGGACTTCACCGGCCTGTACAACACCGAGGTTGGGGACCAGCGTGGTGAAGGGGTAATCGGCAATCTTGGGGCGGGCGGCGGACATGGCAGCGATCAGGCTGGATTTGCCGGCCGATGGGAAGCCAACGAGAGCGATGTCGGCGATGGACTTCAGCTCGAGGATGACGTCCCGGGATTCGCCTTCGATGCCAAGCAGCGCGAAGCCGGGCGCCCGTCGCTTCTGGGAGGAGAGGGCAGCATTGCCCAGGCCGCCGATGCCGCCTGCTGCCGCCACGAACTCGGTGCCTTCGCCCACGAGGTCCGCCAGTACGGTGCCGTCCTTGGACTTGACCACGGTGCCATCCGGGACGGGGAGGATGAGGGTCTCGCCGTTCTTTCCGCCGCGCCAGTCGCCCATGCCCGGGCCGCCGTTGCTGGCATGCCGGTGCGGTGCGTGGTGGTAGTCGAGGAGTGTGGTGGTCTGGTGGTCCACGCGGAGGATGACGTCGCCGCCGTTGCCGCCGTCGCCGCCGTCGGGACCGCCCAGCGGCTTGAACTTTTCACGGTGGACGGAGACGCATCCGTTGCCGCCGTTACCGCCGGATACGTGCAGTACTACCCGGTCTACAAAGCTGGCCACGTGGATCTCCTCAGTGCTGTTTCCTGGACGCCGCGGGGCGCCAAGAAGATTGTAATGCGGTTAAAAGAACAGTGGAGCGGACCCTCAGGCCCGCTCCACCGCTTCAGAACTGTTTGTTACTCTGCAGCTGCAGCAGCAACGATGTTGACGACGCGACGACCGCGGCGGGTGCCGAATTCAACGGCTCCCGGGGTCAGTGCGAACAGGGTGTCGTCGCCGCCACGGCCAACGCCGGCGCCCGGGTGGAAGTGGGTGCCGCGCTGGCGGACGATGATCTCGCCAGCGGAAACAACCTGGCCGCCGAAGCGCTTTACGCCGAGGTACTGAGCGTTGGAATCACGACCGTTGCGAGTGGAGCTCGCGCCCTTTTTATGTGCCATCTGAAATGCCTGCCTCTAAATTCTGGGGATCTGCTGAAAAACCTGAACAGTAACGAAGGTTACTGGATACCAGTGATCTTGACCTTGGTCAGTTCCTGGCGGTGACCCTGGCGCTTCTTGTAACCGGTCTTGTTCTTGAACTTCTGGATCACAATCTTCGGACCACGGAGGTCGTTCAGGATCTCAGCTGTAACAGTTACCTTGGCCAGGTCAGCAGCGGCAGTGGTGATCTTGTCACCATCAACCAGGAGCAGCGCGGGCAGCTGAATGGTGCTGCCAGCCCCACCGGCGACGCGGTTCAGGGTAACGAAGTCTCCAACGGAAACCTTCTCTTGGCGGCCGCCTGCGCGGACAATCGCGTACACCACTTGGGAACTCACTTCTCTCGACGTTTATAACTAAATTTGCGTGCGGAACCGACTATCAAAAGCCTGGTTTCTCGCTGTGCCTCAACGCCGTGGGGTCGTAACCCAAGTGTTGGCGTAAGCACCGAAGATCTAGATTACGCTAATTTTGTCCTCGGCCGCAAATGAGGCTGGTTCCCGGCGGGTTGCTGTGATAGGTACCACAGTCCAGGTCCGGCGTCCGCACCCTGCCCCACAATAGTACCGGTCCGCCCGCCGGCATCCGCTCAGGAGTGCAGGCGCGGCGCGTCGAAGAAGTCCACTTCCAGCCGGCAGGACTGCTTGAACGCGGTAATCATGGCCTCCCTGTCCGCGGCGGAGGCTGTGCGCCCGGCCTCATCCACGATGGCAATGGCCCTGCGCGTGGCAGCGGCGAAGTCTTCATCGGCGTAGGTCCGCAGCCAGGCCGCGTACGGGTGCCCGGCGGGTTCGCCGGCGGCGAGGAACCGGGCGTGCAATGTTGCGCCCACCTCCGCGTAGAGCCAGAAGCAGGGCAGGACGGCGGCCGCCAGGACGGCATAGCTGCCCGACGCCGATGCTGCGGTCAGGTGGTCGACATAGGACTTTGTGACCGGGCCGAGTTGGGGCTGGATGGTGCGGGTGCTTAGCCAGGAGCGGTGCAGTTCCGACTCGACCTCCAGGCATTGGCTCGCTGATCCGGCCCAGAAGAGCTGTTCGGCCTCGGTCGGCGCCAGGGCACTCGCCCTGGCGAGCACGCGGGAATAGCCGTTGAGGTAGATGGCGTCCTGCGCAAGGTAGTACGCAAACTCTTTCTCCTGCAGGCTGCCTGAAGCCAGGTCACGGATGAAGTCCAGGGCGTAGATGTCCTCCAGGTCCGGCTGGGCCTCACTCCAGAGTTGGGCGGCGAAGCTGCCTTCGGGCTGGAGCCGCTGCAGGTGGTGGAAGTGGTGCACCGGGCCGTTGCCGGTTCCCACCTCCAGCGTGGCGGATGCCTCCAGTGCGCCTGCCAGCCAGGGCTTGACTTCGCGCAGGGATGCTTCCCAGTCCCCCAGCCGCGCCTGGGCAGTGGCCATCGCGGAGGACAGCGAACATCCGGTGCCGTGGCTGTTCCGGGTAGCCACGCGCTGCCCCGGCAACACCACCACTTCCCCGGACAGCAGGCCGGCAGTGTTTACCAGGGCATCGGGGCACTCGTGACTGTCCAGGTGGCCCCCTTTGACCAGCACGGTGGCGCCGGTAGCTGCGGAGAGGGCGCGTCCCTGCTCGAGTGCTCCTGCCCAGTCCTCCTGGACGTCGCCGCCCACCAGCCTGGCGAGCTCAACGAGGTTGGGGGTGACGAGGTGGGCCAGCGGCAGGAGCACGCGCAGGGCGGCTTCGGCGGACTCCTGCAGCAGCCGGTCACCGCTGGTGGCAACTATCACCGGGTCCAAGACCACGACGGCGGGACGCACCTTGCGGAGCCAGTCCCCTACCGTCTCGATCACCTCGGCGCTGCCGAGCATTCCGATCTTGACGGCATCGATGGCGATGTCATCACTGATGGCGTCCAGCTGCGCGGCCAGGAAATCGGCCGGCAGCACGTGGACGGACCGGACGCCCTGGGTGTTCTGGGCAGTGAGGGCCGTGATAGCGGCCATCCCGTAGCCGCCGAGTGCAGCGATGCTTTTGAGGTCGGCCTGGATCCCGGCGCCGCCGGATGGGTCGGAGCCCGCAATGGACAGCACCCGGGGTACGGGACGGCCTGGCGGGGTCGAGGCAGTGAACGTTGCGGGCGCGGTTGCCGGGGTGGCAGTGGGCATTGCAAGAGTCGCAGACAAGAGGACATCCCTTCGCCGGTGCTAGCCGGACAGGTTCAACGGGTGTGGATCTCAGCCGGCTCTCTGCGCGGCACCCCGTGTCGGTTCCCCAGCCTAGCTTTTTTGGCGGCCGCAGGCAGAAGGTGACACTTTGCGACCGGCCCCGCGGCCAGCCATGCCCCCGCCCCTGGATACGGTTCGGGAGCAGGTACAGGAATGCCCGGCCGGCCACTCTTGGTGGCCGGCCGGGCATTCCCGGTTATCGTCAGCGTTCCTTGACCTCTTAGAGCTCCGAGGCCGGAACCCCTACACCGAGGATGATGGGCGCCTCGGCTGTCTCGGCTGCCTTGGCTGCCGGCTGTTCGGCACCCGTGCTGCCGGTGCCTGCCTGCTCGGGAGCTTTGGCCTCATGGGAGTGGCCCGTGCTGGCTGCCGCAACGTCCTCGTGTTGCTGCACGGCGGTTTCGTTGGCAGCACCCTGCGCACGGCTGGCGCTGCGGTGGCGCCGGGGCCGGCGCTGCCGCGTCTGCTCCAGGGTGTGGTCGCTGTAGTCCTTCTCGGGGGCCGCAGCGCGCTGCGGGGCAGCCGTTGACTGCTGCACCGGCGCCGCGGGCTCCGCCTGGGGCGCCTGCTCAGGTTCCGCCTGCGCCTGCTGTCCTTCCGCGTCCGGCGCCGTTTCGGGTTCCGTTGCGGGCTGGCCGAGATGGGCGAACGCCTCGGCGAGCCGGTCCAGGGTCAGTGCCGGCCGCGGCTGCTGCTCCTCCGCGTGCTCCACAAACGGCAGCACGACCTTCTCGCCGCCGAAGGTCAGCACGGCCGCCGGCCGGGCATCGGCGTCGCGCTTTTCAGCTGCAGGGGCGGCAGGCTGCTCTCCGGCCGCCTGCTTGGCTGCGGCCACCTCGTCGTCATGCAGGTGCGCCGCGTGCGCAGCAGCGGCGATGTTGGCCAGGGCCAGCCTGGTGGCTTCAGCCTTGGCGTGACGTTCCGCATCCGAGGGGTCCGGGTGCACGGTGTGGATCTGCACGGCAGCAGCCGGCGCTGCTTCGGGCTGCTGGCCGCCGCGGCCCCGCCGCCGCTTGCGGTCCGGGCGGGCACCGGGCTGGTTGTTGTCCGGGCGCAGGCTGTCAGGGCGGTGGCCTTCGTTGCGCGCTTCCGGCCGGCTGTCCGCACGCTGGACGTGGTGCTCGGCGGCCACGATGTTGGCGCGCCGGTGCTCCACGGGGTCGTCGTGGGTGACCACGCCGCGGCCTGCGCAGGCTTCACACTGCTCGCCGAACACTTCGAGCAGGCCGGTGCCCATCCGCTTGCGGGTCATCTGGACCAGGCCAAGCGAAGTGACCTCGGCAACCTGGTGCTTGGTGCGGTCGCGTCCCAGGCATTCCACGAGCCGGCGCAGCACCAGGTCGCGGTTGGATTCGAGGACCATGTCAATGAAGTCGATGACGATGATGCCGCCGATATCGCGCAGCCGGAGCTGGCGGACCACTTCCTCGGCAGCCTCGAGGTTGTTTTTGGTCACCGTCTCTTCGAGGTTGCCGCCGCTGCCGGTGAATTTGCCGGTGTTGACGTCCACCACGGTCATGGCTTCGGTGCGGTCGATCACGAGCGAACCGCCCGAGGGCAGGAAGACCTTACGCTCCAGCGCTTTGTGGATCTGCTCGTCAATGCGCCAGGCCGCGAAGATGTCCTGGTCCTTGGTCCACTTCTCGAGGCGGCCCACCAGGTCCGGAGCAACATAGGTGACGTATGCCTCGATGGTGTCCCAGGCTTCCTCGCCGGAGACGATGAGCTTGGAGAAGTCCTCATTGAAGACGTCGCGGACCACCTTGATGGTGAGGTCCGGTTCGCCGTAGAGCAGCTCCGGGGCAAGGATCTTGGTGGATTTCGACTGGCTCTCGATGCCCTCCCACTGGGCGCGCAGCCGGTTGATGTCGTGCGTCAGCTCTTCCTCGGACGCGCCCTCGGCAGCGGTGCGGACAATAACGCCGGCGTGCTCGGGAAGGCGGTCCTTCAGGATGCGCTTGAGGCGGTTGCGTTCGACGTCGGGCAGCTTGCGGGAAATGCCGGTCATGGAGCCGCCGGGTACGTACACCAGGTAGCGGCCGGGCAGTGAGATCTGGCTGGTCAGGCGGGCGCCCTTGTGGCCCACGGGGTCCTTGGTCACCTGGACCAGGACCGTATCGCCGGACTTCAGCGCGTTTTCGATGCGGCGCTGCTTGCCCTCGAGGTTAACGGCTTCCCAGTTGACCTCGCCTGCGTACAGGACGGCGTTGCGGCCGCGTCCGATGTCCACGAAAGCAGCTTCCATGGACGGCAGCACGTTCTGGACCTTGCCCAGGTAGACGTTGCCGATCAGGGAGTCCTGCTGCGTCTTGGACACAAAGTGCTCGGCCAGGACGCCGTCTTCGAGGACGGCGATCTGGATTCTGTCATCGCGCTGGCGGACGATCATCTGCCGGTCCACGGATTCGCGGCGGGCCAGGAACTCGGCTTCGGTGATAACAGTGCGGCGGCGGCCGGTATCGCGGGACTCGCGCCGGCGCTGCTTCTTTGCCTCCAGGCGGGTGGAACCCTTGACGCTGGTGACCCGGTTGCTGACCGGCGCTTCGCTGACGGCGCGCGGCGCGCGGACGCGGGTGACGGTGTTGGGCGGATCGTCTTCCCCGCCGCCGGTCAGCTCGAGGTCCTGGTCACCGCGGCGGCGGCGACGGCGACGACGGGAGGTGACACCTTCCTCCGGCTGCCCTGCAGTCTCCTCGTCGGCCTCATCGGAGGCATCGGCGTCGGCCCCTTCACTGCCTTCAAGCTCGGCGTCTTCACCCTCGCCCGGACGGCCGCGGTTGCGGCGGCCGCGGCCCCGGCGCCTGCGGCGGTTGTTGGCGTCATCGCTCTCATCATCTTCGGCTTCGCTCTCGCCTGCTTCCTCGGCGGCGGCAGGTACGGGGCGCACCACGGTGCTCAGGTCCGGAGCCTGGAAGAGCACGGAGGTGGGGGAAGTCGGCTCCAGGAACAGGGAGCCAAAGGGGCTGGCCGGCGCTGCGGGCGCCTGGTCCTTCGATGCTGCTTCCGGGGAAGCCTCTGCGGACGCCTGTACTGGTGCTTCTGCGGTTTCTACGGCTGGGGCTTCTACTACCGCGGCTCCTTCTGCTGGAGCCTCCTCTTCCGTAACCGCACCGGCCTCGACGGCGGACGGTACGGACGCGGCGGCCACCGGTTCTGCGGCTGGGGAGGCGGCCGGCGCGGTTTCCGCCGCGGACCCTCCAGTTATGGGTTCCTCAACTGCGGATTCGGCCGCCGCTGCGGGCACGGCCTCGGCACCAGCGGGCGCAGAGGTCTTGCGGGTGGCCACGCGGCGGCGGCGGACCGGCTTTGCTTCGGGCTCAGCCTCCGCGGCTTCCACTGCTGCTGGCAGTGCGGCGGCCTCGGCCGGGAGTTCGGCGGTGTCAGGGGCCGCTTCCCCGGCAAAGGCCGGAAGCGGCTCAGCGACGTCCGTCTTCTTGCGGGAGCGCGACCGGCGGACAGGCGCCTTGGCCTCGGGAGCGTCGGCTTCTCCGGCATCAGGGACCGGGATCAGGGCGTCATCGGCTTTGGGTGCCGCTTTCCGCCGGGTCCTGGTGGCTTTCTTGGGCGGGGCCTCGGCCTCTGCGGCCTCCGTGGCCGGTGCGTCCTCGTTAACGGCTGGAACTTGTTCATTATCCATATGTGGCAACACTCCTGCCCCTGACGTACCGCCACATCCGGCACCCATTGGGGCACATATTGTCAAAACCCGCAGGCATTGACAGAAGTCAAGTGGATACCCCCAGGTTCGCACCGGCAGTGGGGTGCGGCAGCCCGTGGGGGCCGGCAGGATGTTCTAAAAACCCGTTGTTCTACATGCCACAACCAGGTGCCGCCCAATGGAGTCGCGGGAGACCGCCTCGGTGGAACCGATGCCTGCCCTGCTCATCATTGGCGGTCTTGGGAACAAACCACCGGACCGGAGTCCGAATGTGGTTCGGCTTCCAGCCACGTTCATTCTCTCACACCCGGAGTAAATCGCTGCGGAAGCCGGGCGTGCGCCGTCGGCCCGGGCCCGGCGCCTGGAAGGCCCTTCCAGCCTCCGGCGTTACAATCAGGGCAAGGAGCACCGGATGAAAAGGACGCCACAGCCATGCCCAGCATCTCCCCCCTCAGCGGTACCCCTGCGCCGGAACGGAGCCTGGCCCAGGACAGCGGCCCCGCTGCCCGGACAGCGGGAACTGTTCCGCCCATGACCCGGAACCGGCCCTTCGGCTGGCTGCTGGTGATCACGGGGATCATCGGCTGGCTCGCCTCCGGAACCCTTGTCCTGGAAAAACTCGAGGTCCTGAAGGACCCCAACCACGTCACCGTGTGCGACGTAAACCCGTGGATCTCCTGCGGCCAGGTGATGCAGACATGGCAGAGTTCCCTGTTTGGCTTCCCCAACATGTTCATCGGCATCGTCGCTTTCGCCATCATCATCACGGTAGGCATGGCCCTGCTCGCCGGGGCAACGTTCGCCCGCTGGTACTGGCTGGGGCTCCAGGCAGGCGTCACCCTTGGCTTCGCTTTCGTGGTGTGGCTGTGGTCCCAGGCCCTCTATGACATCCACGTACTGTGCCCGTTCTGCATGATCGTGTGGGCCGCCATGATTCCGCTCTTTGTCTGGGTGACCATCCGGAACATCACCGCCGGGGTGATCCCGGTGCCCGCGAACGCAGCCCGGGTCCTGGGCGACTCCGGCTGGATCATCACCGCGCTGCTCTACGTGGCCGTCATCGCCACCATCTTCTTCGCCTTCATCCAGGTCTTCGCGGGAACCTCCGGGTTCTAAGCCACACGCAAAAGCCCCCGTTTCACGAAACGGGGGCTTTTGTTTGCGCTGCGGGCTGTCAGCCCTGGAACCAGATCTTGATTTCACGCTCGGCGGAGTCCGTGGAATCGGAGCCGTGCACCAGGTTCTGCTGGACCTTCACGCCCCAGTCGCGGCCGAAGTCGCCACGGATGGTGCCGGGGGCTGCGGTGGTGGGGTCGGTGGTGCCGGCGAGGGAGCGGAAACCCTCAATGACGCGGTGGCCCTCAAAGATGGCTGCCACTACCGGGCCGCTGAGCATAAATTCCACCAGGGGCTCGTAGAAGGGCTTGCCCACGTGCTCCTCGTAGTGCTGTTCGAGCAGTTCGCGGGTGGCGTCCACCTTCTTCAGCTCCGCCAGGGTGTAGCCCTTGGCTTCGATCCGGGCCAGGATGGCGCCGGTCAGGTTGCGGGCGACGCCGTCGGGCTTAATCAGGACGAGGGTGCGCTCAATAGTCACAACTGCTCCAATGCGTTGGTATGGGTTTCGGGGACAAGTCTACGGGGACCGGCGTCAGGTGGACTGGGGCTGCTGGTCCGGCCCGGCGGCCTGGTCCGGATGGGTTGCTTCCCATTCGGCCTGTTCGCGGGCACGCTGGCCGGCTTCCCGGTCCAGCCGGATGCCTGTGCGGATTCCGTACCACCAGGCAAGGGCGAACAGTGCTCCTACCAGGAACATGGCCGGCTCGAAGATGCCGGTGAGGATCAGGACGAGCTGCAGGATCCAGCCCAGGCCGACGCCCCAGGGCTTGCTGAGGAAGGCGCAAGCCACGATCATCACCACGCTCAGGGTGATGCCCACGCCCAGGATCAGGGCCGGGGGAAATTCCCCGCGGCGCAGTCCAAACACCGCCAGGGTGGCGAAGAACATCACGAATGCTTCCAGCAGCAGCACGGTGGACGCGAACATAACCTTCGTGGAGCGGCGCTTCTTGGGCATCCCCGGCCGCCACTCACGCTGGGCCTTGGTCAGTTTGGCCACGGCCTACGCCTCCGTCTTTCCGAGCAGGATCCGGGCTTCAGCCACCAGCGTGATGGAACCGGTCACCAACACGGCGCCGGACAGGTCATCGTTGGCTTCCGCGCGTTCCACGGCCCATTCCAGGGCGTCGTCGAGCTTCTCGGCGACGTGCACGTTGTCCTCGCCGAAGCCAAGGTCAATGGCCAGTTCAGCCAGTTCGGCCGCCGGAACCGCCCGCGGGGAATTCGACTGCGTGAAGCAGTATTCCTCCGCCAGGCCGCCCAGGGATTCCTTGAGCTGGCGGAGTACCTCCTCGGCGTCTTTTTCCTTCAAGACCCCCACCACCGGAACGAGGCGGGTGAACGTGAAAGCCTCCTGCAGGGCCGCCGCGGACGCTTTGATGCCGTCCGGATTGTGGGCGGCGTCCACCACGATGGTGGGTGCCGTGCGGACCACTTCGAGCCGGCCGGGTGAGGTGGCCGCGGCGAACCCTTCCTGCAGCACGTCGAAGCCGAGTTCCTTTCCGCCGAAGAAGGCCTCCAGGGCTGCCACCGCTACGGCCGCGTTCTGTGCCTGGTGGGCTCCGTGCAGCGGCACGAGAAGGTCCGGGTAACGGCCCGCGATGCCCTGGATGCTGACCATCTGGCCGCCCACGGCCACGGTCCGCGACTCGACGCCGAACTCCACCCCTTCGAACTTGAAGGGAACGCCGACGTCCTTGGCCTTCTCGAGCAGGACTTGCGCCGCGTCAAGGGGCTGGGCGGCGCTGATGAGGTAGCCGCCGGGCTTGATGATCCCGGCCTTTTCGTGGGCGATGTCTTCGGTGGTGTCACCCAGCAGGTCCGTGTGGTCCAGGGAGATGGGCGTGACCACCGAAACCTGTCCGTCCCCCACATTGGTGGCGTCCGTGATGCCGCCGAGTCCCACTTCGATGACCGCCACGTTGACGGGCTGGTCGGCGAAGATGGCGAAGCCGAGGATCGTGAGGCATTCGAAATACGTCAGCCGGGGCTGCCCCTCAGCCTCGAGTTCCGAGTCCACAATCTGCAGGTAGGGCCGGATCTCGTCCCAGATCCGCACGAAGGTCTCATCCGAAACCGGGTGGCCGTCGATGCTGATCCGTTCGGTGACCTTGGACAGGTGCGGGCTGGTGTACCGGCCGGTGCTCAGGCCGTGGGCCCGCAACACCGATTCGATCATGCGGGCCGTGGAGGTCTTGCCGTTGGTCCCGGTCACGTGGATGATCGGGTACGCCTTGTTGGGCTCCCCCAGCACATCCATCGCCCGGAACAGCGGGGCAAGCCGCGGCTCCATCTTGTTTTCCGGCGCCCGGCCGAGCAGCTCGGCGTAGACGCTCTCTACGGAAAATTCGTCAGTCATGGATCAGGCCTCTACTTTTTCGACGGCGACAACCGGTTCGGCGGCGTCCGTTGGTTCTGCCGTGAGGTCCACGGTGAGGGTCTCGCCTTTTACCAGGTCCGCGTTGGCCAGCAGGGCGTCGACGACGTTCTGCCGGGCGCTGACGGAGGTCCGGATCCGGTCGCTGACATTCAGTCCGGCGTCCTTGCGTGCCTGCTGGATGGACCTGACCATGTCCCGGGCCAGGCCTTCGGCCTCCAGCTCGGGGGTGACCTCGGTGTTGAGCACAACGAAGCCGCCGCCGGGGAGGACCGCCACGGAGGCGGACCCGCCGTCGTTCTCTGCCACCACTGTTTCCAGCGTGTATTCCTGCGGTTCCAGCTGGAGCCCGCCCGCGGTGACTACACCGGCGTCGGAGACTGACCAGTCACCGGATTTGGAGCCCTTGATGGCGGCCTGGACGTTCTTGCCCAGGCGCGGACCTGCGGCGCGTGCGTTGACCACGAGTTTCTGCTGGATCCCGAACTCCTCAGGGGAGGCCGTGGCGGCGTCCAGGAGGCGGACCGAGCGGAGGTTGAGTTCGTCCGCGACGACGGCGGCGAAGCCACCCAGCGCATCGGCGCCCGGTGCCACCACGGTCAGTTCCTGCAGGGGCAGGCGCACGCGCAGGTTCGCTGCCTTCCGCAGGGAGGAGCCCGTGGAACAGATCTGCTGGACCTTGTCCATGGCCTGTACCAAATCCGGGTTTGCCGGGAACAGGTCCGCTTCGGGCCAGTCGGCCAGGTGCACGGAGCGGCCGCCGGTGAGGCCGCGCCAGATTTCCTCGGACACCAGGGGCAGGAGGGACGCCGCCACCCGGGTGACCGTCTCCAGCGCGGTGAACAGAGCGTCGAAGGCGTCCCGGTCCTCGTCGAAGAACCGCTGCCGGCTCCGGCGGACGTACCAGTTGGTGAGCATGTCCAGGTAGCTGCGCAGTTCATCGCAGGCGCCGGAGATGTCGTAGGTGTCCAGCTGCTCCGTCATGTTCCGGACCAGCTCGCCGGTGTTGGCAAGCAGGTACTGGTCCAGCGTGTCCGCATAGCCGTCATAGCGCAGCGTGGCGTCGTAGCCGGCGCCGCCGTTGGCAGCATTCGTGTAGAGCGTGAAGAAGCTGTACACGTTCCACAGCGGCAGGATGACCTGGCGGACGCCGTCGCGGATGCCCTGCTCGGTGACCACCAGGTTGCCGCCGCGCAGGATGGGGCTGGACATCAGGAACCAGCGCATGGCGTCGGAGCCGTCGCGGTCCAGCACCTCGGAAACATCCGGGTAGTTGCGCAGGCTCTTGGACATCTTCTGCCCGTCCGAGCCGAGCACGATGCCGTGGCTGATCACATTGCGGAAGGCGGGCCGGTCAAACAGGGCCGTGGAGAGGATGTGCAGCATGTAGAACCAGCCGCGGGTCTGGCCGATGTACTCCACGATGAAGTCGGCGGGGTTGTGCGTATCGAACCAGGCTTCGTTCTGGAACGGGTAGTGCACCTGGCCGTAAGGCATGGAGCCCGAGTCGAACCAGACGTCGAGCACGTCCTCCACGCGGCGCATCACCGACTGGCCCTCTTCCGGGGTGCGGGGATCGTCCGGGTTGGGCCTGGTGAGTTCATCGATGAAGGGGCGGTGCAGGTCCACCTGGCCGTCGTTGTTCAGCGGCAGCCGGCCGAAGTCCGCCTCGATCTCCGCGAGCGAGCCGTAGACATCGGTGCGGGGGTATTCGGGATCGCTGGACTGCCAGACGGGGATGGGGCTGCCCCAGTAGCGGTTGCGGCTGATGGACCAGTCACGGGCGTTTTCCAGCCACTTGCCGAACTGGCCGTCCTTGACGTTGCCCGGGATCCAGTTGATCTCCTGGTTCAGTTCGGACATCCGGTCCTTGAACTTGGTGACTTCCACGTACCAGGAGGACACGGCGCGGT
Source organism: Arthrobacter sp. Soil_C_49 (assembly GCF_057656635.1). NCBI lineage: Bacteria > Bacillati > Actinomycetota > Actinomycetes > Micrococcales > Micrococcaceae > Arthrobacter > Arthrobacter sp. Soil_C_49. Next base: position 62,302 of record NZ_JBDGJZ010000005.1, read on the forward strand.
AGATCAGCGGGTTGCGGCAGCGCCAGCAGTGCGGGTAGCTGTGCTCGTAGCTGGCCTGGCGGACCAGGCGGCCCTGGGCGCGCAGTACCTGGGTGATGGGCTTGTTGGCCTCGAAGACCTGCAGCCCCACGATGTCGTGCAGGTCGCCGTGCTTGAACAGCGGCAGGAACCTGGCGCCCTCGTCCACGGAGAGGATCACCGGGATGCCGGCTTCCTCGCAGACCTTCTGGTCGTCTTCACCGTAGGCGGGAGCCTGGTGGACGATGCCGGTGCCGTCGGTGGTGGTGACGTAGTCGGCCACGAGGATCCGCCAGGCGTTCTCCATGCCGTATTTTTCGTTGTCGCTGAAGTCCTGCCACAGCGGCTGGTAGGCCAGGCCTTCCAGCTCGGTGCCGGTGTGGGTGGAGACGACGGCGGCCTGCGCGGCATCGAAATCGTCGTACCCGAGGTCCTTGGCGTAGCTGGCCAGCAGGTCGGCGGCCAGCAGGAAGCTGCCGCTGACCGGGGCATCCGGGGAGGCGGCCTTGATGCCGTTGGGTCCGGCCGGGAGCACGGCGTAGGTGATGGCAGGCCCGACGGCGAGCGCGGCGTTCGTCGGCAGGGTCCAGGGCGTGGTGGTCCAGGCGAGGGCCTGGACACCGGCCAGCTGCCGGGACAGTTCCGACTCCCCGGCAAGCAGGGGGAAGGTCACCGTGACGGTCTGGTCCTGGCGGTTCTTGTAGACGTCGTCATCCATGCGCAGCTCATGGTTGGACAGCGGCGTCTCGTCCTTCCAGCAGTAGGGCAGCACGCGGTAGCCGTTGTAGGTCAGTCCCTTTTCGTGCAGCTGCTTGAATGCCCAGAGGACAGACTCCATGTACTCGACGTTGAGGGTCTTGTAGTCGTTGTCGAAGTCCACCCAGCGTGCCTGGCGGGTGACATAGTTGCGCCATTCGTCGGCGTACTTCATCACGGAAGCGCGGCAGGCGTCGTTGAACTTGTCGATGCCCATGGCTTCGATCTGGGTCTTGTCCGTCATGCCGAGCTGCTTCATGGCTTCCAGCTCCGCGGGCAGGCCATGGGTGTCCCAGCCGAAGCGGCGCTCCACACGCTTGCCGCGCTGGGTCTGGTAGCGGCCCACGAGGTCCTTGGCGTACCCCGTCAGCAGGTGGCCATAGTGCGGCAGGCCGTTGGCGAACGGCGGGCCGTCGTAGAACACGAACTCGTTACTGCCCGGTTCCCCGCCGGGGGCGTCGGCGCTGCGCTGGTCGATGCTGGCCTGGAAGGTGCCGTCCTGGTCCCAGTACTTGAGGATGCGCTCTTCGATTTCCGGGAACCTCACGGAGGCGGACACGCCTGTGCGCTGGCCGGAGGAGGTGCCATTGGCGGAGGCTGAGGCCTTGGGGTAATACGTCATTCTCGACATCCTGGGTTGAGCTTGGCGAACTGCCGGCTTGCGCCTTTCGTTCCGTTCAGGATGCGAGGACGGCTGCCGTGTTGTCCTCCCGGACTCCACGCCCACCGCGGTACCACCTCACTTACCGGCGCTGCCGGCTCCCTGGGGAACCGTCCTGCTCCGGCCGCTCATTGACTGCTGTGACGGGCTTACCCGTCCGGTTCTACTGGCGCCGTCCGCACGTGCGGCGGTTGGCGTGTTCTTCCGGAAGCTCGCCGGTGATAGCCGGGTCATAGCCGTACCCGAGTCTACTATTTCCACGGCCCGGCCACCAATAATGGAGCGTATGCAGAAGAACCGGGCCGGACAGCGTGGCGGAGGGCATTCACGCCGCGGTTCCTGGTGGCTGGTGATGGCTGCCGTGCTGTCCGTGCCGGGTGCGGTCCTGGTGGCGCTTCGCCTGGTTCCCTGGGACATCGGGACCCCCTGGATCCAGCTTTTGTCCTTCTTTCCTGCGGCGCTGATGACGACGGCGGCCGCGCTGGCTGGCGCCGTCGTGGCGGTCTGTCTCCGTCCCGGCACCGCACGGTCACTGGTGGCCGCGCTGGCTGCGGCAGTGCTCGTGGTCCAGTTCGGCCTGGTGCTGGAACGGATCATCCCTGCTGCCGGGACACACAATCCGCAGTCCGCAGCCGTGCCGGCCCGTCAACCGGCCAAGAACGCACTGCCCGGGAAACAGACGCTTACAGTGATGGCGGTGAACGTGGGTTCCACGGGCATCGACGCAGCGGCCCTGCTGGCGGAGGTGAAAAGCCGGAGCGTCGACGTACTGGCCCTGCCCGAGCTTGCCCCGCAGGGACTGGAGGAGCTGGACAACGCCGGCCTGGCATCCGTGCTTCCTGGCCGGGCCCTGGACGTGGACTGGGCCGGCACCGGAAGCGCACTGTTCGCGCGGTTTCCGCTGGAGCAGGCTGAACGGGTGCCCGGTTCGGTGTTTTACCAGAGCCGGGCCGTGGGTGTGATCCCGGGGTCCTCCGCAGGAGTCCAGCTGACCGCGGTCCATATCGACTCCCCCCGGCCGGGTCATACCCCCATGTGGCGGGCGGAACTGCGGCAGCTGGGGGAACTGTGGCGGGCCGCGCCGGAACGTGAACCCGCTATCCTGCTCGGGGACTTCAACGCGAGCGCGGACCACCGCGAATTCCGGGACCTGCTCGCCCGGGGACTGACCGATGCGGCACAGACCGCCGGCAAGGGCCTGACCCCCACGTGGCCGGCGAATTCGCCGGTGCCCGCCTTCGCAGCCCTGGACCATGTGCTGGTCAGCCAGGGAATAGAGGTGACGGACTTCGACGTCGTGACCCTGCCCGGAACCGACCACGCCGCGGTAGTGGCCCGCCTGGCACTTCCCTGAAAGCGGGCTCTGCCGTGAAAGTCAGCCCTTGCGGATCAGCTTGTGGTTGGCGGCCTGCGCCACCGGGCGGATCACAATCTGGTCCAGGTTCACGTGGTGCGGGGCATTGACGGCGTACCGGACCACGTCCGCCACGTCGTCGGCGGTGAGCGGTTTTTCCACTCCCTGGTACACCTTTTGGGCGGCCTGCCGGTCACCAAGCCTGTTCAGCGCGAATTCCTCCGTGTAGACCAGCCCGGGAGCCACCTCGATGACCCGGACGTTGTTTTCGGCTTCCTCCAGCCGCAGCGCCCCGGTCATGGCGTGCTGGGCGAACTTGGCCGCGTTGTAGCCGCCCCCGCCTTCATAGGCTGCCAGACCCGCGGTGGAGGTCAGGTTCAGCACGGTCCCCTCGCCGTGGGCGCGGAGCATGGGCAGGAACGCCCGGGTGAGCTTCATGGTGCCCAGCACATTGACCCGGTACATCCATTCCCAGTCCTCGGTGCTGGCCCCGCCCACGGTATCGGCGCCCCGCGCGCCGCCGGCAATGTTGATCAGCGTGTCGATGCCCCCCGCTTCGGTGACCCGGGCAAGGAGCCGGGACACGTCGTCGTCCGCGGAAATATCGGCGGGAATTCCGACGGCGCCGGTCTCGGCTTCCAGCGCGGCGAGCCGCTCCGCGCGGCGGGCCACGGCAAAAACTGTCCAGCCTTCCGCCGCCAGGGCGCGGACGGTTGCCTCGCCGATTCCGCTGCTCGCGCCGGTCACCAAAGCTGCTTTTTTCTGGAAGTCCGAAGTCATGGCACCACACTAACCTTCCCTGCCGCGAGACCACCCCGGCGTGTTTCCCCGGATGAACGGACGCTTCCAGCCTGCTGCCGGGCAGTCGGACACGCGTGGCCATGAAACAATTGGCAGATGGCTGAAGACAAACAGGGTACAGACACGCCCAATACCGCCCCCATCAACGTTCCGGACAAGCCGGCCCTCGAAGGCCTCGAAGCTGCCTTGACGCAGCGCTGGCTTGCCGAGGGGACCTACAAGTTCAACCCGGACACCACCCGGGAGCAGGTCTACTCGATCGACACTCCCCCGCCCACCGCCTCCGGATCGCTGCATGTAGGACACATGTTCTCCTACACGCAGACCGACGTGCTGGCCCGCTACCAGCGCATGACCGGCAAAAACGTCTTCTACCCGATGGGCTGGGACGACAACGGCCTGCCCACCGAACGCCGGGTGCAGAACTACTACGGTGTGCGCTGCGACCCTGCCATCCCGTACAACCCGGACTACCGTCCCCCGGCACAGCCTGCCAAGAACCAGCGGGATTTCGACGTGGTCTCCCGCCGGAACTTCATCGAGCTGTGCGAAGAGCTGGCTGTCGAGGACGAGAAGGTCTTCGAGAACCTTTTCCAGACGCTTGGCCTGTCCGTGGACTGGGAACTGACGTACCGCACCATCGACGACAACTCCAGGGCGGTGTCGCAGCGCGCGTTCCTTGCCAACCTGGCCGCCGGTGACGCCTACATGGCCGAGGCGCCCACCCTCTGGGACGTAACGTTCCGAACCGCGGTGGCCCAGGCCGAGCTCGAGGACCGTGAGGTGCCCGGCGCCTACTACCGCTACCCGTTCTTCACCGAGGACGGCGAGCGGATCTACATCGAGACCACGCGTCCCGAACTGCTGGCCGCCTGCGCCGCCCTGGTGGCGAACCCCGACGACGAACGGTACCAGCCGCTGTTCGGCAAGAAGGTCACGTCCCCCGTTTTCGGCGTCGAGGTTGAAGTCAAGGCCCACCCGCTCGCCAAGGCCGACAAGGGCTCCGGCATTGCCATGGTGTGTACCTTCGGCGACCTGACCGACGTCACCTGGTGGCGCGAACTTCAGCTGCCCACCCGCGCCATCGTGGGCCGGGACGGCAGGATCGTCAGCGAGGCGCCCGAGTGGATCACCACGGACATCGGCCGTGAAGCCTTCGCTGCCATTGCGGGCAAGACCGTCTTCAGCGCCAAGGAGGAGGTGGTGAAGCTCCTCACCGCCGCCGACCTGCTGGACGGCGAGCCGAAGAAGATCATGCACCCCGTGAACTTTTACGAAAAGGGCGACAAGCCCCTCGAGGTTGTCACGTCCCGCCAGTGGTATATCCGCAACGGCGGCAGGGACGAGGACCGCCGCGAGCGGCTCATCGCCCGCGGCCAGGAGATCGACTTCCACCCCGCTTTCATGCGCTCGCGCTACGAGAACTGGATCTCCGGCCTGAACGGTGACTGGCTGGTATCGCGTCAGCGCTTCTTCGGTGTGCCCATCCCGGTCTGGTACCCGCTGGACGCCGACGGCAACCCGGACTACGACTCCCCCATTGTGCCCTCGGATGAGCAGCTCCCCGTTGACCCGGCGGCGGACGCCGCTCCGGGCTTCGACGAGGCGCAGCGCGATGTCCCCAACGGGTTCACCGGCGACGCCGACATCCTGGACACCTGGGCCACGTCCTCACTGACGCCGAACATCGTGGGCGGCTGGAAGCGCGACGAGGAACTCTTCGCCAAGGTGTTCCCGTTTGATGTCCGCCCGCAGGGCCACGACATCATCCGGACCTGGCTCTTCTCCTCGGTGGTCCGTGCCGATGCCCTGGAGAACAGCGCGCCGTGGAAGCATGCCGCCATTTCCGGCTGGATCCTGGACCCGGACCGCAAGAAGATGTCCAAGTCCAAGGGCAACGTGGTGGTGCCCACCGATGTGCTGGAGGAATACGGCTCCGACGCTGTCCGCTACTGGGCCGCCTCGGCGAAGCTCGGGGCAGATACTGCCTACGAGATCGCACAGATGAAGATCGGCCGGCGCCTGGCCATCAAGCTGCTGAACGCCTCGAAGTTCGTGCTGAACCTCGGCGCCACCGAGGCTTCGGTGCTGTCCGGTGACCTCTCGGTGCTGTCCAATCCGCTGGACCGCGCAGTCCTCGCCCAGCTCGCCGAGGTTGTGGCGCAGTCCACCAAGGCGTTCGAGAACTACGACTACGCCCGGGCACTGCAGATCACCGAAAGCTTCTTCTGGCAGTTCACCGACGACTACGTGGAACTCATCAAGGACCGGGCCTACGGCGCCGCCGGCGAAGCCGAACAGGCTTCCGTCCTCGCAGCACTGGCCACCAGCCTGGATACCCTGCTGCGGCTGTTCGCACCGTTCCTGCCCTTCGCCACCGAAGAGGTCTGGGGCTGGTGGCGGAACGGTTCGGTCCACCGCGCCCAGTGGCCCGCCCCGCTGGATGTACCGGGCGGCGACACCACCATGCTCGCCACCGTGGGTGTTGCCCTCAGCGGCGTCCGCAAGGCCAAGTCCGAGGCCAAGGTCAAGCAGCGCACGGAGGTCCTGTCCGCCACCATCACGGCGTCGGAGGCCCTGACCACGCAACTGAAGGCGGGCCTCGCGGACCTGAAAGCGGCGTCGAACGCCCGCGAGATCACGCTCGTGGTGGGGGACGGCGAACTGACCGTCAGCGACGTGGCCCTGGCCGCCACCGAAGAGCCCGCACAGGCCTAAACAGGCAGCGCCCTGTTTCAGGGCGCTGCCTGTTTCAGGGCAAAGGGGAAGCCCCATCAGCGTTTTGCCGTTGGTGGGGCTTCGACTTTTCGGCCATCCGGTGACGTCTTTGATGGTCTGGCAAGATCCTAGGAAATTTCAGGTCTTCCTACCTCGTCACTGGTAGCTTGTATCCGGCTTTGCCGATGGCTGCGTCAAATACATATCACTGAATCTTCGGTTCCTGCGTCCCTCTTCTTTCGAAGGGGGTAAGAACCATCATTGTCCTGCCGGTCCGGATGCGCAAGAGCCCCGGCGGAACTACAAGCGAGTAGTTCTACCGGGGCTCTTCGGCTTTCCTGCCGGAGGGCCGGCACGCTGTGGTTCAGCTGAACTCAGGGCGTTCTGTGCGGCTGCGCTTCAACTCGAAGAAGTGCGGATAGGAGGCCAGGGCCGTGGTGGCGTCCCACAGCTTGCCGGCCTCTTCCCCGCGCGGGATCCGTGTGAGGACGGGGCCGAAGAAGGCGGTTCCGTTGAAGGCCACCACGGGTGTTCCCACATCCTGGCCCACCAGCGAGATGCCTTCCTCGTGGCTGGCACGCAACTTCTCGTCGAAGGCGTCGGTGGTGGCCGCTTCAGCCAGCGAGGCGGGGAGGCCGCACTCGGCAAGGGCCTTGGTGATGACCAGGGCCCGGTCCTTCTCACCGCGCTCGTGGATCAGGGTGCCCATGGCGTCATAAAGGGCCTTCACCGTTTCCTGGCCGTGTTCCTGCTGTGCCGCGATGATTACGCGGACCATGCCCCAGGCGTTGTCCATGGACTCGCGGTAGGCGGGTTCCAGGTCGCGGCCCTCGTTGAGGACGGCAAGGCTCATTACGTGCCACACCGTTTCGATGTCGCGGACGTCCTCCACTTCACCGATCCAGCGCGAGGTGATCCAGGCGAACGGGCACAGCGGGTCAAACCAGAAATCGGCCTTGTTCCGTGCAGTCTCAGTCATAGGGGTTGCTCCTAGGTGCAGGCGGCTGCGCAGGGGGCAGCCGCGTCTGACGGTGTGTTGCGGAAGGTTTTCAGGCAGACTTGCGCCGCTTGGTGACGTGCGGGATGACGGTGGGCTCCGCCCCGCGGAGAACCACGTCCTCGGTGATCACCACGCTGGCCACGTCTTCGCGGCTGGGGAGATCGAACATCACCGGGAGAAGGACTTCCTCCATGATGGCCCGCAGGCCCCGGGCACCGGTGCCGCGCTCCAGCGCCTGCTCCGCAATGGCGTCGAGGGCGGTGTCGTCAAAGACCAGTTCCACGCCGTCGATCTGGAACATCTTCTGGTACTGCTTCACCAGGGCGTTCTTGGGTGTGGAGAGGATCTGGATCAACGCGTCCCGGTCCAGGTTGGACACGGTGGTGATCACGGGGAGCCGGCCGATAAATTCCGGGATGAGCCCGAACTTCAGCAGGTCCTCCGGCATCACTTCGCCGTAGGAGTCGATCTTTTTGCTGGCCTCGTTGAGGGGCGCGCCGAAGCCGATCCCCTTCCGGCCGGACCTGGAACCGATGATCTCCTCGAGGCCGGCGAAGGCACCGGCCACGATGAACAGGACGTTGGTGGTGTCGATCTGGATGAATTCCTGGTGCGGGTGCTTCCGGCCGCCCTGGGGCGGGACGGAGGCAACAGTGCCTTCCAGGATTTTCAGGAGCGCCTGCTGGACGCCCTCACCCGAGACGTCGCGGGTGATGGACGGGTTTTCGCTCTTGCGGGAAATCTTGTCGATCTCGTCGATGTAGATAATGCCTTGTTCGGCCTTCTTGACGTCGTAGTCCGCGGCCTGGATGAGCTTGAGCAGGATGTTCTCCACATCCTCGCCCACGTACCCGGCCTCGGTCAGGGCCGTTGCATCGGCCACGGCGAACGGAACGTTCAGGCGGCGGGCCAGTGTCTGGGCCAGGTAGGTCTTTCCGCAGCCGGTGGGACCGATGAGGAGGATGTTGGACTTGGCGATTTCGACGTCGTCGTGGTGGCCGCCCTCGGCCAGGCTTCCCGACTTGGGTGCGTGGCCTGCCTGGATCCGCTTGTAGTGGTTGTAGACGGCCACAGCGAGGGAGCGCTTGGCCGGCTCCTGGCCGATGACGTATTCCTGCAGGAAGTCGAAGATCTCCCGCGGCTTGGGCAGTTCGAAGCTGCCCAGATCGGCAACTTCGGCAAGTTCCTCTTCGATGATTTCGTTGCAAAGCTCAATGCACTCATCACAGATGTAGACACCGGGCCCGGCAATGAGCTTGCGCACCTGCTTCTGGCTCTTTCCGCAGAAAGAGCACTTCAGCAGATCCGTGCTCTCGCCAATCCGAGCCATATGTGAACCCCTTAGTATCTTGCTGCCAGGCAGCCTTGCACCGTTGCTGGAATCTCCACCAGCCTGCGTGGGCCGGTTGTGACAACATCCACTCTAGGTCACATTCGCTTCCGAGGGTGGAAGGAAAAGGCCGGTGGAGCCAAATGATTGGCGCCACCGGCGCTTTACTTTACCGCTACCTGGTAATTGCCTGCGGTTTGATCTTGCGGGAATCCAGGACCTGGTCGATCAGGCCGTACACCTGGGCTTCTTCCGCGGTCAGGATCTTGTCACGCTCGATGTCATTGTTGACCTGCTCGGACGTCCGTCCCGAGTGGTGAGCCAGGGTGTCCTCAAGCCAGGACCGCATACGCATGACCTCGGCGGCCTGGATCTCAAGGTCGGAGGCCTGGCCGCCCTGGCCGCCGGAGAGCGCCGGCTGGTGGATCAGGACACGTGCGTTCGGCAGCGCCAGGCGTTTGCCGGGCGTACCGGCAGCCAGCAGGACAGCCGCGGCACTGGCCGCCTGACCGAGGCAGACCGTCTGGATCTCCGGGCGGATGTACTGCATGGTGTCGTAGATCGCCGTCATGGCAGTGAAGGAACCGCCCGGTGAGTTGATGTAGAGGGTGATGTCACGGTCCGGGTCCGTCGATTCCAGCACCAGCAGCTGCGCCATGATGTCGTCAGCGGAGGCGTCGTCCACCTGGACGCCGAGGAAGATGATGCGGTCCTCGAAGAGCTTGGTGTACGGGTCCTGGCGCTTGAAGCCGTAGGGCGTGCGCTCCTCGAACTGGGGCAGGACGTAGCGGCTGGACGGAAGATTACCGGCGGACCACCCGAAGTTGTAGTTCATTTTTATTGCTCCTGATCTGAGTGTTCTTGTGCCGGTCTAGTTCGCGGAGGGGGTCTCGCCCGTGGCGCCGTTGCTGTTCGAAGTTCCGCCGCCGCCGGCAACCGAGCCGGCGTGGGCGGCGATCTTGTCGAAGAAGCCGTATTCAAGGGCTTCGGTGGCCGTGAACCACTTGTCACGGTCGTTGTCCTTGAGGATGGTGTCCACGGTCTGGCCGGTCTGTTCAGCCGTCAGCTCCGCCATAACCTTCTTCATGTGCAGGATGAGCTCCGCCTGGATCTTGATGTCCGAGGCGGTGCCGCCGATGCCGCCGGAGGGCTGGTGCATCAGGACGCGTGCGTTGGGGGTGGCGTAGCGCTTGCCCTTGGTGCCCGAGGAGAGCAGGAACTGCCCCATCGAGGCGGCGAGGCCGGTGGCGACGGTGACGACGTCGTTCGGGATGAACTGCATGGTGTCGTAGATGGCCATGCCTGCGGTGACTGAGCCGCCCGGGGAGTTGATGTAAAGGTAGATGTCCTTTTCCGGGTTCTCGGCGGACAGGAGCAGCAGCTGCGAGCAGATGGCGTTGGCGTTCTCGTCACGCACCTCTGAGCCCAGCCAGATGATCCGCTCCTTGAGGAGGCGGTTGTAGATGTAGTTGTCCTGGGCTGCAGGATCGACAGTTGCCATCCGGGGGGCCTCTGAGTGCTGTGACATGTGTACTTACCTCTCACTGGTGACGGTGACATCACTGAAAATCTCTACTTGGACACTAACCGGTTTCACCGACGTTTTGTTCGCGTGCCGTGGGCTGTTCGCTGACGGCGCACGATCGGCAGGCCCCCGGAGGGAGATGCTGTGGGGCTACGCCGGCGCAAAGCAAACGGCCCCCGGATCCTGGGATCCGGGGGCCGTTCAATCATGATTTACAGCGCGGCTAGGCTTTGGCCTCTGCCTTGTCTTCCTCGCCGGCAGCCTCGGGTGCTTCAGCTGCTGCTTCCCCGGCCTCCACTGCGGGAGCTTCCTCTGCCTCTGCGGCGGGAGCTTCCTCTTCGCCGCCGGGGCGGACGAAGTCGCTGAGGTCAACGGTGTTGCCTTCAGTGTCGGTTACCGTGGCCTGGCCAAGGACAACAGCCAGGGCCTTGCGGCGGCGTACCTCTGAGACCATCATGGGGACCTGGCCGCTCTGATCGATGATCTGGGCGAACTGGTTGGGGTCCATGCCGTACTGGCTGGCCGTGCTGACGATGTAGTCGATCAGCTCGTTCTGGCTGACGTTGACTTCTTCCTTCTCCGCGATGGCGTCAAGGATGATTTCGTTCTGGAAGGCGCGGGCGGTGTTGGCGCGGACCTCTTCACGGTGTTCCTCGGTGTCGTGCTCGCCTTCACCGTGGCCGTTGCCCTCCTTGAAGTGGGCTTCGAGCTGCTCTTCGACGACGGAGTCCGGAACCGGAACCTCCACCAGCTCAACGAGCTTGTCCAGGACCTTGTCGCGGGCCTCGACGCCCTGCTCAACAACCTTGGAATCGGCGGCCTGCTTGGCGAGGTCCTCGCGGAGCTCGGCAAGGGTGTCGAATTCGGAAGCGAGCTGGGCGAAGTCGTCGTCCGCCTCGGGGAGTTCGCGCTCCTTGACGGCCTTCACGACCACCTTGACCTGGGCTGCTTCACCGGCGTGGTCGCCACCAACCAGCGTGGTGTTGAAGATGGCGTCTTCGTCGGCGCTCAGGCCGGTGACGGCTTCGTCGAGGCCTTCGAGCATGGTGCCGGCACCAACCTGGTAGGACAGGCCGGCAGCGGAGTCAACGTCTTCGCCGTCGATGCTGGCGGTGATGTCGATGGTGAGGAAGTCACCGTCAGCAGCGGGACGGTCAACCGGCTTCAGCGTGCCGAAGCGGCCGCGCAGTTCGTCCAGGGCCTTGTCCACGTCCTCGTCGGAGGACTGCGCAGCGGCAACCTCGACCTGGATGCCGGCGTAGTCCGGAAGCTCGATCTCGGGGCGGACGTCAACCTCGGCGGCGAACTTCAGGCCACCGTCAGTGGCGGAGGGGTCCGGAACCTCAGTGATCTCCACCTCGGGACGGCTCAGGGGGCGGATGCCGGATTCCTGAACGGCAGCCTGGTACCAGCCGTTAAGGCCTTCGTTGATGGCCGTCTCCAGGACGTAGCCGCGGCCGACGCGCTGGTCGATGAGCTTTGCGGGGACCTTGCCCTTACGGAAGCCAGGGACCTGGATCTGCGAAGCAACGGTCTTGTAGGCCGAGTCGATGCTGGGCTTCAATTCCTCAAAGGGGACCTCAACATTGAGCTTGACCCGCGTGGGGGTGAGGTTCTCGACAGCGCTCTTCACGGTCTAAGTACTCCTGGGATTGTGGGATGGGTTTCTGCAAACGCAATGTTTTGTCCAGGCCGAGAGGTCCGGGCCGCAGAGTCGGGGTGACAGGATTTGAACCTGCGACTTCCTGCTCCCAAAGCAGGCGCTCTAGCCAAGCTGAGCTACACCCCGTAAGTGCACAGGCAAGTCTACGGTGATACGCGCCGTCTTTGCACATTTGACACGTAGCCCATGGATTAGGTTTAGTTATATCCGGCTTGAACAGCCAGCCCGAAGTTCCCACCTTCCAATGCCTGCAGTACTAGGCTTGGAGATGGATCTTCCTTCGGGGACGTAGCTTAATGGTAAAGCCTCAGTCTTCCAAACTGATTACGCGGGTTCGATTCCCGTCGTCCCCTCCAGGATGAAAGGCCCCTCTCCCGAGGGGCCTTTCGCGTTAAGCCGCAGACACAGTGGGGCGTTCCGGCACTCCCCTGAAACGGGCGTGGCCGTGCCTAGGACGACTGCTGGCAGTACGGGCACCAGTAGAGCTTCCGGCCCACCAGTTCTGCCATCAGTACCGTGGTCCGGCAGACACGGCAGGGCAGCCCGTGACGTTTGTAGACAAAATGGGCGTCCTCACGGGACGGGTACGTTTCGGTCCTGACGACGGCGGGACTTGCCGCAGCCGGCTTCGCCACCGGGGTGCGCGCATTGGCTTTCCCGTTGGCACCTGTTCCGTTGCCCGTCCAGTACCGCGGCGTGGTGGTGATGATCCGGCCGTCGGCCACGCCGTCGTTCATCACGGAGACGACGTCGCGCCACAGCTTGCGTGCCTCGGTGTCCGGAACGTCGGCGCCCGGCAGCCAGGGGTCCAGCCGCCGCCGGAAGAGGACTTCGGCGCGGTACACATTTCCCACGCCGGCAATGACTTTCTGGTCCATCAGCAGCGCGGCCAGCGGTGTTGTGCGGCTTTGCAGGTTGGCGGCAAACCGGCCGGCGTCTCCCCGCCGGTTCCGCAGCGGGTCCGGACCCAGGCGGCGGAGCACGGCTTCTGCCTCCGCGGCGGTGATGGTTTCGCAGGTGGTGGCCCCGCGCAGGTCCGCCCAGCCGTTGGTGCCCACCAGCCGGACACGCACTGCTCCAACAGGCTCGGGGGGACCCGCGTAGGGGCGGCCGCCGTCGCCGTCGTCGAAGCTCTCCTGCTCCCCCACCCGGCGCGGCGCTCCGATGCTTGATGACCCGGCAAAGGTGCTGTCCCCGCCGAAGCTCCACGCTCCGTAGAGGCCCAGGTGGACGTGCAGCACCAAGGAGTGGTCAAAGTGCAGGAACAGGTGCTTCCCGTGGGAATCCGCGGCAACAAGGACATGCCCGTCAAGGAGCGCCGCTCCCCCGGCGAACCGGCCCTGCGGACTGGAGACTGCCAGCCGCTGGCCGCCGAAGACGTCCGAGAACTGCCGCGCCAGGCGCCGGAGTGTATGCCCTTCCGGCACTACTCGATGACCTCACCGGTTGTTTCGTAGGCGGCGATCTTGCCGATGCGGCGCACGTGCCGCTCATCGTTGCTGAACGGCTCGGCCAGGAATGCCTCGATCAGCTCCGTTGCTTCCTCCACGGTGTGCTGGCGGCCGCCCACGGCCACAACGTTGGCGTCATTGTGCTCGCGGGCCAGGGTGGCCGTCGAGTGGTTCCAGGCCAGGGCCGCGCGCACACCCTTCACTTTGTTGGCAGCAATCTGCTCGCCGTTTCCGGATCCGCCCAGCACGATGCCCAGGGCATGGATGCCGGCCTGCTGGTCCGCGACCACGGCCAGTGCGGCATTGATGCAGAACGACGGGTAGTCATCCTGGGCGTCGTAGACCTTGGGACCGTGGTCCACCACCTCATACCCCTTGGCAGTCAGGTGGGTGACGAGGTGGGCGCTGAGTTCCATGCCTGCGTGGTCGGTGGCGATGTGGACCCGCGGGAAGGCAGGGGAAGAAGTCACGAGCAGAATCCGTTCGGTGGGCGCTGGCGGCCGGCACGGACGGTGCAGGCCGGGGTCAGGACAACACGGACAAGGATACTAGGACTCAGGCTGGCCTGCCGCGGATTCTCCGCCGCCCCGCGCCCTCGCCGCGACCCTGGTCAGGACCTCGGCCAGCCGTGCGGCCGAGTCCTGGCTCCCGCCGCTTACCGCGAGCCGCTGCCCGTTGGTCTTCTTAACGACGACGGCGGGGCCGCTGCTGACGAGCATGGCCGCGGTTCCGCTGTGGTGCCGGTAGCCCCACCCGCCGAAGTCGGCAGCGCGGATGTCGGCCGCGCTGGCTGCGGAAATCGCCCCCGCGGGCACGTCCATCACCGGCACCACGCCGGCCAGCAGCACCCGGAGGCCTCGCCGGTCCGCTTTAATCCGGGCAAACAGGAACGCAGCGCCAATAACTGCCAGGACCACAAGCAGGGCTCCAAGCCACGGCACGGCAATGGCGATCAGCGCGGCAGGGAACAACGAAGCGATACCGATCATCACAAAGACGGAGCTGCGGGCATGGACCCAGAGACGGATGCTGTCCCGTGACAGGTCCGGATCCAGTTCCCTGGCAATGGCCAGCTGCAGGGCCCGGTCGTCATCGGGCGACCATTGCTGGTCCGCTTTGTAGACCATGGCGATGGTCACACCCAACGACACGGCGGCCCCGCTGCCCAGCGCGAGCACGGTCATGTCCACCCTGGATTCCCGGGCGTCTGCCAGCCCGGTCTGGCCGATCAGCCCGGCAGCAAGGGCGCTGGTGAGAAAGAGCGTCAGGAACAGTCCGGCCCCCATCATGATCCGCCGCATCATGACCGGCCGCCTGACCGGAAGGGCCTGGGACAGCACCAGCCAGCCGGCAGCCACAATCATCAACGCCCCGCCCGTGACGTAGGCGGCGAAGGGCGCGAAGGAGGCACCGCCGTCGGCCGTCCACCGGATGGCGAGCGGCTCAGGAAGGTCCGGCCGAATCAGGAAGGCGGTCACCACGAAGGCGACCGCGACCATCACCGGGAACCCCGCGACGAAACGCAGGGCCCTGGTGTCCACCGACTCCATGAACTTGCCCATGTTTAAACGCTACTCCCGACGCCCGCCGCTGACTTCCCACTTCCCTGACGTACCCACTGTGAGCCGCGCTACTTGTAGCCGCGAAGGAATGCAAGAATGAACGAATGTCCCGCTGGGCACCGCCAGCGGGCAGCCGCCAATCTTTCGAAAGGCCCCACTTTGCCTGGTTTGAACCTGACGCGCGCTGAAGCCAGCGGGCGTGCCGAACTGATCACCGTCGAGTCCTACGATGTCAGCCTGGACCTGACCCGGGGCGGGAAGGTCTTCGGCAGCACCACCACGGTGAAGTTCAGTGCCAGGTCCGGGTCCTCCACTTTCATTGACGCGGTCACCTCTGCCGTCCACAGCGTCACGCTCAACGGCCGCGGCCTTGACCCTTCCGCGGTCTCCGACGGCGTGCGGATCCAGCTTCCGGAGCTGGCGGAGCACAATGAACTCACGGTGGTTGCGGATGCCCCGTACATGAACACCGGCGAGGGACTGCACCGCTTCGTGGACCCGGTGGACAACGAGGTCTACCTGTACACGCAGTTCGAAGTTCCCGATTCGCGGCGGATGTTCGCCGTGTTCGAGCAGCCGGACCTGAAGGCCACCTTCGCCTTCACCGTGACGGCCCCTTCGCACTGGGACGTCATCTCCAACTCCCCCACCCCCGCACCGGTGGAGACCACGCCCGGGGAGGACGGCGGTGCCCGGTCCGTCTGGTCGTTCTCCCCCACCCCGCGGCTGTCCTCCTATGTCACGGCCCTGATCGCCGGTCCGTACCAGTCCGTGCGCAGCGAGGTCACCAGCTCCGACGGGCGGGTGATCCCGTTGGGGGTTTTTGCGCGGAAGTCGCTGATGCAGTACCTGGATGCAGAGAACATTTTTGAGCTGACCCGTCAGGGCTTCGGATTCTTTGAAGCGCAGTTCGGCTGCCCTTACCCGTTCGAGAAGTATGACCAGCTGTTCGTCCCGGAGTTCAACGCCGGCGCGATGGAAAATGCCGGCGCCGTCACCATCCTCGAGGGCTACGTCTTCCGCAGCAAGGTGACCGGTGCCCAGATTGAACGCCGTGCCATCACCGTGCTGCACGAGCTCGCGCACATGTGGTTCGGCGACCTCGTAACTATGCGCTGGTGGAACGATCTGTGGCTCAACGAGTCCTTCGCGGAGTACATGTCCCACCTTGCCGCCGTCGAGGCCACCTCGTTCACCAGCGCCTGGACCACCTTCGCCTCCGTGGAAAAGTCGTGGGCCTACCGCCAGGACCAGCTGCCCACCACGCATCCCATTTTCGCCGAGATCAACGATCTCCAGGACGTCGAGGTGAACTTCGACGGCATCACGTACGCGAAGGGCGCTTCCGTGCTCCGCCAGCTGGTGGCGTGGGTTGGGCCGGAGCAGTTTATGGCCGGCGTGCGGGAGTACTTTGCCAAGCACTCCTGGCAGAACACTGAGCTGGGCGACCTCCTGGTGGAGCTGGAGAAGGCCAGCGGACGCGACCTCGATGTGTGGGGACGGCAATGGCTTGAGACAGCCGGGGTCAACACCCTCAAACCGGAGCTGGAGGTGGACGGCGAGGGCAAGCTCACCTCCTTCGCCATTGTGCAGTCCGCCGTTGAAGAGTGGCCCACCATCCGTCCGCACCGGCTGGCCGTGGGGTTCTACAACCTCACTGGCGGCAAGCTGGAGCGGGTGCACCGCGAGGAGCTTGATGTCGACGGCGAACGAACCGAAGTGCCCGCGCTGGCGGGCCTGGCCCAGCCGGACCTCATCCTCGTCAATGACGACGACCTCGCCTACGCCAAGGTGCGGCTGGACGAAAAGTCGCTGGCCACCGCCACCGCGCACCTGAAGGACTTCAGCCACAGCCTGCCGCGTACCCTCGTGTGGAACTCTGCGTGGGACGCCGCCCGCGACGGCGAGACCCCGGCCCGGCGGTACGTGGAGCTGATCCTGGCCAACGTGGCTGCCGAGTCGGATTCCTCGGTGATCCTGGTCCAGCTGCGCCAGCTGGCCACCACCCTGAATTTCTATGTGGCCGAGGAGCACCGGCAGGCGACTGCAGTGGCTGCCGCGGACAAGCTGTGGGAGCTGGCCGCCGAAGTGCCGGGCGGCTCCGACGCCCAGCTGCAGTTCGTGAAGTCCTTTGCGCTGCTGGCCTCCAGCGGTCCCCAGCTGGACCAGGTTGCGGGCCTCCTCGACGGCTCGCTCGTCCTGGACGGCCTGACCGTTGACCAGGACCTGCGGTGGGAGCTGGTCACGTCACTCGTGGCCGGCGGCCGGCTGGGCCAGGACGGCATCGACGCCGAGCTCGAACGGGACAACACCTCGAGCGGGCAAAATGCAGCGGCCCAGGCGAAGGCCGCCGTCCCCACGCCGGAGGCCAAAGCTGCGGCCTGGGAATCGATCGTGGAGAAGGGCGAGCTGTCCAACGCCCTTCAGGGCTCGGCGGTCAACGGCTTCATGCGGGTCCTGGACCGGTCCCTGCTGGAACCGTACGCCGAGAAGTATTTCCGGGCGGTACCGGGGATCATGGAGACCCGGACGCACGCACTGGCCCAGCAGATCGTCGTCGGGCTCTACCCCTCCCTGCTGACCACCCAGGCCATCGTGGACCGGACGGACGGCTTCCTGGCGTCGCTTCCGCCCGAAAGCGCCGCGCTGCGGCGGCTCATGCTGGAAAACCGCGACGGCGTTGCCCGGGCCTTGCGCGCCCGTGCGGCTGACGTCCTTCCCGGCGAAGCAGTTCCTGCAGTATGAGCCTCAGTGAGCACCGCTACGCCCTGACGGTCCAGTGGACCGGGAATCTGGGCGAGGGCACGTCGTCCTACCGCGGCTACTCCCGGGACCACGACGTGCTCATCCCCGGCCTGCCGGTCATCAAGGGCTCGGCTGATCCCACCTTCCACGGGGATCGGGAGCGCTACAACCCTGAACAGCTGCTCCTGGCCGCCCTGGCCCAGTGCCACATGCTCTCCTACCTGCACGTGGCCGTGAAGCACGGCGTGGTGGTGACCGACTACCGCGACGACGCCTCCGGGCTGCTGCGCCTGAACCGGGACGGCAGCGGGCAGTTCGAAAGTGTCACGCTGCGCCCGAAGGTGACGGTTGCGGACGGGAGCCAGGCGGACCTCGCCGCCCGGCTGCACCACGAAGCGAACCAGGTCTGCTTCATCGCCCGCAGCGTGAACTTCCCCGTGGAACACGCGCCGGAGACGTTGGTTGGCTGAGCCGACCCCCTGGCTTTGGCGGTCTCCTGCCTGAGCGGCCTCCTCGCTTAGGCAGTCTCCCGCAGGGCGCCGAGCAGGCGCCCCTCTGTTTCCGGTGACAGCCCGGCCTTCCGGGGCCTGTCCAGTCCGCGTTCACGTTCGTCGGCCAACGTGTCGGCCAGTGTCTCCTGCCAGGGCCGGAGCCGCAGGCCGGCGTCAACCGCCGCCTGGTTACTGCGGGCCATAAAGCCCTCATGCCCCGGCGGGAGCCAGAGCGGCAGGGAATCCGGGCCCGCCCAGTAGCCCACGCCCTGGTCCGCCAGCCAGTCCACCGGAGCGGGCACCACGTCGCCGGCGTGGCCTGCTGCCTGCCGCGCGGCGTCGAAGTACCGGCCGAAGGGGACTTGATCTCCCAGCGCATTCATAGCGCCGGTGACGCCCCGCTCCGCTGCCAGCAGGAGCCAGGCCGCGAGATCCCGGACGTCGATTACCTGCGTCGGGGCGCTGTCGATTGCCGGCACAAGGACGGGGTTCCCGTCCCTGGCAAAACGCGCAGGCCAGTAGCCGTAACGGTCCGAACCGTCCCCCGGGCCGCCAATGAGGCCAGCCCGGCAAAGATGGGCTTTGCCGCCGGCGGCCCGAAGCGTTGCCTCCTCAATCGCGACTTTCGACTCGCCGTAGTTTTCGGGTGTGGAAGGCGTACCCCGGCCAAGCGCGGGAAGCAGAGCGGAATCCTCCCCCGCGCCGGGAACGGAAGCATCAGCATAGACGGAGCAGCTGGAGACGAATGTCCAGTGCGCTGCCCGCTGGGCGAGGGCCTCCAGGGCCTCCGAGGCCGGCACCGGATCACGGGCGACCTCGATGACCGCGTCCCAGTCGCCTGTGGCTCCGGCATACGCCTCCCCGCCCGTTGAACGGTCGGCTTTCAACCAGGCCGCTCCACGCGGCGGCCCGGCCACGGATCCGCGGGCCAAGCACGTGACATCATGCCCGGCCGCCACAGCCTGGCGGGCGATTTCTGCGGACAGGAAGGCGGTTCCGCCAAGGACAAGAATGCGCATGCCGCCACGGTACGGCGCTAGGGTTGAAGGAGAACAGAGCCTTCCGCGCCGGGCTTAACCGGTGCGCGGCATCCGCATCCCGGCTGCAGCCGGGGAACCCCCAGGAGTTTTTCCCCCTTATGGTCAGCACGTTGTCGCTTCTTCCCCCCGCCGCCAGTGATCCGGACGGTATCAACATCACCGGCATCGTGATCAGCCTCGGCGTGGGCGTCACGGTGTGGCTGGCTGCCACCTTCGTCATTTCCCGCATCACCCGGCAAGTGGCTTCCGGCAGCAGCCTCTTCAAGAAGCCCACCTTCAAATGGGTGGCGCCCGCGCTGCGGGCCCTGGACCACGAACGGCGGGTACAGCGCGCCGAAACCATCGGATCCCTATTGAACAGCGTGGTGGGCGTGCTGGTAGTGATCATTACCGGCATGTACGTGCTGCAGAACCTGGACATCAACATCGCACCGCTGCTCACCAGCGTGGGCATCCTGGGTGTGGCCATCGGTTTCGGCGCCCAGCAGCTGATCCGCGACTTCCTGGCCGGAATTTTTATTACCATTGAAGACCAGTACGGCATCGGCGACGTGATTGAGACCAGCGAGGTTGTTGGTGTGGTGGAGTCCATGGGCCTGCGCATCACCCGGGTACGCTCCGACGACGGCGCCATCTGGTACCTCCGCAACGGCGAGATCCTCCGCGTCGGCAACCGGTCCCAGGGCAACTACGTGCCCTTGCACGAGTCACCCGACGGGACCACGGACCAGGGCAGCGACCACGGCGCCGCCGAAACCAAGAAGACTGAGCAGAAAGCCGGAGAGTAGCGATGACCACCCCCATCGAACCCCAGCGCCCGCGCCAGCTGATGCAGAACGATCCGTTCAGCCAGCCCGGCTACACCGATAACTTCTATGACGCCGTCGGCGGCCACGAAACGTTCGTGAAGCTGATCGATGTCTTCTACGACGGCGTGGCAGCAGATCCGCTGCTGCGCCCCATGTACCCGGAAGAGGACCTGGCGCCGGCCAAGCGCCGTTTCCTGATGTTTCTTGAGCAGTATTGGGGCGGTCCCACCACGTACGGGGAAGAGCGCGGCCATCCCCGGCTCCGCATGCGCCACATGCCGTTCCAGGTGACTCCCGAAGCCAAGGACCGCTGGCTGTTCCACATGCGGGCAGCCGTGGACGCACTCGAACTGCCGCCGCTGTATGAAGGAACCCTGTGGGACTACATGGAGCGTGCCGCCCTGTCGATGGTGAACAGCCCGGCCGGGCAGTGAGCCGCGGCCGCTAAAAGAGTTTTGCTCTTAGAGCAGTCCGCTTCCCGTCCGCGCCAGGACATGCCCGCGCGGACCGCTCAGCCGGAACCAGCGCCCCGTGCGGTAGAGCTTCTGGTCGCCGTCGCCAAGGAAACCAAGGGCCAGCGCCGCGAAAGCAGCCCCTGCCGGCAGTCCTGTTTCATCGAGTTCCCGGCCCCAGACGGCGGCCCGGGCGTTGTTGACGATCAGCGCGCCGGGTTTGTCCGGCACAATTCCCGCCACTTCCGCGATGCCGGCCTCAGCGGCCTTGCGGAGGACGGCGTCGCTGCGGGGCCCCATCAGCTCCCACCCACTCCTGGGAGCGCCCACCCCGGTCCAGGACTCGGTGACGGTGGACGGCGGAACCGGCAGCTCGACGTCGTCCTCCCCCGCCCTGGCAAGGCGGTCCAGCACTGCGGCCAGGGGAACGGTAACGTCGGTGCCGGACGGTTCCGCCAGTGCCATGGTGCGCAGCCCCAGGATGGTGGGAGTCGCTTCACCGAGCACGCGCGGCCGCAGCACGCAGACGTATGCGGCGAGAACGGAACCTGCCGCCTGAAGCCGGATGGCGCCGTCGTCGATTGCTTTTGCCCGCGTGGCGAAGGTCTTCAAATCAGCGAGGTCGCGGGGGTCGGCGAAACGGAAGGACGAGGTGAGTAGATCAGACACACCAAGAACACTACCGGCTGGACCTTTGTTGAGCAGTGCCGGGGTGCCGTCTAGAGTCAAACCATGACTGAAGCCGACGCCGGACTCCTCGCCCTCCCCAGCGAAGACCCCACCCTTTCGCTCATTTCCCTGCTCGACCTTGGAGAGCTTGAGGGTGCCCGCACGGATGAGGACATCTTCCTGGGCCCGTCCCAGCAGCAGCCGCACCACCGGGTGTTCGGCGGGCAGGTGCTGGCTCAGTCACTCATCGCCGCCATCAGGACCGTGGCCGCGGACCGTTTTGTGCATTCGATGCACGGCTACTTCCTGCGCCCCGGGGATGCGAACAAGCCCATTACCTTCGGTGTCCAGCGCCTCCGGGACGGCAGGTCCTTCTCGGCCCGCCGCGTGCATGCCTACCAGGAAGGCGTTCCCATCCTGTCGATGATCGCTTCATTCCAGGGCGAGGACGAAGGCATTGAGCACGAATCCGTGATGCCCGGCGGGATTCCTGATCCGGAATCGCTGCCCACCACAGCTGACCTGCTGGGCAAGTTTGACCACCCTGTAGCGCGGCACTGGGCGTATGAACGGCCCTTCGACATCCGGCACGTTGATCCGCCGCTGTATGTGTCGGCAAAGGGCGAGCGGGAAGCACGCAACGCCGTGTGGATGAAGACCTTCGGCCCTATGCCGGACAACCCCAACCTGCACCGCGCGGCGCTGGCCTACGCGAGCGACTACACCCTGCTGGAGTCCATCCTGCGGCGGCACGGCCTGAGCTGGATCACCCCGGGGATGAATGTCGCCAGCCTCGACCACGCCATGTGGTGGCACCGCCCGGCACGGGTGGACGAATGGCTGCTGTATGTGCAGGAATCCCCCAGCGCGCAGGGTGCCCGCGGGCTCGCCACCGGCAAGATCTTCAACCAGGCGGGCCAGCACGTGGCGTCGGTGGCCCAGGAAGGGATGGTCCGCGTGCCCACCGACCTGAAGAACAAAGTGGTGGGTGCCTTCCAGTCCAAAGTCATGGAGCACCAGATCCGCAAGGCGGCCAAGGAGTAGCTCCTGGCTTGTTTGCGCCTGTTACCGGGGGCAGAACGCCAACAGGCCGGCACCCTTCCGGGTGCCGGCCTGTTGTTTTTCGCCTTACCGCGGCTTCTAGTCGCGGGTGAGGCGGCGGTGCGTGACGCGGTGCGGTTTGGCCGCATCCGGGCCGAGCCGCTCCACCTTGTTCTCCTCGTAGGATTCGAAGTTGCCCTCGAACCAGTACCACTTGGAGGGGTTCTCCTCGTCACCTTCGTACGCGAGGATGTGGGTGGCCACCCGGTCCAGGAACCACCGGTCGTGCGAGACCACCACGGCGCAGCCCGGGAACTCCAGCAGCGCGTTTTCAAGGCTGCTGAGGGTTTCGACGTCGAGGTCGTTGGTGGGCTCATCGAGGAGGAGCAGGTTGCCGCCCTGCTTGAGGGTGAGGGCGAGGTTCAGTCGGTTGCGCTCACCGCCGGAGAGCACGCCGGCCTTCTTCTGCTGGTCAGGGCCCTTGAAGCCAAAAGCGGCAACGTAGGCACGGGACGGCATTTCGACGTGGCCCACCTGGATGAAGTCCAGGCCGTCCGACACAACTTCCCACAGCGTCTTATTGGGGTCGATGCCCCCACGGCTCTGGTCAGCGTATGAGATCTTGACCGAATCGCCGATCTTCAGGTCACCGCCGTCAAGCGGTTCCAGTCCCACGATGGTCTTGAAAAGCGTGGTCTTGCCGACACCGTTGGGGCCGATGACGCCCACGATGCCGTTGCGGGGCAGGCTGAAGGACAGGCCGTCGATCAGGGTCCTGTCTTCGAAGCCCTTCTGCAGGTTCTTGGCCTCAAGCACCAGGCCGCCCAGGCGCGGTCCCGGCGGGATCTGGATCTCTTCGAAGTCCAGCTTGCGGGTCCGGTCAGCCTCGGCAGCCATTTCCTCGTACCGTGCCAGGCGGGCTTTGGACTTGGTCTGGCGGCCCTTCGCGTTGGACCGCACCCACTCGAGTTCCTCGGAAAGACGCTTGGCCTGCTTGGCGTCCTTCTTGCCCTGGATCTCCAGGCGGGCGCGCTTCTTCTCCAGGTAGGTGGAGTAGTTGCCCTCGTACGGGTAGAGGTGGCCGCGGTCCACCTCGGCGATCCATTCAGCCACGTGGTCCAGGAAGTAACGGTCGTGGGTGACGGCCAGGACGGCGCCGGCGTAGGAGGAGAGGTGCTGTTCGAGCCACAGCACGCTTTCAGCGTCCAGGTGGTTGGTGGGCTCGTCCAGGAGCAGCAGGTCCGGCTTCTGCAGGAGCAGCTTGCACAGGGCTACGCGGCGGCGCTCACCACCGGAGAGGTTGGTGACGTCGGCGTCGGCCGGCGGGCAGCGGAGCGCGTCCATGGCCTGTTCCAGCTGGGAGTCCAGGTCCCAGGCGTCGGCAGCGTCTATGGCTTCCTGCAGCTGGCCCATTTCCTCAAGGAGGGTGTCGTAGTCAGCATCGGGGCTGGCCATTTCCTCGGAAATTTCGTTGAAGCGCTGGATCTTGCCGTAGATCTCGCCCACGCCCTCCTGGACGTTGCCCAGGACGGTTTTTTCTTCGTTCAGGGGTGGCTCCTGGAGCAGGATGCCCACCGAGTAGCCGGGGCTGAGCCGGGCCTCACCGTTGGAGGGGGTGTCCAGTCCGGCCATGATCTTCAGGATGGTGGACTTACCGGCACCGTTCGGGCCCACAACACCGATCTTGGCGCCGGGAAAGAAGGACATGCTTACGTCGTCAAGAATGAGTTTTTCGCCAACGGCTTTTCGGGCCTTGGTCATTGTGTAGATAAATTCCGCCATGGTTCCAAATCTAGTGGGTCAGGGGGCATATCTCACATTCGGTGCAGCAACGGTCAGGAGCCTACAAAGCACTTGCCGCTGGCGAGTACCTGCAGGACTGTTACCGTGACTGCGCCGTCCCGGACCTGGCCGATGACGCAGTCCTTTCCTTGAAGCACGGCCGCTTCGATCGCATCGGCTTCGAGGCCGGTGGGGGTACGGCTCTGCGATACCTGCAACGCCGCCGGCGCAATTCCCGCCCCGGTAAGGGCGTCCGTCACCTGGGCTGTGGCCGGCTTCGGTGAGGCCGCAGCCAGCCGCCCCAGCGCATCGGTCACGGTCTTTGTCACCGTTTCGGTAGCTGCGGCCTCCGCTGCCGCGGTGGTGGATGCCCCGGAAGCTCCCGGTTCCGCGGCTGGGCTTTCAGTTGCTGCCGGGCCTGCACCGGCTGATGCCGTGGGTGCTGCCGCGGTAGCCTGCTCCGATGCGCCCGGCTGCAGCTGCGGTGTTCCGCCAACACAGCCCGATAAACCCGCCATCATCGCTGCGGCCGCCGCTGCAATGGACAGATAGCGTGCGGCGGTGGGCCAGACAGCTTTGCGATGGGCAGCTGCACCGGCTGGGGTCTTCTGCCGGTGGTCAGGGGTAAGCCGCATGGTGCCATTCTGCCACGCCTCCAAAGGCCAGCTTTCCGCCCCGGGTTTCATGACCTTGGCGGACAGGGGTGCAGCCGGGGGGTGCTGCGACCCTGTCCGCCAAGGAGCCTGGGGAGCCGAGGGGCGTTGACAGGGGCATCCTCAAACCGGGGAGTCGGCGAGCTCCCCCGTTTCCAGGTCGAGGGCCAGCAGGTCGCCGTTGGCGTCCTCGACATAGGCGGCAGCCGAATCTCCGCCGTCACCGGCGTCATCGCTGTCTTCCGGTTCGTCGAAAGGGCCTTCCGGCCCGGCCTGGCGGCTGGCGTCAAGGGGTGGCTCCGGTTCCACGAGCGAGAGGAGCGGCTTCTTGGAGGACCGGGTGAAGTTGGCCGTCCCCAACGTGAGGTCATGCCCAACGGCGTCAGCATCGATGGTGTGCGAGTAATAGACCCGTCCATCCCTTTCCCAGCTGCGGATCCTCAGTGTGCCCACCACGATGACGGGCTGGCCTTTCCGGATGCTGCAGCCCATGTTGCCGGCCAGATGGCGGTAACCCTGGACGGTGAACCAGTTGGTGTGGCCATCCACCCACTGGCCGTCCTTGTCACGCCGACGCGAGTTGGAAGCGATCCGGAATTCGGCGGTGGCCACTCCCCCCGGTGTTGTGCCGCTGGTGATGTCGGTGGCAACAAAGCCCTTGATGGTTATGGTGTCGTTCATCTCTACGTCCTGTCTCCAATGATTCTGCCCTAGCAGGCAAGACCAGCATGGGCTTCCCGCAATCGGCCGGCGAGGCAGGCGGCCGCCTATGTGCAAAACCCCGGCCTGCGGCTGCCTGTGGAGGATGAGTGGGTGCCACGCACAACAATGACGGCGCCCGGACGGCGGGCAATGTAAACTTTTTGAGGCGCCGGAATTCGCCTCCGGAACTGCCTCAGTAGCTCAGGGGATAGAGCAGCGGCCTTCTAATCCGCCGGTCGGGGGTTCGATTCCCTCCTGGGGCACACAGAAGAGCGGTCCTGACCAGCGAATACGCTGGTCAGGACCGCCTTGTTTTGCGTTCGGCCCAGCCGACTATGTACCGCCCGAATCATGTCCGGATGCGGTGGCGGACTTAATCCCGTTGAGTGGCAGCGTCGTCCTCATCTTCGTCGCCTGGGTCGTCGTGGACCTTTCTCGGGATCTTGCCCTCAACGTCGGCGGGAACAGGCGGATCCTTCTCGTCATCAGCAGACATGGCGCCAAGTCTAGAGGCCGGGGACACAAAGCGGCGGCACAGCAGCCCCAGGTGATGGCGCAACCACGGGTTGCGGGCCCTACGACTGCAGCTGGTGGGGCGCTTCCACCAGCGAACGGACCACACTTCCGGCGGCGCCCAGAAGCGCCGCGCCCTCCCCTACGGCTGCAGTGGTGATGTGTTCCGGCTGGATCTTTCCCGGTGCGTATTTGGCCAGGCTTTCCACCAGCGACGGCCGCAGCCACCGTTCCAGGACAGCGAAGTGGCCCCCGAGCACTACCGCCCCGATGTTCACCACCCGGGCCGTCGAAGCAACTGCCACCGCGAGCGCCCGTCCTGCACGTTCTACGGCCCGTAACGCATCGGACTCCTCCCCGGCGAGAGCCGCTACCAGCGCGGACATGCTCTCCGACCTCGTCCCGGCCTTGCCTGCGATACCGGCGGCGGAGAAGATGGCATCCTGGCCGGCGACGGTTTCCAGGCAGCCCGTTCCCCCGCACGAGCAGGGGCTGCCCCCGGGGTCGACCACAATATGGCCCACTTCGCCGGCGTGGCCCTCCGGGCCAGTGAAAAGCTCCGATCTGATGACCAGTCCGCCACCTACACCCACCTCACCAGACACGTAGAGGAAGTCATGCCGTCCGGCGGGGCCGCGGGCCAGTTCGGCAAGGGCAGCAGCATTGGCTTCGTTGAAGAGGGTGATCCCCAGGGGCAGTCGGGGCATCAGGCGGCCCAGGTGGAGTTTGATGTCCTGCCAGCCCAGGTTGGGTGCCGCGATGACAATGGAGTTGCCGGCGTCAACAAGGCCTGGAACGGCAAGTCCCCCGCCGAGGAGCTCCACGCCCTTTTCCATTGCCGCCGTCCGCACCTCGGCGGCAAGGTCAGCGAGCGCAGCCATTACCGGCGCGCTTTCACTGTCCCGGTTGTCGCGCTCCCGGACCTCCTGCACCAGCACGGCACCGGAAAGATCCGTCACGCCCGCCGCAATGTAATCCACGTTGATTTCCATCCCGATCACGCCGCGGGCCGGGTTCAGCTCCAGCCCCACTCCCGGCCGGCCGCGCTCCCCCTGGGGGTTGAGCCCAATTTCCCGCAGGATGCCGGCGTCGAGAAGGTCCAGGACGATGCTGGACACGGAAGCCTTGGTCAGGCCCGTAGATGCGGCTATCTGCGCCCGTGTCAGATGGAATCCGGGGGGCGACTGCGCCACCCTGCCGAGGACCAGGGCGAGGTTGCTCCTGCGCACGTCGCCCATGTTTCCCGGCGCCCCGGCGTCGGACAGGGCAGGTGCTGGTGCCGTGTTCGCCACGCCCGCCTCCTCCGAAAAAACCGGGCCTTCCGAACCTGCCCGCTGCTATTGACCCTAGCCTAATGCCGCCTATATAGTTCAAGCGATAAACTAAGTGGCCGGGAAAGACCGCGCCACGACTGACTGCAAGGACGCATGATGACTCTTTCCCCCACCCCTGCTGATAAGTTCACTTTTGGTCTTTGGACTGTGGGCTGGACCGGTGCAGACCCGTTCGGGGTCGCTACCCGGGCGGCCCTGGATCCGGTGGAGGCGGTGCACCGGCTGGCTGAGCTTGGCGCGTACGGCATCACCTTCCATGACAACGACCTGGTGCCGTTTGATGCCACCGCCTCGGAGCGGGAGCTGATCCTGAAGAACTTCAAGGCTGCCCTGGCCGAGACGGGCCTGAAGGTGCCGATGGTGACCACCAACCTGTTCAGCCACCCGGTGTTCAAGGACGGCGGCTTCACCTCCAACGACCGCTCCATCCGACGCTTCGCGCTGTCCAAGGTGCTGCGCAATATCGATTCCGCCGCGGAGTTCGGCGCCGAGACGTTTGTGATGTGGGGCGGGCGTGAGGGCAGCGAATACGACGGTTCCAAGGACCTGGCCGCCGCGCTGGACCGGATGAAGGAAGGCGTGGACACCGCCGCGGCCTACATCAAGGACAAGGGCTACAACCTGCGGATCGCACTTGAGCCCAAGCCGAACGAGCCCCGCGGCGATATCTTCCTGCCCACCGTGGGCCACGGCCTGGCGTTCATCGCCCAGCTCGAACACGGCGACATTGTGGGCCTGAACCCCGAAACCGGGCACGAGCAGATGGCCGGGCTGAACTTCACCCACGGCATCGCCCAGGCCCTGTGGGCCGGCAAGCTGTTCCATATCGACCTCAACGGCCAGCGCGGCATCAAGTACGACCAGGACCTCGTCTTCGGCCACGGCGATTTGACCAGCGCGTTCTTCACGGTGGACCTGCTCGAAAACGGCTTCCCCAACGGCGGCCCCCGCTACGAGGGCCCGCGCCACTTCGATTACAAGCCCTCCCGCACCGACGGCTACGACGGCGTCTGGGAATCAGCCAAAGCCAACATGGCCACCTACCTGCTCCTCAAAGAACGCGCCCTGGCCTTCCGCGCCGACCCCGAAGTCCAGGCCGCCCTCGCGGCCTCCGGCGTCGGCGAACTCGCAGAACCCACCCTGGCCGCCGGCGAAACCACGGCCGACCTGCTCAACGACGCCGCAGCGTTCGAGGACTTCGACGCCGACAAGGCCGCCGAACGCTCCTTCGCGTTCGTCCGCCTCAACCAGCTCGCCATCGAACACCTCCTCAACGCCCGCTGACCATGGCGCTGGTAGCAGGAATCGACAGCTCCACCCAGTCCTGCAAAGTGGTGATCCGCGATGCGGATACGGGGGCACTGGTCCGCCAGGGCAGGGCCAGCCATCCGGATGGCACTGAAGTCCACCCCGATCACTGGTGGGACGCCCTGCAGGAAGCGATAGAGCAGGCGGGCGGGCTGACCGACGTGGCCGCGGTCTCCGTGGGCGGGCAGCAGCACGGCATGGTCTGCCTGGACCGGGACGGCCGCGTCATCCGCCCGGCCCTGCTCTGGAACGACACACGCAGTGCCGCCGCGGCCGAAGACCTGATCAGGTCCGCAGGCGACGGCGACACTGCCGCCGGCGCGCGCTACTGGGCCGGTGCCACAGGCACCGTCCCGGTGGCTTCGCTGACGCTGACCAAGCTGCACTGGCTGGCCGCTAATGAGCCGGAGAACGCGGCGAAAGTGGCCGCGGTGTGCCTGCCGCATGACTGGCTGACGTGGCGGCTGCACGGACACGGTCCGGATAGTGGTCCGGGCAATCTTGAGGCCCTGGCCACCGACCGTTCCGACGCGTCCGGCACCGGCTACTATTCAACGGCGGCCGGCACGTACCTGCCTGAGGTCCTGGAGTCTTCCCTGGGGCACGTTCCGCTGCTGCCCGAGGTGCTGGGTCCGCTGGAGGTCGCAGGCAAGACTGCGGACGGTGCCCTCCTGGCAGCGGGAGCCGGGGATAACGCGGCGGCGGCGCTGGGTGTGGGTGCCGGCGTCGGGGATGTGGTGATGTCCCTGGGGACGTCGGGAACGGTCTTTGCCGTCTCGGACACTCCCGCCGCCGACCAGTCGGGACTGGTGGCAGGGTTTGCTGATGCTTCCGGGCATTACCTGCCGCTCGTGTGCACCCTCAATGCCACCCGCATTTTTGACGCCACCGCGGCCCTGCTCGGCGTCAGCCTCGACGGGTTCAACGAGCTGGCGTTGTCCGCGGAAGCCGGCGCCGGGGGCCTTACCCTCGTGCCCTATTTCGACGGCGAACGCACTCCGAACCTGCCGGACGCCACCGGTTCCCTGCATGGCATCACCCGCGCCAACTACACGCCGGCGAACCTGGCGCTTGCCGCCGTCGAGGGCGTGGTCTGCTCCCTGGCGGATGGGCTGGCCGCCCTGCAGCAGCAAGGCGTGGAGGCACGGCGGATCATCCTCGTGGGCGGCGGGGCACAGTCCGCCGCCGTCCAGTCGGCGGCGGCCCGGCTGCTGGGAATCAGCATCACCGTTCCCCGACCCGGCGAATACGTGGCCGACGGCGCAGCCCGCCAGGCCGCCGCGGCGCTCACCGGACAATTTCCGCAGTGGGCGCTGGACGCCGTCGACCTTCCTCCCGGAAAGGACGACGGCGGGGTGCTGGCACGTTACCGCCGGTACGCCGGCATGTCCGCCTAGTACCTGCAGACAACCGGAAACGGAAGGACCCGGACCGCGAGCGCGGTCCGGGTCTTTTCGTTTGGGGCGCAGGCTCCTGGCAGCCATGTTGGGAAAGCGTGGCAGGAGCCCGCGGTCTATCTCAGGTCAGGCGAACGGGAGTACAAGCTCCGCGTAGCGCTCCTTGACTGTGGCCAGGACAGTGTTGCCGTCCGTGTCCCAGATGCCCTGATTGAAGATCTCGACTTCGATGTCCCCGGTATAACCTGCATCGCGCACCCAGGTGCCGATGGTGGCGAAGTCCACCACGCCGTCGCCCATGTACCCGCGGGACAGCAGCGGATCGGCGGCGATGGGCATGTTGAAGTCGCACACCTGGTAGGAGGCGATGCGGTTTTCCCGGCCCGCGCGCTCAATCTGCGCTTTCAGCTCGGGATCCCACCAGACATGGAAGGTGTCCACGGCGACGCCCACCGTGGAGGCGTCGAACGGCGCTGCAAGGTCCAGCGCCTGCCCCAGGGTGGAGATCAGGGCACGGTCCGCAGCGTACATCGGGTGCAGCGGCTCCAGGACCAGGCGGACGCTGTGTTCCTCGGCGAAGGGAACGAGGTCCGCGAGGCGGTCCGCAACGCGCTGGCGTGCTGCCACCACGTCCTTCTCCCCCGGCGCCAGGCCGCCCACCACCAGGAACAGTTCTTTGGTGTCCAGCGCAACGGCTTCGAGGATGGCGGCCCGGTTGTCGGCCAGGGCAGCCGCCTGCCCCTCGGCGTCGGGTGCGGTGAGGAACCCGCCGCGGCACAAGGACGAGACCCGGAGTCCGGCATCCTTGATCAGACGCGCGGCCTTGTCCAGGCCGGCTTCCTCCACCCGGTCCCGCCAGGGGCCGATCGAGGGAATGCCGGCGTTGACGCAGCCTTCAACGACCTGGGCGAGCGTCCACTTCTTGGTGGTGGCGCTGTTGATGGAGAGGCGCGAGAAGTCGCTCACACGCCCACCCCGTTGATCCGCAGGTAATCGGACATCCGGAAGGCAGCCAGTGCCGGATCCCGCAGGAGTCCGGCCTGGTCCGCCAGTTCGAAGGTCTTGGCCAGGTGGCAGACGGAGCGGCCGGAGTGCAGGCCGCCCACCATCTGGAAGCCGGGCTGCTTGCCGTTGAGCCAGGACATAAACGCAATCCCGGTCTTGTAGTAGAACGTGGGGGCGCTGAAGATGTGCTTGCCCAGCTCGCGGGTGGAGTCGAGGATCTCGCGGGCCTTGACGGCGTTGCCGGCGTCGTAGTTCTGCAGGGCCACCGACGCGGCGGGGTAGATCGCCGCGAAGATGCCCAGCAGGGCGTCGGAGTGGTGGCTGCCGTCGCCGTCGATCAGTTCGGGGTAGTTGAAGTCGTCGCCGGTGTAGAGGCGGACGCCTTCGGGGAGGGCGGCTCGGAGGGCCACCTCGTGGCTGGCGTCGAGCAGCGAGACTTTGACGCCGTCCACCTTGGCCGCGTTGTCCTTGATGAGGCCAAGGAAGGTGTCCGTGGCGGTTGCTACATGGTCCGAGCCCCAGTAGCCGGCCAGGGCGGGATCGAACATGGTGCCCAGCCAGTGCAGGATCACCGGCTGCTCCACCTCCTGCAACAGGGTGGAGTACACGTTCAGGTAGTCTTCCGGGCCGCGGGCGACCTTGGCCAGTGCGCGCGAGGCCATGATGATGACTTTGGGTCCGGCTTCGCTGATGACGGCGATCTGCTCACGGTATGCCTCGAGGACTGCTTTGAGGCCGGCCTCGCCCGCGGGCAGGGAGTCGATGTCCAGCTGGTCCGTGCCGGCGCCGCAAGATACGAGGTCACGGACCGACTTGCCGGCCGTTGCTGCGTTGCCGGACGAAACCACCGAGGCGGCCTCTACTCCGGTGCGCTTGATGAGCTGCTGGGTGGCTGCCCAGTCAAGGCCCATGCCGCGCTGGGCGGTGTCCATGGCGTCGGCAACGCCCAGTCCGTAGGACCAGAGCTCGTGGCGGTAGGCCATGGTGGCATCCCAGTCGAGGCGGGCGGGGGCACCGGGGGTGTTGTCCGCCAGGACCTCGGGGATGACGTGCGCGGCGGCGTAAGCGCGGCGGGCGGTCAGCGGTGCGGCGGGGCGCGCCCATGTGGTGCCGCCCTGCAGGCGGTACTCCCTGGTGCCGCCGTCGTGGGAGGGAAGAATGAGTGAGGTCATTAGAGGGTGATCTCCGGGATGTCGATGGTGCGGCGTTCGTCGTTGGACTGCAGGCCGAGCTCGGCAAGCTGGACGCCGCGGGCTGCGGACAGCAGGCCGAAGCGGTGTTCGCGGCCGGCCACGACGTCGCGGAGGAACTCTTCCCACTGGAGCTTGAAGCCGTTGTCCAGCTCAGCGTTGGCGGGCACTTCCTGCCACTGGTCGCGGAAGGATTCGGTGACCGGAAGGTCCGGGTTCCAGACCGGCTTCGGGGTGTGGGCGCGCTGCTGGGCGACGCACTTGTTCAGGCCGGCGACGGCGGAGCCATGCGTGCCGTCCACCTGGAATTCCACGAGCTCGTCGCGGTAGACGCGGACGGCCCAGGAGGAGTTGATCTGGCCGACGACGTCGTCGCCGCCGGGGGTCTCAAGCTCGAAGATGCCGTAGGAGGCGTCGTCGGCCGTGGCCTTGTACTCCTTGCCGGCTTCGTCCCAGCGGGCGGGGATGTGGGTGGCGGTCTTGGCGTTGACGCTCTTGACCTTGCCGATGATGCCTTCGAGGACGTAGTTCCAGTGGCAGAACATGTCCGTGGTCATTCCGCCGCCGTCTTCCTTGCGGTAGTTCCAGGACGGGCGCTGGGCGGCCTGGATGTCGCCCTCGAAGACCCAGTAGCCGAATTCGCCGCGGATGGAGAGGATGCGGCCGAAGAAGCCTTCGTCCACCAGCCGGCGGAGCTTGACCAGGCCGGGCAGGTACAGCTTGTCGTGGACAACGCCGGCGGTGACTCCGGCTTCCTTGCCGATGCGGGCCAGCTCAATGGCTTCCTCGAGAGTTTCGGCCGTGGGCTTTTCGGTGAAGATGTGCTTGCCGGCCTGCATGGCCTTCTTGAGGGTGGCGGCGCGGAGGCTGGTCATGGAGGCGTCGAAAACGACGTCGACCGTGGGGTCGTTGATCACGGCGTCCAGGTCGGTGCTCCACTCCGAGACTTTGTGCTTTTCGGCCAGTTCGCGGATCTTGGCTTCGTTGCGGCCCACCAGGATGGGCTCAACCTGGATGCGGGTGCCGTCCTCCAGGGTGAAGCCGCCGGCGTCCCGGATGGGGAGGATGGAGCGCAGCAGATGCTGGCGGTAACCCATCCGGCCGGTGATGCCGTTCATGGCGATGCGGATTGTTTTTGTCTCGAAGCCCATAAGTCCTCCACGGTGAGTGAGCAGTTGTTCTCAAGCTGATTGGGAAAGCGCATTCCCTCTACGTCAATGATGCACCTCCGGAGTCTCATTGGCAAGCGCTTTCCAGCGGAGGCTCAAAACTGCCATAATGTGATTACGCCTATTGACCAACAAAGCCGATCAGGAGACGCTGTGGCTGCAAGTACCCTTACCGAGGTGGCGCGGCTGGCCGGAGTGTCTCCTGCCACCGCGAGCCGGGTCCTCAATGGTTCCGCGCGAAAGCCCGGGCAGGACATTGCGGACCGGGTCCGCCAGGCTGCGGACTCGCTGGGATACATTCCCAACGCGCAGGCCCAGGGCTTGGCTAAGTCCAGCTCGGGGCTGATCGGACTGATCGTCCACGACATCGCCGACCCGTACTTTGCCGCCATCGCCCGCGGCGTCCAGGAAGCCGCGCGTGAGCAGCGGAAGATGGTGCTGCTCGCCACCACGGGCGGAGCCCCGGCTGAGGAGAAGGAAGCAGTTGCGGCTTTCGCAGCGCGCCGTGCTGATTCAATCGTGATTGCAGGCTCCCGCTCTTCGCAGCCGGAAAACCAGGAAGGCAACGCGGAACTGGCGGCTGAACTGGACCGGTACTGCCGGAACGGCGGCCGGGTAGCGGTGGTGGGCCACCCTGTGGTGGGCGCGACAGCACCGGAGGGCTACCACGTGCTGGCCGTACCAAACCAGGAACTCGCGGCAGCGCTGGCGGGCAAACTCGCCTCAGGCCGGGACGGTGATTTTGTGATCATCGGCGGACCGGAGGGACTCTTCACCTCCGACGACCGGATCCGCGGCTTCCAGGAAGGCCTGGCAGCCGCCGGACGCAAACCGGCGGATATCTTCCGCACAGCATTCAACCGTGCCGGCGGCTACGAAGCCGGCCTCAAGCTGGCTGACCTGATCAAGGCCCGGCAGGCAAAGGACGGGAAGGGAGCTGCCGGCAGCAAGCTCTGCATCTTTGCCGTCAATGACGTGATGGCCATCGGCGCCACGGCCGCCCTCCGTTCGCAGGGACTCCGGATCCCGCGCGATGCCACCATCGCCGGCTTTGACGACATCGAGACTCTCCGCGATTTCCGTCCCGCGCTGTCGACGGTGCGCCTCCCCCTGGAAGAGATCGGACGCCAGGCCACCCGCGCCACGGCTCCCGGCGCGGCCGGTGCCCGCGAGGACACTACCGGCGAAGACGGTGCCGGTTCCGGGCAGGCAGGGCCCGACGGCGGGCGGCAGCAGGCCATCACCGGCGAAGTCACGCTGCGGCGCAGCACGGAGACGGCCGCATGACGGTGGCGCTGCAGCTGACCGCCGTGCCCTCCCGGGCAGGCGGATCCGGGAACAGGCCGGCCGTCCTGGTCCTCCCCGGCGGCGGCTACGGCCGCCAGGCAGACCACGAGGCGGAGCCCGTCGCCGAATGGCTGGCAGGGCTGGGCATCCACGCCTTCGTCCTGCGTTACCGCGTCGCCCCGGACCGGCATCCGGCGCCGCTTGAGGATGCCAAGCAGGCAATGCTCCGGATCCGGGGCGGTTCCCACGGGCTGTCGGTGGACCCCCGGCGCGTGGGCGTGCTCGGGTTTTCCGCCGGCGGGCACCTCGCAGCGACACTGTCCACGGCAGTGGCCACCGGCAGCGCCGAACTGGACGTCCCGGCGGCAGTCCCGGACCTGACGGTGCTCTGCTATCCGGTGGTGTCCTATACCCAAGCCGTACACCAGGGCTCCGTGGACAACCTCCTGGGCGAGTCGCCGTCGGCAGACCTCCTGACCGAACTGTCCGCTGAGCTGCAGGTCACCACCGAAACGCCGCCCGCGTTCGTCTGGCATACGGCAGATGATGCCGCTGTGCCCGTCAGCCACAGCCTGGGCTACACCGCGGCCCTGCTCAACGCCGGTGTCCCCGCCGAATTGCACGTCTTCCCCGAGGGCCGCCACGGGCTGGGCCTGGCGGACGAGCAACCTGGAGCGGACCAGTGGCCCGCCCTCTGCGCCGGCTGGCTGGACCGCGCAGGCTGGACCCAGGCTTAGCCCGCCTCATCAGGAACAGAGCCGTGGCTAGAGTTGCAGCATGGTGAACCGGGAACTCGTTGACCTCATCCGCAGCGAACTCCGCGGCCACGCTGATCCCGTACGTGCCGCGGGTGCGCAGGCGTACATGAAATCGGCCATGCCCTCGCTCGGCGTCCGCGTGCCGGAGGTGCGCCGGCTGAGCGCTGCGGCTGCTCGCCGCCACCCCTTCGCGTCCGCGGACCAGCTCCGGGCAACGGTCCTGGAATTGTGGCGTACCGCCGGATTCCGGGAGGAGCGGTATGCCGCCATTGACCTGACGGCGGGCAGGCTGGTGGCCGCGGATCTGCAGATGCTCCCGGTTTACGAGGAGATCATCCGCCAAGGGGCGTGGTGGGATTTTGCGGACGGCGTGGCCGGCCGGATCTGTGCTCTGTTGCAGGCCCACCGGCCGGAAATGACGGCCGTTATTCTGGGCTGGAGCACAGACCCCGACTTCTGGATCAGGCGCGCCTCCCTCACAGCGCAGCTCAAAGCCAAGGCCGGCACCGATCCCGAACTCCTCCGCCGCGTCATCGAAGCTAACCTGGCGGACCCCGAATTTTTTATCCGGAAAGCGATCGGCTGGGCCTTGCGGGAATACGCCAAGACCGCGCCGCAGTGGGTGACGGACTTTGTGGCCGGACACGAGGGAAGCCTCAGCCCGCTGTCCCGCCGTGAGGCACTGAAGAACCTGGCTAAATGACAGGCCGTTCGAGCACCGGATCGCCGGTCTTCCGGAAGAGGGTCCGGGTGCGGGGATCCCAGAAGATGAGGTAGAGGCCGAACAGCAGCCCGGTGACGGCAGCAGCAACCCGGGCCAGGGCAAGCGCCAGCCCAAGGTCCGCCGTCTGAAGATAGGGGAAGACTTCCAGCTGGTCGGAAATGGCGTAGATCATAAAGAACGAGACCACAAAGTAGAGGGCCTTGACCTGCCAGTCGTTCCGGATGCCGGTGACGGCGAACAGCGGAATAAGCCACACCACGTACCAGGACTGGATCATGGGTGCGAGGACCACGATCGCGGCAAACGCAAGGGTGAGGCGCCGGATCAGGCGGTCATGCTCTCCCCGGAAAATCTGCCAGGCGACCACGCCCACCGCCAGCAGCTTCCCGGCGTCGAACACCCAGTCCGCGAGGACCAACCCGTCCAGCCCGAAGGCGTTGGCCAGGGAGGCCACCACCATGCCGATCAGGCCGACCGGCGCGTACCAGATGTAGATGCTGCCCGGGGCGGACAGCCCGTTGATCCAGCCAAAGCCGAACCCGTTCACCAGGCTCATCAGCACCAGGATCCCCAGGCTCAGGCCTGCCGTCAGCCCCCAGAAGGCGAACTTCCGCAGCCACCCGGCGTTTTTCCCTGCCCAGAGGAGTCCAATGAAGGGCAGGAAAACGATGGTGATGGGCTTGACGGCGATGGACAGCGTCACGAGGACAATGCCGCGGACCACCCGGCGGGTGGCGGAGTAGTAGAGGCCTGCCAGGGCCAGCCCGATCATCAGGGCATCGTTGTGGACGCTGGCAATGAAGTTGGTCAGGAACAGCGGGTTGGCCGCCGTCAGCCAAAGGGCCCGGTTCGGATTGACTCCGTGCAGCTCGGCGAGTTTGGGTACATAGATCACGCACAGCACCACGCCGGCCAGCGCCACCAACCTGAACAGCATCACGCTGGCTTCAGGCTGGACATTGGTGGACCACACCACAAACTGTTCAATCCACAGGAACAGCTGGCCATAGGGAACGGGGGCTTCGGTCCACATTTTGTCCGCGCCCAGCTGGAAGTAATTGGAAAGTGCCGAGATGCCGTTCTCGTAGGGGTTGAAGCCCTCCACCATCAGGCGGCCCTGCCCGATATAGGCGTACACGTCCCTGCTGAACAGCGGGACGCTGAACATCATGGGCAGCCCCCAGGCCACCACGGCCATCAGTGTCGCCTGCCGCGCCTGGTCGCCCCAGACCCGGATGCGCTGGCCAAGCCGCAGCCACGCGCGGACCAGGAGCATCCCGCCCACCGCCAGCAGGATGATGGACAGCGCAACGCCGGCAGCTTCGGCCCGCATCCAGATGAACAGCGGCATCCTGCGGAGTTCGGAAACGGGGGCCAGCCAGCCCACTCCCAGCGACCCGATCATCATGAACAGCGAGCCCACGAATCCGGCGAGGAGCGGAGAGCGGGGATTATCGACGTCGGCCCCGTCTGCCGGAGCAGATTCCGCGGCCGCAAGCTCCCCCGCTGCAGGCACAGGCGCCGTCATCTCAGGATGGTCCAATCTTTTGCGTTTGCGCGATTCTGCCCGGCGGGCTGCATGGCCGGCACAAGCGGGTTACAACGACAGCAAGTGGTCCCGCCGCGTACCGAAATCCTAGCACCGGCAGGCACTGCGGAGGTGTAACGGTAGGCTGGTCCGGTGCCTATATCTAACGAACGAATCGTCTGGATCGACTGCGAAATGACCGGCCTGGACATCAAAAACGATGCCCTGATCGAGGTTGCCGCACTGGTCACCGATTCGGAACTGAACATCCTCGGCGACGGCGTGGACGTCGTGATCAAACCGGATGACACCGCCCTGGCCCAGATGAACGACTTCGTCCGGGACATGCACACCAAATCCGGCCTGCTCAAGGAACTGCCCCACGGCATCACCATGGCGGAAGCCGAGGCTGCGGTGATGGAATACATCTCCAAGTGGGTGCCGGATCCCCGCAAGGCCCCGCTGGGCGGCAACTCGGTGGGAACGGACCGCGTCTTCCTGTCCCGCGATATGCCGGCCGTGGTGGAGCACCTGCACTACCGCGTGATCGACGTCAGCACCATCAAGGAACTGTCCCGCCGCTGGTTCGCCAGGGCCTACTTCCAGTCACCGGCCAAAAAGGGCGGCCACCGGGCCCTGGGTGACATCAAGGATTCCATTGACGAACTGCGCTACTACCGCGAAGCGGTCTTCGTGCCGACACCCGGTCCGGACAGCGCCACGGCCCAGCGGATCGCGAAGCGCATCACCGGTTCCGCGGACGGGCAGCAGGAAGAAGCGTAATCTGCGCCACGTTTGCCGGAAATTTCGGTGAAATCGGCAAAAGTGGACGAAGCACCCCTGAAGAGCAGGTAAACTATTTGAGTTGCCTTTCCAGAGAGCCGGTTGGCCGGTAAATCTGCAGGGCGCATGGTGGGCTTAGCTCAGTTGGCAGAGCGCCTGGTTGTGGTCCAGGAGGTCGCGGGTTCAACCCCCGTAGCTCACCCTCACAGTAAGGAGGCCGTACCGGATATCCGGTGCGGCCTCCTTTGTTTTGCATCAATTGCTTCTGCACTGGATACCGCCGGAGGACCGCGAGATGACTGTTCTGCCAATCACCGTCTGGGGAGAGCCCGTACTTCACCGCAGGGCAGCCGAAGTTGAAGTCTTCGACGACGAGCTGCGGACCCTGATTGCGGACATGTTCGAAACCAATGATGCCGCCAACGGCGTGGGCCTTGCCGCCCCGCAGGTGGGCGTCGGCAAGAGGATCTTCGTGTACAAGTACGCCAATGACGACGGCGCGCCGCCCACCGGCGTGCTGGTGAACCCCGTCCTGACGTTGTCTAAGATCTCCGGCGCCGTCCCTGATCCGGACGAGGAGGAAGAAGGCTGCCTGTCCTTCCCCGGCCCGGTGTATCCCCTCAAACGGGCCGAATGGGCGCGCGTTGAGGGTTTTGACGGCTACGGCCAGCCAGTGAAATTTGAGGCCACGGGCTGGTTCGCCCGGGTCATCCAGCACGAGTATGACCACCTGGACGGGAAGCTGTACGTCAACCGCCTCATGGACCGCTATGCGCGCAAGGCGCTGAAGCAGGCCAAGAAGAGCGGCTGGGGAGTTCCCGGGCTGACATGGATGCCGGGTGTGGACCCGGATCCCTTCGGGCATTAGGCACGACGGCGGGAGGCCGCCTTGCCTCGTTTACCCGCCCCCGGGGACGGTCGGGAATGCTGCCCGGGCCTAGCGGGCTGACACCGTACGCTGTTCGGGGCAGGACCCGAGGACGCGCTTCATCGCTTCCTTCTCCGCTTCCGTGACCCAGAGCCCATAGGCTGCCTTGACGGAGATCTGGCGTGCTACATAGTGGCAGCGGATCGAGCTGTTTTTCGGCAGCCAGGTGGCGGCGTCGCCCGCGCTCTTCTGCTGGTTCGCCGGGCCGTCGGCTGCGATGAGGTTAAGCGGATCATTGGCCAGGCTCTGCCGCTGGGAGGCCGTCAGCCCTTGGGCGCCCTTTTGCCACGCGTCCCCCAGTGCCACCACGTGGTCAATCTGGACCGCACGGCTGCTGTCGGAGCCACGCCGGAAGTCCACGAACTGCCCTGTATACGGCTCTTGGAAGGAGCCTGCTGCCACCCGGCACTTGGAGCCGTCGACGAAGACCACGCCTGCCAGGTCGCGCCGAAGGATGTCATTGCGGGTATCGCAGCCGTTCCGGTCAACGTCCTGCCAGGCCTGGCCGAACGCTTCGCGGTTGTACGAGTTCTTGGCGGCACGTCCTTTGACGGCCAGGCCGTCCAGGGCGGAGAGTGCGGTGCCTTCGGGCACGGCATGCACCGGCACTACGGGTTTCATCCAGGCCGGATCAAACACCGGCGCCTCGGCGGGCCCGGACGCGGCCGGCTCCGCTACGGCGAACTGGCCGGCGGTAAAGAACCAGAGCAGGGCTGCGAGGACTGAGACCGCAGCCAGGGCGAGAACTGCCCATGCCTGCCGGGAACGACGGCGGGCACGCCGGTAGGCGGACCAGCTTACGGTCATCGGGCTTCGGCCCGTCCGGTACGCTCATGCACCAGACGAGCCTAGGACACCCGCCCGCCGTCCCTGCAGATATCCACACTGTGGAGGGCGGGTGCAAGGTCGCACCGGCCGGTTACTGCTCCCGCATCACCCGCCGGAGGTCCTCCTCGGCAATGGCCAGGAGACCCTCAAGCTGCCGCACCCGGTCCGCGCTGACGTCGCCGGTGGCGTGACCCGCGCGGGCACCCTCCAGCAGCCGTACGGCTTCTTTGTGGTTGGCCTTGGCCACATCCAGGGCGTGTTCCAGGGTGGTTTCGTGCTCAAGCGTCGATTCTTTATCCATGGCACAAGTGTGGTCCCGTTTCCCGGCTGATTCCAGCGAATCAGCCGGGAAATCCCTGGAGACCCGGGCAGTTGTGCCTAGACGGCGATTGCCGCCAGGGCCGAGGCAGTTTCCTTGGCCGGGAAGGAGGGCGGGTTGACCCCGGCCATTTCCTCCATCACGCGGACCACCTGGCAGCTGTAACCGAACTCGTTGTCGTACCAGACGTAGAGCACCAGGTTCTTCTCGTTCGAGATGGTGGCAAGGCCATCCACGATGCCCGCACGGCGGGAACCGACGAAGTCCGTGGAAACAACCTCGGGCGAGTCGATGTAGTCGATCTGCTTGCGCAGGTCCGAGTGCAGCGACATCTCCCGCAGGTATTCGTTGACCTCGTCCTTGGTGGTTCCGTTTTCCAGGCTCAGGTTCAGGATGGCCAGCGAAACGTCCGGGGTGGGGACGCGGATGGAGCTGCCGGTGAGCTTGCCCAGCAGTTCGGGCAGGGCCTTGGCCACGGCCTTGGCTGCGCCGGTCTCGGTGATCACCATGTTCAGCGCGGCCGAGCGTCCGCGCCGGTCGCCCTTGTGGAAGTTGTCGATCAGGTTCTGGTCATTGGTGAAGGAGTGGACGGTCTCGACATGGCCGTGGACCACGCCGAACTTGTCGTTGATAGCCTTCAGGACCGGGGTGATGGCGTTCGTGGTGCAGGAGGCTGCGGACACAATCTGGTCCGTGTCCTCGATAGTGCGGTGGTTGATGCCGTGGACGATGTTCTTCAGTTCGCCCTTGCCCGGGGCGGTCAGCAGCACCCGCGCCACGCCCTTGCTCTGCAGGTGCTGGGACAGGCCTTCGGCGTCGCGCCAGCGGCCGGTGTTGTCCACCACGAGCGCGTTGTTGATGCCGTAGGCGGTGTAGTCGATGGTGGCGGGGTTGTCTGAGTAGATGACCTGGACCTGGACGCCGTTGGCGGTGATGGTGTTGGCTGCCTCGTCCACGCGGATGGTGCCTTCGAAGGAGCCGTGGACGGAGTCGCGGCGCAGCAGGCTGGCGCGCTTGGACAGGTCGTTGTCCGAGCCTCTGCGGACCACGATGGCCCGCAGCCGGAGGCCGTGGCCGCCGCCCGCCTTTTCGATCAGGAGGCGGGCCAGGAGGCGGCCGATGCGGCCGAAGCCGTAGAGCACAACGTCGGTGCTGGTGCGGTCGTCGCCGCCGCGCTTGCCCACAATCTCGGCCAGCTCTTCGCGAAGGAACTCCTCCAGGGTGGCGTCGCCGCCTTCTTCCTTAAACTTCTGGTTCAGCCGGGCGATGTCGATCGCCGCCGCACCCAGCTCCAGCCCCGCCAGGGTGTTCAACAGCGGAGCCGTCTCCTCCAGCAGCAGTTCGTCCTTGCTCATCCTGCGCGCGAAGCGGTGCGCCTTAAGGATGTTCATGGTGGACTTATTGATCAGGCTGCGACCGTGGATGCTGGTAACCACGTTGTTTTCGCGGTACAGCCGGCCGATCACCGGAATCATGGCCTCGGCGAGGGCCTCGCGGCCCATCCACGTATCAAGACAAGAATCTGAAGTCTGGCTCACAGAAATACCTTCCTCGGTTCAGCCGCGTACGTCCTCGTACACGGATGTCGGCCACCTGATGGTGTCCAGGGGCGCCGGCACCTGCGGGGTTGTTCCCCAGGCGCCTGGATCATATGCAAAAGAAAACCGCCGGCTGCAAACGCAACTTTCGGCGGAAGAACTCCTGCGTCCGCTATCCATTCTAATTTGGCAGACCGCCCGCGGGCGGCTCAAGCCGCGTGAAATCACTCACACAGGACTTGAGGTGTGCCGCTCAATTGTGCAGGGCCGAATAGAGGTTGAGGCTTGCGGAGAAGACCACCCACGACAGATAAGGCAGCACCAGCAGCCCCGCCCAGGTATGGACCGGGCCGGCGTCCATCACCAGCAGCGCCAGGACACATGCCAGGGCAAAGATGACGGCGAAGGCGAGCCACAGGGCAACGGAACCGAGCATGGGGTACATGGCGAAGAACATAAACGGCCAGGCCAGGTTCAGCAGCAACTGCAGTCCGTAGGACCGCAGGAGGCGGCCGGCCAGGGCTCCCTTGCGCCACACCAGCCATCCGGACAGGCCGATGCAGGCATACAGTCCGATCCACACGGTACGGAACATCCATCCGGCAGGCATCCACGGCGCCTTCGTTGAACTGGCGAACCAGCCGTTGGAGTGCAGGATGATCGGGACGGAAGCGAGCATGCAGACAGCAAACGAGAGGGACAGGAACCCGGCCAGCGCCAGCACTTGCCTGCCGGTTGAAGGGCCGGGCCGTCCGGTTGCTGCGGAGGCGGATTGTCCATCAGTATTCGCGGGCACGGTTCAGCATCCCCAACACAGCTTCCAAGGTCAAACCGGACTAAGTGGATGGGTTGACCGATACGCCGGGTTCTGTGCTCCCGCCCCGTTGCCGGTGCGGGAGTAGCGGCCATCCATCTACGAACGCCGTTGCCGGCGCCCTCCAGCGGCCTACCCGGACACTCGGGCGAGCAGCCCTCGAACGTGCCCTGTCTGGCCTTGCTCCGGGTGGGGTTTACCTAGCCTTCCCGGTCACCCGGGAAGCTGGTGGTCTCTTACACCACCGTTTCACCCTTGCCTGTTTCGTGCCGCTTTCAAA
This sequence comes from Arthrobacter sp. Soil_C_49, assembly GCF_057656635.1. Taxonomy (NCBI): domain Bacteria; kingdom Bacillati; phylum Actinomycetota; class Actinomycetes; order Micrococcales; family Micrococcaceae; genus Arthrobacter; species Arthrobacter sp. Soil_C_49. Next base: position 105,228 of record NZ_JBDGJZ010000005.1, read on the forward strand.
CCGGCGCGACCCAGGCGGTCTGTTTTCTGTGGCACTGGCCTGCGGGTTACCCCGAGTGGGCGTTACCCACCACCCTGCTCTATGGAGCCCGGACGTTCCTCGAGCCACTTTCGTGACGCGCGGCCGCCTGGTCAACCCATCCGGTTCCAGTCTACCGGCGACGGGTTGCTTTCCTGCGCCGGTAGGATCGGACGGTGCTGATTCTGCTGCCCCCTTCCGAAGGCAAGACACCGGCGGTCCGCGGATCCGCCGTCGACTGGCCTTCCCTCAGCTTCCCGCAACTGAACACCTACCGCGCCAAAGTGCTGGACGCGCTCGGTACGGTAAGCGCCCACGAGGACGCCCTCGCGCTGCTGGGCGTCGGAGCGTCACTGAAGGACGACGTCGAGCGCAACACCCGGCTCCACGCGGAACCGGCCGCACCCGCCCACCGCATCTACTCCGGGGTGCTGTACGACGCCCTGGGCTACAAAAGCCTCACCGCGGCGCAGCGGCGCAAGGCGGACGAAGCGGTACTGGTGATTTCCGCACTGTGGGGCGCCATCCGCTTCGGCGACAGTGTGCCCGCCTACCGGCTGTCCATGGGCACTGCCCTGCCCGACGTCGGCCGCCTCGCCTCGTTCTGGAAGCCGCAGCTCTCCGAGGCGCTGGCGGAGTCCGCCGCCGGGCACCTGCTGGTGGACTGCCGGTCCAGTACCTATGCAGCGGCTTGGGCTCCCCCGGCCGCCCAAACGGTCATGGTCAATGTCTTCACCGAGGTCGACGGAGTCCGGAAGGTGGTCAGCCATTTCGCCAAGCACACCCGGGGCGAACTGGCCCGGCACCTGCTGGTGCGGCGGGGCAAGGCGCCCGCGATGCCGTCGGACCTCCTGAAGGCAGCCCGCGAAAAGTGGGAGGCCGAACTGGTGGAGGGTTCGGCACGGAAACCGCACGCGCTGAACATCATCCTGCCGGGCTGACTCCCCCCGCCTCCCCAGCCGGGTAGCGCCTGGGTCAGGCCCATTCCTCCGAACGGACCAGGATGGCGCCGGAGTCCGGGCAAAAGACTATGTCGTCGGCCGCCGCGGCCTTGATCTCGGCGAGGTCGCCGGGGCTCAGCTTCATTCCCGAAGCCTCGGACGTGCCGTGGAAGAGCCGGGCCGCGCCAACACCACGCTTGGCCAGAGTCTTTTCGTAAACGGCGAGCATTCCCGCGTCGATCCCGGCCGCGAATTCGGCGCGACGGCTCCGCAGGCCGGCAGCTTCCGCCTCCACCTCAACCAGCTCGGCATCGAGCTCAGCCCGGATACCGCCGAACGACCCCTGGATGTCGTCCACGATGGCCTGCTGTGCCGCCTGCTTGGCGCGCAGCGAGTCGAGCCGCTCGAGGACTTCGAGTTCCACGTCCTCAAGGTCCGAGCGGCGCTTGTTGAGGGAGGCGATGTCCTTCTGCAGGGCAACGAGGTCCTTGGACAGGCCCGTGCCGCTGTTCAGCCTGGCCTCGTCCCTTTCGATGCGGGAGGCAACCTGTTCCACATCCGCCTCGGCGCGCTTCAGTTCAGCCTCGGCGTCGTGCACGGCCACCTTGGCGGCGCCCAGCTCACCGTTGGCAACGGAAAGGGCGGCTTCAAGATCCTTGATCCGCGGATCGTTCTCCAGTGTGCGGCGGCGGTTTGACAGCGACTTGAGCCGGGCGTCCAGCGCCTGCAGCTCAAGCAACTTCAACTGTTCCGCCGGTGCTGCCTTCGCCACTGTTACCTCCGATTGATCCCTTCCGGCCGGAGCCGGGCACCGTACCGGCGCTTCCTAGACTCTAGCGCCTGGCAGCTCCCCTCGCGCCGCCTGGTCCGGCTCAGCCCGGAGTCAGGATGAAGTCCCAGGGATCACTGTTGGTGGTGCTGACCTGGATCTCCACCTCATGTCCCTGGTCAGCGAGCACGTTGCCCAGGGCTGCAGCCGCGGCAGGCAGCCACAACCACTCGCTGGCGAAATGCGAGACGTCCACCAGGTAGGGCCGGCCGTTCAGTGCAGCCTCGCGGGCCTCCGACGCCGGGTGGTGGCGCAGGTCCGCAGTGACGTAAACGTCCGCGTTGCTGGCGCGCACCTCGTTGAACAGTGAGTCCCCGGCACCGCCGCAGACGGCAATCCGCCGCACCAGGCCGTCCTTGTCACCTGAAACGCGTACTCCCCCGGCCACCGAGGGCAGGATCCCGAAGACCCGGGCCGCGAAATCACCCAGGGTCATGGCATCCGCCAGGTCCCCCACACGGCCGATCCCTTCTTCCGGCAGGCCGTTGGCGGCAACGGTGAGCGGGGCCACGTCCTGCAGACCCAAGGCGTCCGCGAGGACATCGGAAACGCCGCCGACGGCGGAATCACCGTTGGTATGGACGGTGAGGAGTGCGGTGCCGGACTCGATGAGCCGGTGGATGGCGCGGCCTTTGGGCGTGGTGGCGGCCACCGTGGTGACACCCTTCAGCAGCAGTGGATGGTGGGTGATCAGGAGCTCTGCACCCCATGCCACGGCCTCTTCGATGACTTCCAGGGTGGGATCCACGGCAAACATGACGCGCGTGACCGGCGCGGCTGGGTGCCCTGCCACCAGGCCCACCTCGTCCCAGTTTTCCGCCAGGGACTCCGGCCACAGTTCCTCCACCGCCAGGAGCAGTTCAGCCAAGGTGGGAGCCTGGGGCTGCCCGGCCACTGCCTCCCCGCCGGAAGGGGCGCCGCCGTCGAGCTTTTCGCCGTCGCGTTTCTCCTGGCCGGTAACGTCAGTGTCCACAGGTTCCATAGTCTTAGTTTTACCCCATCACACCGTCCGGGCTCCGCCTTTGACGCATACCTGCGGGATGGCCGGGGAATCATCCGGGGCCGCCAACCATTGAAGAGGTCATGAAAACTTTTGTTTTAGGCGGAGGCTGCTTCTGGTGCCTTGACGCCGTCTACCGGAAGACCAGGGGCGTCAGCGCCGTCGTATCCGGCTACACGGGGGGCCACGATCCAAACCCGGACTACTACTCGGTCTGCAACGGCACCACCGGACATGCCGAAGTGGTGGCAGTGACGTTCGACGAGGACATCATCCCCGCGGAAGTCATCCTGGATATGTTCTTTGCCCTGCACGACCCCACTACCCTCAACCGCCAGGGGTACGACGTGGGGACGCAGTACCGGTCATCCATGTTCTACGAAACCACCGAAGAGAAGATCCTGTTCGAGGAAGCCATCGAACGCAACCAGGCTTTGTGGGCGAATCCCATCGTCACCGAAGTCAGCCGGCTCCCGCGGTTTTACGTTGCCGAGGAGTTCCACCAGAACTACTACGCCAAGCATCCGGAGCAGGGGTACTGCCAGGTGATCATCAACCCCAAGCTCGCAAAGGCCAGGAAATATTACTCTGCATGGCTTAACGCTTAGCGGGTGTTACGCGGCCTCGTTAGGCTGACCTCAGTATTCACCCCTAACCAGATAGGCGTATCTACATGGCACGGATTTATGACGACGTGACGCAGCTCGTCGGCGGGACCCCGCTGGTCAAGCTCAACCGGCTCAGCGAGGGGCTGGATGCCACCGTTGCCGTCAAGCTCGAGTTCTACAACCCGGCTAACAGCGTGAAGGACCGCATCGGTGTGGCCATCGTGGACGCAGCAGAGAAGTCCGGTGCCCTGAAGCCCGGCGGAACCATCGTGGAAGGCACCTCCGGCAACACGGGCATCGCCCTGGCCATGGTGGGCGCTGCCCGCGGCTACAAGGTCATCCTCACCATGCCGGAGACCATGTCCACCGAGCGCCGTGTCATGCTGCGTGCCTTTGGTGCCGAGATTGTGCTGACCCCGGGTTCCGAGGGCATGCGCGGTGCCGTGGAGAAGGCCCAGGAAATTGTGGCCAACACCGAGAACTCCATCTGGGCCCAGCAGTTCGCCAACGAGGCCAACCCGGAAATCCACCGCACCACCACGGCCGAGGAAATCTGGGCCGACACCGAAGGCCAGGTTGACATCTTCGTCGCGGGCATCGGCACCGGCGGAACCGTCACCGGCGTCGGCCAGGTCCTGAAGGAACGCAAGCCCGGCGTGCAGATCGTTGCGATCGAACCCAAGGACTCCGCCATCCTCAACGGCGGCGCTCCCGGCCCGCACAAGATCCAGGGCATCGGCGCCAACTTTGTGCCCGAAATCCTGGACACCAACGTCTACGACGAGGTCCTGGACGCCACCCTCGAGGACTCCGTCCGCGTCGCCCGCGAGCTCGGCGTCAAGGAAGGCATCCTGGGCGGCATCTCCTCCGGCGCCATCGTCTGGGGCGCCCTGGAACTGGCCAAGCGCCCGGAGAACGCGGGCAAGCTGATCGTTGCAGTGGTCTGCGACTTCGGCGAGCGTTACATCTCCACTGTGCTGTATGACGACATCCGCGGCTGATTAGAGCCGCCCTCCGCCCGTTTCCTGTAGAAAGAACTTTGTGGGCTTTTTCGCAAGACTGAAGGAAGACCTCGACGCCGCCCGGTCCCACGACCCGGCGGCGCGAGGTTCTTTTGAGAACTTTTTCGCTTATTCCGGCCTCCACGCCATCTGGATCCACCGGCTGACGCACCGCCTGTGGCAGAATCCGGCGCTCCGGTTCCCGGCCCGCCTCCTGTCCCAGCTGGGCCGGTCCTGGACCGGTATCGAGATCCATCCCGGCGCCACCATAGGCCGCAGGTTCTTCATCGACCACGGCATGGGCGTGGTGATCGGCGAGACCGCGGAGATCGGCGAGGACGTGATGATCTACCACGGCGTGACGCTGGGCGGCCGCTCCCTGGCCAAGATCAAACGGCACCCCACCATCGGGGACCGCGTCACCATCGGCGCCGGGGCCAAGATCCTGGGGCCGATCACCATCGGCCGCGACAGTGCCGTTGGTGCCAACGCGGTGGTGGTTAAGGACGCGCCGCCCGAATCGATTGTGACCGGTATCCCTGCCAAGTGGCGCCACCGGGACGCCCAGCGGGAAACCAAGCCCGCCGTGGACCCGGCGGAATACGACATCGAATACCGCATCTAGGCCCGATTCGGCCAACCCGGCAAAAGGCCCGGGCCTGCTGCCAATGCGGCAGCGGTCCCGGGCCTTTTGTGTTGTCGCCGCAGAGAAAACGGCCGGCAGTTCCCGAAAGAATCCCGGGACCTGCCGGCCGTTCGCTTGCGCGGCGCGGACGTTAGTGCGTGTCCACTGCTTCGATTTCGGACTTGTCCTCGCCCCAGAGGGTGTGGAACGTGCCCTCGGCGTCAACACGGCCGTAAGTGTGGGCACCGAAGAGGTCGCGCTGGCCCTGGATCAGGGCGGCGGCAACGCGCTTGCGGCGCAGGCCGTCGTAGTAGGCAAGCGAGGAGGAGAACACCGGAACCGGGATGCCCAGCTGGACGGCGGTGGCAACAACACGGCGCCAGGCGGGCAGTGCGTCGGCGATGGCTTTGGTGAAGGCCGGGGCGAACAGCAGGTTCGCGGGCTTCTCGTCAGCAGCGTAGGCCTTGGTGATGTCCTTGAGCAGTTCGGCGCGGATGATGCAGCCGGCGCGCCACAGGGAAGCGATTTCGTCCAGCTTCAGGTCCCAGCCGTATTCCTTGGCGGCGGAGGTGAGCATGTCCAGGCCCTGGGCGTAGGAGACCAGCTTGGAGGCGTACAGTGCCTGCCGGACGTCCTCAACGAAGGTCTCCGGGATTTCCACGGATGCTTCGTTGCCGGCCAGCAGTTCCTGGCCGAGCTTGCGCTGGCCCGCCTGGGAAGACAGGGCGCGGGCGAACACGGATTCGGCGATGCCGGAGACAGGAGAGCCGAGTTCCAGTGCGGAGATGACCGTCCAGCGGCCGGTTCCCTTCTGGCCCGCGGCGTCCACCACGACGTCGACGAAGGGCTTGCCGGTCTTGGCGTCAACGTGGCCCAGGACCTCGGCGGAGATTTCGATCAGGAAGGAGGACAGCTCGCCCTTGTTCCACTCGGTGAAGATCTTGGACTGCTCGGCCGGCTCGATGCCTGCACCGGAGCGCAGCAGGTCGAAGGCTTCGCCGATGACCTGCATGTCGGCGTATTCGATGCCGTTGTGCACCATTTTGACGAAGTGGCCGGCGCCGTCGGTTCCCACCCAGGCGCAGCACGGTTCGCCGTCCACCTTGGCGGAGATCTTTTCCAGCAGCGGGCCGAGGGCCTTGTAGGACTCCTTGGAACCGCCGGGCATGATGGACGGGCCGTTCAGTGCGCCTTCCTCGCCGCCGGATACGCCGACGCCTACAAAGTGCAGGTCCTTCTTGGCCAGCGCGGCTTCGCGGCGGCGGGTGTCCTCGTAGTGGGAGTTGCCGGCGTCGATGATGATGTCACCGGCTTCCAGCAGCGGCTCCAGCTGTTCGATGACGGAGTCAACGGGCTTGCCGGCCTTGACCATGATCAGCACACGGCGGGGCTTCTCCAGGGAGTCCACGAGCTCCTGCAGGGTTTCGGTCCGGACGAAGTCACCCTCGGAGCCGTACCGTTCGAGCAGGGCGTCGGTTTTCTCCACTGACCGGTTGTGTAGTGCGACCGTGAAGCCGTTCCGTGCGAGGTTGCGGGCCAGGTTGGCACCCATGACGGCAAGGCCGGTGACACCGATGTGTGCAGACATCAAAACTCCAATTCATACTGTGCGATGGATGTGCAGGGGCTCCCTTGGCGGAAGCACAGTTGCAGACCGGGGGTCTGAATAAAGCATATATATTCGGGCGGTCACAAAAAAGTAACGCCCACCTATTGGAACCCTTTGTGTCTTCGCCCGTCCACCAGAAAAGGCAGTCCGGGCGGGCAGTCCCACTAGGCTTGATTCCATGACCACCAGCCTGCACCACCGTGCCATCGAGAATCTTGGCACCCGTATTGTCTCGGGCAACCTGCCCGCGGGACACGTGATGCTGGCCGAGCAGCTGGAGGTTGAACTGAAGGTTTCGCGGTCCGTCATCCGCGAGGCGGTGCGTGTCCTGCAGTCCTTGGGCCTGGTGGAAACCACCAAGCGGGTAGGCATCAGGGTGCTGCCGCCCAGCCGCTGGAATCCTTTTGACCCGCAGGTCATCCGGTGGCGCCTGGCCAGTGACGCCCGCGGGGCCCAGCTGCGTTCACTGGCTGAGCTGCGCGCCGCCGTCGAACCCGCGGCCGCGGAGCTCGCCGCCCAGAACGCGCCGGCACCGCTGCGCCTCGAGCTGGTGGACGTTGCCTATGCAATGCGCGACGCCGGGCACAACGGTGAGGTGCCACGCTTCCTGGAGCTGGACATCCAGTTCCATTCCCTGCTGCTCTCCGGCTCCGGCAATGAGATGTTCGCCAACCTGATGGGCCAGGTGGCCGAGACATTGACGGGACGCACGGTTCATGGGCTCATGCCGGACCACCCGCACGAGGCTGCCCTGCAGTGGCACGTTGATGTGGCAGAGGCCATTTCCCGTGGGGACAGCGCGGCGGCACGCGACGCCTCCGACCGGATCATGCGCAGGACCATGTCCCAGATGTCGGATACGTGGACGGAGCAGCCGCGGGTCTTTATCCCCGTGCGGCGCTGACCAAGCGGGAGTGGCACGGGTCCATCAGCCCCAGGCCGGCGAAGCCTTCCGTTCGTTCCGCATGCGTCGGCCTCCCGGGGCAAGAGTTGTTCACTATCCTTGCCTCTATTCAGTATGATGAACAGATGACCTCTCCCCTTACTGTGGCCATTGCCGTCCCGCTCGAAGCTGAGCTGGTGGACCGCATCCGCGCCGTCGACCCTTCCGTCACCGTTCTGTACGAGCCCGAACTGCTGCCGCCGGAGCGGTACCCTGCCGACCACGCCGGTGATCCTGCATTCCAGCGGTCGCCGGAGCAGGAGGAACGCTACTGGGCCATGGTCAACCAGGCACAGGTCCTTTACGGCATGCCCAACGAAAGCCCCGCGGGCCTTGCCCGCGTTGCACGCGAAAACCCGCACCTCCAGTGGGTGCACGCCATGGCGGCGGGAGCCGGCGGGGCAGTCAAGGCCTCCGGACTCGATCAGGAAATGCTCCAGAAGTTTAAAGTGACCACCTCCGCCGGAGTCCACGCCCTTCCGCTGGCCGAATTCGCCACAATGGGAATCCTCAACGGCTTCAAGCGCACTGCGGAGCTGGTTCGCGACCAGGGAGCCAAACTCTGGCCTGAGCTGCGCACCCCCACCCGGCTGGTGAGTGGTTCCACGCTGGTAGTCGCCGGCCTCGGCGAGATCGGTATGGAAACAGCCCGCCTTGCGCGCGCCCTCGGCATGAAAGTCAGCGGCACCAAACGAACGGTGGAACGGCTGGAAGGGATCGACGAGGTTGCCACCAATGACAGTCTCCCGGCCCTCCTGGCCACGGCAGATGCCGTGGTCAACACACTGCCGGGGACGCCCTACACGGAAAAACTCTTTGACCGCGGGGTTTTTGCCGCCATGAAGCCGGGCACCGTGTTCGTCAACGTGGGCAGGGGAACCGTGGTGGATGAGGAAGCCCTGCTCGAAGCACTGGACAGCGGCCAGGTCTCCTACGCCTGCCTGGACGTCTTCGCAGTGGAGCCGCTCCCCCAGGACAGCCCGCTCTGGAGCCACCCCAATGTGCTGGTCTCGCCGCACACATCCGCCCTCAGCGCAGCGGAAAACCGCCTGATCGCCGAACGGTTCTGCGGCAACCTCCGTATCTTCCTCGAGGGCGGCGAACTCCCCCACCTCGTGGACACGGTGCACTTCTACTAAACCTGGCCGGACGCACGAAAGGGCGGCTTACCCACCGGGGAAGCCGCCCTCTTTGTGTGGAAAGCCTGGCCTAGCTGGCGTCCTCCACCAGCACCAGGTCCCGGCCCACGGTTTCGGGAGTGAAGAATGTGGCCACAAAGGAGATCGAGGCCAGCACCAGGGAGTAGATGGCGGGAACCAGCCATGAGTGGTTGGTGGCGGCCAGGAGGGCCACACCGATCATGGGGGCAAAACCTCCGGCCAGCACGGCGGAGAGTTCCCGGCTCAGCGCAACGCCGGTGAACCGGTGCTGGGAGCCGAACAGTTCCGGCAGCAGGGCGCACTGGGGGCCGAGCATTGACTGCACGCCCAGGGCAATGCCCACCACCATCACCACCCAGACGAGGGTGACGTTGCCCAAGGTCACCAGGTAGAACGCCGGAAGCGCGATAACCGCCTGGAACAGGGCGCCGTACCTATAAACGGGGACGCGGCCAAAACGGTCGGAGAGGGCACCGAACGTGACCACCATGACCGCGGCAAAAGCGGCAGCGATCAGCAGGCCCGTGGGGCCGATGAACTTGTCGCCAGCGAAGACGCCGGCAGGCATGCTGATGAACGACACCAGGAGGGCGGAGTAGATGGAGGAGTTACCGTTCTCGCCCATCCGCAGGCCAATGCCCACCAGGACGTTCTTCTTTGAGTGCTTCCAGATCTGGCCCACCGGGTTCTTCACCACGGCCTTGTGCTTCTCCAGCTCCTGGAAGACCGGGGTCTCCTTCAGGCGGAGGCGGATAAAGACGGCGATCACAATCAGGATGAAGCTCGCCAGGAAGGGCACCCGCCACAGCCAGCCCTGCAGGACGGACTTGTCCGCCAGCGCCATCAGGGCAAAGGTGCCGGCCCCCAGGAGCGTGCCCAGCTGGATGCCGACGAACGGCAGGGAAGCGAAGAACCCGCGACGCCGGCGCGGGGCGACTTCGGAGATCAGCGTGGTGGCTCCGGCCTGCTCGGCGCCAGCCCCGAGGCCCTGGATGATGCGCAGGGTTACCAGGAGGACCGCGCCCAGCATGCCCGCCTGCTCGAACGTGGGCAGCAGTCCGATGGCGAAGCTCGCCATGCCCATGAGGCCCATCGTGAGGATCAGGACCATCTTCCGTCCAAACCTGTCGCCGATGTAACCGAAGACCACACCGCCGAACGGCCGGGCGGCGAAGCCCACGCCATAGGTGGCAAAGGAGGCTATGACGGCCCCGCTCTCGCCCAGCGGGGCGAAAAACAGCGGCCCGAAGATCAGCGCGGAAGCCAGGCCGTAAATGTAAAAGTCGTAGTACTCCAGTGCGGAGCCGACGGAACTGGCAAGAGTTGCCCTTCGCAGCTGGTCCGGTTCGACGACGGCGCCGTCCGCGGCCTGCGGTGCTTTAGTACGAGTTGTCACAAGAACTCCCTCATCACACTCCAGGCCCCCGTTGGCCTGGTGGGTCAGCGACGGCACGTGTTGTGCCGATCACTATATTGAACAGAGTACAGTAAGTTGAACAGCGAGCAAATGCACCGGGCAGATTCTTTTGTGCCGACTCCCGGCCTTCAGCCCATGGGATTACCGAGGGACCGGGCCAGCTCCCGGAGTTCCTTGACCATCTGGGACCCCTGCTCTTCGGTGTAGGTTGCCTTCAACGCTGTTACGGAAAGGCCCAGGCTGGGACCGTGGGCACCCCTGGTGGGCACGGACACTCCAAGGCACACCACGCCCGTGGTGGATTCCTCGTCCTCGAAGGCGTAGCCCTGCTCGCGGATGATCCGCAGCTGGGACTTGAGCTCCGCTCCGGTCCGGAGGGACTTTGGCGTCATAACAGGCAGCTCGGCGTCGTCGGGGAACATGGTGTCGAGGTCGTGGTCACGCAGCCGGGCGATCAAGGCCTTGCCCACCGCGCACAGCGAGACCGGCATCTTGTCGCCGATGTTGGACGTCAGCCTGACGGCCGGGTGGCCCTCGTAGCGGGCAAGGTAAATGACGTTCGTTCCATCCAGCATGGCAATCCGGACGGTTTCCCTGGACAGGGTGGGAGCCTGTTCGCAGTACCGGTAGAACTCCTGCACCTCATCCAGCCGGCTCAGGTAGGCCGCGCCGAGTTCCACGAGCTTGCGGCCCAGGGTGAACTCGGCGCCCTGCCGGCTGATGAGGCGGGCCTCCTCGAGCGCCAGCAGGAGGTTGGACGTGGAGGACTTGGGGATTCCCAGTTCGCGGGCGAGATCACTGAGGGTCAGCCTCCCGCCCGCCGATGCGGCGAGGGCGTCCAGCACGGCGGCTGCACGGGTGACGGCGGGCGCCGGTGAGGCGCTTCCCAGGCCGTCAGAGGATCGGGAGTTGCGGGAATCGGCCATGATTCTCCTTATATAGGCGCCTGCGGGGGCTGTTCATTCTGCTGAACACTAACCATCATAATGGCTCAGATCCCCAGGGGCCGCGGCCTTCCACCGCCTCCCCTGGGATGCTTCGACACACTTTCCGGACAGCTTCGTGTTTCCGGCAGTTCACGGTATATTCATCTCAGGCCCTCCACCGCGGCATCCCCCAATAGTCGCGGTGGAGGGTTTTCCAATGCCCGTGGCCCGGCAGAAGCCTCCCGCAGGGACTTGCGGCCGCAGGCCAACGGGCCGGAACCGCTATCAGGCGGCGTCCGCGACGGACTCCCGCAGCCGCCATCCGCCGCCAAGGCCATCCCGCTCCAGCAGCATGGTTGTCAGGGCAGAGCCGCTGTTGCCTCCGAGCCTTACCTGGACCTGGAAGACCTCCACGTCCACGCGGCTTAGGCCTTTGGGCATCCTCCGGTTGACTTCCCACCAGTTAACGCGCTCGAACCACCGCACTGGCTCGGCACCCACGGCCCATACCCTCCCGTTGCTGATGACTGCCGTTGGCATGCCGTTGCTTTCCGTCCGCACCATCACATGTTCCATACCTGAAAGCTATGTCCGGGCACCGACATTTCCCGACGGGTCCGCGGGAACGAAAAAACCCTGTTGTTTCCGCCGTGGGGCGGAAACAACAGGGTTTCCAAGTGGGTCCTACCGGGATCGAACCGATGACATCCACGGTGTAAACGTGGCGCTCTACCAGCTGAGCTAAAGACCCGAAGCTGTTGAATCCGGCGCTTCAGCGCCGCAACCAACGAACATAGACTCTACCCGACCCATGCCTCCAAACGCGAATCGGCGCTGCATCCGAGCGTCCCGGTCCCGCCTTAGAGCGGCGGAAGCCCGGCGGCAAGCCAGGCCAGGGATTCGCTGACACCCGCCTCCAGTTTGATGGTGGCCTTGTCGTCACCCCGGGTGTCCCCACGGTTGATGATAATCACGGGCTTTCCATCCTTGGCGGCGTGCCGGACGAAACGCAGCCCGCTCATCACCGTCAGCGACGAACCTGCGGCTACCAGGGCGTCCGCGTCGTCGACCATCCGGTATGACCGTTCAACCCGGTCCTTGGGTACGTTCTCGCCAAAGTAGACAAAGTCGGGTTTGAGGGTTCCGCCGCAGGCAGGGCAGACCGCAACAACAAAGCTGCTGATCAGCTCCTGGTCCTCGACAGTGGCATCCGCGTCCGGGGCCATCTCCACCAGGCCCGCCTCCTCGGCGCGGGACAGGAAATCCGGGTTAAGCTCCTCCAGCACTCCTGCCAGGAGGCGCCTGGAGTAGGTGCGGCGGCACGCCAGGCACACCACCTGGTCATACCTGCCATGCAGGTCCACCACGTTCACGCTGCCCGCGACCTCATGCAGCCGGTCAACGTTCTGGGTGATCAGCCCGGTGAGGTAGCCGCGCCGCTCCAGTTCGGCAGCAGCATAATGGCCCTGGTTCGGATCGGCATGGCGCAGATGGGACCAGCCGATGTGGTTCCGGGCCCAGTAGCGCTGGCGGTTGGCCGGGTCCTTGACGAACTCCTGGTAGGTCATGGGTCTACGGGGCGGCGATCCCGGCCCGCGGTAGTCCGGGATCCCCGAGTCCGTGCTCAGTCCCGCCCCGGTGAGCAGCGCAAACCGCCTGCCGGCCAGGACGTCCCGGATCCGGAGCAGGATCTCCAGTTCCCCGTCAGAGGGACTGGCTGCAGCCACCGGGGGCATACTGGCAAAGCCTGTCAGCCCTACCCCCGCCCGCTGCTGCGCCATGAAAGCTCAGTCCCGCCCCAGGCCTGCCAGTGCGGCACGGTATTCCTGGAAGTCCCGGGCCTGGCCGCGCGGGTTCACTACCGAATACCGGATCACTCCGGCCGCGTCGATGATGAAGGTGCCCCGTTGGGCCATCCCGCTGTCCGGGTCAAAGACCCCGTAGGCGCGTGCCACCCCACCGTGCGGCCAGAAATCGGCCAGCAGGTCGAAGGTGTAGCCTTCCTGGGCGGCATAAGCACGCAGGCTGAACTTGCTGTCAACGGAGACGGCCAAAACCGTGGCGTCAGCAGCTTCGAACAGCGCCAGGTTGTCCCGTATCTCACAGAGCTCGCCGGTGCAGATGCCCGAAAACGCAAACGGGTAGAAAACCAGGACCACGTTCCCGCCGCGGAAGGATGACAGCCGGACGGGCTCACCGTATTGGTTGGCGAGCTCGAAGTCTGGGGCTTGCCCGCCCAGGGCGGGCACAGCTACTGGGGCAGCGCCAAGCGCTGCCGTCACTTGTTTTTCCTGCTGACCAGGCGGACGGCGCTCCAGTCCTTCGAAACGCCTGCCGAGGTTGTGACGTGCAGGCCGGCTGTCGGGGCAGCTTCCTGGATGTCTGCCGGTGAGACATACCCGTCCCGCCCGGACTTCGGGGTGAGGACCCAGACCACGCCGTTTTCACCCAGGGTGGTCAGCGAATCCATCAGGCTGTCCACCAGGTCCCCGTCACCGTCGCGCCACCAGAAGATGACGGCATCCGCCACGTCGTGATCGTCCTCATCCAGCAACTCGGAACCGGTGAGGTCCTCAATATCGTCACGCAAGTCGAAATCGACGTCATCGTCGTAACCGAACTCCTGAATCAGATCCCCGTTCTTGAAACCCAATTTTTCCGCCACATTTACCGAAGTGGCGGCGTCGGCCTCGCTCACGTGTTCCTCCAATGCCTCATGCATGCTGTGCGCATAGTGATTTCCATTACTCCCAAGCCAACACCCTTTGTGCCTGCGCTTCAAGCTGCAGCCCCCTGAGCTCGGCATATTCTGCGTCACACCGGGACGGGCAGCACGCGTCGCAGCGGCTTTTCGTCACACAACCAGTATGACGGCGAAATACAACAGAGCCGCCCACGCCGCGGCTACGCATCGCGCTGAGGTGAGAGTTAGAGTGGCAGGTGACAACTATGCCTGCGGGGCAACAACCCTGTAACTCCATTGCAGACGTAGGAATGCTAGGACCCTGCCCGGCACACATGACCGGGCTGTTGTAACCGATACGTCGCACACGGCGTATATACGCCGGGCGGTCACCCTGCCCGGCCTGAGTGCGCCTCAATGCGCGCAAAGAGAGGTTGGACGTGGCTGCAGGAGAAGATACCTCCCATATCCTCAGCGGGTTGACTAACCAGCTGCCTGATCGTGATCCGGAAGAGACCGCCGAGTGGGTTGAGTCCCTGGATTCGTTGATCAGGGAACAGGGCACCGAGCGTGCCCAATACATCATGCGGAGCCTGCTGCAGCGCGCGGGTGCGCAGAGCGTGGGCGTGCCGATGGTGACCACCACCGATTACGTGAACACCATCCCGGCGGACCAGGAAGCGCAGTTCCCGGGCAACGAGGAATACGAGCGCCGGTACCGGGCGTACATGCGGTGGAACGCCGCGGTGATGGTCCACCGGTCCCAGCGGCCCAACATCGGGGTAGGCGGGCACATCTCCACCTACGCCGGTGCTGCGACCCTGTACGAGGTGGGCTTCAACCACTTCTTCCGCGGCAAGGACCACCCCGGCGGCGGGGACCAGGTCTTCTTCCAGGGCCACGCCTCCCCCGGCATGTACGCGAGGGCGTTTATGGAAGGCCGGCTCTCCGAGGAGGACCTGGACGGGTTCCGGCAGGAAAAATCCCGCGCCGGCCACGCCCTGTCCTCCTACCCGCACCCGCGGCTGATGCCGCAGTTCTGGGAATTCCCCACCGTGTCCATGGGCATCGGGCCGATGAACGCGATCTACCAGGCCCAGTCCAACCGGTACCTGCACAACCGGGGCCTGAAAGACACCAGTGACCAGCAGGTCTGGGCGTTCCTGGGCGACGGCGAAATGGACGAGCCCGAATCCCGCGGCCTGCTCCAGCTCGCCGCGAACGAGAACCTGGACAACCTGAACTTCGTGATCAACTGCAACCTCCAGCGCCTGGACGGGCCGGTACGCGGCAACGGCAAGATCATGCAGGAACTCGAAGCGTTCTTCCGCGGCGCGGGCTGGAACGTCATCAAGGTCGTCTGGGGCCGGGAATGGGATGACCTGCTGGCCCGCGACACCGACGGGTCACTGGTAAAGATCATGAACGAAACCCCCGACGGGGACTACCAGACCTACAAGGCCGAATCCGGCGGGTTCGTCCGCGAACACTTCTTCGGCAAGGACCCCCGCACCAAAGACCTCGTCGCGGACCTCACCGATGACCAGATCTGGAACCTCAAACGCGGCGGCCACGACTACCGCAAGGTCTACGCCGCCTACAAGGCCGCCACCGAGTTCAAGGGCAAACCCACCGTCATCCTGGCAAAGACCGTCAAGGGCTACGGACTCGGACCCCACTTCGAGGGCCGCAACGCGACCCACCAGATGAAAAAACTCACCCTCGACGACCTCAAGAAGTTCCGCGACCACCTGCGGATCCCGGTCACGGATGAGCAGCTTGAAAAAGACCCGTACCAGCCGCCGTACTACCACCCCGGTACGGACGCTCCGGAAATCCAGTACATGCTGGAACGCCGTGCCGCGCTGGGCGGAGCAGTACCCGAGCGCCGCAGCAAGCACGCCCAGATCACCCTGCCGGACGCCAAGTCCTATGAGGTGGCCAAGCGCGGCTCCGGCAAGCAGCAGGCCGCCACCACCATGGCGTTCGTGCGGTTGCTCAAGGACCTGATGCGGGACAAGGAGTTCGGCAAGCACATCGCCCCGATCATCCCGGATGAGGCACGCACCTTCGGTATGGATGCGTTCTTCCCGACGGCGAAGATCTACAACCCGAAGGGGCAGAACTACCTGTCCGTGGACCGGGACCTGGTCCTGGCCTACAAGGAATCCGCCCAGGGCCAGCTGATCCACCCCGGCATCAACGAAGCCGGCGCCGTGGCAGCGTTCACCGCCGCCGGCACCGCCTACGCCACCCACGGCGTACCCCTGGTCCCGGTCTACGTGTTCTACTCCATGTTCGGCTTCCAGCGCACCGGCGACGCCTTCTGGGCAGCAGCAGACCAAATGGCCCGCGGCTTCATCATCGGCGCCACCGCAGGACGGACCACCCTCACCGGCGAAGGCCTCCAGCACGCCGACGGCCACTCCCCGCTCCTGGCCTCCACCAACCCGGCAGTGGTCACCTACGACCCCGCCTACGGCTACGAAATGGGCCACATCATCCGCGACGGCCTCGAACGGATGTACGGGCCGGACTCGGAAGACCGCAACCTCATGTACTACCTCACCGTGTACAACGAGCCGATCACCCAGCCCGCCGAACCCGAAGAGCTGGACGTCGAAGGCGTCATCAAGGGCATCTATCTGCTCGCCCCGGCAAAGATCGACGGTCCCCGGACCCAGATCCTCGCCTCGGGTGTGTCGGTGCCGTGGGCCCTGGAGGCACAGCAGCTCCTGGCCGATGACTGGGGCGTTTCCGCGGACGTGTGGTCCGTGACCTCCTGGAACGAACTGCGCCGCGACGGCCTCGCCGCCGAAGAGGAAGCCTTCCTCAATCCCGGCCAGCCCGCCCGCGTCCCGTTCGTCACCAAACAGCTCGAAGGCGCCACCGGCCCCGTCGTCGCGGTGTCGGACTACATGAAGGCCGTCCCGGACCAGATCCGCCAGTTCGTGCCCAACGAATTCGCCACCCTCGGCGCCGACGGGTTCGGCTTCTCCGACACCCGCGCCGCAGCCCGCCGCTTCTTCAAGATCGACATCCACTCCATCGTGGTGCGGTCGCTGGAGATGCTGGCGCGCCGCGGTGAAGTTGATCCCCAGGCTCCGGCCAAGGCGATCGACAAGTACCGGCTGCACAATGTGAACGCCGGTACCACCGGCAACGCCGGCGGCGAGGCCTAGCCTTACTGCCCGGTTTTTGGACAGGTACGGGGACACATAGTCGCGGTACCTGTCCGAAAACCTTCAGGCAAGCAAAGAACGACGGCGGCTCCCACCAAATGGCGGGGGCCGCCGTCGTCTGTCCTGCAGGGAACCTGCTGTGACGCACAACTATCCGGATTGTAGCCTTCGCACAAATGGAGCTTGCAGGGCAGGGGCCGTATGCTCAAAGAATGCCAGCACCAGCTACACCGTCCGCGAAGCGCAAACCGTCCCTGCCCGGGGTCACTCCGGAGAAGTCCGAAACCCTGAAGAAACTGCGCGCCAACGTTGGCCAGCTGTCCACCACCACCATGCGGGAGCTGGAAAAATCCCTGCCCTGGTACAGCCGGCTCAGCTCGGATGAACGCTCCGCCCTCGGCATGGTCGCGCAGAACGGGATTGCGGCATTTGTGACCTGGTATGAGCGCCCGAGTTCACCCTCGTGGATCCTCACCGACGTCTTTGGCACCGCGCCCACGGAATTGACCCGCTCCATCAGCCTGCAGAAAGCACTGCAGCTGATCCGGATCGTGGTGGAAGTCGTCGAAGACCAAGTCCCCGTGATCGCCCCCGAAGCTGACCAGCCGTCCCTGCGCGAGGCAGTACTCCGCTACTCCCGCGAGGTGGCCTTCGCCGCCGCTGACGTCTATGCGCGGGCGGCGGAATCCCGCGGTTCCTGGGACACCCGGCTGGAAGCCCTGATCGTGGACGCCATTTTGCGCGGCGAAAACACTGACGCCCTGCGCTCCAGGATCGCCGCGCTGGGCTGGAAAGCACAGGAACGCTTCACCGTGATGGTGGGCAATTCCCCCTCAGAACCAAGCGCCAGTTACGTCAGCGAACTGCGCCGGATGGCAGGCCGGTACGCGGAGGATGCGCTGGTGGGCATCCAGGGCGACCGGCTGATCCTGATCCTCGGCGGGGTGCAGGACCGGGAAACCGCCTACGTGAAGCTCAGCGATATGTTCGCCCCAGGACCCGTCGTGTACGGCCCGGAGGCCAGTTCCCTGCTGGAGGCCAGCGGTTCAGCCCAGTCCGCGTTTGCCGGCCTCACGGCTGCCCGTGCCTGGCCTGCCGCCCCGCGGCCCGTTGCCGCCGATGACCTCCTTCCCGAGCGGGTCATTTCCGGTGACGACGCTGCCCGCCGCTCGCTGGTCAAAAACATTTACCGGCCGCTTTTGGCAGCATCCAACGGGCTGGTGGAAACCCTCGGAACCTACCTGGAACTGGGCCATTCCCTGGAGGCAACGGCCCGGGAACTCTTCGTGCACGCCAACACCGTCAGGTACCGGCTGAAGCGGGTTTGTGACGTCACTGGCTGGGATCCGCTCCTGCCGCGCGAGGCGTTTGTCCTGCAGGCGGCCCTCGTGGTGGGCCGTCTTTCCGCCCCGCCCAAAGCTGCCGCGGAGCGCCACCCGTCCCGGAACCAGCCCTGAGGCGTTGTAGACTTCCTACAACCTGACCCTCTGAGCTTGGTGCGGACAAACACCGCTCAATCACACAGTAATTTGGAAAGCTGGTTACGTGCTTGCAATAGTCTGCCCTGGACAGGGCTCGCAAACCCCGGGTTTTCTGGCCCCCTGGCTGGAACTGCCCCCGGTGGCAGGCCAGCTGGCCGCCCTGAGCGACATCGCAGGCATTGACCTGATCGCGCACGGGACCACCTCGGACGAGGAAACCATCAAGGACACTGCCGTGGCGCAGCCCCTGATTGTTGCCGCCGGCCTCGTCGCCGCCGCGTCCCTCTTCGACGTCGAACTGAACTCCCTGCCGGTCATCCTGGCCGGACACTCCGTTGGTGAAATCACGGCATCGGCTCTTGCCGGAGTCCTCACCGAGCAGGAAGCCATGACCTTCGTCCGCGAGCGTGCCAACAGCATGGCGGCCGCCGCGTCCGTCACTCCCACCGGCATGAGCGCCGTGGTGGGCGGGGACCCGGAAGAGGTCCTGGCCGCCATCAAAGCAGCAGGCGCCACCCCCGCAAACGTCAACGGCGCAGGCCAGACCGTAGCCGCCGGAACCTTCGAGCAGCTCAAGGCCCTGGCGGACAACCCGCCGGCCAAGGCGCGCGTCATTCCGCTGAAGGTGGCCGGCGCTTTCCACACCAGCCACATGTCACCGGCGGTCAGCACCCTCAAAGCCCTGGAGCCGCAGCTGAAGCCGCAGGCACCGAAGGTACCCCTCCTGTCCAATTACGACGGCGGAGAGGTCACCGACGGAGGCGCCGCCGTCGAAAGCCTGATTGCCCAGGTGTCCCGCCCCGTCCGCTGGGACCTCTGCATGGAAGCCCTTGTCCAGCGCGGCGTCACCGGCGTCATCGAGCTGGCTCCCGCCGGCACCCTTGCCGGCCTGGCCAAGCGCGGCATGCCGGGCGTCAAGACCGTTGCGGTCAAGACACCTGATGACCTTTCCGCCGCCCTGGCGCTTTTCGCAGAACTGGAGGGCAACGCGTGAGCGTTCCTACGCTGAAGCAGGCTCCTCTTCAGGAGCACACCCGGATCCTGGGGCTCGGCGCCTACCGCCCTGACGTGATCGTCACCAACGAAGACGTCTGCCAGTGGATCGACTCCTCGGACGAATGGATCCGCCAGCGCACCGGGATCATCACCCGGCACCGCGCCTCCGCTGACGTCAGCGTCATCGACATGGCCGAGGGCGCTGCCCGCGAAGCGATGGAAAAAGCCGGGATCACGGGCTCGGACCTGGGCGCGGTCATCGTCTCCACGGTCACGCACCCGTACGCGACGCCGTCGGCTGCTGCCAGCCTGGCGGACCGCTTGGGCGCCACCCCTGCCCCCGCCTTCGACATCTCGGCCGCCTGCGCCGGCTACTGCTACGGCATCGCCCAGGGTGACGCGCTGGTGCGCTCCGGAACCGCCAAGTACGTGCTCGTGGTCGGCGCCGAAAAGCTTTCGGACGTTATTGATAACCGGGAACGCACCATCTCGTTCCTGCTCGGGGACGGTGCAGGCGCCGTCGTTATTGGCCCCTCCGAGACTCCCGGCATCGCGCCCTCAGTATGGGGCTCGGACGGGAGCAAGTGGGACGCCATCGGCATGACCCGGTCCATGCTGGACGTCCGCGACCTCGGCATGGCTGCCCGGCAGTCCGACTCCACCGGCGACCTCGCCCTGCTTGAAGAGGCCCAGGAGCTCTACCCGACGCTGCGCCAGGACGGCCAGACGGTCTTCCGGTGGGCTGTCTGGGAGATGGCGAAGGTGGCCCAGCAGGCCCTTGAGGCGGCCGGTGTGGCCGCTGAGGACTTGGTGGCTTTTATCCCCCACCAGGCCAACATGCGCATCATCGACGAGATGGTGAAGAAGCTGAAGCTGCCGGAGACCGTTACAGTGGCACGGGACATTGCCGATGCAGGGAACACCTCTGCGGCGTCCATTCCGCTGGCTACGCACCGCCTGCTGGCGGAGAAGCCTGAACTGAGCGGCGGGCTGGCCCTGCAGATCGGTTTCGGCGCCGGGCTGGTCTTCGGCGCCCAGGTAGTTGTCCTTCCCTAGAAGCGCCCCCAACAGGCCGCAACCGCGTCCTGAACCATTTCCGGCAGTACTTGCCGGCAATACAAGAAAAGGAGCCATCATATGGCTAGCAACGAAGAGATCCTGGCCGGCCTGGCTGAAATCGTGAACGAGGAAACCGGCCTGGCCCCCGAGGCTGTGGAGCTGGACAAGTCCTTTACCGAGGACCTGGACATCGACTCCATCTCCATGATGACCATCGTGGTCAACGCTGAAGAGAAGTTCGGCGTGCGCATCCCGGACGAAGAGGTCAAGAACCTCAAGACCGTCGGCGACGCCGTCAGCTTCATCGCCGGAGCACAGGCCTAATTCCAGGCTTTCGCCGTACTACGGCTTGGCGGGGCTGCCGGTCCGGATGACCGGACCGGCAGCCCGCCGCATTTCCCGGCACCTTGCGTGTGCAAGAGTGCCGACCATCAAAACGCGGGACCCTCCGGCAGACGGATTCCCACCGACGAAAGAGTGATCCCATGACACGCAAAGTAGTCATTACCGGTCTGGGTGCCACCACACCCATCGGCGGCGATGTACCCACGATGTGGAACAACGCGCTCAAGGGGGTCTCCGGTGCCCGCACCCTGGAGGACGACTGGGTAGCCAAGTACGAACTGCCCGTCCACTTCGCAGCCCGCTGCAGCACCCCGGCCCTGGACGTGCTGAGCCGTGTTGAGGCAAAGCGGATGGACCCCTCCACCCAGTTCGGCGTTATCGCAGCGCGCGAGGCCTGGGCCGACTCGGGCATCACCGAATTCGATAAAGACCGGCTGGCTGTGGCTTTCGCCACCGGTATCGGCGGGGTTTGGACCCTGCTGGACGCCTGGGACACCCTGAAGGAAAAGGGCCCCCGCCGTGTTCTCCCCATGACCGTTCCGATGCTGATGCCCAACGGCGTTGCTGCGGCGGTCAGCCTGGACCTTGGCGCCCGCGCCGGTGCCCACACCCCCGTTTCCGCCTGCGCCTCAGGCACCGAGGCGCTGCACCTGGGCCTGGACCTGATCCGCTCCGGCAAGGCAGACGTGGTGATGTGCGGCGGCGCCGAAGCCGCCATCCACCCGATGCCGCTGGCCGCATTCGCCTCCATGCAGGCACTGTCCCGCCGCAACGACGACCCCCAGGGCGCCTCACGCCCGTACGACACCGCCCGCGACGGGTTTGTGATGGGCGAGGGCGCCGGCGCCCTGGTCCTGGAGGCTGAGGAACACGCCCTGGCCCGTGGAGCCCGGATCTACGGTGAACTCGCCGGCACATCCGTTACTGCCGATGCGTACCACATCACCGCCCCCGACCCCGCAGGCCTTGGTGCCACCCGCGCACTGAAGGCAGCGATGTTCGACG
Source organism: Arthrobacter sp. Soil_C_49 (assembly GCF_057656635.1). Classification (NCBI taxonomy): domain Bacteria; kingdom Bacillati; phylum Actinomycetota; class Actinomycetes; order Micrococcales; family Micrococcaceae; genus Arthrobacter; species Arthrobacter sp. Soil_C_49. The sequence goes on from NZ_JBDGJZ010000005.1 coordinate 127,056, forward strand.
GCCGGATCCAGGCCGAGGACGTGGTACACGTGAACGCGCATGCCACCTCCACTCCCGTGGGAGACAAGCCCGAATACACGGCACTGCGTGCTGCCCTGGGCAACCACGTGGACAACGTGGCTGTATCTGCCACCAAGTCCCAGATGGGCCACCTCCTGGGTGCGTCAGGTGCAGTTGAGGCGGTCCTCACCGTGCTGGCCGTCTACGAGCGGAAGGCTCCGGTGACGATCAACCTTGAGAACCAGGACCCGGAGATCCCGCTCGACGTGGTGACGTCCGCCAGGGACCTGCCTGCCGGCAGCATCGTGGCGCTGAGCAACTCCTTCGGCTTCGGCGGCCACAACGCCGTGGTCGCCGTCCGCAGCATCTAGATCAGTCCGGGGTCCACTCCCCGGCACCAACAGGAGGCCCCGCCAGCTGGCGGGGCCTCCTGTTTTGCTATGGAAATTGCTGGGTGTTTTGCAGGGTTGACGACGGCGGCGCCGGGCCGCGCGGTACAGCCGCGGCGGTCAGCCCACCTGGTGGAGCCAGCGGACGGGCGCGCCTTCGGCGGCGTGCCGGAAGGGTTCGAGTTCCTCATCCCAGGCCTCGCCGAGGGCCAGCGACAATTCGTGGTAGACAGCGGCAGGATCGCCCGCGCCGGATTCGTAGGCGTAGCGGATCCGGTCTTCAGAAACCATGATGTTGCCATGGACGTCGGTGACCGCATGGAAAATGCCGAGCTCGGGGGTGTGCGACCACCGGCCGCCATCCACGCCCTGGCTCGGTTCCTCGGTGACCTCATAGCGGAGGTGTGCCCAGCCCCGGAGGGACGAGGCAAGCTTCGATCCCGTCCCGGGAGCACCGGTCCAGGACAGCTCAGCCCGGAACATTCCGGGCGCAGCAGGCTGGGGGGTCCACTCAAGATCCGTCCGCTTGTCCACGACGGAGCCGATGGCCCACTCAACGTGAGGGCACAAAGCAGTAGGGGCTGAGTGAACAAACAGCACACCGCGGGTCATTGCAACAGACATTCCATCCTCCATAGCTCTAGGTACGTCTTCCCCAACGACCTCTGCCTGGATGGAACAGCCGTGCCCTGCACTGCGGCCCGTGTTCCCTGCCTCGATATTCAACTGTTCAGATTAAGCAGTGTCCGCCACTTGCGGGTCCGCTGGAAGCAATGGAGCTTCAAGCGAGACTTGAAAGTTGCCGGACGTGACTCTTATTGTGCCGTACGCTGCCTAATTACGCCAGTGCGATTCCCCGCCTGATCCACGCAGTCCAGGGTCACGCCCTGGGATGTGCCTGCTGGTAGCTTTTGCGCAGCCTGTCTACCGAGACGTGGGTGTAGATCTGGGTGGTGGCAAGGCTGCTGTGGCCCAGGATCTCCTGCACGGCCCGCAGGTCCGCGCCGCCGTCCAGCAGGTGTGTGGCTGCCGAGTGCCGGAGGGCGTGCGGGCCCGAAGCCGACGTGTCACCCAGCGCCTCGAACAGCGCATTGACCAGCGACCGGACCTGCCGCTGGTCCATTCGGCCGCCGCGCGCACCCAGGAAGAGAGCGGAGCCGCTGCTATGGCGGACGAGCTTCGGCCGGCCCCGCCGGAGCCAGTCATCCAATGCCAGCGCTGCGGGGACGCCATAGGGGACGGTGCGTTCCTTGTTGCCTTTGCCGATGACACGCAGCGTGCGCCGGTCAGTGTCCAGGTCGTCGACGTCGAGGCCCGTGAGCTCCCCGACGCGGACCCCCGTTGCGTAGAGGAGTTCGACGATCGCCCTGTCGCGCAGGGGCAGGGGTTGCCCCTCCCCGGCAGCTTCCTCCAGCTTGGCCAGCAGCCGGGCCAGTTGCTGGGAATGCAGAACGCCGGGCAGGGAGTGCTCCCGCTTGGGTGCCTTAAGCCGGAGGGCAGGGTCCGCCGGGATATGTTCTTCCCTCAGGGCCCATGCCGTAAAAGCACGTGCAGTGGCGGCCCGGCGTGCCAGGGTGGAGCGTGCAACTCCTGCCTGGCTCTGCACTCCCAACCACCGCCGAAGAGTGCCCAGTTCAAGGTCCGCCGGCCGGGCTGCACCCTCGGATGCGGCATGGGAGAGCAGGCTGCGCAGGTCGCCCTCATAGGCGCGCAACGTGTGCTGCGACAGGGCCCGCTCCCCCGTCAGGTACTTCACGAAGTCGCTCAGCGCCTGGCTCAGCTCCCGCGGCAATTCCTGGTTCTCCATCCTCCTACTGTCTCAGGTGTTGCCGCAGACCGGGCGCCCGGACACGATCCCCGGTCAGCCGGATGCCTTCCCACGTTTCCAGCCTCCCCGCTCGGACACGGCCAGCCCGAGCAGCCCCAGCCGGCCGAGCCCCGCCCGCACTGATTCCGGCCCAAGCCCGGCCACGGAACAGAGCTTCTCCACAGACGTTGTGGACCGCAGTGGCAGCGCATCCAGGAGAATCAGGTCTTCCAGGGTGAGCCCGTCCTGGACTTGGGTTCCGCTGTGGCGTTGTTCCGGAAGGCCGGATCCGCTGGGCGATGCAAGCTCGGCGATTTCGGCGGCGTCGGTGACACACACGGCGCCGCCGTCGCGAAGGAGCCGGTGGCAGCCGGCCGAGTTGGCGCTGTTCACCGAGCCCGGGACTGCGCCCACGGCTCGTCCCAGCGTCTCGGCGTGGTGGGCGGTGTTCAGGGCTCCTGACCGCCACCGCGCTTCGACCACCACCGTCACCGCGGACAGGGCAGCGATGAGCCTGTTCCGTTGCAGGAAACGGTAGCGGGTGGGCGCCGAGCCCGGGGGGACTTCCGCAATTACGGCACCCTGGTTGCAGACGGCGCGGAGGAGGTCCTCGTTGCCTGACGGGTAGAAGCGGTCAACACCGCCGGCCATCACGGCGATGGTGGGCACCGCTGTCGAAGCGCCGGCAAGCGCGGCGCGGTGGGCGTGTGCGTCAATGCCATAGGCACCGCCGGACACGATGGTGAAGCCCCGTTGCGCCAAAGAGTAAGCCATGTCGCCTGTTACCGATGCACCGTAGCTGGTGCTGTCCCGCGACCCGACGAGCGCTATGCACTTATCCGCTCCGGGAAGGAGTTGCTCCTGTCCCCGCCACCACAGGGCGATGGGTTCCTGGATCCCCAGGTCGGCCAGCTGGGGAGGCCACAACTCGTCCGAGGGGATGATCAAGCGGCCGCCGAGGCGGGCCATCGTGGCGAGGTCCCGCTCCGGGGCCAGGTCCGGGATCCGGGGCTGCCAGCGCTTCAGGGCGGCGGCCATCCCGGACCAACTGGTTGCGGATCCGCTGTCCGTGAGGAGTGCGGTGATTTCGTGCTCCAGTCCGGCTCCGGCAGCAACCTGTCCCGTGGCAATCCGCAGCGCATCCGGTGCGCCGCAGATCCGCACCAGTGCCAGGCCTGCGGAATCCTGGGGTTCCATCAGCCGGGCAAGAGCAGCGCGGGCCAGCCTCTCCGGATCCATCCCGGCCGCGTTCATGCTGCCACCGCCGCGGCCTGGCGCAACCCGAGGGCCTGCCCGATATCGTTGACGTCCGGCCGTTCCCGATATCCAAGATCCGCCATGGTCCAGGCCAGCCGCAGAACCCGGTCGTAGCCGCGGGCGGTGAGGACGCCACGCTCCAGCGAATGGTCGAGGATGCGGGTGGAAACCGCTGGAAGCCGGAGTTCCCCGCGCAGCACGCGGCCGGGTACCTGGGCATTTGTCTCCAGGCCGAAGGGCTGCAGCCGTTCCAGCTGCCGCACGCGCGCGTCGCGGACCCGGGCGGCAACAGACGCCGTGTCTTCCTCGGCGCCTCCCTGGCCGAACTCCGCAAGGGAAACCCTGTCCACCTGGAGCTGGATATCCACCCGGTCCAGGAGCGGCCCGGACATCCTGGCCAGATACCGCCGCCGCATCACCGGCGTACAGGTACAGTCCAGTCCCTTCCCGGACGCCTTGCCGCACGGACAAGGGTTGGCGGCGAGGACCAGCTGAAAGCGGGCAGGATAGGCAGCGGTGCCGGCGGAGCGGTGAATCACCAGCTCACCGCTCTCCAAAGGCTGGCGCAACGCGTCCAGGACCCGGCGTTCATACTCGGGGGCTTCGTCCAGGAAGAGCACGCCCCGATGGGCACGGGAGGCGGCCCCGGGCCTGGGCAGGCCTGACCCGCCACCGATGATCGCGGCGGCGGTAGCCGAGTGGTGCGGGCTTTCGAACGGCGGCCGGCGCAGCAGCTGGGCCGAGGAGGACGGCAGGCCGCAGAGCGAATGGATGGCGGTGACCTCCATGGCCTCGTGGTCGGCAAGGTCCGGCAACAGTCCGGGAAGGCGTTCGGCCAGCATGGTTTTGCCTGCACCCGGCGGCCCCATCAGGAGAAGGTGGTGTGCGCCGGCTGCTGCCACTTCGAGGGCCCGCCTGGCATCGCCCTGCCCCGAAACATCAGCCATGTCCGGGCAGCTTCCGTACTCCTCCTGTTCGTCGGCTGGAAGCTCCGGATCATCCGGTTCGAAATCCAGGGCAAGCTCCTGCGGGTCCGCGCCAAAGTCGAGGGCCAGCCGGGCGAGCGTGCGATAGCCACTGACATTGGCCCCGGGAACCAGGGCAGCCTCAGCCAGGTTGGCTTGGGCCACCACGATGTCCGGATAGCCCGCCTGTACCGACGCCATCACGGCGGGCAGGATGCCGCGGACCGGGCGCAGCCTGCCGTCAAGCCCCAGCTCCGCGATAAAGACTGTTCTCCCCGTCGGCTTGATGTCGTTCGCGGCCCGCAGCACTGCCATGGTGACGGCCAGGTCAAACCCGGAACCCCGTTTCGGCAGGGAGGCGGGAATGAGGTTGGCGGTGATCTTCCGGCGGCTCAGGGGAATGCCGGAATTCTTCGCCGCCGAGCGGATCCGCTCCTTGGCTTCGTTCAACGAGGCATCCGGCAGCCCAAGAAGGATAAAAGCAGGAAGGGTTTGCCCGATGTCGGCCTCGACCTCCACGATGTAGCCGTTCAGCCCCACCAGGGCGATGGAGTAGGTTCTGCCCAGGGACATTCACCCCACCCCCTTGAGGTGCTCCACCAAAGGTTCGCCGCCGCCATCGTCCAGGACGGCGATGACGTCCACGCGGCGCAGCGGCATGCGCAGCTCCCGGTCCCGGCACCACGCGGAGCCTAGCCTGTGCAGGCGGGCGAGCTTCTCAGGGCCCACCGCTTCGAAAGGGTGGCCGTAATCGAGGGATCGGCGGGTCTTTACTTCGGCGATGACCAGGGCATCGCCGTCCAGGGCCACGATGTCGATTTCGCCTTCGGTGCAGCGCCAGTTGCGCTCCACCACCAGCATGCCGAGGGATTCCAGATAGCCGGCGGCAAGGTCCTCGCCGCGGCGGCCCAACAGGTCTTTTGATTTCATTTCTACCTCCGCAACCAGCCTGCGGCGGTGCGGTTGCGGAGGTAAGGGAGCTTTTCCCGTATGTGCACAAAGGAGCTGCCCGGGGCGGCTGTGCAGGATAAGTGCCCGGCACCCCGTCAGGCACTACTGGCCCATGTCAACGTCCTTGGGCAGGGCGAGTTCCTCGTTGCGCGGAAGTTCTTCCACGTTGACGTCCTTGAACGTGAGGACCCGGACACTCTTGACGAACCGCGCGGAGCGGTACACGTCCCACACCCAGGCGTCCTGGAGGGTCAGATCGAAGTAAACTTCGCCATCGGCGCTGCGGGCCTGGAGGTCCACGTGGTTGGCCAGGTAGAAGCGCCGTTCGGTCTCGACAACGTAGCTGAACAGTCCGACGACGTCGCGGTATTCACGGTAGAGCTGCAGCTCCATGTCGGTCTCATAGTTTTCAAGATCCTCAGCACTCATGGTTCCATCTTGCACCATGTCCGGCGCCGCTGGCGCCCGCGCTGTGGATGGGAGGCAGTCTTTCAAGCCATCACCGAGCCTCCGCTGCGGGGCTTAGTCTTCGACGCCGGGTCCGTCGCCGGCGTCGCCGTCCGGCCGGTCGTCCTGCACGCCCTCCAGCAACTCGCCGCCCAGCAGCCGCCAGCTCACCCGGTGGTAAGGGGTTGGGCCTGCCGCACGGAGGACGTCCCGGTGCGAAACGGTGGCGTAGCCCTTGTTGATGTCCCAGCCGAAGTCCGGGTACTCGCTATGCAGTTGCCGCATCATACGGTCGCGCTCCACCTTCGCGATCACGCTCGCGGCCGCGACGCTCAGGCACTGCATGTCGGCTTTGATTTTGGTGTGCACGGGGGCGTCGCAAACGGCTTCCAGCACCGGCTCATCGAAGAGGGACAGCTGTTCTGCCGGCGACAACCAGTTGTGGCTGCCATCCAGGAGCACCATGTCCGGGGTCACGCCGGCAGCAAGGATCTCCTGCCACGCACGGGTTCCGGCCAGGCGCAGCGCAGCTATGATGCCAACGGAATCAATCTCCTGCGCCGAGGCGTGCCCCACGGCAGATGCAACACTCCACCGGCGGACCAGCGGCTCAAGCCGTTCCCGTTCAGCGGGGCTGAGGAGTTTGCTGTCCTTCACTCCGGCCAGCGGCCGCTGGCGCTCCACATCCACGACGGCAATGCCGACGCTGACGGGACCGGCCAGGGCCCCGCGGCCCACCTCGTCCACCCCGGCGACGAGGCGCACCCCCTGTGCCTTGAACGTCCGTTCGTGCCGCAAGGTGGGCGCCTTCACGGGACGGGCCACCTTCGCGGCGCCGGCCCGTGCCTTCGCCGCGCCGGCCTTTGCGGGGCTGGCCTTTACCGGGCTGGCTTTGACTACCGGGGGCATGGTCAGGGTGCCGCCGGAACGTTCCGGAACACGTCCGGGTAGTTGTCCAGGGCGGTGATCCGGCTCAGGGGCCAGGCGATGACGGCGGCCTTGCCTTCAAGGTCGGCGAGGTCGATGAAGCCGCCGTCCGCATCCATGTGGGCGCGCGAGTCTGCGGAGTGGTTCCGGTTGTCGCCCATCACCCACACCTTGCCTTCGGGGACAGTGATATCGAAGTTGCGGACCTGCGGGACCTCAGCGGAGTTGATGTACTTTTCGTCGATGGCGGTCCCGTTAATGGTCAGTTTACCGCCGTCGTCACAGCAGACCACGTGGTCCCCGGGCAGCCCGATGACCCTCTTGACCAGGTGTTGCTCCGAGTTGTCCGGCAGGAGGCCAACAAACGTCAGGCCGTCCCGCACCCAGGTGAACGGACCATCGGATTTCTCCGGCGCGGCCGGCAGCCAGCCCTTCGTGTCGCGGAAAACCACAACGTCCCCACGGGTCAGCGAGAAGGGTTCGGGGACCAGGAGATTAACAAAAATCCGGTCATCAACGTCCAGGGTGTTGACCATGGATTCAGAAGGAATGAAGAAGGCCCGGAACAGGAAGGTTTTGATCAGGAAGGAGAGCACCACGGCGATGACCACAACGGTGGCTATTTCCTTCAGCCAGGCGAGCACCTGGCTTCCACCGGTCTGTTCGTCGGCGGCCTTGGCCTCGGCGCGGCTGCCTGCGGCAGGAGCTGGCGCTTCAGGACCCGCAGCTGCTTCCGGTGCAGCACTGGCCGGGGAATCCGGGGCGCCGTCTGGACGCGGCTCGGGGGTCCGCGGGTGGTTCTCGGGCATCTACTGTCCGTTCTCTGTAATTGGCCCTGCCGCTGCCGGCCGAGGTACTGCAGCAAATCTATCAAGCGGCCAGACAATCTGGACCGGCCTGCCTGTCACCCTGTCCAGCGGCACCATCCCGCCACCGGGGGCACCCAGCAGGCTCCGGGAGTCAGCGGACACGGACCGGTGGTCGCCCAGCAGCCACAACCGCCCCGCAGGCACCTCTGCGCTGAACTTTTGGGTGCTCGGGAGATCGCCGGGAAAGATGTAGGGCTCGTCCAGCGGCTGGCCGTTGACGGTGATTTTCCCGCCGGCGTCGCAGCAGACCACGGTGTCCCCCGGGAGCCCGACGACGCGTTTGACATAGGTGGTGTCGCTGCCCGTGAGGCCAAGCCATTGGGTGATGGCCGCGGCAGTATCCACCAGTGCGCCCTTGCCGCTGTTGAGCGGTGCGAAGGTGCCCCGGCCGTCAAAGACCACGATGTCCCCGCGCCGGATGGGTTCGGTGTTGAAGTCAGTGCGCGAGACGAGGATGCGGTCCCCGCCCTGCAGGAGCGGTTCCATGGATTCGGACGGAATGTAGTAGACGTCCAGCCAGAGTGAGCGGACCAGCCCGCTGACCGCCAGGGCCAGCACAAAGGCCAGGAACACAAAACGCCAGCCCGTTTTTGGGGGCTGGCGTTTTGTCTGGTCCATAAGTCCGTATCCTGGGCGCTGGTGCATGGCTCCGGCGCTGGCCGGGTACGGCTGCGGCCCTGCCTGGGTAGGTCCGGTAGGACTTACTTGGCGGTGCTGAAGTCGCGCTTTTCCTTGATCTTCGCAGCCTTGCCGCGCAGTGCGCGCATGTAGTAAAGCTTGGCGCGGCGGACGTCACCCTTGGTGACGACCTCGATCTTTTCGATGATCGGGGAGTGTACCGGGAAGGTACGCTCCACGCCGACACCGAAGGACACCTTGCGGACGGTGAAGGTCTCGCGGACGCCCTCGCCCTGGCGGCCCAGGACGAAGCCCTGGAATACCTGGACACGGGTGTTCTTGCCTTCGATGATGTTCACGTGAACCTTGAGGGTGTCACCTGCGCGGAACGCGGGAACATCGGTGCGCAGCGAGGCTGCATCTACGGAATCGAGAATATGCATAATTGCACTCCTGGTGAACGCCACGGGTCATTCACTTTGGGTCACGGCAGCCAAGCCCGGACGCTGATGGCGCACCGGAGATTGCTGCCGAAAGTTTAGTAGTCCGGCCGCTTCACTGATTGATGCGGCCGGTTGTCTTAGCTGTTGGTTGCGCTCCCCCTGTGGCAGGTGCGGACCCAGCAGACACAAGGACTAATTTTGCCACAGTCCGCGGCGGACAGCCAATCCTGCGGGCCGAAGGAGTTCGGGTCAGCCCTGTTGTCCGTCCGGGTGGGCGGGGCGGCGCTGCAGGCGCCCGTCGACGACGTCGTACCCGAGGTCCTGCAGTGCAGTGCGGTCGGCGCGGGGCAGCTTTCCGGCGTCGAACGCTTCGAGCAGGTCCGGCCGGCGTTCCGACGTCCGGCGGAATTGTTCGTGCCGGCGCCACTGCGCGATCTTTCCGTGGTTGCCGCTGAGCAGGACGGCCGGCACTTCCCGCTCCCGCCAGACGGAGGGCTTGGTGTACACGGGGTATTCCAGCAGCCCGTCGGAGTGTGACTCCTCGACCAGTGATTCCGGATTACCCACGACGCCGGGCAGGAGCCTGCCGATGGCCTCGACCATGGCCAGGACGGCGACCTCACCGCCGTTCAGGACGTAATCGCCGAGACTGACGGGCCGGACGGTGAAGTGCTCGTGGGCCCATTCGATGACCCGCTCATCGATGCCCTCATAGCGTCCGCAGGCGAACGCCAGGTGCTCCTGTTCGGCCAGTTCGTAGGCCAGGGCCTGGGTGAACCGCTCCCCCGCCGGCGACGGGACAATCAGTACCGGCCTGCCTGCACCCTCGGGGCGTCCTTCGGCGATCGAGGACAGGGCCTGCGCCCAGGGCTCGGGCTTCATGACCATGCCCGCGCCGCCCCCGTACGGAGTGTCATCCACGGTCCGGTGCCTGTCGGTGGTGAAGGCACGCAGGTCGTGGACGTGCAGGTCCAGCAACCCGTCCTGGCGGGCCTTGCCGATCAGGGAAAGCTCCAGCGGTGCCAGGTACTCCGGGAAAATACTGACGACGTCGATCCGCATTTAGGCTTTTCTTTCCGGATCGGTGCCGGCGTCCTGGTCCGTGTTGAGCTCGAACAGGCCGTCCGGCGGGGTGAGGAGCACGAACCCTTCCCCGATGTTGACCTCGGGAACGATCTGTTCAACGAAGGGGATGAGGATCTCTTCCCCGCCCGGGGTGGTGACCACCAGCAGATCCTGGACCGGCATGGTGTTCAGCGCGGCAACCTTGCCCACCACCTGCGATCCCACCCTGGCCTCGAGACCCACGAGCTCGTGCTCGTACCAGCCTTCGTCGTCGTCCTCGTCGAGTTCTTCGGTTTCAATGAAGAGCTTCGCCCCGCGCAGGGTTTCCGCGTCATTGCGGGTTTCGATTTCCTCGAAGCCGAGGAGCAGGATGTCCTTGTTCCAGCGGGCGCTGCTGACGGTCAGCGGGCCGGCAGAGGCCGGTTCGACCACAAATTCGGTGCCCGGTACGAACCGGTCTCCAGGGGCGTCGGTCAGGACCTGGACCGTAACTTCCCCGCGGATGCCGTGGGGTTTGCCGATTCGTGCCACCTGAAGCTGCATGTGTTCCTCTGTTCGATGTGTCTGTTCCGTGTGGTCCGGGGGTGCCGGTGAAAGCACTCCGGCCCCTCCACCATGGGTGGAGGGGCCGGAGCAAAGCTGATGTTGCCGAGCGCTCAGCGGCGGCGGTCGGTGTCGACGACGTCGACCCTTACCGGCTCGCCGCCGGCCAGGGCTGCCACAACGGTGCGCAGTGCGCGTGCCGTGCGGCCCTGGCGGCCGATCACCCTTCCGAGGTCGTCCTGGTGAACGCGCACCTCGAGGGTATCCCCGCGGCGGTTGCTCTTGGAGCTGACCTTGACGTCATCCGGGGAATCGACGATTCCCCGGACCAGGTGTTCCAGCGCTTCTGCCAGCAATTTACTCAGCCTCGGTGGTCTCTGCTTCGGCTTCGGCCGGTGCCTCGGCTGCGTCAGACTTGGAGGCCTTCTTGGTGATGGCTTCCGGGATGATCACAGAACCCTTTTCGGGGGCAACGAAGGCAGCCTTCTCAGACTTGGTCTTCAGGGTGCCTTCCTGGCCCGGCAGGCCCTTGAACTTCTGCCAGTCACCGGTGATCTTCAGGATCGCGGCAACCTGCTCGGACGGCTGGGCGCCGACGGACAGCCAGTACTGCGCACGCTCGGAGTTGACCTCGATGTATGAGGGCTCTTCGGTGGGGTGGTACTTGCCGATTTCCTCGATGGCGCGGCCGTCACGCTTGGTGCGTGAGTCAGCGACGACGATGCGGTAGTACGGTGCGCGCATTTTGCCAAAGCGCTTAAGGCGAATCTTTACGGCCACTTTTGTGGTCACTCCTGTTTCAGAAAAGGGGGTGAGCCCGGCGTTCTGCACCCGTGGGGCGGGCCGTACTTGCGGGTTCGAAGGACAGGATCCGGACGCGGAGAGAGGGGCCACGCAGATCGAGTACCTGTCTATTGTGCCAGATGAGCGCCCGGATTTCGACTTGACACCCCGCCCGCCGATTGCGGGCGGGAACTAGGAAGTCCAGACGTAGAGGCCACTGCGTTCCGAGTCGTCGATGCCGCCGGCAAGTTCAGCCAACTGCTGGACGTAGGTCCGGGCCTGGGCCGAGTCGAAAGGCATGTCCTCCTGGGCCGCCCACCGTTCGGCGACGTCATCCAGGACGTTGCCTTCCCCTTCGGTTTCGTAGGTCAGCAGGTCCGCGAGCGCGCGGACCATGGCCGGAGGTACCGCCAGGAGCGAATCGCTGGCCACGTCCACCATGGTCAGCTCATAGTCCGCTCCGCCGGCGTGCACGGCTGCGCCGGCAAACTCCCCGAGCTGCTCGACTTCAAAGTCGCTGATGTCAGGGATCCGCAGGGCGTGGGCAGCCGGCTGGCTGCCGCCCTGGTCCAGCATCCCGGCGCGCTTCAGCGCACCCGCATGGTCAGCGACAAAGATCTCGGTGAAGCCCATGGGAATTACCCTCATTCCGTTGACGGTTCGGTCACTGGGGCGGGCAGCGCCTGCCGCCCCGGCCGTTGGGCTTCAGCCTAGTACAGGCCGGCCCGCCCCTGGCGCGGCAACGCCTGCCGGGCGCGGGTCCCGCGGGGCATATCAGCGGACCGTGACCCGGATGTTGTTGCGCCAGGGATCCTCGAAACGGAGTTCAGCGCCGGTGTGGTGGGAAGGCACCCCGGCGACCTTCAGCCGGTCAGCCAGCGCCCCGACGTCGTCCCCGGCCGGAACCTCGATGAGCACTTCGCCCAGGCCCAGCGTGTCCTTGCGCGGGCCGGCGCCGCGGCTGTTCCAGACGTTCATGGCCATGTGGTGGTGGTAGCGGCCGGCGGAGACAAAGAGTGCCTGCCCGTGCCAGCCGGCCGTTTTCTCGAACCCGAGGATGCCCACGTAGAAGTCACGCGCCAGCTGGACGTCGCCTACCTGGAGGTGGACGTGGCCCACCCCGGCAACAGTTCCGCGCTGGCGCTCCAGCGATTCCTCGGTGAGGTGCTGCTCCAGGTAGCGCTGCGGCGGCAGGGCCAGGCTGTCCATCACCACATCGGTGCCGTTCCAGGACCAGTTGCTGCGCGGGCGGTCCCAGTAGAGCTCAATGCCGTTGCCTTCGGGATCGTTGAAGTAGAAAGCCTCGCTGACGAGGTGGTCGGCGCTGCCTGTGAAGGAGCGCGGCTCGAACCGGGCGGCCGTGGCGATGGTGGCGGCGAGGTCGGCCTGGTTTTCAAAGAGCAGCGCTGTGTGGAAGAGGCCGGCCTCGCCCCTGCCGGGCAGGTTCAGCCCGGGGGCGGGCGCAAGATGGACCAGCGGCTTCCGGAGCCGGCCGAGGTACAGGCCGCCGTCCTGTTCGGTGATGACCTCGAGGCCGAGGGCGCGCTGGTAGTAGTCGGTCATGACCTTCATGTCGCCCACCTTGAGCATCACGGTGCCCATGGTGAGGTCGGCAGGAAGAAGATCCTGGGTGGCGGCTTCTGCAGTCATTGTGAAAACTCCCGGTACTGTGGCCCGTCGGGTTGGTGGGCCTGTCACTGTTAAAATTACTTGAAGCTTCAATTTATTCCAAGTGGTTTCCGGGCCTTCGCCTGGGTCAGCGCACGACGTGCCCTTCCAGCACCACATGGGCCGGCTCCTGCACGGTTTGCAGAACCCGGCGCGGGTCCTCCCGGCACAGGACGACGTCGGCCCGGGCACCTTCCTCGAGCACGTCAGCGCCCAGCCACTTCCGGGCGCCCCAGCACGCGGCGTCGAGGGCGGCGGGTGCGGGCAGTCCGGCGTGGTGGAGGGCCAGGATTTCGTCCCCGATCCTGCCGTGCCTGATGACGCTGCCCGCGTCCGTGCCGGCGTAGATCTTCACCCCGGCTTCGAAGGCCTCCAGCACCCGTTCCGCGCGCCGTTCCCACAGGGCGCGCATATGGGCGGCGTACCGGGGGAACTTGGGCTCGGCCTGCGCAGCGATGTCCGGGAAAGTGGCGATGTTGATGAGGGTGGGCACGATGGGAACATCCTGCTCCACGAACCGTGGAATGTGCCGTGGCAGCAGTCCCGTGGCATGTTCGATGCAGTCGATGTCCGCGTCCAGCATCTGGTCCAGGGTCTCTTCGGCGAAGCAGTGCGCGGTGACCCGCGCGCCTTCATCGTGCACCGCCCGGACGGCGTCCTTGACGACGGCGGCGGGAAACGACGGCGCCAGGTCACCGGCGCCGCGGTCTATCCAGTCCCCCACGAGCTTGACCCAGCCGTCGCCGTCGCGCGCCTGCTTCCGGACGGCCTCCACCAGGCCGTCGGGTTCCACTTCCTCAGCGAAGCCGCGGAGGTACCGGCGGGTCCTGGCCACGTGCCTCCCGGCACGGATGAGCACCGGCGCCGCACGACTCCCCTGGAGGAAGCGGGTGTCTACGGGGGAACCCGCATCCCTGACCAGCAGAGTGCCCGCTTCCAGGTCGGTCCGTGCTTGCTCTTCCGCCGTCGCTTCATCGACGGCGCCCCCGGTTCCCAGGCCGATGTGGCAATGGGCGTCAGCAAAACCCGGCAGCACCCAGCCGTCCAAAATTCTGGCCGGTTCCGCCGCCGGCCGACGGAACGTGAGCCTGCCGCCAACGGACCAGAGCCCGCGTACCTCGGTGTCCGGCCCGGTCAGCACGGCGCCGTTGAACTGGATGGTTTCTGCCATGGATCTTCCTCTCTTTCCCGCCCGAAAGGCTAGCACCGCCGGATATGACACAGGCAGTCCAACGAGCTGTGGTAGCTTCTTGGTGACCACACGGGTGCCCTTGCAGGGGCTGAGATCGGGCTGATGCAGCCTGCGACCGTTGAACCTGTCCGGGTAATGCCGGCGAAGGAAGTGAGTATTCCTTGAGTACATCAAATGCACAGCTTAACCCTGCCCAAAATCCGTCCGGCGCAACGGCGGGTGGCCAGGTCCAGCCTCCGGTCACGCAGTCGCTGAAGTCCCATTCCCTGGCGTTCGTCCAGGACGCGGCGGCCGGAATCCGGGTGCCGGTCACGGAAATTGAGCTGGCGGATTCACCGAACGGCCAGCCGAACGGACCGTTCCGTGTCTACCGCACCGCCGGTCCGGGGAGTAATCCCGTCCGCGGCCTCACGCCGTTCCGCGCGGAGTGGATTGAAGCACGCGGGGACACCGAAAAGTACAGCGGGCGCGGGCGGAACCTGCTCGACGACGGCCGTTCTGCCGTCCGCCGCGGGGCGGCGAGCGCCGAGTGGAAGGGCGCGCGGCCGGTGCCCCGCCGCGCCGTCGACGGCAAAACCGTCACGCAGATGCACTACGCACGGCAGGGCGTGATCACCCCGGAGATGCGGTTCGTGGCACTGCGGGAGAACTGCGACGTGGAGCTGGTCCGCAGTGAAGTGGCTGCCGGCCGGGCCATCATTCCGAACAACATCAACCACCCGGAGTCCGAGCCGATGATCATCGGCAAGGCGTTCCTGGTGAAGATCAACGCGAACATCGGAAACTCGGCGGTCACCAGTTCGATCGCCGAGGAGGTGGACAAGCTGCAGTGGGCCACCCAGTGGGGCGCGGACACGGTGATGGACCTTTCCACCGGCGACGACATCCACACCACGAGGGAATGGATCATCCGCAACTCCCCCGTGCCGATCGGGACCGTCCCCATCTACCAGGCACTTGAGAAGGTCAACGGGGAAGCAAACGCACTGACATGGGAGATTTTCCGCGACACCGTCATTGAGCAGTGCGAACAGGGTGTGGATTACATGACCATCCACGCTGGCGTCCTGCTCCGGTACGTTCCCCTGACGGCCAACCGGGTAACGGGCATCGTGTCCCGCGGCGGTTCGATCATGGCCGGCTGGTGCCTGGCGCATCACCAGGAAAACTTCCTCTACACGCACTTCGACGAGCTCTGCGAAATCTTTGCCAAGTACGACGTCGCCTTTTCCCTGGGGGACGGGCTGCGGCCGGGGGCGACGGCGGACGCCAATGATGCGGCACAGTTCGCCGAACTGGATACGCTGGCCGAGCTCACGCAGCGGGCGTGGGAATACGACGTGCAGGTGATGGTGGAAGGCCCCGGGCACATCCCGTTCCACCTGGTGAGGGAGAACGTCGAGCGCCAGCAGGAACTGTGCAAGGGTGCCCCGTTCTACACCCTGGGTCCGCTGGTCACCGACGTGGCGCCCGGCTATGACCACATCACCTCGGCCATCGGCGCCACGGAGATCGCCCGCTACGGTACCGCCATGCTCTGCTACGTCACCCCCAAGGAACACCTGGGCCTGCCCAACAAGGACGACGTCAAGACCGGGGTGATCACCTACAAGATCGCGGCCCACGCGGCAGACCTCGCCAAGGGCCACCCCGGCGCGCACGAACGCGATGACGCCCTGTCCAAGGCGCGGTTCGAGTTCCGCTGGCGCGACCAGTTTGCGTTGTCCCTGGACCCGGTGACGGCCGAGGCATTCCATGACGAGACACTGCCTGCCGAGCCGGCCAAGACGGCGCACTTCTGTTCCATGTGCGGCCCCAAGTTCTGCTCCATGCGGATCAGCCAGGACATCCGGGATGAGTATGGTTCCGCAGCGGCACAGGCGGCACTGGCCGATGCCGCAGCGGGCATGCGGGGCAAGAGCGAGGAGTTCCTGGCGGCCGGCGGCAAGGTCTACCTGCCGGAGCTGAGCGTCCCCTCCGGCAGCTGACGCCTCAGGACGCCCAGGGTGCCTGCACCGTGCCCACGTCGCGGATGAAGGACCTGATGATACGGTCCCCCTCCACGGAATCGTGGGGCCGGTGCCCTCCCGCCGCTGTGCGGTGCAGGGCGCCGGTCTCCCGCAGGTATCCGGCGATCTCCTCGTAGAGCGGTTCCCATCCCCCGGTGAGGACCAGGGTGGGCACGCCGGGAACGATGTGCAGCGGGGCTTCCCAGGCGGGGGCCTGCAGCCGGAGCCGCCTGGCGGAACGTTTCTCCTCGGCTGTGGCCGGCTGCTGCAGGTCGGTGGCGTAGACGCGCCGGACGAACTCGCGCTGGAAGTCCTGGTCGCTCATCTGGTGCCGGGCGTCGAAGAGCGGCTGCATGAGGCCGATGTGGGCCGCTGTGGCCGGAAGTTCGGCGGTCAGCGACAGGCAGGCCGGTTCCACCAGCGTCAGGGAAAAGACCAGGTCAGGGCGTTCGACGGCGGCCAGCATGGCCGCGATGGCGCCTTGGGAATGTGCCACGACATGCCCTCCGGCGGCGCCCCGGCCGTCGTCGGCCAGCGACCGCAGCACAATCCTGGCGTCCTCCTCGAAGGAGGATTCAACCGGCTCAGCCACCGGGTCATAGCCGTGGCGGCGGAGGAACAATGCGTCGTAGGACAGTGCCATTCCGTGCTGGCGCGGCCAGGCGGCGGAGCCGAAACTGCCGGCGCCGTGCACGAACACTACCCTCTGCTTGAACATGACCCAACCCTATTCCACGGCACTGACTTCCCCCGGGAACCATCCCAAGTGAGTAGCGCCAAGTGTCGTTATGAACCGTCAAAACGACACTTGGCGCTACTTGGTTGGGACAGCGGCTACTTGCCGAGGAACTTGTCGAAGCCCTTGGGCAGGTTCAGCTGCGACGGATCGAAGTCGCCGGACTGCTGGCCGAACGCGGCGCCGGTGGGCAGGGCCTTGGCAGCGTTGGCGCGCCGGGCCTCGGCGTCCTTGCGCTCCTGGGCAGCCTTCGCCGGGTTGCCGGACTTGGCCTTCTTTTTGGGGGCATTCTTGGCGTTCTTGCGGGCGCCACCGCCGGCCCCGGGCATGCCCGGCATCCCGGGCATGCCCGGCATCCCGGGCATGCCCGGCATGCCGCCCTGGGCCATCTTCTTCATCATCTTCTGGGCCTGCGCAAAACGCTCCAGCAGGCCGTTCACCTCGGAAACGTGCACGCCGGAACCGCGCGCGATGCGGGCGCGGCGTGAACCGTTGATGATCTTCGGGGCCAGGCGCTCGTGCGGCGTCATGGACCGGACAATGGCTTCCACACGGTCAATTTCCCGCTCGTCGAACTGCTCGAGCTGCTGGCGGATGTTCTGCGCGCCGGGCATCATCATGAGCATCTTCTTCATGGAACCCATGTTGCGGATCTGCTGCATCTGGGCGAGGAAGTCCTCGAGGGTGAAGTCCTCCTGGTCGGCGAATTTCTTCGCCATCCGGGCAGCTTCGTCCTTGTCCCAGGACTTCTCTGCCTGCTCGATGAGCGTCAGGACGTCGCCCATGTCCAGGATGCGCGAAGCCATCCGGTCCGGGTGGAAGAGCTCGAAATCGTCCAGGCCTTCACCGGTGGACGCAAACATCACGGGCTTGCCGGTGACCGACGCGACCGAGAGGGCCGCACCGCCGCGGGCGTCGCCGTCGAGCTTGGACAGCACGATGCCGGTGAAGTTGACGCCCTCGTCGAACGCGAGCGCGGTGTTCACGGCGTCCTGGCCGATCATCGAGTCAATAACGAACAGGACTTCGTTGGGCACGATGGCGCGGCGGATCTGGCGTGCCTGCTCCATCATGTCCGCGTCGACGCCGAGGCGCCCGGCGGTGTCCACGATGACAACGTCGTGCAGCTTCTGGCGGGCTTCCTCAACACCGGCACGGGCCACCTCCACCGGGTCCCCTGCCGGGTGCTCCAGTTCGGAGGACGTGGCACCCGGGTGCGGCGCGAAGACGGGTACCTTGGCCCGCTGGCCCACCACCTGGAGCTGGGTGACAGCGTTGGGGCGCTGCAGGTCACAGGCAACCAGCATGGGGCTGTGCCCCTGGGACTTCAGCCACTTGGACAGCTTGCCGGCCAGGGTGGTCTTACCGGCGCCCTGGAGGCCGGCCAGCATGATGATGGTGGGGCCGTTCTTGGCCAGGCGGATCCGGCGGGTCTCGCCGCCCAGGATCTCCACGAGTTCCTCGTTGACGATCTTGACGATCTGCTGGCTCGGGTTCAGCGCGCCCGAAACTTCGGCGCCCAGGGCGCGTTCGCGGACCCGGCTGGTGAATTCACGGACTACGGGAACGGCAACGTCCGCGTCCAGGAGGGCGCGGCGGATCTCCCGCACTGTGGCATCAACATCGGCCTCAGTGAGGCGGCCTTTGCCGCGGAGATTTTTGAAGGTTGCTGTCAACCGGTCAGAGAGTGAATTGAACACGTGCCGTGCACTTCTTTCAGTGGATGATCGGGACTCGACTATCTAGGGTACCAAGCCGGCCCGCAAGGTGGCATGCTGGCGAAATGACGAGCCAAACAACTGTAAAAACCCTGCTCATCCTCGGCGCTTCCGGAGACCTCACCGGCCGGCTGCTCCTGCCGGGCCTCGCACGCCTCGTGGCAACGGGCCGGGCGGCAGGGCTGCGGCTGGTGGGGGCAGGCTCGGATCCCTGGACTCCGGAGCAATGGCGGGACAGGGTGCATCAGTCCTTTGCCGGGTCGGCGGAGTCCGCGGGCCCCGAGGGACAACGCGCCCTGGCGGACCTGGAAAAGGAGACGGTCTACCACCAGCTTGATGTCACCGCCGACGGCGCCCTGGCCTCGCTGCTCGCCACCCTGGAGGGTCCCACGGCGGTCTATTTCGCGCTGCCGCCGCGGATCAGCCAGTTGGCCTGCGAGACGCTCCGCCCGGAGCAGGTTCCGGCCGGCACCCGGCTGGTGATGGAAAAGCCGTTCGGTTCCAGTGAGGAATCCGCCCGTTCACTGAACCAGACCCTGGTGCGCCTGGTCCCGGAGGACCACATCCACCGCGTGGACCACTTCCTCGGCAAGGCCACGGTGCTGAACATCCTGGGCCTTCGCTTCGCCAACAACTTCCTGGAGCCGGTCTGGAACCGGCATCACGTGGAAAAGGTGGAGATCATCTTCGACGAAGACCTCGCGCTCGAGGGCCGGGCCCGCTATTACGACGGAGCGGGCGCACTGCGGGACATGATCCAGAGCCACCTCCTCCAGATCATGGCCCTGATGGCCATGGAACCGCCGTCGACCATCAGCGAACGGGACCTGCGCGACGCCGTCTCCACGGTCCTGCGCGCCAGCAGCGTCCCCGCTCCCGACACCGGGTCCACGCACCGGGCGCGCTATACGGCCGGCACGGTAGGAGGCAAAGAGGTGCCGGATTACGCAAAGGAGGAGGGCGTGGACGCCTCCCGCGGAACCGAAACCCTCGCCCAGATCCAGGTGGGGATTGATAACTGGCGCTGGAAGGGCGTCCCGTTTATCCTGCGCTCCGGCAAGGCGCTGGGTGTAAAGCGCAAGGAGGCTGTGGTGACGTTCCGGCCCGTCCCCCACCTGCCCAAGGGCTTTACGGGCGTGGATTCGCCCAACCAGCTGCGGATCGGCTTCGGGCCGGACACCCTCGAGTTCGACGTGGACGTGAACGGTCCGGGCGAAATCCTCAGCCTGTCCCGGATCACCCTGGAGGCGGAGCTGAGCGCTTCCGAACTCCTGCCCTACGGCGAAGTCCTTGAGGGTGTGCTCGCCGGCGATCCGCTGCTTTCCGTCCGGGGCGACACCGCAGAAGACTGCTGGCGGATCGTGGAGCCCGTGCTGAAGGCCTGGCAGCAGGACACCGTACCCATGGAGGAGTACGACGCCGGATCTGCCGGTCCGGCGGGCTGGTCCAGTACGGCACGGGCAGAGTAGGCCGGCGCCGGCAGCGTGCCGGCTTTGCAGGTCAACAAAAGAGCGGGCAGGAAACCATTCGGTTCCCTGCCCGCTCTTTTGTTGCCTTACCAGTCAGCCGTGGAAGGTGCGGCTGCTTAGATGGCGGCGACTCCGCGTTCCCCGGTGCGGACCCGGACTGCTTCGAAGACGTCCATGGTCCAGACCTTTCCGTCACCTGCCCTGCCCGTGTTCGAGCTGGCGATGATAACGTCCAGGATGTCATCGGCCTGCTCGTCCGTGGCCAGGACTTCCACCCGGATCTTGGGCAGCAGGTCCACGTTGTACTCGGCTCCGCGGTAGACCTCGGTGTAGCCGCGCTGCCGGCCGTAGCCGCTGGCCGCGCTGACCGTCAGGCCCTGTACACCGTAGGCTTCCAGTCCTTCCCGGATGGCTTCGAGCTTTTCCGGCCTGACGATTGCGGTGATCAGTTTCATGCCCCCACGCTTTCCTTGCCTGTTGCTGATTCCTTCTTCGGTGCAGCGGCCGCTTCGGCAGCCTGTGCGCCTTCCTGCTGGCTCTTGCCGGTGATCATGTCGTGCAGCGGCTGGAAGCTTCCGCCGTGTCCGCTTACGCCGAACTCGTAGGCGGTCTCGGCGTGCAGGCTGAGGTCCACACCCACCGTTTCCTGTTCCTGCGAGACCCGGAAGCCCATGGTCTTGTGGATGGCCAGGGCGATGATCGCGGTGAGGATGGCGGAGTAGGCAATGGCGATTCCGGCTGCTGCGAGCTGTGCCCACATCTGGGTCATACCGCCGCCGTAGAACAGGCCGCCGCCGACGCCGTCGGTGGGAAGTGCGATGAAGCCCAGGGCAACGGTGCCGATGATGCCGGAGACGAGGTGGACGCCGACGACGTCCAGTGAGTCATCGAAGCCCCAGCGGAACTTGAGTCCCACGGCCAGGGCAGAGGCCACGCCGGCGACCACGCCGAGGCCGAGGGCACCGACGGGGCTGACGTTGGCGCAGGCGGGGGTGATCGCCACGAGGCCGGCAACTACGCCGGAGGCCGCGCCCAGGGAGGTGGGGTGGCCGTCGCGGATGCGCTCGGTGACCAGCCAGCCGAGCATGGCTGCGGCGGGAGCCGCGAGGGTGTTGATCCAGATGAGGCCGCCCTGTTCAGCCGTGGTGGCAGCGCCGCCGTTGAAACCGAACCAGCCGAACCAGAGGATAGCGGCTCCCAGCATGACGAACGGGATGTTGTGCGGGCGGTGGTTCGGGTCCTTGCCGAAGCCCTTGCGGTTGCCGATGATGAGGACCAGTACCAGTGCCGCGACGCCTGCGTTGATGTGCACCACGGTGCCGCCGGCGAAGTCGATGGCCGGTCCAAGTGCCTGGCCCACTGCGCCTTCGGGGCCGAACAGTCCGCCGCCCCACACCATGTAGGCCAGCGGGCAGTACACCAGCGTGACCCAGACGGGGACGAACACGGTCCAGGCGCCGAACTTCGCGCGGTCCGCGATGGCGCCGCTGATCAGTGCGACGGTGATGATGGCGAAGGTGGCTGCGTAGCCGACCTTGATCAGGCCGTCAGGAGTATCGATCCCTTCGAGGCCGAAGGTGGCGAAGGGATTGCCCACGATCTGCAGGAAGCCTTCGCCGGAGCTCATGGATGCACCCCACAGAACCCAGACAACGCCGACCATGCCGATGGAGATGAAGCTCATCATCATCATGTTCAGTGCGGCCTTGGCACGGGTCATGCCGCCATAGAAAAATGCCAGACCTGGTGTCATGAACAGCACAAGCGCTGCCGCCACCATGATCCAAACGTGACCTGCGGTAAGTTCCATGGTGCACGTCCTCTCTCATCGAATCTTGCGGAGTCCTCCGCCTGCCAACGCCTTTTTGCGTCCTGTAAAGAGTGTGTCGTCGGCGTGTTTCGCCCGCGGAGGATTTAGATTGCCGGCCTGTTACAACAACCTCTAGGAAGTAAATGGTGCATATCGCGCTTGTTACGGTTGTGTTTCATCGATCCCGCCGGTCCCCGGCCCTCCCCAATGCAAGGAACTGCGCACCATGACGGCAGCACCCCGCGAAAGCGGCGCCACTTCAAGGTTCCTGGCCCGCCTTCGGCCTCAGCGGGACCCGCTGCCGCGGGACATCAAGGTGATGCTCGCCGCCGCGTTCCTGATTGCGCTTGGATTCGGGCTTGTTGCGCCCGTATTGCCACAGTTCGCCACTACCTTCGGGGTGGGCAACACCGAGGCGTCGGTGATCGTTGCCATCTTCGCGTTCATGCGGCTGGTGTTTGCCCCCGCCGGCGGAAGCCTGATCGGCAAAGTCGGCGAACGGCCCGTCTACGTGGCGGGGCTGCTGATCGTGGCCCTGTCCACGGCGGCTTGTGCTTTTGCCCAGAATTACTGGCAGCTGCTGCTCTTCCGCGGGCTCGGGGGCGCAGGTTCGGTGATGTTCACGGTGGCGTCCATGGCCCTGGTGATACGGCTGGCACCGCCGGAAAGCCGGGGCCGGGTCTCCGGGGCCTACGCGTCGGCGTTCCTTGTTGGCAATGTGTGCGGTCCCATTGTGGGCGGGCTGCTGGCCGGGTTCGGCCTGCGGATTCCGTTCCTGGCGTATGCCGCGGCGCTGATTGTTGCCGCGCTGGTGGTGCAGACGCAGCTGAGCCACCAGCGCCGCGGGTCGGCGCAGGCGCAGCAGCGGGCACCGGAGATGAAGTTCGGGGAGGCGCTGGGAACGGGGTCTTACCGGGCTGCGCTTGCCTCCAGCTTCGCGAACGGATGGGCCACGTTCGGCGTACGGATGGCCACGGTTCCGCTGTTGGCGGCCGCCGTGTTCGGGGCGGGGCCTGAGGCTGCGGGGCTGGCGCTGGCCGTTTTCGCCGCCGGCAACGCCGCGGCGCTGACCTTCTCCGGGCGCCTGGCGGACAGCATGGGGCGCAGGCCCATGATGATCGCGGGGTTGCTGGTGGCGGCCGCCGCCACGGCCGGCATCGGCTTCGCCGACCAGCTCCTGTGGTTCCTGGCCGCTTCGGCGCTGGCCGGCGTCGGCTCCGGGCTGTTCGGGCCGGCGCAGCAGGCCGCTGTCGCAGACGTGATCGGCAACGAACGGTCAGGGGGCAAGGTGCTGGCTGTGTACCAGATGGTGTCCGACGTCGGCGCGATCGTTGGCCCGGTCCTGGCCGGCGTGCTGGCGGACCGTTGGGGGTATGGCTGGGCTTTTGGGGTCACCGGCGGCGTCATGCTGGTTGCAGCGGGCGCCTGGTTCGGTACCAGGGAGACCCTCAAGCCCGGCAAGGCGTGAGGATCTCCGGCGGGACTAGTTCAACAGGGCGTCCACAAACGCTTCAGGCTCGAAGGGTGCGAGGTCGTCAGCGCCTTCGCCCAGTCCGATGAGCTTGACCGGAACGCCCAGTGACTTCTGGATGGCGACCACGATGCCGCCCTTGGCCGTGCCGTCCAGCTTGGTGAGGACGATGCCCGTGATGTTGACCACCTCGGAGAAGACGCGTGCCTGGTTGAGCCCGTTCTGGCCGGTGGTGGCGTCCAGCACCAGGAGGACCTCGTCCACCTCGGCCAGCTTTTCCACCACGCGCTTGACCTTCCCGAGCTCGTCCATAAGGCCAACCTTGTTCTGGAGCCGGCCGGCGGTGTCGATCATGACAACGTCCACCTCCTGGTCGATCCCCGCCTTGACCGCCTCGTAGGCAACCGAGGCGGGGTCTGCGCCGTCGATGTCCGATTTCACGGTGGGGACTCCCACGCGCTGGCCCCAGGTTGCCAGCTGTTCGGCGGCTGCAGCACGGAACGTGTCGGCCGCGCCGAGCAGGACGTCCTTGTCCTCCGCCACGAGGACACGGGCGAGCTTGCCCACCGTGGTGGTCTTGCCGACGCCGTTCACGCCCACCACCATCATCACGGCAGGTTTGTCGGCGTGGCGCTGGACGTTCAGCGTGCGGTCCATGGTGGGATCCACGAGCTTGATGAGTTCCTCACGGAGCAGCACCTTGACCTGCTCGGGCGTCCGGGTGCCCAGCACCTTGACGCGCTCACGCAGGGCATCAACCAGCTGCATGGTGGGTTCGGTGCCAAGGTCGGCCAGCAGGAGGGTTTCCTCTACTTCGTCCCAGACGTTTTCGTCGATCTTGTCGCTGGACAGCAGGGCCAGGAGCCCCTTGCCCATGATGTTGTTGGAGCGGACCAGCCGTTCGCGCAGGCGCATGAGCCGGCCGGCCACAGGCAGCGGCGTCTCCACCGGGATGACTTCCAGCCCCGCCGCATCGTCCGGGACCGTGGTGGTGTCCAGCTCCTCCAGGTCCACGGTGCCGGCCGGCGTGCCACCGGTGGTGGCCGGCCCGTCCTCGACGGCCGTGCTGCCGCCCCGGGGCAGTACGGGATCGTTGGCATCACGGGTGCCCGGGTACTGGTTGATGTTTTTCCGCGTCTTGAGCAGGACCGGAATCAGCCCGCCAATAACCGCCAAGGCAGCAACAATGGACAAAATTATGGGGAGGATGTCATTCACTCCCCTAGCTTCTCACACGCGCCTCACGCGTGATTGACGCCTGAGGCACGCAAGGTCCACCGCCGCCCGCGCCTATACCTCTGCTCCCAGGCGCTGGCTGATCACGGTGGAGACGCCGTCGCCCCTCATGGTCACGCCGTAGAGCGCGTCCGCGACCTCCATGGTCCGTTTCTGGTGCGTGATGACAATGAGCTGGCTGGATTCCCGGAGCTCCTCAAAGATGGTGATCAGCCGGCCCAGGTTGGTGTCGTCCAGCGCAGCCTCCACCTCGTCCATGACATAGAACGGCGACGGGCGCGCCTTGAAAATGGCCACCAGCAGGGCGACGGCGGTCAGCGAGCGCTCACCGCCGGACAGGAGCGACAGCCGCTTGATCTTCTTGCCGGCAGGGCGGGCCTCCACTTCGATGCCGGTGGTGAGCATGTCCCCGGGATCAGTGAGGACCAGGCGGCCCTCGCCGCCGGGAAAAAGCCTGGCGAAAACCCGGATGAACTGCGCCTGGGTGTCTTCGAAAGCTTCGGTGAAGACCCGCTGGACGCGGTCATCCACTTCCTTGATGATGTCCAGCAGGTCCTTCCGGCTGGCTTTCAGGTCCTCCAACTGCGTGCTGAGGAACTGGTGGCGCTCCTCGAGCGCGGCGAATTCCTCCAGGGCCAGGGGGTTCACGCGGCCCAGGCTGGCCAGATCGCGTTCGGCTTTGCGGAGCCGTTTTTCCTGTTCCTCGCGGACGTAGGGCTTTCCCTTAACAATTTCGGTTCCGCCGGCATCCACCGGGGCGCGCAGGGCAGCCCACTTGTCGCCGGTTTCTTCGGCCGGCACCGGGACGGGAACGTCGGGCCCGAAGTCCGCCACCAGGGCGTCCGGGGTGATGCCAAGTTCATCAATGGAGCGGCTTTCGAGGGCTTCAATCCGGGCCAGCTGCTGTGCACGGGCCAGCTCATCCCGGTGCACATTGTCCGTGAGCTCGGCCAGTTCCCGCGCGAAGGCATCGTTTGCTGTCCGGAGATGCAGCAGTTCCCGGTCCCGCTGTTCCCGGTTCTCCTCGGCAAGGTCGCGTTCGTGCCGTGCCAGGTCCACGGACACGTCCATGTAGCGCAGGGCGAGTTCGACGGCGGCTGCGACTGCAGCGGCACGTTTCGCCTGGGCGCGGCGCCGGCGGGCGCGTTCCGCTGCTTCCTCGCGGGCGCGGCGCTCCGTGGCCGCCGCGCGCTCCAGTGAGGTAACGCGGTTCTGTGTGGCGGTAAGTTGTTCCTCCGCGCTGCGCAGCGACAGCCGGGCCTCCACCTCGGCGGCCCGGGCCGTTGACGCTGCCGCTGCCAGGGCGTCCCGGTGTTCCGTGGAGGGCTCCTGCTCCAGCGGCGCTTCCTGGGCAGCGGCCAGCCGGGCGGCCACGGCAGCGAGGGC
This sequence comes from Arthrobacter sp. Soil_C_49, assembly GCF_057656635.1. Classification (NCBI taxonomy): domain Bacteria; kingdom Bacillati; phylum Actinomycetota; class Actinomycetes; order Micrococcales; family Micrococcaceae; genus Arthrobacter; species Arthrobacter sp. Soil_C_49. The sequence continues at coordinate 152,815 of NZ_JBDGJZ010000005.1, forward strand.
TTCCTCCTCCGCCGCGACGTTGTGCTCGGCCCGTGCCAGCGAGGCAGCCAGCCTCTCGCTTTCACCCACGGCACTGCGCAGGACCGAGTTGAGGTGTCCCAGGCGTTCGGCAACAGCTGCCAGCCGCGCGTCCGATTCATGCAGCCGGTCCAGGGCGGCGTCGGCACGTTCCTGCGCCTCCGTCCGCCTGGCCTCTGCGCCGGCCAGGGCGAACCTGCTCCGTTCCAGCCCGGCGGTGACGTCCGAAAGCTGGCCTTCGGCGTCGTCCACTGCCGCCTGGACTTCCAATAGCGACGGCGCCTTGGCTGAGCCGCCGGCAGCAGACACCGCGGTGAATATGTCCCCGGCCCGGGTCACCGCGGTGATCATGGGATGGGCTGACACCAGCAGGGCCGCTGCCTCGATGTCGGTGACGACGGCAGTGCCCGCCAGCAGGTGCCGCACTGCGGCTGCGGAGCGCCCGGCGTCCTTGACAAGTGCGGCGGCCCAGGCGGCTCCTTCCGGAAGGGACGGCGGCGAGCCGGTTTGGGCTCCGGAGGCGGCACCCGGGGAAGCCAGCAGGAGCGACGCACGCCCGGCGTCGTCATCCTTAAGGACCTGGACCGCGGCTGCCGCTGCCTCCTCGTCACGGACCAGCACGGCTTCCGAAGCCTCCCCCAGTGCCGCTGCTATCGCGGTCTCAAAGCCCGGCTCCACAGTGAGTTCCCCGGCCAGGGTCCCCAGCACACCGGCCACACCTGACTGCAGGACGTGCCCGGCACCGTCTTTCCTGGTGAGGCCAAGCTTCAGGGCGTCAAGGCGCGCCGCCAGGGCGTCACGCTTCCGGATTCCCTCACTGACCGCGGCGGTCAGATCAGAGATTTCCTGCAGCACCGCGTCCAGGGCGTCGCTGGCGGCCTCGTAATCCGCATCAAGGGATTCCTCGCCCTCCTCCACGCCGGCCACCTGGTTTTCGAGCGCCGTGAACTCGGATTGCGCTCGGGCGCGGCGCTCCAGCCCGGCAGCCTGCGATTCCCGCAGCCTGCCCAGCTCGGCCTGCGCGGATTCCACCCGGGAGCGGGCCGCGGCCACCTGTCCGGCCAGGCGCGCCAATCCTTCGCGCCGGTCGGCGGCTGCCCGCAGCACTGCCGTCAGCCGCTTGTCTTCGGCAAGGGCTGCCGCTTCGGCTTCAGCCTTTGCTGCACTGGCCGTCTCGAGGGCGCTGCGTTTGTCCAGGAGGTGGCGTTCGAGTTCGGCGAGCTCCGCGCGGACGCGCGCGGCCTGCCGCTCCAGCTGTTCAGGGTCCCGGCCGGCGGGTGCCGGTTCAGTGGAACCGAGCAGGCGGCTGCGTTCCTGGGCCAGCGATCCGAGGGACCGGAGCCGTTCGCGCGAGGCGGTCAGCCGGTACCAGGTGTCACGTGCGGCGTTCAGTTTCGGCGTTGCCTCCGCAGCCAGCTGCTCCAGGGCAGCCTGCTGCCTTCGGCCAACCTCAAGCTCCTGTTCGACGGCGGCGCGCCGGGTTTTCAGGGCGGCTTCGTCCGCCACGTCCTGTTCCAGGGCTTGCTGCAGCTGGACCAGGTCATCGGCCAAAAGCCTGGCCCGCGCGTCGCGGACGTCGAACTGGACGCGCTGGGCCCTGCGGGCAACCTCAGCCTGTTTGCCCAACGGGGTGAGCTGGCGCCGGATTTCCCCCGTGAGGTCGGTGAGCCGCTGCAGGTTGGCCTGCATGGCCTCCAGCTTGCGCACGGTCCGTTCCTTGCGGCGGCGGTGTTTGAGGATGCCGGCTGCCTCCTCGATGAAGCCGCGGCGGTCCTCCGGGGTGGCGTGCAGGACCCTGTCCAGCTGGCCCTGGCCTACGATGACGTGCATTTCGCGGCCCAGACCGGAATCGGAGAGCAGTTCCTGGATGTCCAGCAGGCGGCAGCTTGCCCCGTTGATCGCATATTCGGACCCGCCCGCGCGGAAGAGCGTGCGCGAGATGGTCACCTCGCTGTACTCGATGGGCAGGGCACCGTCGCTGTTGTCGATGGTCAGCGAGACGTGCGCACGCCCCAGCGGCGGCCGGCCCGAGGTTCCGGCGAAGATGACGTCCTCCATCTTGCCGCCGCGGAGCGTCTTGGCACCCTGTTCGCCCATGACCCAGGCCAGGGCATCCACAACGTTGGACTTGCCGGAGCCGTTCGGGCCCACCACGGCGGTGACGCCGGGCTCGAACTCAAAGGTGGTGGCGGACGCAAAGGACTTGAACCCCCGGACGGTCAGGCTTTTGAGGTGCAAGGCTTTTCGGATCTCCTGGGTGGCGTGGGGCGGATGCTGCTTCCCTGCACCAAATCTACTGCGTTGCGGCGCAATGACCCGGATTTACGGCCGTCTCCGCTCTGCTCGGTTCCTTTAAAAGGGGCGGATAAACATCAGTGGACCACTGCGGGAGACCAGGCGTGCTCGATGAACAGCCGGGGAGCCGCTCCGACTTCGGTGGCAACCGCCCAGACATCGCTGTCCTGGCCGGTGTCATCCCGGGGTACACCGTAAACCACAGTGCTGTTGTCCAGCCATTCGAGCTGGTCGTCAATGTCACGCTCTTCACCCAGGACGGTTTCCATCCCGGATGCGATGTCCAGCACGGCGATGTTCCTGTGCCCCACCAGGGTGCCGGTGGTGCTCTTCTTGAACGCGATCCGGGTTCCGTCAGGTGAAATCGACGGGCATTCGATGCCTGACGCCACTACCGTCAGCGTCCTGGCGTTAAGGTCGCCCCGGACCAGCCAGATATGGCCCTGCGAAGACGCGGTGGCGTAGAAGCCCGCGGGGTCCCCCGGAATGAAGGTGACGCCCCAGATATTCCGGTCGGAAGCCTTGATCCGGGTTCCGTCTGAAATCAGCGAAAACTCTTCCAGGTTGCCGTGGACCGTACCGTCCCTGCCGCGGATAACGGTCTCGGTGGAAAAACCCGCTGAGGCGTAGGAGTGCCCGGCAACAAAAACTGTGGTGCCGATCAGCAAATCATCTCTGCTCAGCCTCGTCCTGCTGGGGATGCCGCCCAGAATCCAGGAATCAAGGCGCTTCAGCGACGAATCGTAGGTTGCTGCCTCGTATTTTGTGGGAATCTCGTTGATGGTCTGAAGACAGCTGACCAGTTCCCTTGAGGCGTAGACGCGGTCACAGGCGTGCCCGCTCAGGGCACGTTCCCCGGAGGGATCGGCCAGGGCAACCGTGGCTGCTTGTCCGTAGCCCTGGCCGGACGCTGTATTGCGGAACATCACAAAAGGCTCCGCAGGCAAGGCCGTGGCCGGGACCACCTTCACCGGTGATGCTGCTTCCTGGCTGGCTTGTTCCTGCTGGAACGCCGAGAGTCCGTAGGCTCCGGCCCCGGCGAGGACCAGGGCGGCCACTGCCAGCAGGAGCACCAGCTGCCGCCGGCCTCCCGCAGGGGGCGCTTCAAGACCGGTGATGCCGGAGTCACTGGAGGCACCGGTGCCGGGATTGCGGCTGTGTGGAGCTGTGTCCATGGTGGTCCTGCTCACAGCGACACTGCCCTTCCGGCCGTGCTGCGAAGGACAAAGGCGGCGGCCGGCACAGCCAAAGCCAGCAGCCCTGCCACGCAGGCAGCTGCTGCGACCGGCCCGAGCAGGTACCAGAGGATGCCGAAGCAGGCAGCGGCCGCCATCCTGCTGATTGCCACTACCGTCTGCGCGGTCCCCAGGGCAGTTCCCAGCCGTTCCGGTGGCGCCAGTTGGCTGACGAGGGCCGACAACACGCCGTCGGTTGCGGCGTAGAACACTCCCAGCAGCAACAGGCAGCCAAGGGTGGCTGCGGTCCCGCCGAGCGGAAGTACCGCCAGCACGTAGCCGGCGAGGAGCGCCACGTGGCCGGCCAAAAAGACCGGGACCCGGCCCCAGCGGTCAGCCAGCCGGCCCAGCGGAACTGCGAATACCAGGAATGCCACGTTCGTTCCCACATAAAGGAGTGGAAACCACTGGACGGCAAAGGCTTCCCGGTGCTGGAGGAGGAGATAGACAAACCCGTCGCCGATGGTGAGCAGGCCGAGCAGCCCTGTGACCGCCACGAGGCGGGCCATGCCCTGTTCCCTGAGGCGCGACCATTTCAGCTGTGACCAGCGGAAAGCGGGCCGGGACGTCCCTCCGGCCTGCCGGGACGTGGGCTTCAATTTGTCCGGCACCACCAGCAGCAACACGGCCACGCCGATGATGGCGAAGGCCAGGGACACTACAAACACCGTGTTGAATCCGTTGGGTATGAGCATCAGGATGAGGAAGGCGATGAGCGGCCCGGCAGCAGCACCGATGTTGTCCAGCATCCGGTGGATCCCGAAGGACCTGGCCAGGTATTCGGGCTGCGCGGCTGCCGAGATCAGGGCGTCGCGGGGAGCCGTCCGGATACCTTTTCCGATCCGGTCACCCGTGACGATTCCGGCGATGACCCAAAAGCCACCGGCGAAAAGGAAACCAGTCCTGGCCGCCATGGACAGCCCGTAGCCGGCCACGGCCACGCGTTTGGGGTGGCCTGTGCGGTCCGAGACCCATCCGGCCCCGATCCGGACAACGGCACTGGCGCCCTGGTTAATACCGTCTATGACACCAAAGGCGATGGTTGACAACCCAAGAAAGCCGGTGACGTAGAGCGGAAGGACGGCGGCAACGGACTCGGACGATATGTCGGTCATCATGCTCACGATGCCGAGCCAGATGATCACCGGCGACAACCTGAAGGCTGTCGGGCCGCGGCTGCCTGTTTCCTGCAGGTCCTGCTGGCCGCCTTTGCGGTCCGACATCGAGATGTACAACGGCTGCCCGTTCCTGTTGTCCGGCAAGGGGGCCATGCGCGGGCGGGCTGCGCCTGGCCTTCACGGACAAAGTTTTGCAGCCGGGTCCACATTGCGGAACCGAAGAATCCGCAGAATATCCGGCCGGCGGACTACCAGCGGCCGTTGCGGGGACGCGGCTGGCACACCGGGCAGGTGTGCGAGGAACGGTTCATGAACTGGTCGCGGCGGATCAGGGCGTGGATTCCCGCAGCGGCACAGCGGTGGCACGGCTGGCCCTCCCGGCCGTAGGCGTTAAGGGACCGGTCAAAGTACCCGGAGGCACCGTTGACGTTCACGTAGAGGGAGTCGAAGCTTGTTCCGCCGGCGGCCAGGGCATCGAGCATCACGTCACGCGCACTGCCCAGCACCCTTTCGGCCTCGGCCCGGCGAAGGGTGTCTGTGGGCCGGGCGAAGTGGAGGCGGGCACGCCACAGCGCTTCGTCGGCGTAGATGTTGCCGATGCCGGAGACAAGGCCCTGGTCCAGCAAAGCCCGTTTCAGGCCGGTTTTGCGTCTGCGCAGACGGCGGTAGAAAAGATCGAACGAGAAGGCGGGGTCCAAGGGATCCCGGGCAATGTGGGCCGCTTCCTCTGCAATCAGCGGAAGGGGTGATTCAGCGAGGCCGCCTGGGCCGCCGTCGTCCGTTGGTACCAGGGAGGTGACGAACAGGCCGCCGAAAATCCGCTGGTCCACGAACCGCAGCTGCCCGGGCATGCCGTCACTGGAGCTAAGCCGGAACCGCACTTTGAGGTGCTTCTCGTCCGGAACATCAGCGTCCTGCATGAGGAGTTGGCCGCTCATGCCAAGGTGGGCCATCAACGCGACGGCGGGCCGCCCGTTACCTGACGGTTCATCAGCGGCGCCGGCGGTTGCGTCCAGAAGCGGCATCCACAGGAATTTGCCGCGCCGCACGACGTCGGCCACGGTGGCGCCTTCGAGGTTCCCGATGAAATCCCCGGCCCCGAGTGCGTGGCGCCGGACTGAGCGTTCATCAAGGACGTCCACACGTTCGATGGTCCGGCCGCGGACCCAGCTCACCAGGCCGCGGCGGACCACCTCAACCTCGGGAAGTTCGGGCACAACGCCTACTTGGCGGCTACGGAGCCGGCGGACTTGCCCCCGGCGCGGGAAGCCGCAGTGCCCGAAAGAGCGCGCCAGGCGTCAGCGGCAGCTTCCTGCTCCGCTTCCTTTTTCGAGTGGCCGGTACCACTGCCGTACGCCGTGCCGCCGATGTGCAGGACTGCGGTAAAAACCCGCGCATGGTCCGGACCGGACCCTTCCACCGCATAGTGGATGGTCCCGAGCTGGCGGCTGGCCGCGAGCTCCTGGATGCTGGTTTTCCAGTCGGTCCCGGCACCCAGGGCAGCGGCGTCCTTCAGCAGGGGCCCGATCAGGCGCATCACCAGCTGGCGGGCCGTCTCGATGTCGTTGGACACGTAGGTGGCTCCGATCAGGGCCTCCATGGTGTCCGCCAGAATGGACGCCTTGTTTTTGCCCTCGGTGAGCTTTTCGCCCTGCCCGAGGTAGATGTAGTCGCCAATGCCCAGGCTGCGCCCGATGCCGGCGAGGGCGCGGGTGCTGACCACGGCCGAGCGGCGCTTCGCGAGATCGCCTTCCGGCAGGTCCGGGTTGTCCCGGTACAGGGCGTCCGTCACCGAGAATCCCAGGATGGAGTCGCCCAGGAATTCCAGCCGCTCGTTGGTGGGGATGCCGCCGTTTTCGTAGGCGTAGGAACGGTGTGTGAGCGCAAGACGAAGCGTCCCGGCGTCAATAGAGACACCGAGACGCTTCAAAAGCTCTTCAGTTGAAGACATCATGTCAGCCTGAGGGGCCGATTAGACGTCCGCGACCTTGCGGCCCTTGTACTCAAGGAACAGCGCGGTGCCGGCCGAATCGGTGACGACCTTCGCCTGGTGCGGCAGGCTGTAGGTAACCTGGCCGTTCTCCACGGTCTTCACCAGGTGGGGGGCGGTCGCCTTCCACTGCGAGCGGCGGGCGCGGGTATTCGAGCGAGACATTTTCCGCTTGGGAACAGCCACGGCTAACTCATTTCTCTCTAGACAAACACGTACAAATCAATTTTGCCGGTCAGGCTTAGCCATATCAGCTAGGGCAGCCCAGCGAGGATCCAAGACCTCGTGGTGGTGCCCCGGCTCGTCTTCCAGGCGAGCTCCGCATTCGGAGCAAAGGCCCTGGCAGTCTTCCCGGCACACCGGCTGGAACGGCAGGTTGGTGACAACCGCGTCCCGCAACACCGGTTCAAGATCGATTACATCGTGCTCGACTCGACGTTGCTCTTCATCATCTTCTTCGTCCGAAAGCTGTACGCCCTCATAGAAGAAAAGTTCTTGCACATTGACCTCAAGGTCATACGCAAGGGGATCCAGGCATCGGCCGCATTCGCCGGTTACTTCGGCAAGTGCGGTTCCGGATACCAGAATTCCTTCGTGTACGGCCTCAAGCCTCAGATCCAGCTCGATATCCGAGCCTTCCTGAACACCAATGAGCGCCACACCAAGATCACCCGGTGCGGGTACATGTTCCTTCAGTGTCCGCATGCTTCCCGGACTGCGTCCGAGGTCCTTGACGTCGAACGCCAGGGGCGAACCAGCATCTCTTTTAATGAGAACTCCTGTTGAACATATGACCGACGTACCATCTTAGCCTGAAGAGCCGCGGGGACTCAAACCAGCCAGCGGGGACCGCCGAAGTACCTGACAAGCCTACCCTCTTGGCTGCTGATCCTCAGCCGACCCGCCCGCGAGCATCCGCCGGTGCACGGATCTGGGGACGTAGTCGGAGACGCTTCCGCCCAGGCCCGCGACTTCCTTGATCAAGGTGGAGGACAGGTGGATGTAGTGGGCCTCGGCCGGCAGGAAGACTGTTTCCACACCGCTTAACTGCCGGTTCATCGTGGCCATGGGCAGCTCGTAGTCGAAGTCGGAGGACGATCTCAGGCCCTTGACGATGGCTGACACACCCCGCTGCCGGCAGTACTCGGCGAGGAGCCCTTCGCCCACGGGTTCCACCACGATGCCCTTGAGCGACGCCAAGGTTTCGCGGGCCATGTCCAGGCGCTCACCCAGTGTGAACCGGTACTTTTTGGCCGGGTTGGTGGACACCGCCACTATTACTTCATCGAACAGGCTGGCCGCCCGGGCAATAACCTCGAGATGGCCGTTGTGGATGGGGTCGAAGGATCCGGGGCAGACAGCGCGTCTCATGCTCCGAACCTACCCCATGGAAAGGCCGGGATACCATGACTGGATGCATCCACCACGGGAAGTTTCCACCCCCCTGGCCCCTGCCCCCTGGCAACGCACCGCGCTTGGTGCCAACCTCCTCGGGCCGGATGGCGGGCTGGGCGTCACGATCTTCGAAGAGATGACCACCCTCGCGGCGCAGACCGGGGCCATTAACCTTGGCCAGGGCTTTCCGGATGAGGACGGTCCGCTGGAAATCAGGGAGGCTGCCCGCGCCGCCATCGCCGCCGGCGTGAACCAGTATGCGCCCGGCAAGGGGATCCTGGAACTGCGGGAAGCCGTGGCGGCCCATCAGCACAGGTTCTATGGCCTGACCCCTGACCCGCAGACCGAGGTCATCGTTACCACCGGCGCCACCGAAGGCATCGCCGCCGCACTGCTGGCCTTTACCGGCCCCGGGGACGAGGTCCTGACCTTCGAGCCGTTCTACGATTCCTACGGTGCAGTGATCGGACTCTCCGGCGCCACCCACGTCACGGCCCCGCTGCTGGCCCCGGATTTTATGCCGGACCTGGCCGCCCTGGAAGCGGCCTTCAGCGGGCGGACCCGGGTGGTGCTGCTTAACAACCCCCACAACCCCACCGGTGCGGTATTTCCCCGGAGCATCCTGCAGCGCGTTGTTGACCTGGCCCGGAAGCATGACTGCCTGATCATCACCGACGAAGTGTACGAACACCTCACCTTCGGCGCCCGCCACGTACCGGTGGCTTCCCTGCCCGGAGCCGCCGACCGCACCATCACCATCTCCTCGGCCGGCAAGACGTTTTCGCTGACGGGCTGGAAGATCGGCTGGGTGACGGGCCCGGAGGAACTTGTATCCGCTGTGCGGACGGTCAAGCAGTTCCTGACCTACAGTTCGGGCACCCCGTTCCAGGCGGCCATTGCCACCGGCCTGGGGCTGCCGGATGCCTTCTACGAGGACGTTGCCGCCACGCTGAAGCGCAAGCGGGACATCCTGAGCGACGGGTTGAGGGCGGCAGGCTTCGACGTCTTCTCCCCGCAGGGTACGTACTTCGTCAACGTCGACACTGCCCCGCTGGGAATCCATGATTCGGTGGACCTCGCCCGCAGGCTGCCCGGCCTGGTGGGCGTTGCCGCCATTCCCGTCCCGGTCTTCTGCCATCCGGAAGGTGCAGAGCGGACGCGCAGCCTGCTTCGCTTTGCCTTCTGCAAAAAGACCGACGTCCTCGAGGAGGCTGCCGTCCGGCTGGCCACCCTTGGCGGACTGGTCTGATGCAGGCAGGCAGCGGGCGGGCAGCGGCCCGGTTCCTGCGCACCAGCGGGCAGCACGCAGCCATCGAGCCGGACGCGTTCACCGAGGGCAGCTACGTGCTGAGTATCGGCGGCGCCGAACAGTCGCACGTGAACCTGGCGCGGCCGGATGAGATCTTCTACGAATACCTGAGGCGGATCGGGCATCTGGTGGACCTGGCGGCTCCCGCGGAAACGCCAATCACGGCGCTGCATCTGGGGGCCGGGGCCCTGACGTTGGCCCGCTATATCCAGTCGACCCGGCCGGGCTCCATCCAGTACGCGGTGGAGCTGGAACGCGAACTGCTTGATTTCGTCCTGCAGCAGCTGCCCCTTCCCGAAGGGGCAAACCTGCACGCGGTCATCGGAGATGCCAGGGATGCGCTGACGGACCTCGAGCCCGGCCTCCTTTTTGACGTGGTCATCCTGGACATCTTCTCCGGGCCCGAGGCACCGGCGCATCTTGCGTGCAGGGAGTTTTACGGCGAGCTGCGGGAACGGCTGGCGCCGGGCGGGCTCCTGATCGTCAATGTGGGGGACGAGCCAGGCCTCACCCTGGTCCGCAGCCAGGTGTCGGCTATGCGGCATGCGATGGCTGACGTCGCCGCCTTTGCTGAAGCCGGCATGTTCGAAGGCCGCTACCCCGGAAACATCATCCTCGCCGGCACCCAAACGGCGTGGCCCGCCGGCTGGTCCGAAGAATTGACCGCCCGGGGCCCGCACCCGGCCAAGGTCCTGGCCGGAGTGGACCTGGACGCCCTCGCGGTCTGAGCAGGCCTCGCCGGGAAGGTTTCCTACAGGCTGTTCCCGTCCACATCCACGCCTTCCGCATCTAAGGCGTCCGGGTCGACGGCGTCGGGGACAAACGGCTCAGCGAACCACAGCCGGGTTTCGCCGTACTTTTTCTCCGCGAACCGCGCCAGCCCGCCCGGCCAGGCAGGCTCCGGCGAGCGGGACGACCTCTCCACCACCACCACGGCCGCCGGCGCCAGGTGCACGGCCAGCTTTTCGAGCACTGCGGCCAAGGCCACCTCCTCCAGCGGATAGGGCGGGTCCAGGAATACCAGGTCCCAGGTTGCGGCGGCATCGGCGCGCTCAAGGAAAGGTTCCACCTTGGACCGGTGGACCGTCACGGCTTTTCGGCCCAGGACCCCGTTGATGAGGTCGGCATTGCGCTGGCATACAGCACTCGCCTTCGCATCGGACTCCACCAGGTCCACGGTTTGGGCTCCCCTGCTGCCGCTCTCCACACCGAGCGATCCCGAACCTGCGTAGAGGTCCAGCACCCTGGCGCCGCTGATGACATCAAAGGCATCAAGGCGCGAGAAGAGCGCTTCTTTGACCCGGTCCGTGGTGGGCCTGGTCAAGGAGCCCGGGACAGCCTGCAGGGGCGTGCCGCCGGCTGCGCCGGAAATGATCCGGCTCACCGGACGCCTCTGCTTCCGCGCATGGTGGGGTCCGCCTTGCTAACCGCGTTCAAGGAACGCCTCCTTTTCGGGGTTGAGGTACTTCTCGATGGCTTCGGCCAGTTCCTGGTGTTCAGCCAGCGAGGGGTCCTGTGACACGATCTGCTGGGCGTCGTCCCTGGCCCGGCTGATGACGGCTTCATGCTCAAGCACACGCAGCAGTCGAAGAGTGGAGCGGCCGCCGGACTGCGAGGCGCCGAGGATGTCGCCTTCGCGGCGGAGCTTGAGGTCCTCCTGGGAAAGCTCGAAACCGTCCGTGGTGGCGGCTACCGCCTCCAGCCGCTTCCGGCTGGGGTGGCCGGGCTCCAGGGCGGTGACCAGCAGGCAGGTTCCGGGCAGCCCGCCCCTGCCCACCCGGCCGCGCAGCTGGTGGAGCTGGGAGATGCCGAACCTGTCGGCGTCGAGGATGACCATCAGCGTGGCGTTGGGGACATCCACGCCCACCTCAATGACGGTAGTGGAGACGAGCAGTTTGACCTGGTTGTCCACGAAGCCGGCCATGGCGGCGGCCTTCACGTCCGGCAACTGCCGCCCGTGCAGCGGGGCCAGGGGGACACCGGCAAATGCCGGCTCGGCCAGGAGATGTTCGACGACGGCGGTCACCGACGCGAGTTCGCGCCCGTTTTCCCCCTCAAGGCCATCGGACAGGTCCGTTTCCTCCGGGCTGAAGTCGCCGTCGTCGTCGGTGCCGATCTTGGGGCAGACGACATACACCTGGTGCCCGTTGTCGATTTCCTCGCGCGAACGGGCCCAGATGCGTCCGGCCCAGGCCGGGTTTTCTGCAAGGCCCACCAAATGGGTGCTGATCGGGGCCCGCCCTGCGGGCAACTCGTCCAGTACGGAAGTTTCGAGGTCCCCGAACACAGTCATGGCCACAGTGCGCGGGATGGGCGTGGCAGTCATGACCAGCAGGTGGGGCGGCTTCCGTGCCTTGGCCCGGAGGGCGTCCCGTTGTTCCACACCGAAGCGGTGCTGCTCATCCACCACGATCAGGCCAAGGTCGTAGAAGCTCACATTGCCGCTCAGCAGGGCATGGGTGCCGATGATGATTCCCGCTGTCCCGGAAGCAGCATCGAGCAGTGCCTGCTTGCGGGCGGCGGCCGGCATGGAACCCGTCAGCAGGGTCACCTGGACGGAGGCGGCGTCCAGCCCGCCGAGCAGACCGTCCGTGGAGAGCGGTCCCAGGGAGCGGCGGATCGACTCGTAGTGCTGGGCGGCAAGGACTTCGGTGGGCGCCAGGAGCGCGGCCTGTCCCCCGGCGTCCACCACCTGCAGCATGGCCCGCAGCGCCACGATGGTCTTGCCGGACCCCACTTCGCCCTGCAGCAGCCGGTTCATCGGGGAGTCGCGCGCAAGTTCGGCCGCCAGGGTCTTGCCGATGGCGGCCTGCCCCGCCGTGAGCGTGAAGGGAAGGTTTGCATCGAAGGCTTCCAGCAGTCCGCCCGGAACCTGCCGCCGGGCGGTGGCTTCCTCCGCAGCCAGCTGTGCCCGGCGCCGGGCCAGGGCGGACTGCAGCACCAGCGCTTCGTGGTAGCGGAGCCGGTCCCGCGCCCGCCGCCAGTCCTCAGCGGATTCGGGCGCGTGAATAAGGCGGTAGGCCTCGGCCACCGGAAGGAACTTTTCACGCCGGGCGACGGCGGCCGGGACGGGATCGGGCAAAGTATCCAGATCAAGGGTTTCCAGCAGCGTGTAGACGGCCTTCTGGATCTTCCAGCTGGGCAGCTTGGCAGTGGCCGGGTACACCGGGATGGGCATGGCGGCCAGCTTTTCCGGGTCCTGGCTGCCCTCGCTGAAAGGATCCTCATCCAGGAGCTGGAAATCCGGGTTGGTGAGGCCCAGTTGGCCTTTGAACTTGGTCACTTTCCCGGAGAACAGGGCCCGGCGTCCCTGCAGGAGGTCGGTTTTTGCTTTAAAACCGTTGAAGAACGTGATTTTGAGGGTGCCGGGGACTTTCCCGCGGTAGTCCGTGCCGCCGACCAGCCGGAGCCCTTGCTGCCCGTCGTCGTCGGACACGATGACGTCCGTGATGGTGCCGCGGCGCGCCTGCATCTTCCGGGTACTGCTGGAGAGCACCCTGGCGATGAGCGTGACCTCCTCGTCGAGGGGAAGCTCGCTGATGGGCGTCAGCTCGCCGCGGCTCATATAGCGGCGCGGGAAGTAGTTCAGCAGCCCGTCAACGGTGGTGATGCCCAGATGCTTCTCAATGACGGTTGCGGATAGCTTTCCGAGCCGCCGTTCCAGCGCAAGATCCAGTTCAGCGGTCATGCCCACTGGAGTTCACTGCATCTGTGTGGGGTTCACGCGGCAGCGCGAGTTCGCTGATACTGAGCTGGGATGGCTCTCCCAGGGCGCGGATAATACTGAGGGCCGGTTCCGGCTCGGGAACGTGCACATGGACCCGCCACCGGTACTTCCCGTCCGCGTCCTCGTTGCCGCCAACCTGGCTCATGATGACGGACTCGCCGATCTCGTCCAGCTGCTGGCGGAGGGTGGCTGCGTGCAGGGGCGAAAGGTTGATGGTGAACATGACTTCAACGCCGTCATCGTCCGGCAGGGCGGTGTGGATGTGGGGATCCGAGACGTCATAGCCATGCAGGCCGTCGAGCAGCTCGCTCTGGAGTTCTTCACCCAGGACCGCTGAGCGGAGGCAATCCAGGATCAGGAGCATTCCCACTCCACCCGCGTCCACCACCCGGGCCGAGGTCAGGGCGTCCAGCTGGTCCTCGGTGCGGATTACGGCAGCCAGGGCACCTTCAACGGCTGCATCCAGGGCAAGGCCCAGGGCGTGGTTGCTGTCGTCACCATTTTGCCCGGCGTCAACTGCGGCAGCGGCCCGTGCCGCTGCCTCCATCACTGAAAGCATGGTTCCCGGGACGGGGTCGCTGAGGGCTGACCACGCCCTGATCTGGGCACGGTTGAGTGCTGCGGCAAGAAGGGTGGACGTCAGCCGGGTGTGGCCCGCCAGAGGTTCAGCCGCGGCGCACAGGAACACGGAAAGCAGGGTTCCCGAGTTTCCGCGGGCCTCCTCCATCGCAGCCTGGCCGGCGGCAGCAAGGACGACGCCGACATCCAGCTGGGCAGGCTGGTCTTCCGCGGCAGCAGCGGACCGGGCGGCCGCACGGACGGTCAGGTACAGGTTGGTACCTGTATCCCCGTCCGCCACCGGGAAGATATTGATGGCGTTGAGGCGGTCGCTGTGGTTTCCAATGACGGTCTCGGCCTTGCTCAACCACCTCTTCATCGCTTGCGCGTTGGCGGCAACCTTAGTGTGCAAAGTGATCCCATCCCCCGGCGTCCGCGTGCCGGCCCGCAATTGTGACGCTCGGGCTTTCATTGCTTCCCAGTGCTTGTACTGAGCCTATCGCAGCGAATCCGGGAGGCAGCTGAACATCAGCAGGGAATGTGGCAAGCAGGCCGTGGTCCTCCCCGCCGTTCAGCACCCATCCGGTGGCGTCAGTTCCCAGCAGCTCCGCGGCAGGCCGCAAGACTTCCCCCAGCACCCGGAGTTGAGCCGGATCCAGATCGAGGGCGGTGCTGCTGGCCGTGGCCATCCGCAATCCATCCCGCAGGAGGCCGTCCGAGACATCGAGCATGGCCGTGGCACCGGCCGCCCGCGCTGCGGGGCCGGCATTCAGCGGTGGCCGCGGCCTGCACTGCAGGTCCAGGAACACCCGCTCACGTTCGCCCAGAGCTTCGACGCTTATGGAGGACTCCAGAAGGGCCAGGCCGGCGGCCGCGTGTCCGGCCGTGCCGGCAAGCGCAAGGACGTCCCCCGGCTGCGCACCGGACCGAAGGACGGCACGGCCGCCGTGGAGGGTGCCGAGCACGGCAGCAGTGACGGAGATTTCCCGGCCGCGCCCCAGGTCGCCTCCTGCCACTGAGCATTCCGTGGCTCCCAGCTCCCTGATCGCCGCCGTTAGACCGTCCGCCAGGTCCTCCACCCAACTGGCAGGTGTCTCCGGTGGAAGGGTCAGGCTCACCACGAGCGACGTGGCGGTGGCTCCCATGGCGTTGATATCGCTCAGGTTCTGCGCCGCGGCCTTCCAGCCGACGTCGAAGCCTGTTGTCCGGTAGCCGTTGGGCCATTCCAGCCGGAAGTCCTGGTCCTGGACTTGCGTGTCGATGCTCACCACGGTCTTACCGTCCGGCGCCGCCACCACTGCAGCGTCGTCTCCCGGCCCCAGCAGCGTGGCCCGGGAGTGGGACCCGGGCATGGACAGACGGGGGAAGATCCGCGCCAGCAATTCGGCTTCGGACAGGGCACCGACGGCTGTGGGCTGGGGGTGGACGGTTAAACGGTTCTCTGGCACGCCACTACGCTACAGCGGACCCCGGACATTGGCGGCCCGCACAGCCGGCACCGTGTCCTGGCCGGCGTGGCGGCGGCGATAGGCTTGGAGTATGCACCGCCCCCACGCTTCCCTGACCGCCCGCGCTGCCAGGACCGCACTGATCGGGGCTTTTGCAGCCCTTTCGCTCGTGGCCTGCGCGCCAGTGGTGGACGTTCCTGCTGCCCAGGACGCGGCCAACCCGGCGTGCGCCCCGATGATGGTGGCGCTGCCTGAGGCCATCGGGGACTCTGCGTTGCGCAAGACGAACAGCCAGGCCACTGCCGCCTGGGGTGATCCCTCGCTGGTGGTCCTGCGCTGCGGCGTGAATGTTCCGGGACCCACCACCGACCGGTGCGTGACAGTCAACGGGATCGACTGGGTCATCAAGGACGGCAACCCCGTGTGGACGCTCACCACCTACGGCCGGGAGCCTGCCACGGAGATCCTGATGGACCCGGACAAAATCAGCTCCGCCACAGTGCTTGCCGACCTTGCAGTCGCCGCAGCCGAGATCCCGGCCGGCAGGAACTGCGTGGGCCAGGAGGAACTGCAGAACCTGCCGGAAAGCCAGTAGGTTTCGACAAGCTCAACCACCGGGACAATTTCAACCGGTGGGGATCAGCGGAGTCCGGTTTTGCGGTTCAGGGCCAGGTAGATGAGTTCGTCGATGAGGTCGGCGTAGCCCAGGCCTGAGGCGGCCCACATCTGCGGGTACATGCTCTTGGGGGTGAAGCCCGGCATGGTGTTGATCTCGTTGATGATCAGCTGGCCGTCCGGTGTATAGAAGAAGTCCACCCGGCTCAATCCCTCTGCGCCCACCGCGTCAAAAGCAGCCGCCGAGAGTTCACGCACCCTGGTGATGGCTTCCTCGGGCAGGTCTGCCGGGCAGCTGAGCGCTGCGGCGTCGTCCTCGACGTACTTCGCGTTGAAGTCGTAGAACTCGTGCGTGCCGCCTGCCACGGAGATCTCGCCGGGCATGGAGGTGCGGGGGGCATCGGTCCCCCTGCCTTCGAGCACTGCGCATTCAATCTCGCGGCCCACAATGCCCGCCTCAATGACGAGTTTGAGGTCGTGCCGCCGTGCTTCCTCAATGGCAGCGTCCAGCTCATCCAGGGAGTCCACCTTGGAAATGCCCATCGAGGATCCGGCCCTGGCGGGCTTGACGAAGACAGGGAACCCGAGCCGGTCCACCTGCTTCCGAACGGACTCAGCGTCCTTGCGCCACTGCCTGTCGGTGACGGCAATGTACGGGCCCACCTGAAGGCCGGCCGCTTCAAAGACCACCTTCATGTAGTGCTTGTCCATCCCCACAGCGGAAGCCAGGACGCCGGCTCCGACGTACCGGGTGTCTGAGAGTTCCAGGAGCCCCTGGATGGTGCCGTCCTCACCGAACGGGCCGTGCAGCAGCGGGAACACCACATCCACGGTGCCGAGCTCCTGGGGAACCTCGTTGGGGGAAGCCACGATCAGCTGGTGTTCGCCTCCGATCTCGGCCAGCGTCACTGTTTTCTGAGACGGGACCACCTCGGGCAGCGAGGATGCGGAGAGGGACCACTGGGCGGTGTCGGCGGCGGCAAGGACCCACTGCCCCGTCTTGGCGATTCCGATCGGGATCACCTCGTATTTGTCCTTGTTTATGGCACCAAGGACACCGGCCGCCGTAACGCAGCTCACGGCATGCTCGCTGGAGCGGCCGCCGAAAAGTACTGCCACCCGGGGCTTTCCCCCGCCGGCCGGCTCTGCTGCGGTCAGATTGTGGGACATGTTCAGTAATCGCCTTCAGGTTTCAGTTCCCGGGCCAGCAGGACGGGCCCCAGTTGGTCAACGGACAGCTTGCCTGCCAGCACGGCGACGACGGCGGCCGTGATGGGCATCTCGACGCCCAGCTTTGCTGCGAGTTCGTGCACGGCCTGGCCGGATTTAATGCCTTCGGCTGTTTGGGTCATCTTCTGGCCCACTTCCTCCAGCGTCAGGCCCTGGCCGAGCAGGCGGCCGGCGGTGTGGTTCCTCGACAGAGGGGAAGAGCAGGTGGCCACGAGGTCGCCCAGGCCCGCCAGGCCCGCCATCGTTTTGGCGTCACCGCCCAGCGCCAACGCGAGGCGGGACGTCTCGGCGAGGCCGCGGGTAATGACGGAAGCTTTGGTGTTGTCCCCCATTTGCCGGCCCTCGCAAATCCCTACTGCCAGCGCGATGACGTTCTTCACAATGCCGCCGATCTCTACCCCTACGACGTCCGCCGTGGTGTAAGGCCGGAAATATGGTGCGGTGCAGCTGCGGGCAATCCAGCCGGCAGCAGCGGAATCGGAGCACGCCACCACAGACGCCGTGGGCTCCTCGCGGGCAATCTCCATGGCAAGGTTGGGACCGGATACGACGGCGATGCGCTCGGTGGGAACGCCAAGTTCCTCGCTGATGACCTCGCTCATCCGGGCGTCCGTGCCCAGTTCGAGGCCCTTCATCAGCGAAACCACCATGGCGCCGGGCGCGATCATGTCCTTCCACCCGCGCAGCTGCGGCCGCAGGGACTGGGCCGGCACCGCCAGGACCACCAGGTCAGCGCCGTCGAATACCTTGCGGACCTCGGTGTAGGCGGTAATGCTGTCGGGGAGGGCGATGTCTTTCAGGTACTGGCTGTTGCGGTGGAAGGTGTTGATCTCCTCCACCACTTCACTGCGCCGGCCCCACAGCCGGATGGTGCGCGGCACGCCGGCCGCCGTGGCGGCGTCGGCCAGGATCTTCGCAAACGTGGTCCCCCAGGAGCCGGCCCCGAGCACGGCAACGGAACGGGCCGATCCCCCCTGTGTCCCTTCAGGAATCACTGTCCCCTCAGGAATCACCGGGCGCCCGTTCGCCGGTCTGCTGCTGTCCGCGCTCCACGAAGCGCCCGTGCTTTGACTGCTGCTGCTTGGCCGGATCCCACCGCACCGCCGGGGGCTGCTCGCCCCTCAGGTCTGCGAGGAGAGCGGTGATGGCGTCCATGATGGTGTCGGTGGCACCAGCCAGCGTGGCCTTGTCCAGGGGACGGCCGGAGAAGGCGCTGAGGTCCACGGGATCACCAACCAGCACCCGGGACCGTTTGCGCGGGAAGATGTGGAACCGCTTGCCGTAGCGAGGGAAGACCTCGTGTGCGCCCCAATGAGCGATGGGAACCACGGGAATGCCGCCCTCCAGCGCCAGGCGCGCGGCGCCGGTGTGGCCCTTCATGGGCCACAGGTCCGGGTCCCGCGTCAGGGTGCCCTCAGGGTAAATGATGATGGCGCCGCCCTCGGCGACAATCTCCTGGGCGACCTGCAGCGAGCGGTTCGCTCCCGCCGTCGAACGCTCCACCGGGACCTGCTTGGTGGCGCGCAGCAGCCAGCCCAGGCCGGGCACCTTGAAGAGGCCCGCCTTCGCCAGGAAGTGCGGGGCACGTTTCTGGTTGTACAGCATGTGGCCCACCACCAGCGGGTCAATTTCGGTGCAGTGGTTGGGGGCCGCAATGAACCCGCCGGCGGGAAGCTTGTCCGTTCCTTCCCACTTCTTGTCCATCATGAGGTTCAACAGCGGCCGGGCCACGCTGGCGATGAACATGAAGGTGGCCCTGCTTTTCGCAGTCTCTTTCACGTCGGTACCGCTACTTCGTGGGGGTGATGTCGAAGTCGGCGCCCAGTCCGGCCAGCTTTTCGGTGAAGCGCTCGTAGCCCCGGTTGATGATGTCGATTCCCGTCACCCGGGAAGTTCCCGTGGCGGCGAGGGCCGCGATCAGGTGGCTGAAGCCGCCGCGGAGGTCAGGGACGTCGATGTCGGTGCCCTTCAGCTGGGTGGGCCCGGAAATCACGGCGGAATGCAGGAAGTTCCGCTGGCCGAACCGGCACGGCACGCTGCCCAGGCATTCGCGGTGCACCTGGATGCTGGCCCCCATCCGGATCAGGGCGTCGGTGAAGCCGAAGCGGTTTTCGTACACGGTCTCGTGGACGATCGAAACACCTTCAGCCTGCGTCAGAGCCACCACCAGCGGCTGCTGCCAGTCGGTCATGAACCCGGGGTGCACGTCCGTTTCCAGGACCAGGGGGTTGAGCTTTCCGCCCTTGTGGTAGAAACGGATGCCGTCCTCGCCGATGTCCATGCCGCCGCCCACCTTGCGGTAGGTGTTCAGGAACGTCATCATGTCCCGCTGGGAGGCGCCTTCAACGAAGATGTCCCCCTTGGTCACCAGCGCTGCGGAAGCCCATGACGCCGATTCGTTGCGGTCCGAGAGGGCCCGGTGGTTGTAGCCGCCGAGGTCGCGGACGCCCTCGATGCGTATGGTGCGGTCCGTCTGGACGCTGATGATGGCGCCCATCTTCTGCAGCACGGCGATCAGGTCGATGATCTCCGGCTCCGTTGCGGCCCCGGAGAGTTCGGTGATGCCCTCGGCGCGGGTGGCGCTCAGCAGCACCTGCTCCGTGGCACCCACGGACGGGTAGGGCAGGGAAATCTTCGCCCCGTGCAGGCCTTTGGGGGCGGAGATGTGGATGCCGCCCGGCCGTTTCTCCACTACGGCACCGAACTGGCGCAGCACGTCGAGGTGGTAATCGATGGGACGGTCGCCGATCTTGCAGCCGCCGAGATCGGGAATGAACGCTTCACCGATGGCGTGGATCAGGGGCCCGCACAGCAGGATGGGAATCCGCGAGTCGCCGGCGTGGGCATCAATGGCGGTGCTGGGGGCGGTCTTGGCAGCCTTCGGGTCCAACGTCAGGTCCCCGTTGACCGGGTCCTTGACCACAGTAACGCCGTGGAGCTGCAGGAGGGAGGTGACTACCTCCACATCCTTGATCTCCGGAACGTTCCGCAACACGGACGGTTCGTTGCCCAGCAACGCTGCCACCATCGCCTTGGGTACGAGGTTTTTCGCTCCCCGGACGCTGACGCGGCCTGTGAGCGGGACTCCGCCGCGGATTGTCAGAACACTACTCATATACCGGTTTCCTCACGATAACTAGCCCCCAAAACCTTGCAAAGGCTCCAACCAAGCATAGGAGGTCGCGTTACCGAACCGAAATACGCGGGCGACGGCGGCAGGGCGTGGCGGACCGCCGTCGCACGGTCAGAGGTACTTCCGCCCGCTCAGGAAAGGCGTGCCGGCAGGGTTTTTGGCAGGAAGGCAGGGCGGGTGGACTCGTAGGCAGTGATGTCCGCCTCGTGCTGGAGCGTCAGGCCGATATCGTCCAGGCCTTCGAGCAGGCGCCAGCGCGTGTAGTCGTCGATGTCGAAGGGCGCCACGATGTTGCCGCACACCACGGTTTTGGAGACGAGGTCCACGGTGACCTGGGTGCCGGGAGCGTTTTCGAGCTCTTTCCAGATCAGTTCAATGTCATCCTGTGCCACCTGGGCGGCCAGCAGGCCCTGCTTGCCCGAGTTGCCGCGGAAGATATCGGCGAACCGGGATGAGAGCACGGTTTTGAAGCCGTAATCCTTCAGCGCCCATACCGCGTGTTCGCGGGAGGAGCCGGTGCCGAAATCGGGGCCTGCCACCAGGACGGAACCGGCGTTGAACGGTTCCTGGTTCAGGATGAAGGAAGCGTCCTTGCGCCATGCCGAAAACAGGGCGTCCTCGAAGCCGGTGCGGGTGATGCGCTTGAGGTAGACAGCGGGGATGATCTGGTCCGTGTCCACGTTGCTCTGGCGCAGCGGGACGCCGATTCCGGTGTGGGTGGTGAACTTTTCCATGGCGTGTCCTAGGCTGCGTCGGTACGGATGGCGGCGGATTCAGGGGCCGGATCAAGGTCCGACGGCGAGCTCAGGGTCCCGCGAATGGCGGTGGCTGCGGCCACCACTGGGGACACCAGGTGGGTCCGGCCGCCCTTGCCCTGGCGCCCTTCGAAGTTGCGGTTGGAGGTGGAGGCGCAGCGCTCCCCCACTTCCAGCTGGTCCGGGTTCATGCCCAGGCACATGGAGCAGCCGGCAAAACGCCATTCGGCGCCGAAGTCCTTGAAGACCTTGTCCAGGCCCTCGGCCTCGGCTTCCAGGCGGACGCGTGCCGAGCCCGGGACCACGAGCATGCGGATGTTGGGGTCCTTCTGGCGCCCTCGGATGATGTCCGCAGCGGCACGCAGGTCTTCCATCCGGGAGTTGGTGCAGGAACCCAGGAACACTGTGTCCACGCGGATGTCCTTCATGGGAGTTCCGGCTTCGAGGCCCATGTACTGCAGGGCGCGCTCGGCGGCAGCCTTGGCGTTCTCGTCGCCGAAGTCCTCCGGAGACGGGACGGACTCAGACAGGGAGACGCCCTGGCCGGGGTTGGTGCCCCAGGTGACAAAGGGCTCCAGCGTGTCGGCATCAAGGTCAACCTGCACGTCGAAGGTGGCGTCGTCGTCGGTGCGCAGGGTGTTCCAGTACTTCACGGCGGCGTCCCAGTCAGCGCCCTGCGGCGCGTGCGGACGGCCCTTCATGTATTGGTAAGTGGTCTCATCCGGCGCCACCATGCCGGCGCGGGCGCCGGCCTCGATGGACATGTTGCAGATGGTCATGCGCGCGTCCATGGACAGGGCGCGGATGGCGGAGCCGCGGTACTCCAGGACGTAGCCCTGGCCGCCGCCGGTGCCGATCTTGGCGATGACGGCCAGGATGATGTCCTTGGCGGTGACACCCGGACGCAGCGTGCCTTCAACGTTGATGGCCATGGTCTTGAAAGGCTTCAAGGACAGCGTCTGGGTGGCCATTACGTGCTCCACCTCGGAGGTGCCAATGCCCATGGCCAGCGCCCCGAAGGCACCGTGGGTGGAGGTGTGCGAGTCGCCGCAGACAACAGTCATGCCCGGCTGGGTGAGGCCCAGCTGCGGACCCACCACGTGGACGATGCCCTGTTCGGCGTCTCCGAGGGAATGCAGCCGCACCCCGAACTCCGCGCAGTTGTTGCGCAGCGTCTGGATCTGCGTGCGGCTGGTCAGATCGGCGATAGGCTTGTCGATGTCCAGCGTGGGAGTGTTGTGGTCCTCCGTGGCGATGGTCAGGTCCGGGCGGCGCAGCTTGCGGCCGGCCAGGCGCAGGCCTTCGAACGCCTGCGGGGACGTGACCTCATGGACGAGGTGGAGGTCGATGAAGAGAAGGTCGGGCTGGGCATTGGCACCTTCGCCGTCGCCTTTGCGCACCACGTGCGCGTCCCAGACTTTCTCGGCCAATGTCTTTGCCATGGCCATCTCCCTTCACTGCTGTTTGGCTGATAGTTCCACTGAACCAGTACGTTCCGCACTGCGCCAGCCGAAAGATTTGCATCTCAGATATTGAGACGGCAATATCATTACATGGACAATTCTAGTGGAGTCGGTGTCATTGATAAAGCGGCCCAGGTGCTCGATGCGCTGGAGGCCGGGCCCACCACACTGGCGCAGCTGGTGGCGGCAACCGGCCTGGCCCGTCCCACCGTCCACCGCCTTGCCCTGGCACTCGTCCACCACCGGCTGGTCAGCCGCGACATCCAGGGCCGTTTCGTCCTGGGCAGCCGCCTTGTTGAACTGGCGTCGGCTGCGGGCGAGGACCGCCTGATCGCGTCAGCAGGACCTGTGCTGATGCAGCTGCGCGATGCTACCGGCGAGAGCGCACAGATCTTCCGCCGCCAGGGCGACTGGCGCGTCTGCGTTGCTTCCGCAGAGCGTCCCATCGGCCTGCGCGACACCATTCCCGTGGGAACGCAGTTGTCCATGAAGGCAGGCTCGGCCGCCCAGGTGCTGCTGGCATGGGAGGACCACGACCGCCTGCTCGAAGGGCTGCAGTCCGCCCGCTTCACGCCCACCGTCCTTGCAGGAGTACGACGGCGGGGCTGGGGCCAGAGCCTCGGCGAACGCGAGCCAGGGGTTGCCTCGGTGTCAGCACCGGTGCGTGGACCGTCCGGCCGGGTAATTGCGGCAGTTTCCATTTCCGGTCCCATCGAACGGCTCACCCGCCAGCCCGGCAGGCTGCATGCCGAAGTAGTCTGCAACGCCGGCCGCATCCTCACCGAGGCGTTGCGCAAAAACAACGACTGACGCAGACCCCGCGCCTGCCCGGTTACCTCCGCCGCCGTGCTGCGGACGCTAGGATTTCGCCATGGGCAGCTTTGCAGTGTTTCTCCGGGGCATCAACGTGGGCGGCATCAACATCAAGATGGCGGAGCTCCGGGAGGCGCTCAAGTCCGCCGGTTTTCCGGACGCCCGGACCCTGCTTGCCAGCGGAAACGTGGTGTTGACCAGCGACCTGGACGCCGCCGCAGTAAAACGGGAGTGCGAGAAATGCCTCCGGGAAACCTTCGGTTACGACGCCTGGGTGGTGGTCCTGGACGCAGCCCGGGTGGCTGACCTGGTAACCGCCTGCCCCTACCCGGACGACGATAAGACTACTCACACCTACATCACGCTCTCCTCCGATGTGGGCATGCTGGACGAACTCGAGGCAGCCGGCGCTGCACTGGAGGGCGCTGAGCAAAAGCGGCTGGGCCCCGAGGCGCTGGCCTGGCTGGCCCCCGCCGGGGGAACCCTGGACAGTCCGTTCAGCAAAATCACTTCCAAGGCCAGGTTCAAGGCCTCCACCACCACACGGAACCTGCGCACCCTCATCAAAGTCAGGGATGCCGCCGTCGAACTCTCCGCAGCCCGCTGACTGGCTGCCCGCCGCCGCCGCGCATTACTTCTACCCGGCGGCTGCCTTCAGCGCCGCGTTGAAGGCTGCGAGCCTGCTGACTTCGACCTCCACTGGTTCCACCACGAGTTCCTGGGCCACGGCTGCCACCGCTGCGTTTAGCCGTTTCCGTGCCCGTCCTGCCCGGGCGTTGGCAGCGGCCGCGGCAAGGAACCTGCCGGTGAGGGCAAGGAAGATCCCCAGGACCACCCCACAGGCGATCATCAGCGTGGGCACCGGCCAGCCCTCCACCCTGGGCACTTCCGGTACAGGCATTTGGAAGTAGCCAAGCGCCGCCAGGACGCCGAGCCAGCCCAGCCCTCCCAGGACTGTGAGCAGGGCCAGCCATTGCACCACGTTGAATAAGCCCCACCACCACGACTTACGGTTGGCGGCAAGGTCGGTACCGGCAATCGCCTGGTCCAGTGCGTCGGGCAGCCGCTCCCTGCCCTCCCTCGCCGCGCTCCGGATGGCCGCCCGCCAGGGGCCAGGAGCGCCCGCGCTGGCGGCGTCCGCAAATTCCCGCACGGCTGCATCGGTCCTGGCACGCTCGGGCGCTCCCGCCTGCGGCAGCGAAGTCCGGTTCAGCTCCGAAGGAGCGGCGCTGCGCAGATTAAGGCGCCGCAAGGGGTCCGGCCGGAACCGGGAAAGCCAGCGGGTGACGGGCCAGCCGGTCCGCTTCACTGCTTCCAGGCGGTAGGACTGGCCCACTGCCCGCACAACCGCGGGGACGTTGGCCGCAACAGCCAGCTCGTCCGCCAGACGCGTCTTTGCACCGGACCGGACGCCGGCTGCCTGTCCGCCACCGGATACTGTGCCCAATTCGGCTGAGGCCCGGGTGATGTCCGCCGCCAGCCGCTGTGACTGGGCTTTGCGTTGTACCGCTACGCCGCGGATAGCGTCCCGGACCTTGTCCACGCCTGCCCCGGCGAGTGCGGAGGCCGCAAGGAGCTGGACCTTGGCGAGGCCGTCACGGGCAAGGATGGACCGGAGGGACTCCAGGACCGGCCGGACGTCCTGGGCGTGAAGGCGGTCCACCTGGTTGAGGACCACCAGGGTGACGGCGCCGTGCGAGGCCAGGTGTGCCAGGAAGTCGTTGTGGACAGCGGCATCGGCATATTTTTGCGGATCAAGGACCCAGACCAGGACGTCGACCAACCCCACCATCCGCTGCACCACCTCGCGGTTGGCGGCCCTGGTGGAATCGAAGTCCGGCAGGTCCAGCAGGATCAGGCCGGTGTCCTCGTTGGCGAAGCCGTCCACGGCTGCGGCATGATGCCGGTTCCGGACCTCCAGCCAGTCCAGCAGGGGTTCGCTGCCGTCCGCTCCCCACACCCCTGCCAACGGTTCCGATGTGGTGGGACGGCGCGCTGCCGCCGTCGCGATTTCCGCTCCGCTCACCGCGTTGAACAGGGAGGACTTGCCGCTGCCGGTGGCTCCGAAGAAGCCCACCACCGTGTGGTCGGCGGACAGTGACCGCCGGGAACTGGCCCGCTCGAGGACGCTGGACACCTCCTGGAGCGATTCGTCGGGGAGGACGCCTTCGCCCAGTTCCCGGGCATCGGTGAGGGCGGAGAGCCTGCGGTCCAGCCGTGACGAATTACGCGTGTCGCTGTGACGGCTCATGTGGTGTCCGCCAGCCGGGCCAGCGCATTCGCGTGGGCAGCGAAGGACTCGGCGGATCTGTCATCCCGTTCCGGAAGCCGGGCCAGGAATTTGTGCTGTTCGTCCTGCAGCAGCCGCTGGCAGCGCACGTGCAGGTCCTCCCGCGCCTTTTCGGCCATGCGCCGGACGGCGTCCTCGCCGAAAACAGCCTCCAGCAGCCGCTGTCCCACAACGGCCGTTCCACCCGCCACGCCCACTTCGAGTCCTGTCAGTCCGGCCGTCATCGAGAACACCACGATCATCAGGGCCGCCCCGAGCCCGTTGATGCCGAAGGACAGCCAGCGGGCCTGGGTCCGCTTTCCCTGGCCTTCGGTGCGGATCAGTTCCATCAGGGATTCCTGCCAGGCCCTGATTTCGGCGGCTGCGCGGTCCTCGAAGCCCGGGGATGTCCCTGAGAGGTCGTCCGTTCCCAGCAGATGGCGTCCGGCGGGGTCGTTGCGCCAGCTCTGGTCCGTGTCCTCGGCGGCATTCGCGGCTTCGTCCACGATGACGGCTTGCAGCCCCGTCTCGATGGCTGCCTCCACGCGGATGGCGGGCGGCGGTTCTCCGCGGAAGAAGGCGCCCAGCCGGTCACGGAACCGGCCAACGTTTTGTTCCAGGGTCCGGAAGAATTCCCCGGTGCCCACAAAGTCCTGCCAGCGGGCCAGCACTTCGCCGCGGAGGAGTGAGCCGTCCCTGGTGGCATCGAGGATGCGGGTGGCCGCGCCGTTGTAGGCCGACACGGCAGCGGCTTCCAGGTTGCCTGCGGCCCGCTGCTGTTCCCGCGCAGCATGGGCCACCGCCGCAACACGGCCGGCCAGGGCCCTGACCGTCCCGTCAAGGGTTCTGCGGGCGATCCCGGAACGGCCGGCGGCATCCGCGGCAAGGTCCCCCAGCCAGGTGCGCAGCGGCAGGACTGTAGCGGCGGGGAGCATGCCCAGCGGGTCGAGGGCCGTCTCCGGAATGATGAACAGCTGCGCGGCACCCAGGCCTTCCCGGTCCAGGAGCCCACGCAGGTCCTCGCTGACCTCGGCTTCCGCCCCCTGGGGCACCCGGTCCAGTACTACTGCCACCATGATGTCCCGCCCAGCTGCGTCGAGGAGCAGTCTCCAGGGAACGGCGTCGGCATAGCGGTTGGCAGTGGTGACAAAAATCCACAGGTCGGCGGCGGCGAGGAGCTGCCCGGCGAGCTTGCGGTTGTCGTCAGAGATGGAGTCGACGTCCGGCGCATCCAGGAGTGCGATGCCTTCGGGCATGGCCGGGTCAGCCACGAGGACAAGGGAGGACATGGCGCCGGCGTCCGGGACGGGCCCCGCGCTGGTGGCCGGTACCGGGCTGCTGGCGACATATCCCCGGATCCTGCTCAGGGTGGGCAGGACGCGCTGGCCCTCAAACCAAGCCGCTTCCGACGGGTGGTGCAGCAGGATGGGCTGCCGTGTAGTGGGGCGGATGGCTCCGGAGCGGGTCACCGGGTGGCCCACCAACGCGTTAACAAGCGTTGATTTGCCGGCACCCGTGGAGCCGCCGACGACGGCCAGCAGCGGGGCGTCGAGGCTGCGGTACCGCGGGAGGATGTAGTCGTCGAGCTGGGCAACAGCGCTGGCGGCGTCGCGCCGGGCCTGTTCCGCCTCAGGCAAGGCCAACGGCAGCGACGCAGCGGCGAGGTCATCCCGTACTTCTTCCAGCAGGGCCACAGCCGCCATCGCCTGCGCTGGCTGTGCATCGCGCGGCAGTTCTTGCTCGTTCCGCTCGTTCCGGGAGGTCACAGGATCATCATGCCAGTTCAGGCGTGGGTGTGGTTCATCACAAAACACCCGCATCCGGACAACTCCCCCGCGAACGCCAGGGTGTTATGTCCGGACGAGGGTGCAACGCTTGGGCGGGGGCAGTTTCGAGGGCGGAACAAAAAAATGGCCCCGGGCGTTTGCCCGGGACCGTTTCGTTGGTGACCCCAGCGGGATTCGAACCCGCGTTACCGCCGTGAGAGGGCGGCGTACTAGGCCGCTATACGATGGGGCCGTGTACTTTACCGTACTTCCGACCGGCGTTTCCGCTGGTCAAGCTCAGTGATTGTTTCATACACTTCGCTTTAGTTTCAAATCGGCGGACCGTCTGAAACCGTCTGTTTTCCTGCCCGCTTTGCGGGCTCTCAACAGAGCTGGGATACCAGGACTCGAACCTAGAATGACGGTACCAGAAACCGTAGTGTTGCCAATTACACCATATCCCAATGATACTTTCGGGCCGGATTTCAGGGCTTTTACCCTGCTCCGTGCCCCTCAGCACGAGAAATTACTTTACCCGAAGCTTTCGGCTCGCACAAATCGGCTCCTCCCCTGCCTGGTTTAGCGTGCGGGCCACCGTTTCCAGCGGCCCGCACACACCAAGTCCTAGGCGATCAGTTCCTGGAGCGAAGACACCGAGTTGCCGTCGAATCCCTGCACCGGCTCCCCCGCCCGGTTGAGCCAGACGCCAAGCAGGCCGGCCGCCGTCGAGCCTTCCGCATCGAGCAGGCGGTTATCGCCGACATACAACGTGTGGGCAGGGTCTGTGCCCAGCAGCCGGACCCCTTCGAGGTAGATGGCCGGGTCCGGCTTGGCCACGCCCAGGGTGTCTGTTCCAACGAGCCGGCGGATGCGTCCGAGGCCGGCCCCGTCGAGCTTGGCGCGCTGGTAATCGTGGACGTTGTTGCTGACTGCGCCATAGGGGATGCCCGCCCGGTCGAGCTTGTCCAGCAGCGGCATCACATCGGGAAAGGGCTTCACGTAGGCGGGCTGCTTCTCCATGTACGCATTGAGCCACTGGTGGGATTGCTCACCTTCCCCCAGCTCAACCCCGAAGTGTCCCAGCGCAGCGCGGCCGCGGAGCAGGCGCTGCTCGTTGAACGTCAGCTCACCGGCCAGGTATCGGTCGTAATAGTGCGTGGTCTCGTGGGTGAAGATCCGCCCGAACCGCTCCCACCCGGCCTGGTCAAGGCCGGGCAGGAGGTGTTCGCTGACCTCCCGCAGGGCGGTGGTCATCGAATATTCGAGGTCAACCAGGGTGTCGTCGATGTCGAAAAGCACCCCGCGGACTGCGCCGAAGGGCGTCACCAGGACGGCGCCCTCTGCCTGGCTCGGAGCAGTCATCAGCCGCGGAAGCTCTTGAGCCGGCGGAGCGAGGACTCCTTGCCCAGGATCACCATGGACTCAAACAGCGGCGGCGAGATGCGGCGGCCGGAAACGGCAGTTCGCACCGGTCCGAAGGCCAGGCGGGGCTTGATGCCCAGGTCCTCGACCAGGGCCTGCTTGAGCGCGGCCTGGATGTTGTCCGGAGTCCAGTCCTCCACCGGCTCAAGGGCAGCGATGGCGGCGTCCAGGACCTCTGTCAGGTTCTCGGGCAGTCCCTTGAGGGCGTCAGCGGCGACGTCGACGGCGTCGTCTGCCTTGAAGAGGAAGGCCAGCATCTCGGGTGCCTCGCCCAGCAGGGTGATGCGTTCCTGGATCAGGGGCGCGGCTTCGGTGAGGATCTGTTCTTCACGGTCCGTCAGGATTTCGCCCACGAGATCAGCGGCGCGCAGGTACGGCGCCAGCCGCTCCCGGAAAACCTCCGGTGCCAGCATCCGGACGTGCGTTCCGTTGATGGCTTCGGCTTTCTTCAGATCGAAACGTGCCGGGTTGCCCAGCACATCGTGGATATCAAAATGCTCCACCAGCTGTTCAACGGTGAAGATGTCCTCATCTGCGCTCAGGGACCAGCCCAGCAGGGACAAGTAGTTGAGCAGGCCTTCGGGGATGAAGCCGCGCTCCCGGTGCAGGAACAGGCTGGATTCGGGATCACGCTTGGAGAGCTTCTTGTTGCCCTGGCCCATTACGTACGGCAGGTGGCCGAACTCCGGCATGTACTGTGCCACGCCCACGGCGTAGAGGGCGCGGTACAGAGCGATCTGCCGGGGCGTGGAGCTGAGCAGGTCTTCTCCGCGGAGCACATGGGTGATCCCCATGAGGGCATCGTCCACGGGGTTGACCAGAGTGTACAGCGGAGCACCATTGGCACGGACCACGGCAAAGTCCGGCACGGACCCCGCGCGGAAAGTGATGTCGCCGCGCACCAGGTCGGTGAAGGTGATGTCCTCGTCCGGCATGCGGAGGCGCAGGACAGCTTCGCGGCCTTCGGCCTTGTACTGGGCGAGCTGCTCGTCCGTCAGGTGGCGGTCAAAGCCGTCGTAGCCCAGCTTCGGATCGCGTCCCGCGGCGCGGTGGCGGGCTTCGATCTCGTCCGGCGTGGAATAAGACTCGTAAATGAAGCCGCCCTCGCGCAGCTTGGCGATCACGTCCTGGTAGATGCCGCTGCGCTGCGACTGCCGGTAGGGCTCGTGCGGGCCGCCCACCTCCACGCCCTCGTCCCAGTCGATGCCCAGCCACTTCAGGGCATCGAGCAGCTGGTGGTAGCTTTCCTCGCTGTCACGCGCCGCATCGGTGTCCTCGATCCGGAACACCATGGTGCCTTTGGTGTGGCGGGCGTAAGCCCAGTTGAAGAGGGCGGTACGGATCAGCCCCACGTGCGGGGTGCCGGTGGGCGAAGGGCAGAAGCGCACCCGTACGGGCGTCTCCGCGGTGACGGGCGGGATGGAGGCAGCATTCGACGCAGAAGCAGTAGTCATAGTGGCTTCAACTTTACCGTCTGCCGCCTGCCGCCACCGCGGCTGGGGTCAGCGGCGGACGATGGGGTTGGACAAGCGGCCGATCCCCTCGATCTCCACCTCAATGCGGTCACCGGCGCTGACCAGGCCAACCCCGGCCGGCGTCCCGGTCATGATGACATCGCCGGGCAGGAGGGTGAACGCCTGGGAGACAACGGACACAAGTTCCCGCACGCCCCTGATCATCTGGCTGGTGCTGCCGTCCTGCCGCAGCTCACCGTTGAGCCGGGCCTGGATCTGCACGTCCTCGGGATCGAGTTCCGTCTCGATCCACGGTCCCAGCGGCGCGGAGGTATCAAAGCCTTTGGCGCGCGTCCACTGGAGATCGCTTTTCTGGACGTCCCGTGCGGTGAGGTCGTTGCCGCACGTGTAGCCGAAGATTACGTCGTCAACGCGCTCCTCGGGCACATCCTTGCAGATCCGGCCGATTACTACGCACAGTTCCGCCTCGAAGGAGACTTCCTCGGAGAACTCAGGGAGTACCACGGGATCGTTGGGGCCCACGACGGCGGTGTTGGGCTTCAGGAAGAGGAGGGGCTGGGCGGGAACTTCGTTGCCGAGCTCGTGCGCGTGCTCCACGAAGTTGCGGCCTACACCCACCACCTTGCTGCGGGGAATGATGGGCGCGAGCAGCCGGACGTCTTCCAGCTTGTGGCGGACAGAGGTGCGCTCCACCCCGTTAAAGAAGGGGTCTCCATGGATAACAGTGATGACTTCACTGCCCGGGTCAC
This sequence comes from Arthrobacter sp. Soil_C_49, assembly GCF_057656635.1. NCBI lineage: Bacteria > Bacillati > Actinomycetota > Actinomycetes > Micrococcales > Micrococcaceae > Arthrobacter > Arthrobacter sp. Soil_C_49. The sequence goes on from NZ_JBDGJZ010000005.1 coordinate 183,598, forward strand.
CTTCGACAACGCCGTAGAGGGGATCAGAATCAACGACAAACCTGGCAATACGCATGGCTCCTACCCTACCTTCTTGCCCGGCGCCGGCCGGGCGCCGCTACTGCCGCGCGGCTTCACCGCGGAGGTACTCAAGCTGGGCCGCAACCGATGTCTCAGCGGCCCGCCGAACGGAAGGGTCGACGTCGGAATAGACGGCGTCAGTGACGTCGCCAACGGTTGCCTCCCCGCCCAGGCGGTCCAGGGCGGCGCGGATCTGCGCCAGCCGGTCCAGGCGATGAGTGCGGTAGGCCCGGGTGATTCCCGCCACGGACGGCAGGACCGGTCCGTGGGCCGGAAGGACGGTCGCATGCCCCAACGTTTCCAGCCGGTCCAGCGATCTGAGGTAGTCCGCGAGGGTTCCGTCAGGGTAATCCAGCACGGTGGTGCCGCGGCCGAGGATGGTATCCCCGGAAAGGACTGACCCGTCCTGGCCGTCGCCGGGGAGATGGAAGCATACGGAATCGGAGGTGTGGCCCGGCGTGGACACGACCCTGACCTCGAGCCCGCCTGCGGAAAGTACCTCGCCGTCCTGCAGCACGGCGCCTCTTCCGTGGCAGTGGGCGGGATCGGCTGCACGGACAGGAGCCCCGGTGAGCTGGTGCAGCCGCGCCGAACCGGCGGTGTGGTCAGCGTGGCGGTGGGTGGTAAGGATGAGTTCCACTGGCGCTGCACCTGCCAATGCCTGGAGGTGCGCCTCGTCCAGCGGTCCCGGGTCCACCACCACGGCCCCGGCGGACCCGGGAGCCTGGAGGATGTACGAGTTGGTTCCCTCCAGGCTCATGGGCCCGGGGTTGGGGGCCAGGAAGAACTGCGTGAGGGCCGAGCTGCGTGCAAGGACGGGGCCGGAAGCTGAAGTCACCATCCCATCTTTGCAGCCCGGCGGAATAAGCGGGACCCTGCGGCGGGTTGTGGCCTACAGATCGCCACTCCCTACCGAAAGCACCGCCATCATGAGCCCAGCACCAACTCCCGCCTTGTCAACGCTCCTCGCCGGTGCTGCCGCCGCCGGCAACGACCACGCTGGAACCGAGAAGAGCACCGGCCTGCGGCACATCCACAACCACGCCACCGGGGCCGTGGTGTGGTTCCCCACCTGGCAGGCATTCCGCCGCACAGAAGACTGGGCGGTGGCGGTGGCCGAACAGGAAGCCGTGCTGGCCAGGGCCACCGATGCGGGGACGTCAGTTGCAGAGGCAGCCGCCGGCCATCTGGAGCAGCAGCTCGCGATCCTTCTCGAGAGGGCTGCCACATCCGCCGACCCGAACGGGTTTGTGGAAGCCAACCTGGTGCCCCATCTGACTGAAACCTGGGCAATAGCGGATGCCGTGGCCCGGACCTCCGGCGAACAACTTCCTGAAGGTACTCCGCCGGCCGGTTTTGCCGGATATCCCTATGAGTTGTACGCCCAGGACGGCGGGGTTTTCGCCACCACCCTGTGGAACGACCTCCTTGATGCCCGACGCCGGCGGGCGCTGGAGGAGGAAGCTGCCAGGAAGGCCTTGAAGCCCGTTTCCCGCAAGGCACTGAAGAACGCGGCCCGGAAGGCTGCCCGGCGCTGATCTTCCCGTTGAGCAACACACGGCGCCTGCCGGGGATGAGCCCGGCAGGCGCCGTCGTAATTTTGCAGTCAGGAAAAAGCTGAACTAGGCGAGGCGGGTAAGCCAGCCGTGGGTATCTGGCACAGCGCCGGTCTGGATGCCGAGCAGCTGCTCGCGGATGGCCATGGTGGTCTCCCCTGCCGCGGCATCTTCTGACCCGATGAATTCGGTGGCATCCTTCAGAACGCCGATGGGCGTGATGACGGCCGCCGTGCCGCAGGCAAAGACTTCTGCGATGTCGCCCGAGGCAACGCCGTCGCGCCACTCATCAAGGGTGATCTTCCGCTCGGTGACTTCGCGGCCCATGTCCTTGGCCACCTGGATGACGGACATCCGGGTGACGCCTTCGAGGATGGTGCCGGTCAGCGCGGGCGTGACCAACGAGCCGTCCTTCATGACGAAGAAGACGTTCATGCCGCCCAGTTCTTCGACGGCGTCGTCGTTGAAGTGGTCCAGGAAGAGGACCTGCTTGCAGCCGTTGGCTTCAGCTTCCTGCTGGGCGATGAGCGAGGCGGCGTAGTTCCCGCCGCACTTGGCATCGCCGGTTCCGCCGCGGCCGGCGCGGGCGTACTCGCGCGAGATCCAGATGGAGACGGGCTTCAGTTCGCCGCCGAAGTAGTTGCCTGCCGGCGAAGCGATCACCCGGAAGGAGACCTCGCGGGCCGCACGGACTCCCAGGAACGCTTCGGTGGCGATCATAAACGGCCGCAGGTACAGGGCCTCGCCGTCGCCGCTGGGAACCCATTCCTTGTCGGCTGCCACCAGTTCCCGGATAGCGCCGAGGAAGTACTCGGCGGGCAGTTCGGGCAGGGCAAGCCTGCGGGCGGACTTGTTCAGGCGCGCGGCGTTGGCCTCGGGCCGGAAGGTCCAGATGGAACCGTCGGCGTGGCGGTAGGCCTTGAGCCCCTCGAAGATCTCCTGGCCGTAGTGGAAAACAGCAGCCGACGGATCGAGGACGATCGGGCCGTACGCTTCAATCCGGGCATTGTGCCAGCCGCCGTTGCCGTTCTCATCAACGCTGTAGTCGACGATGGCGGTGTGGTCGGTGAAGTAGTTGCCGAATCCCGGGTTTGCCAGGATGGCTGCACGCTCTTCAGCAGACTTCGGGGTGGCCGAGAGTTGCTGGCTAAAGTCGACGCCGTGGGCAGTCTGAGTCATGGTTCCTCCACGATCGGCCGCCCCGGCTTCAGCGTTGAACGGCAAGGCGGCATTTGGTGATTCGAGACAAGCTTACGCCCGTTGCCGGCAGGCCCCGCGCGGCTAGAGGCCGGCGGCGATGGCGTCGCCGACCGCGCTGGTGCTGCGGGGACCGCCGTCGCGCTTTTCGACGTCGGCAACTACTGCTGCTTCGATCCGGCGGGCCGCCGCGGTGTAGCCGAGGTGGTCCAGCAGGAGTGCCGCGGACAGGATAGCGGCGGTGGGGTCAGCCTTGCCCTGCCCGGCAATGTCCGGGGCCGAACCATGGACCGGCTCGAACATGGACGGCGCGGTGCGGTCCATGTTGATGTTCCCCGAAGCGGCCAGGCCGATGCCGCCGGTGACCGCTGCGGCGAGGTCGGTGAGGATGTCGCCGAAGAGGTTGTCGGTGACGATCACGTCGAAGCGGGACGGGTCGGTAACCATAAAGATGGTGGCCGCGTCCACGTGCAGGTAGTCGTGGCTGACCTCCGGGAACTCCTGGGCCACGGCTTCAACAGTGCGCTTCCAGAGGTGTCCCGCGTAGACGAGGACGTTGTGCTTGTGGACGAGGGTCACATGCTTGCGTTCCCGGGCGCTGGCGCGGCGGAAGGCATCGCGGACCACGCGCTCCACACCGTAAGCCGTGTTCAGCGAAACTTCGGTGGCTACCTCGTGCGGCGTACCGGCGCGGAGGGTGCCGCCGTTTCCGACGTAGGGGCCTTCGGTTCCCTCGCGCACCACGATGAAGTCGATGGTGCCGGGGTTGGCCAGCGGGCTCCCCACCGTTCCGTAGAGCCGTGACGGGCGGAGGTTGACGTAGTGGTCCAGGCTGAAGCGGAGCTTGAGCAGCATCTCGCGTTCAATGATGCCGGACGGGATCCGGGTATCGCCGGGGGCCGCCCCCACGGCGCCGAACAGGATGGCGTCCCGGGTGCGCAGGTCCGCGAGGACCTGGTCCGGCAGCGTTTCCCCGGTGGCCAGCCAGTGCTCAGCGCCGAGCTTGTAGTGGGTCTGCTTGAGCTCAACGCCCTCGGCGGCCACGGCCTTCTCCAGCACCTTCAGTGCCTCCGCAATGACCTCAGGGCCAATGCCGTCGCCGGGGATAACTGCAAGATCGATGGAGGATGCGCTCATAGTTTCAGGGTAGCCAAAACATCCAGATGCTGGTCAAGCTGTCTCATTATTCGAACAGGGCTACCCCGACACGGGTGAAGCCACCACCACCACGTTGGTTCCCCATAAGTCGTCCGTGTAGCAGGAGATCAGCACAATCCTGTTTGGCGCAACCTCCCAGATAAGGCTGTCCTTCAATCCCGCTTTCACATAAGTGGTCACGGAGTCCACCTGGTACGCCAGCTCACCGGAGGCGGTTGCCACCGTGAACCTGTCCCCCACGGCCGTGCCCGTACTGAGGTGGTTGAAGGGTGCGTCCTGTTCCTGCCAGCTGTGCCCCACGATGTAGGTGGTGTTGCTTGACCCCGCCCCGGGAGACCCGTACGGCGTCAGCCAGTAGCCGTCCTTGGTGGGTGGCGGCACGATCGTCTGCGTGGCTTGATCGTCGCCGTCGGGTTCCAGTGGATGGACGACGACGTCGATGTTGGCGGCCGGGTAAACCAACCGCTGCGGCGGTGCTGCGGCGGGGCCTGCGGGAACAACGGGGGTGGGCACGTTGGCCGGGGTGATGGCAGGCGTTGGGGTGGAGTTGGAGGTGGCCTGCGGAGTTTGAAGTATTCCTGTTTTTGCCGTGGGCGCGGTCCCGGGTCCCGTGACGAGTGGAAGGATGGCGAAGGCGGCGTATGCAAGTAGCCCGCTCAGGACTACGAACAGGATGCTCCTGGTGCTGAACGTCCGCTGCCTTGCCTGTGATGCTTCCTTTGGCTGGTGGGCAGTCGAGTCCTCGTTTGCGGGCGCACCAGTGGGAAGCTGTGGATCAGCGGACGCCGGCTGATTACCGGAACCTGCCGGGACGGGCGGGTTGCGCCTTTCCATGGATCACCTCACACGGTGGTGGAACTCTGCCTGGTGGTGGCAGGCGCCGGACCCATAGGGCCGCGGCGCCTGCCACTGGTTCACTCAGCACCCTTGCGGGCGTCCGGTTCCGGGATTAGTTGTGATCCCGGTAGGCACTGCCTGCCAGCAGGATCCTGCGGGCCGCGACTCCGGCAGCTGCCAGCATCATCACGATCAGACCTGCCGCCCAGGGAGCAAACGGGGCGTCAGGTCCTGCCACGGCGGTCTGGACGTTGTATCCCGGGTTGATAACCACCCTGGCGGGAGCGGCCGGCGGTGCAACCGCGGCGCCAACGGGCACCGCAGGAGTGACAGCCGGCGGCGCCTCCGGAGTTACAACCGGCGGTGCCTCAGGAACTACAACCGGCGGCTCTTCCGGAGTCACAACGGGCGGCTCTTCCGGGGTGTCGACCGGTGGGGTGCAGGGCACGCAGCCGTTGTTGTCCGTTGGCTGCCCGTCGTCGCCCTCACACCCATCGTTCCCGTGAATGATGTCTTCGCCGTTTTGGTGGCCGGAGTGGGCGTTGGCGGCATGGTCATCAACTGTGATGCTCACGTAGGGGTTGCTTTCCGAACCGGTGGCGTGGCAGATAGTGATTTTGTGGTCGTTGTCCGAGTGGTCACCGGCCTGGGCGGGTGCTGTGGCTCCCAGCAGGGCGAGACCGGTGACACCTAGTACTGCAAGGGACCGTTTCATGTCCGTCTCCGTCTATTTGTCTGTTCCGAATGTGGCCAGACAGGAGGAAGAACGGCGCCAATCCCGATGAGAGGGCGAAAAGGCAAACGGAAAGCGTCGGGTTTGGCGGTTCTCCCAGATGCGAAACCACTTTGCTTACCCGCTCAGGCTAGATAGCGGGCCGACGGTGTGTCCCCAGTACTCATTACGCGACTTCAGTCACAGCAGTTACTGGCTTTCCCGGCTACTACTCAGTACGGATACAAACCGAGTAGTCCAACCGGATGCTGCTATGCCTCTGCGGGCTCCTCATACTTCGGGAACACCGGCGCCGGTGCGGGCAAATCGGTCCCGGCCGCGATGGGCGTACCAATGGCGGCGAACTGCCGGGCCGGCCCTTCCGGCTGGCCCAGTGCGTCCAGGAGCTTGGACGTGGCGTTCGGCATCACCGGCTGGACGAGGATGGCCACGATACGCAGGACTTCCAGCGTCACGTACAGGACGGTGTTCATGCGTTCGACGTCGGTCTTCCGCAGCACCCAGGGGGCCTGCTCGGCGAAGTAGGCGTTGGTGTCGCCCAGCACGCCCCAGACGGCTTCGAGGGCGCGGCTGAATTCCTGCTTGTCAAAAGCGGCCCGGGCCGCTTCAAGCAGGCCGCCGGCCTGGGCAAGGATCGCTTCGTCCTCGGCAGTGAAGGCACCGGGAACAGGGACCTTGGCTCCGCAGTTCTTCGCCACCATGGACAGCGAACGCTGGGCCAGGTTGCCGAAATTGTTGGCCAGGTCGGCGTTCATGCGGCCGACGATCGCCTCATGGTTGTAGCTGCCGTCGGCGCCGAACGGCACCTCGCGCAGGAAGAAGAACCGCACCTGGTCAAGGCCGTACTGTGCCACGAAGTCGGCCGGGGCCACCACGTTGCCCAGCGACTTGGACATCTTGACGCCGTTGTTGTGCAGGAACCCGTGAATCATCACCCGCTTGGGCAGCTCGAGCCCGGCACTCATCAGGAAGGCGGGCCAGTAGATGGCGTGGAAGCGCGAGATGTCCTTGCCGATGACGTGGACGTCTGCCGGCCAGAACTTCCGGAACTTCTCCGAGTCCTCGTCCGGGTAGCCCACGCCGGTGAGGTAGTTGGTCAGGGCGTCCACCCAGACGTACATCACGTGCTTGTCGTTGCCCGGGACCGGGACGCCCCAGTCGAACGTGGTGCGGCTGATGGACAGGTCCTCCAGGCCGCGCTTGACGAAGCTGATGACCTCGTTGAAGCGGTATTGCGGGGCGCCGAACTCCGGCTGTGCCTCATAGAGTGCAAGGAGCTTGTCCTGGTAGGCCGAGAGGCGGAAGAAGTAGCTCTCCTCAGCCGTCCAGGTCACCTCGGTGTCCGTCTCCTTGGAGTAGCGCACGCCGTCGTCCTTGACCACGGTGTCGTCCTCGCCGTAGAACGCTTCGTCCCGGACGGAGTACCAGCCCTCGTACTTGGACAGGTAAATGTCCCCGTTGGCTTCCATCTTCTTCCAGATGGCCTGCGACGCGGCGTAGTGGTCCTGGTCCGTGGTGCGGATGAAGCGGTCGTAGGTGATGCCGAGGGCTGAATGCGCGCCCTTGTAGACCTCGGCGTTCCGGTCCACCAGCTCCTTGGGCGTGATGCCTTCCTTTTCCGCGGTCTGGGCGATCTTCATCCCGTGCTCGTCCGTGCCGGTCAGGAACATCACGTCATAGCCGTCCAGCCGCTTGAAGCGTGCCATGGCGTCGGTGGCTATGTACTCGTAGGCGTGGCCGATGTGGGGCACGCCGTTGGGGTAGGTGATGGCCGTGGTGATGTAGAACGGCGTTTTCTCTGAAGCAGTCACGGGAGGACGTTACCTTCGGTGCGGAGGGACAGGCTAGATCAGTTCAGTCAGGGTATCGCTGAGCCGGACGAGTTCGTGGTCGTGCGAGGCAACGAGTACTGCGATGCCATCGGACGTGGTGTCCTTCAGGATGCTGATGATGCGGTTGGCAGAGGCGCGGTCAAGGCTCGCCGTGGGTTCGTCCACGACCAGGACCCGGGTGCCCAGGATAAGGGCACGGGCGATCGCCACGCGCTGGCGTTCGCCGCCGGACAGCTGGGCGGGGCGGTGCCGCATGCGGCGGCCCAGGCCCACCAGGTCCAGCAGGTCCTTGGCCATGTCCCGGCGCTGGTCCACTTCGCCGTCGGGAACCGCGGGCAGCAGCACGTTCTCCAGGGCGCTCATGCCGTCGATGAGGGCCCCGCCCTGGTCCACGTACCCGATGAGGGCACGACGGCGGTCGGCGATTTCGTCGTCGCCCATGGTTTCGAGGGAGTCGCCTTCCCAGAAGACGCGGCCCGACGTCGGCAGGGTCAGCCCGGCGCTGACGGTCAGGATGCTGGTCTTGCCCGAGCCGCTTCGGCCGGCGACGCAGTGCATCTCGCCGGCGTGCAGCGTCAGGTCGAAACCTTCCACCACGCTGACCGCTTCGGCTCCGCCTTTGCCGCCGCCGTAGCGGATGGTGATGTCGCTCAGTTCCAGCGGCGTCTCATGGTCAGCGGCCTTGACGATGGTGTTGGCGCGCGTCTGCAGGGGGACGTCGCCGGAGCCGGACCGGCGGCTCCGCTGGACATTCGTCTGGTTTGTCATTGGACCACTTTCGTTGCAATCGGTATCCAGCAAAGTACAGCCACCAGCCCGGCCACGCCTGCCCACAGGGCGGCGTAGGGGGCCAGCAGCAGGCCGATGCCGAGGGCGCCCAGCACGCCCAGCGGCAGGGCCACGGTTCCCACCAGCGCATTCTCGAACAACCGGACCTGGCGGAGCATGTCCGGGTTCCAGCCCATGGCTTCGAGGATGCCCAGGTACTGGCGCTTGGCATTGAGTTCAAAACGCCCGGTGACCAGGGTGAGCACCAGTCCCACCACCACGCCGGAGAGCGCCAGGAGGATGCTTGGCAGGGCCACGCTGGCAGCCGCGAGGCCGCTCAGGGCACTGGCGCCGGCCGCCCGGGGAATGTCGATCAGCAGCGCGATGAGCCCGCCCACTGCGGCGCCGAAGACGCCAACAGCAACAGCGAGGGACAGCGTGTTGAACTTGTTGGTGCCGAGCTGCCGGTTCGCGAAGGTCAGCGGCGAGTCCACCGGGATGAGCCGTTCGTCGTGCTGCGGCTCCTGGTCGATGACGTCCCTGTGGCGCAGCTGCTGGGCGGCGAAGAAGGCCGCGGCGGCGTACAGCACCAGGACGGAGACGGAGACCAGGGCGGTGGCCAGGCTCCAGCTGACCAGGCTCAGGACCAGGCCGGCCACGGCGAGCAGGACAGCGCCCACTCCGAATTCTTCAAGGACCCAGCTGCGGATCCGGCGTTGGGTCCAGCCCATCGCGCGGAGGGTTCCAGCCTCGGACCGGCGTTTGCGGATGTAGCTCACGGTGGAGGCGCCGGTCAGGAGTGCGGCCCCGCACAGCGTGAGGAAGAGCAGCGTGACGTTCGTTCCGGACAGGGACCCGGTCACGGCGTCGGCCGCGTTTTGCCGGACCCAGGACTGCTGGACCGTTCCCAGGGCCGATTCCTTGCCGGCGCCGTCCTTGGAGTAGCCGGGAACGAAGATGCTGGCGTCTTCACGGGCGGAGCCGGCCACGATGGTGGCTTCCAGGCCCATGCTGCGGATCTCGGCGGCCAGTTTCTCAACCTCGGGCTGGGCTTCCTTCCAGCTTCCGGGGGCGTCGGCGCGGACACGAACGGCATCGATCACGGCTGCGTTCTGTGTGTAGCCGCGGGCAGCAGCGAGTCCGTAGTAGTCGGTGATGGCGCCGGCGGACTGGCTGGCGAGCCCGGTGGCGCTCAGGGACGGCTTCAGTTCTGCGGCCGCAACATCCTTGCCCTCGGCATCCTTGACCAGGCTGAACGGAGTGGGGTCATAGCCGCCCAGTGGAAGCCTGTTGACGTCGCCGGCAGCCTTCGCCACAGCGGACGGGTCGAAGGTGCCGTACACCATGGCCAGCGGAGCTGAGACCTTCTTCCCGCCGGTCTCCAGGTTTTCGCGGTAGGACCGCTCATCCACGGGTTCGCGCTGGGTCTGGTCCACAGGGGCGCCGTTGGCGCTCTTTTCGGGCAGCCGGTTCACGGTGACCCATTCACCGGGTACCGCGGCCTTGTCAACGGCGCCGTTTGCCGCTGTTTTACCGTCAGTGTATTGCGGTGCCGCAGCAAAGTCGGTGCTCCACTGGGCGGGCGTGTAGAGCCCCTGGTTGAAGTTGCCGGTGGCACCCAGGAGGGAGGTGTGGTCTGTGGATCCGGGCCAGGAAAGGACGAACGGGTCCTTGGAGACAAACGGCAGGTAGTCCTGTCCGAGGGACCTGGACACTGTTCCGACGTCCTTGACCACCTTGCCGGCGTCGTCGATTTCCTCGATCTTGACGTTGTACTTCAGGTCCAGGGACGTGCCGGAGCGGACCACCAGGGGTATGGCCTGGGAGTCGGCAGTGAGCTGGCCGGTGCGCTTGGCCTGCTGGTACTGGGTCATCAGCGGTGCCCAGTATTTGAGCTTCACGCCCAGGAAGTCAGGACCTTCCTCCAGCTGGTCCAGCCCGATGCCGTTGGTGAAGAGGCCTTCCAGGTACCGGCCTACGGCGCCGGCGTTGCGGGCGTCGGCAGGCGGGGCCTTTTCCAGCGGGGCAAGGAAGTCCCCGGAGGATCCGAGCAGGGCGCGTTCGGCGGCAGGGTCGACGGCGACCACTGACTCCGTGACTTCCGGGGCCAGGGGCAGTGACACGGAGAGGTTAAACAGGTTGTGTTCGGAACCGCCGGCGGGCGCGGCGAACTTGATTCCCGTTTCGCCGTCGGGGGCTGCGATGCGGATGCTGCTTCCCCCGGCGGCCTGTTCCTCAACGAGCCTGGCTTTGCCCAGGGTGCCTTCGGCAGTGGACTTGAACAGGGTCTGTTCGGAAACACCGTCGGAGCTTACGGCGCTGGCCGTGAGGCGGTACTTCTTCGCCTGGTCGCTGAGCACGGACTCCGCTGCCGGCCACTGGGCGGGAGCGGTGGCACCTGCGGCCTGGTCCGCCGTCGCGGTACCTGCCAGCCCGGCGTTGTAGCCCAGGTAATCCATGGCATCCAGCCGCGGGGCCTCAAGGTTTTGTGTCACGCGGGACACCAGGCTGATGGGCGCTGCCACGGAGGTGCCGGACAACTTCCTGATGGCCTCCAACTGTTCGAAGCTGATGCCGCCTGTGCCGTTGGCGATTTCCGGCTGCAGCATCGCACCGGAGGGCGCCTTGGCCTGGACCAGGACATCGTAGAGGCCCCGGGAATTTTCATTCACGGTCCGGCTGAGCGCCGCCTGCGATTGACTTTGGACGATGACCGACAAGCACATGGCTGCGATCAAGATGGCCGCGGTCAACAGCAGCACCCTGCTTCTGATGAACCTCTGGACGGCGTTCATTGAACTCCCTGAAACCTGGATTGCGTGCGCACATTCGTGTCCGCGCGGCGGACGTGGACGATTACGGACGGATGTGCAAAAGGTATTGGCCGGCCTGCCGGCATGGTCCCAAGAGGACCCAGCCATTGTAAGCAGACCGGCCAATCATACGTGGCCCCGCCCGGACGCGCCGAGCGGAGGCCGACGGTACGGCGTTTCCCCCTGGAGTCAGTCCTCCAGGTCCACTTCCCGGACCATCTCGGCGCCGATGCCGGCCTTGATGGCGTCCAGGACCTGCTGGGGCACGGAGCTGTCGATGGTCAGCAGCGCGAGGACCTGGCCGCCCTGGTCGTGGCGTGCCACCTGCATGCCGGCGATGTTGATGTTGTTCATGCCCAGGATGTGGCCGATGGTGCCGATCACGCCGGGACGGTCGGTATACGCGACCACCACAAGGTGCTCGCTGATGGGGATTTCAACCTCGAATCCGTTGATGCCCACCAGCTTTTCGATCTGCTTGGGTCCGGTCAGGGTTCCGGCCACGGAGATCTGGGTGCCGTCGCTGAGCGCCCCGCGGAGGGTCAGGACGTTGCGGTAGGACTCGGTCTCCGGGGTGGTGATCAGTCGAACGTTGATACCGCGCTGCTCGGCGATGACCGGGGCGTTGACGTAGGAGACCTGTTCGGTCACGACGTCGGCGAAGATGCCCTTCAGCGCTGCCAGCTCCAGGACCTTGACGTCGAGGGAGGAGATCTCGCCGGCCACCTCCACGTCGAACTGCGTCAGAGAGTCGTGAGTGAGGGCAGTGAAGATGCGGCCCAGCTTCTCGATGAGCGGGATGCCCGGCCGCACGTCCGGGGCGATGACGCCGCCGGCGACGTTGACGGCGTCCGGAACCAGCTCGCCTGCCAGGGCAAGGCGGACCGACTTGGCTACGGAGACGCCCGCCTTCTCCTGGGCTTCGTCGGTGGATGCACCCAGGTGCGGGGTGACCACAACGTTGTCCAGCTTGAAGAACGGCAGGTCCGTGCTGGGCTCCTTGGCGAAGACGTCCACACCGGCGCCGGCGATTTCACCGTCCTGCAGAGCAGTGAAGAGGGCTTCCTCGTCCACCAGGCCGCCGCGGGCAACGTTCACCACGTAGGCGGTGTTCTTCATCTTCTTGAACGCGTCAGCGCCAAGCATGCCCACGGTCTCGGGGGTCTTGGGCATATGGATGGTGATGAAGTCGGACTGGGCCAGGAGCTCGTCCAGGGTGACCAGCTGCACGCCGAGCTGCGCTGCGCGGGCGGAGGTGATGTAGGGATCGTAAGCGAGGATCTTGGTGTCGAAGCCCTTCAGGCGGGCTGCCACCAAGGCGCCGATGCGGCCCAGGCCGATGATGCCGATCTTCTTTTCGAAGAGTTCAATGCCCGTGTACTTGGAGCGCTTCCATTCGCCGTCCTTGAGCGCGGCGCTGGCCTGCGGAATGTGGCGTGCCAGGCTGAGGATGTGGCCTACGGTGAGCTCGGCTGCGGAGACGATGTTGGACGTGGGGGCATTCACCACCATCACGCCGGCCTGGGTGGCGGCCTTGATGTCCACGTTGTCCAGGCCCACGCCGGCGCGGGCGATGACCTTGAGGTTCTTCGCCGCGGCGATGGCCTCGGCGTCCACCTGGGTGGCGGACCGGACCAGGATCGCGTCAACATCGCCGATGGCAGAGAGCAGCTGCGAGCGGTCAGCGCCGTCGGTCTGGCGGATCTCGAAGTCCGGGCCGAGGGCCTCAATGGTGGCGGGGGAAAGTTCTTCGGCGAGCAGTACTACGGGTTTTGACACGGCTGATCCTCTGCGTTGCAGTCCTGGGGATGGAACAAGTCTAGGCCGACGGAAAGGCCGGGCTCACATTGTTAAGTGTGAACCCGGCCTCACGTTGCCGATTGGGAAGGCTAGGAACCCTTAGCGGGCGGCAGAGCCTTCAACGTAGTCCACGTCCTGCTGCTGCCAGGAGAACAGGGAGCGCAGTTCGCGGCCGACAGCCTCGATGGGGTGCTGCTCGGCCTTGGCACGCAGTTCCTTGAACTCCACGCCGCCGTTGTCCTGGTCTTCGATGAAGCGCTTGGCGAAGGCACCGGACTGGATGTCGGCGAGGACAGCCTGCATGTTTTCCTTGACCGCGGGGGTGATGACGCGCGGGCCGGAGACGTAGTCGCCGTACTCTGCGGTGTCGGAAACGCTCCAGCGCTGCTTGGCGATGCCGCCTTCCCACATGAGGTCAACGATGAGCTTGAGCTCGTGGAGCACCTCGAAGTAGGCGATCTGCGGCTGGTAGCCGGCTTCGGTCAGGGTTTCGAAGCCGTACTGGACCAGCTGGGACACGCCGCCGCAGAGGACAGCCTGCTCGCCGAAGAGGTCGGTTTCGGTCTCTTCGGTGAAGGTGGTCTTGATAACGCCGGCGCGGGTGCCGCCGATGGCCTTGGCGTAGGACTTGGCCAGCTCCCAGGCGGCGCCGGAAGCGTCCTGCTCGACGGCGATGATGTCCGGGATGCCGCGGCCGGCTTCGAATTCGCGGCGGACGGTGTGGCCGGGTGCCTTCGGGGCAACGAGGATGACGTCAACGCCCTCCGGTGCCTGGATGTAGCCGAAGCGGATGTTGAAGCCGTGGGCGAAAGCAAGGGCCTTGCCCGGCTTCAGCTTGTCCTTAATGGAGTCGTTGTAGATCGAGCGCTGGTGCTGGTCCGGTGCCAGGATCATGATGACGTCTGCCCATTCGGCAGCGTCGGCGACGTTCTTGACGGTGAAGCCAGCGTCCTCGGCCTTGGGGGCGGACTTGGAGCCGTCCTTCAGTGCGATAACAACCTCGACGCCGGAGTCGCGCAGGTTCAGCGCGTGGGCGTGGCCCTGGGAGCCGTAGCCCACAATGGCAACCTTGCGGCCCTGGATGATCGACAGGTCGGCGTCGTCGTCGTAAAACATTTCAGTCACTTGCGTAACTCCTCTTGAGTGGATTGTAGATAGGTGTTCGGTGGTGCGGTTACGGGCGTCGCGCTCTGCCGGGCGGTGCCCGGGCAGGTTCCTACGCGGAGCGCAACGCCCTGTCACTCATGGAGCGGGATCCCCGTCCAACGGCCAGGGTGCCGGACTGCACGATTTCGCGGATGCCGAAGGGCTCCAGCACTGAGAGCAGTGCGGTGAGCTTTTCGGGATGGCCGGTTGCTTCAATGACGACGGAATCGGTGGAGACGTCGACCACTGAGGCGCGGAACAGGTCTGCAGCCTGGGTCACCTGCAGACGAGTTGCGGCATCCGCACGTACTTTGACCAGGATGTGGTCACGCTGTACGGAAGATTCGGAGGTCAGCTCAACGATTTTGATGACGTTGATCAGTTTATTGAGCTGCTTGGTGACCTGTTCGATGAGGTCGCCATCGGCGTCGACCACCACGGTCATCCGGGAGATGCCCGGAACCTCGGTGGGGCCAACGGCCAGGGAGTTGATGTTGAAGGCCCTGCGGGCGAAGAGGCTTGCAACGCGGGTCAGCACGCCCGGCTTGTCTTCAACCAGGACGGAGAGTGTGTGGCGGCTCATGGTCAGTCCTCTTCTTCCCATTCCGGGGTCATGTTGCGGGCAACCTGGATCTGGTCGTTGCTCACGCCGGCGGGCACCATCGGCCACACCATGGAGTTGGGGCTCACCACGAAGTCGATCACCACGGGGCGGTCGTTGATTTCGAGGGCCTTCTGGATGGTGGCGTCGATGTCCTCGTCGCGTTCGCAGCGGAATGAGGCGCAGCCGTAGGCCTCCCCCAGCTTGACGAAGTCCGGGATGCGGACGGTGTCGTGGCCGGTGTTGAGGTCGGTGTTCGAGTAGCGGCCCTCGTAGAAGAGGGTCTGCCACTGGCGCACCATTCCCAAGGAGGAGTTGTTGATGACGGCAACCTTGATGGGGATGTTGTTGATGGCGCAGGTGGCCAGTTCCTGGTTGGTCATCTGGAAGCAGCCGTCGCCGTCGATGGCCCAGACCACGCGGTCCGGCTCCCCCACCTTGGCGCCCATGGCAGCCGGGACGGCGTAGCCCATGGTGCCGGCTCCGCCCGAGTTCAGCCAGGCATGCGGACGCTCGTACTTGATGAACTGCGCGGCCCACATCTGGTGCTGGCCGACGCCCGCCACGTAGATGCCTTCCGGCCCGGTCAGGGCACCGATCCGCTCGATGACCCTCTGCGGGGCGGTGAGTCCGTCGTCCGGCTCGGTCCATCCCAGCGGGTAAGTCTCCTTCAGGTTGTTCAGGAAAGCCCACCAGGTGGTGAGGTCCGGTGCGCCGGAGACCTCGAACTGGGTACGGACAGCGTCGGTCAGCTCAGGGATGATCTCCTTGACCGAGCCCACGATCGGTACATCGGCCGTGCGGTTCTTGGAGATTTCGGCCGGGTCGATGTCCGCGTGGATGACCTTGGCGTTGGGTGCAAAGGTCTTCAGCACGCCGGTGACGCGGTCATCAAAGCGCGCGCCGAGCGTGATGAGGAGGTCCGACTGCTGCAGCGCGGTGACGGCCGAGACCGTGCCGTGCATGCCGGGCATGCCCACGTGCTGCGGGTGGGAGTCAGGGAACGCGCCCTTGGCCATCAGCGTGGTGACAACGGGAGCCCCGGTGGCCTCGGCGAGTGCCAGCAGCTCAGCGGAGGCATGGGCCTTGACCACGCCGCCGCCAACGTACAGGACGGGCTTGCTGGCCGCGGCGATCAGCTTGGCGGCTTCGCGGACCTGCTTGTTGTGCCCGCGGGTGACGGGCCGGTATCCGGGCAGGTCAATCCGGGGCGGCCAGGAGAAGGTCATCTGGCCCACCTGGGCGTCCTTGGCCACGTCTACCAGGACCGGTCCGGGGCGGCCGGTGGAGGCCAGGTGGAACGCTTCTGCCATCACGTGCGGGATGTCGTTGGGGTCTGTCACCAGGAAGGAGTGCTTGGTGATGGGCATGGTGATGCCCACAATGTCTGCTTCCTGGAACGCGTCGGTGCCGATCACACCGCTGGACACCTGGCCGGTGATGGCCACCAGCGGCACGGAGTCCATGTGGGCATCCATGATGGCGGTAACGAGGTTGGTGGCGCCGGGGCCCGAGGTGGCGATGCAGACGCCGACCCGCCCGGTGACCATGGCGTAACCTTGCGCGGCGTGGCCGGCTCCCTGTTCGTGACGGACCAGGACGTGGTTCATGCTGGAGGCCATCAAGGGGTCATAGGTGGGCAGGATCGCGCCACCGGGCAAACCGAAAATATCGTCGACGCCGAGTTCTTCGAGCGAGCGGACAATAGCTTGCGAGCCGGTCATCACCGTTGGGGGTACAACGTTGTTCGGCCCAAGGACAGGAGAGACGGCAGCAAGGTCGGCGACGACGACGGCGTGGTCAGCCGTGCGGTCGGCGCGTTCCGGAGCCTTGGGGGCTCCAGCGGACTTAGTAGCCATCAGCGAGGGGCTGATCGGCGATCCTTTGCTCATCGGACTCTTCCTTGTGGATCATCTGTGTTACATGGAAACTGCGGGAAATAAAAAAACCCCTCAGCCTGGCGGCTCTTCGAGGGGTTTGCGCGTGACGGTTCGTTACCAGTGGAGGCTAATGTGCCACGCGCTTGGTAAGGACGACAACTGCTTCTGCAGCGGCGCAGCTGGTAACGAAAGTCATGCGTTCAGTTTTCCCTCTGGTGGAAAGCGTGTCAACGACGCACAACGCGATCTCACCATGTGGACATCATTGTCCACGAACTGATCCCTCCTTGCGAAGGGATCGAACCTTCAGCGAGTCACCCGAGGCCGGAAGGGCTTAATAAGGGTGATGCCGAGGGGCCCCGTACGTGGGGCGCTCAGCGCTCCACGTACGGGGAAGGCATCACCCGCAGTATGCGCCTGTTGAGGCGCTGTGCACCAGCTTGGCGTACTTGGCGAGGACGCCCTTGGTGTATCTCGCGGGCAGCGGCTCCCAGCCCGCCTTGCGGGTTTCGAGCTCTGCCTCGTCCACCAGCAGGTCGAAGCTGCGGGCTGCGATGTCCACGCGGATGCGGTCGCCGTCCCTGACGAAGGCGATGGGGCCGCCGTCGACGGCTTCCGGTGCGACGTGCCCGATGCACAGGCCCGTGGTGCCGCCGGAGAAGCGGCCGTCGGTGAGGAGCAGGACGTCTTTGCCCAGCCCCGCTCCCTTGATGGCGCCGGTGATGGCGAGCATTTCGCGCATGCCGGGGCCGCCTTTGGGGCCTTCGTAGCGGATGACGACGACGTCGCCCGCGTGGATCTGGCCTTTGTCCAGCGCATCGAGGGCGCCCTGTTCACGTTCGAACACGCGTGCAGTGCCTTCGAAGACGTCGGCGTCAAAGCCTGCGCTCTTCACCACTGCGCCCTCAGGGGCCATGGTGCCGTGCAGGATGGTGATGCCGCCGGTCTTGTGGATCGGATTGTCCAGCGCGCGCAGGATTTTGCCGTCAAGGTCCGGCGGGTTGATGGATGCGAGGTTCTCAGCGACGGTCTTGCCCGTGACGGTCAGGCAGTCGCCGTGCAGCAGGCCGGCGTCGAGCAGTGCCTTCATGATCACCGGCACGCCGCCGATTTTGTCGACATCGGTCATCACGTAGCGGCCGAAAGGCTTGAGGTCACCCAGGTGCGGGATCTTGTCGCCGATGCGGTTGAAGTCGTCGAGGGTGAGCTCAACTTCGGCCTCGCGGGCAATGGCCAGCAGGTGCAGGACGGCGTTGGTGGAACCGCCGAAGGCCATGGTGACGGCGATGGCGTTCTCGAAGGCCTTCTTAGTCATGATGTCGCGGGCGGTGATGCCCTGGCGCAGCAGGTTGACTACCGCTTCGCCGGACTTGCGGGCGAATTCATCACGACGGCGGTCTGCCGAGGGCGGGGCGGCCGAGCCGGGCAGGGACATGCCGAGGGCCTCGCCGATGCAGGCCATGGTGTTGGCCGTGTACATGCCGCCGCAGGCGCCTTCGCCCGGGCAGATGGCTTTTTCGATGCGGGTCAGGTCTTCCATGCTCATCTTGCCGGCGGCGCATGCGCCAACAGCTTCGAAGGCATCAATGAGGGTGACTTCCTTTTCCGAGCCGTCTTCGAGCTTGACCCAGCCGGGCATGATGGAGCCGGCATAGAGGAAGACGCTGGACAGGTCCAGGCGGGCTGCGGCCATCAGCATGCCCGGGAGGGACTTGTCGCACCCGGCCAGAAGGACCGAGCCGTCAATCCGCTCGGCCTGCATTACGGTCTCCACGGAGTCGGCGATGACTTCGCGGGAAACCAGTGAGAAGTGCATGCCTTCGTGGCCCATGGAGATGCCGTCCGAAACGGAGATGGTGCCGAACTGCATGGGGAAGCCGCCGCCGGCGTGAACGCCTTCCTTGGCGCCCTGGGCCAACCGGTTCAGCGAAAGGTTGCAAGGGGTGATTTCGTTCCAGGAGCTGGCGACACCCACCTGGGGCTTGGCGAAGTCGTCATCGCCCATGCCGACGGCGCGGAACATGCCCCGGGCGGGGGCGGCGTGGATGCCGTCAGTTACTACCCGGCTGCGCGGCTTGATGTCAGGCTTGTTGTCGGTTCCCGTCAGGGTGTCCTCACTCATAGGGGAAAGTCTATGGCTCCGCGGAACAGCGCAACGACAGACCGGGCGCGGTTAACTGCAAAACCCGGAATATTTCGGATCAGATAGTGGACTGCCATCTCGAATGCTGAGATGCACGGCCGGCAGGGCTGGTTGCCTGTGGCCTTCCTCACGCATCCGGACAGCAGCTCGGGGCATCGCGCCCCGGCGTGCACCCGCCTCCCGCCCCGGGCACCGTCCGGGCCACAGGAAAAGGGTGTCCCGGCAGGTCAAAGTGCTGGACAGCGCTGTGGACCCGACGTAGCGTCGGGCAAAGGAGCTTGCCGAACCGACTGAAGGGATTGTCATGGAAGCTGTCTACTTGATCATTCTGCTCGTTGTGCTGGCGGGTGTTGTGTGGTGGCGGGTCAATGCCAAGAAGTCGGCTGCCGCCCGGGAGACCTCTACCGGCCCGGCCGTCGGGCAGCCGGAAAGGCCCCGCGCTGAAGGGGGTCTGCGGACTGACGGTGCACTCTCGGGTGGCAGCGCCGCCGCGTCCGCGGAAGCTGCCGGCACCACGGGTATTCCCAGTGCTGCGGGATTCGGCCGCCCGGCAGAACCCGCAGCGCCCGTCACTGCCGATGAGCCGGCCGAGACCGCGGCGGCGGCCCATGATTCGCCGACCGCGACAGTACAGCACGGCGGTGCCGGATCGTCCGCCATAGGCACCACAGATGTGCCCGGCGGGGAAGCCCGAACCGCCGCGGGTGCCTACAGCGGGGAAGGCCGGGAAGAACGCCGGATCAAGGACGAGGCTGAGTGGGAAACGCAGTGGTCCGAGGCATCAGGGCCGGCGCCGGCCCACGAAGGCGCGGGTCACCGGGAAAGCGCAACGGCAGCGGCGCATGTCCCGGCATCGGAGACCGGGTCCGGAACTGCGCCTGCCGGAACCACCGACAAGGGAACCGCCAACCAGCAGCCGGTCCACCACGCCGAATACACTGCGCCGCAGGCCCCTACCCTTCCCGGAGCTGAGACGGCGGCAGTTGAAGAACCGGAGGACACCCGGAACGCAGCCGCAGCACCGCAGCCTTCGGCCGCCGGCACCGGCAACACGACGCCTTCCCCAAGAGGTACTGGCGTGGGTCTCCCCAGCGATGCCGCAACTGCGGAAACGCTGGACCGGACGCAGTCGTCCGCCCTGGTGGAAAGCGGAGCCGATCATACGCAGGACCAGCCGGCAGCCACGCCTTCGGCCGTAACGGCACCTGCAGCCACCACGCCGGCAGGGACGGAGCCAGCCGGGCACCTGGCGGCGCAAGAGCCCTACGGCGCGGGGTCGGCGTCGGCCGCGGCTGACGGAAGCGGGCCGGCGGATTACACCGTCAAGGGTGACGCCGGTGCCATGGTGTACTACGAGGAGGGACACCCCGAGTATGAGCAGACCAGGGCCGACGTCTGGTTCGATTCCCCGGCGCATGCCGAGGCTGCCGGGTTCAGGGCACCGCGCCGCAGGCGCATCTAGGACCGCCCTTTCCCGTCTGCGGGCGCACCGTGCTGCACCCGCCATGGCTGCAGCTGCCGCCTGCCTGGCCATTCTGGTGTCTTCCTGCACAGGCACTCCCGATGAAACGCCCACCGGCAGCACCCCTTCACTAAGCATCCCTTCCCTGAGCACCTCCGCGGACCCGACGCCGGGAATACCACAGCGCCTGGATCTGCAACTGGAAATCCCCTGGGCCGCAGTGTTCCTTCCGGACGGAACAGCGGTGGTTTCCGAGCGCGACACTGCCCGCCTCAAAACAGTCCGCTCCGGCGCTGCCCGTGAGTTGGGTGAAGTTCCAGGCGTGGTTCCGGGAGGAGAAGGTGGCCTGCTGGGGCTTGCCCTGTCCCCCAACTTCGCAACCGACCGCTACCTCTATGCCTACTTCACGTCCGGGTCGGATAACAGGATTGCCCGCCTTCGGTTGCCGGCAGCCGGTGACGGCACGCTTTCCCTGGAAGAACCGGAAGTGATCTTCACCGGGATTCCGAAGGCCTCCACCCATAACGGCGGAAGGATCCGCTTCGGACCGGACGGCTTCCTGTACGTGGGGACCGGCGACTCCCAGCGCCGGGACCAGCCGCAGGACCCGGAAGCGCTGGGCGGGAAGATCCTTCGCCTGACAGCCGACGGCGATCCCGCCCCTGGCAATCCGTTCGGTAACGCTGTCTACAGCCTGGGTCACAGGAACGTCCAGGGATTGGCCTGGGACGCTGACGGCCGGCTCTGGGCCAGCGAGTTCGGGCCCGATGTGGACGATGAACTGAACCTGATTGTGGCCGGCGGCAACTACGGGTGGCCTGCAGTAACGGGCGCGCCGCACCGCGCTGAGTTCCGGGACGCAAAAGTCGTTTGGCCGGCAACGAGCGAATCCTCCCCCAGCGGACTGGAAATCGTGGGCTCAACAGCCTACTTGGGCGCATTGCGCGGCCAGCGGATGTGGACAGTCCCCCTGGCGGGAGAGGAGGCCGGCACGCCTGTGGCCCATTTCACAGGCGAATACGGCCGGATCAGGGACGTGGTGCACACCCCCGACGGCGGTTTTTGGCTGCTGACAAACAATGAAAACCCCGACTTTGTGCTGGTTTTGCCCCCTGCCGGCTGACGGGGGCCCGCGTGCGTCCCTCGATTTCACATGCACCAAAAGTTCGTGTAGAGTTTCATGTCGTTGCGGAGATCAACGGGGAAAGAAAAAGCCCCAAACGATCGAAACAAAAGATGCACCTCTAGCTCAATTGGCAGAGCAATTGACTCTTAATCAATGGGTTCCGGGTTCAAGTCCCGGGGGGTGCACCACTGGGAAAACAGCCTCCGGTTTGTGGAAACACAAGCCGGGGGCTGTTTTGTTATCCACGGTCTCCGACCCGTGGGCCCGGATAGCGTCAGGGACAAAACGCCCCATCACCTCCTGCTGCGAAAGGTGATGGGGTTTTTCGGTGTCGGGGAAGTGCCGCGCAAAAAATAAAGCGTGACCACAGCCGGCTACAGCTGGGATCACGCGTGTGTGGAAGCGGTTGGTGGCCCTTATGGGGTCATGGACGGGTTTTCCATCATTACGGCCGAAGTGGTGGTTCCGAACTGGCTTGCGAGCTCCCGGACAACAGCCTTGAGTTCCTGCCGGAGGGCGTCGGGATCGATGGTGGCCGCTGCCAGGACCGTACGTTCCATCTCGACGGCGGCGGCGACAGCTTCCCTGCCCCGTTCCGTGAGGGACACTACGTGGCTGCGGCGGTCAGAAGTGCTGCGGACCCGGGCGATGTGGCCGTGGGCCTCCAGCCGGCTGAGGGTTTTACCCATGGTCTGGGCCTGCACACGCACGTACTGGGCAAGCTGCGCCTGAGTCATGGGGCCCTGCGCGTGGAGAACTTCTATGGCGATAACACCGGCGTGGGTGAGACCTATAGCGCCGAGTTTTTCATTCCAGGAGTGTTCAACCAGGCGCGCAGCAGTGGACAAGAGGCGCCCTGTGGGCCATTGATCCATATCAGGCATAGCAGCAAGTATAGCCAAGTGTCGATTGGCACTGCTCCGGGCCGCTTACTAGGCTGGTGTGTCCCGCCTGCAACAAGGAGAAAAACAATGGCTGACAGACTCGTAACAGGTGACGACGCACCGCACTTCACCTTGAAGGATTCCTCCGGCAAGGACGTCAGCCTGGCACCGCGCCCGGGCCGGCACACCATCGTGTACTTCTACCCCGCGGCTGCGACCCCCGGCTGCACCAAGGAAGCCTGCGACTTCCGGGACAGCCTTTCCTCCCTGCAGTCGGCAGGCTATGACGTGCTGGGCATCTCCCCCGATCCGGTGGCAAAGCTCGCCAAGTTCGCTGCGCAGGAGACCCTCACTTTTCCGTTGCTCTCGGACGAGGACCACGCAGTGGCAGAGGCCTACGGGGCATGGGGAGAAAAGAAGAACTACGGCAAGACGTATGAGGGCCTGATCCGGTCCACTGTCGTAGTGGACCCGGACGGCAAGGTGGCGCTGGCCCAATACAACGTCCGCGCCACCGGCCATGTGGCCAAACTCCGCCGGGACCTGAAGCTGGACGCCTGACCCTGCCACGGCTGACGCAGGCCGCGCCTGCGCGACGCTACAATAAAGTCTGGCATCCGCCGTCGTACGTTTCCAGCCCTGACCCAGGCAGCTGAACACCCGGCAACGGCAGCCACGCGCGAGTGGTGAAATTGGCAGACACGCAGGATTTAGGTTCCTGTGCCTTCGGGCGTGGGGGTTCAAGTCCCCCCTTGCGCACTCAACAACAAAAGATCCCCCGGCCAGTGACCAGTTCACCGGCCGGGGGATCTTTTTGCTTCCCTGCCGCCGGCAAAATCAACAGCGCTTTGAAAAAGTCCTTGACGTTGACCCATCCATGTTTCTGCAGCAGCCGAATACCCCATGAGACACCAGCCAAGGGCAGGTGCCCACCAGCCAGAAGCACTAAGCGCCGCGGACACCCGTCCACGGCCAGGCGAAATGTTCAACCAAGGAGAACCGAAATGCAGACTCTTAAGCGCACCACATTCAGCGTCGCAGGCGTTGCAGCTGCAGCCCTGCTCAGCCTGACCGCCTGCGGCGGCTCGGCCGGCACCTCAACCTCCTCCGCGCCGGCCGCCGCCCCCTCGGCTTCCAGCATGGCCCCCACCCCGTCGGCCAGCGCCTCAGCTGCCGCCATGGACCCGGCGGCAAACCTTGTTGGCGCCGGCTGCGCCGCCTACGCCGAGCAGGTCCCCACCGGCGCCGGTTCCGTTGAAGGCATGGCCCTGGACCCCGTCGCCGTGGCAGCCTCCAACAACCCCATTCTGACCACCCTCACGGCTTCGGTTTCCGGCAAGCTGAACCCGAAGGTGGACCTCGTGGACACCCTCAACGGCGGTGAATTCACTGTCTTCGCGCCGGTGGATGACGCCTTTGCCAAGATCGACCCGGCCACCATCGAAACCCTGAAGACCGATGATGCCCTGCTGAGCAAGATCCTGACCTACCACGTGGTTCCCGGCCAGATCACTCCCGACAAGATCGTGGGCACTCACGCCACGGTCCAGGGCGGCTCCGTCACGGTCACGGGCAGCGGTGACGCCCTGAAGGTGGACGACGCCAGCGTGATCTGCGGAGGCGTCAAGACCAAGAACGCCACCGTCTACCTCATCGATTCCGTCCTCATGCCCAAGTAGTCCGGGCAGGCGGTAACTCAGATCGAAAAGCCCCCGGGGGCCCGTTCGCCAAGGACGGGCCCCCGGGGGCTTTTAACGACGGTTGCGGGTAAACGGCCGCCCTGCGGGCCTCCCGGGAAACACCCGGGGAGGTCAACTAGACTGGGTCCCGGCCCGCAAGCGGCGGCGCCGGCAAAATCCCGAGGTGATCATCGAGTGCCCAGCAGTCCATCCCGGCGGACGGTCCTGACGACCGGCGCCGCCCTCCTGGCCTTGGGCGTCACCTCATGCACTGCTGTTCCGGCCCCCTCGCCGTCGTCTTCTTCCCCTGCCCCCAGCCCGACGGCGGAGCCCCCCGCAACCTTCAACTTCGGCACCGCGGTGCAGCCGCTGGGCCTGGACCCGGCACTGTCCAGCGACGTGGAGTCCCAGCGGATCACCCGCCAGATCCTGGAGGGACTGGTGGGGGTGGACCAGACCACCGGGAAACCCACCCCGCTGCTGGCCACTGAGTGGGAAGAATCCAACGAGGGCCGCTCCTACACCTTTAAGCTGCGCAGCGGCGTGGCGTTCCACGATGGCACCCCCTTTAGTGCCGATGCTGTCTGCGCCAACTTCAACCGGTGGTTCGCGTTCTCCGAGGACCTGCGCCGGCAGGCGCCCGGCAGTTCCTTCAAGGGCGTGTTCAAGGCGCACTCGGACCAGCCGGAGCTGTCCATCTTCAAGAGCTGCACGGCGCTGTCCGCCGATTCCGTGCGGATCGACCTTACCCAGCGCTTTACCGCATTCCTGCAGGCGCTCACCCTGCCCGCCTTCGCCATGGCCTCCCCCGCAGCGCTTGCCGCCGGAAAGGCCGACGTCCTGGATCAAAGCCGCGGCGGCCAGGCGATGTCCGTTTTCGGCACCAATCCGGTGGGCACCGGCCCGTTCAAACTGAAGTCCTGGGACGAAGGCAGCGTGACCCTGGCCAGCAATGCGTCCTACTGGGGAGACCGCGGCCAGATCGCCACCATCAACTTCGTGGCCTACAACCACCCTCAGGCCCGCCTTCAGGCCCTGCTCGATGGAAAAATCGACGGCTACGACGCCGTGACCGTGGGCAACTTTGACCAGCTGGTGAAGCGCGGCAAGCAGATTGTGCAACGGGATCCGTTCTCGGTGATGTATCTGGGCATCAACCAGGAGATTCCGGTCCTGCAGAACCAGAAAGTCCGCCAGGCCATCGAACTGGCGATCGACAAAGAGACCTTGATCCGCAAGTTCTTCATCGACAACACCGCCGTGGCCACACAGTTCGTGCCGCCGAAGATCAGCGGTTTCAACAACGACGCCCCCGCGCTGGGGCACGACCCCGCCAAGGCCAGGGAGTACCTCAAGGACGCCGCCTACGCCGGTGAGGAACTGAGGTTCTACTACCCGCTGAACGTCACCCGGCCCTACCTCCCCACTCCGGAGAAGGTCTATGCCGAGATCAGCCGCCAGCTCACCGCCGTGGGTTTCAACGTCAAGCCTGTTCCCGTGGACTGGTCCGAGGGGTACCTGCAAAAGGTCCAGTCCCCCGGGGACCACGCTCTCCACCTGCTGGGCTGGAACGGCTCCTACTCTGACGCCGACAATTTTGTGGGCCCGCTCTTTGGCGAGAAAAACGGCGAGTTCGGCTACCAGGATCCGCAGGTCTTCTCCAAGATCAACAGGGCCCGCGGGATGCCCGAGGGGCAGGAGCGGGATGAGCAATATCACACCATAAATGCCCAGATCGCAGCCACGGTTCCCGCGGTCCCCATCGCCTTCCCGATCTCCGCGCTTGCCCTCTCGGACCGGGTGCTGAGCTATCCGGCGTCACCTGTCTTAAATGAAGTTTTCACCAAAGTGCAATTGAAGCCTTGACGGGCCAGCCCAATTTCAGTAGTAGGCCTGCGCGGGGATATTCTGTGACAGCCAGAGCCGCTGCAATCGGAGACTGATCGTGACCTTCATTTCCAAGACCCCTCATGCCGACGTCGTCCTGATTGGCGGCGGCATCATGAGCGCCACGCTGGGGGCATTCATCAAGCAGTTGGAGCCGGACTGGACCATCTCCATGTTCGAGCGGCTGGACGAGCCCGGGCTGGAAAGCTCCGGCCCGTGGAACAACGCCGGAACCGGCCACGCTGCCCTCTGCGAACTCAACTACTCCCCCGCAGCCAAAGACGGCTCGGTGGACCCCACCAAGGCACTGCTCATCAACGAGCAGTTCCAGCTTTCCCGCCAGTTCTGGTCCCACCTTGTGGACCAGTCCCTGATTGGTTCACCCAAGCGCTTCATCAACACCGTGCCGCACATGAGCTTTGTGATCGGCGAGGAAAACACCCGCTTCCTGAAGACCCGCTACGAGGCCCTCAAGCCGCACCCGCTGTTCCGCAGCATGGAGTACTCCGAGGACCACGGCCAGATCGGCAAGTGGGCGCCCCTGATCGTGAAGGGCCGCGATCCGAAGCAGCGGATCGCGGCCACCCGCGCTGCAGAGGGCACCGACGTGGACTTCGGGGCGCTCACCCGTGAGCTGACCAGCTACCTGGGGAACAACGGCGTCGAGATCAATTACGGCCACGACGTTACCGGCATCTCCAGGGCGTCCGACGGCGGCTGGAACCTTTCGCTGAAGTACCCCAAGTCAGGCGAACACGGCAAGATCCATGCAAAGTTCGTTTTTGTGGGCGCGGGCGGCGGTGCGCTGCACCTGCTCCAGGCCTCCGGCATTCCGGAAAGCAAGGGCTACGGTGGCTTCCCGGTCTCCGGCCAGTTCTTCCGCTGCACTGACGAGACCCTGGCGGCGCAACACAGCGCCAAAGTGTACGGCCAGGCGTCGGTGGGTGCCCCGCCCATGTCCGTGCCGCACCTGGACACCCGGTACGTCGATGGCAAGCGTTCGCTGCTGTTCGGCCCGTACGCGGGTTTCTCCACCAACTTCCTGAAGAACGGCTCCTACCTGGACCTGCCGCTGTCCATCCGGCCCAGCAACATCATCCCCATGCTTGCCGTAGCCAAGGACAACATGGACCTCACCGCGTACCTGGTCAAGGAAGTGGCCAAGAAGCACGCCGACAAGGTCGAAGCCCTGCGGGAGTACTACCCGGAAGCCAAGGCAGGCGACTGGGAACTGATCACGGCCGGCCAGCGTGTACAGATCATCAAGAAGGACCCGCAGAAGGGCGGCGTACTTCAGTTCGGCACTGAAGTCATTGCCGGCCGTGACGGTTCCATCGGCGCGCTCCTGGGTGCGTCCCCCGGAGCCTCCACTGCGGTGCCCATCATGATCGAGCTGCTCCGGAAGGCCTTCCCGAAGAACTTCAAGGGCTGGCAGTCCAGGCTGAAGGACATGATGCCCGGCTACGGCGTCAAGCTCGATGACAATCCGGAGCTTGCCGCGGAGCTGGAGAAGGCCACGGCAAGGTCCCTGCAGCTGGAGAGCGTTACCGCCAGCCACTGACCCTGCCGGGGGCCGATGGCCGGCTGTCCTGATCCGCAACAGTCAGTCACAACCCCACAGGAGTTCATGCGATGTTCCGGTTGGCACAACTTTCACTGGCAAACCGGGCACTGATCGCACTGATCACCGTCTTCGCCTCCGTGTTCGGCGTGATCACCATGTCGTCGCTGAAGCAGGAGCTCATCCCGTCGATCGAGTTTCCCCAGATCACGGTGCTGACCGCCATGCCCGGGGCCTCCCCGGAGGTGGTGGACAAGCAGGTGAGCGGGCCGCTGGAGACTGCGTTGAACGGCGTGGAGGGGCTGGAATCCACCTCCTCCACGTCGCGCAACGGCGTCTCCCAGATCACCATGGTCTTCACCTACGGTTCCAACCTTGACCGTGCCCGGAACCAGATTGACCGGGCCATCTCCAACGCCAAACGGAACCTCCCCGAGGATGTCCAGCCGCAGGCCATTGCCGGCAGCATCAGCGACTTTCCCATCGTTTTCCTGGCCGTGTCCTCGGACAAGTCCCTCAGCGAGCTCAATTCGGACCTGCAGCGCCTCAGCGTGCCCCGGCTGCAGAAGATCGACGGCGTCCGCGGCGCCGATGTGACCGGCGGCGCCACCCAGCACATCGAGATCCTTCCCCGCGCCGATGCCATGGCGGCCGCCGGCGCCACCCTTACCTCCATCCGTGACGCGTTGGCGAACAACGGCGCCCTGGTCCCGGCTGGCACCCTTGAGGAACAGGGGAAGACCCTCTCCCTGCAGATCGGCAGCCCCGTCGATTCCCTGGACGCCGTCAAGGCACTGCCGCTCGCCGGGGCAAAGAACGCCGCCACGATCGGCACCGTGGCCGACGTCTCCGTCAAGGACGACGAACGGACCTCCATCACGCGGACCAACGGCGCCGAAACCCTGGCCGTGTCCGTTACCAAGAAGCCTGAAGGCGACACGGTGGCCATCTCGCATGCAGTGCGTGACACCTTGGCCGAGCTCGAGGCCGAGCTGGGCTCCAATGCCAAGTTCACGCCGGTCTTCGACCAGGCCCCCTTCATCGAAAAGTCCATCAAGGACCTCACCACCGAGGGCCTGCTGGGCCTGGGCTTCGCCGTGGCTGTCATCCTGGTGTTCCTGATGTCAGCCCGGTCCACGCTGGTGACGGCGGTGTCCATCCCGCTCTCGCTCCTGATCACCTTTATCGGCCTGTCCGCCACCGGCTACTCGCTGAACATCCTCACCCTCGGCGCGCTGACCATCGCCATCGGGCGCGTGGTGGACGACTCGATCGTGGTCATCGAAAACATCAAGCGGCACCTCAGCTACGGCGAGGACAAGGTCACCGCCATCCTGACCGCCATCCGCGAAGTAGCCGGCGCCATCACCGCTTCCACGCTGACCACCGTGGCAGTCTTCCTGCCCATTGCTTTCGTCGGCGAACTCGCCGGTGAACTGTTCCGGCCATTCGCCCTCACGGTCACCATGGCGCTGCTGGCGTCCCTGCTGGTCTCGCTGACCATCGTTCCCGTGCTTGCCTACTGGTTCCTGCGGAATCCCGGCCTTACGCCAGGCAGCGAGGCAGCCCGCAGGGATGCGTCAGAGGCGAGGGCGAAGGCACTGGAGGCGGAACAGCGCAGCAGGCTCCAGCGCGGCTACCTCCCCATTCTCACGAAAACCCAGAAGCATCCCGTGATCACCCTGGTGGCCGCCGCCCTTGTCCTGGGCGCGACGGGAGCGATGGCACCGCTGCTGGCCACCAACCTGCTGGGCAATTCCGGCCAGAACAGCCTGACCGTCCGGCAGGTACTGCCCGCCGGCACCAGCCTGGCGGACACCAGCGCCGCCGCCATCCGCCTCGAGGAGGTCCTGCGCGGGATCGACGGCATCCGGGACGTGCAGGTCACCTCCGGGAACGCACAGGCCGGGTTTGCCGCCATTACCTCCACCGGATCCTCGAACTCCACGTTCACGGTGGTGACCGACGAGAAGGCGGACCAGGACCAGCTGCAGGAAACGGTGCGCAACGAACTGGCAAAGGTTCCTGATTCCGGGAAGGTTTCCGTGGGCACCCAGCAGGGCGGCTTCGGCACGTCCTCCACGGTGGACATCACCATCAAAGCCGCAACCACGGCGGACCTGCAGACTGCCAGCGACGCCATGGTCGAAGCCATGACCGGAGTGCCGGGCACCAGTGAAGTTGCCACCAACCTCGCCGCCAGCCAGCCCGTGGTGCAGGTAAAAGTGGACCGTGCAAAAGCCGTAGCGGCAGGGCTCAACGAAGAGCAGGTGGCGGGTGTCCTCGCCTCAACCATCAGTCCTGTTCCTGCCGGCACCGTGCGGATCGAAACCAATGACTTCCCCGTCCAGATCGGCAAGGGCACCCGGTTCACCAGCATCGACGCCGTCCGCAACATCCCGCTGCCGGCCGCCGGCGGCCCTGTCACGCTCGGCAGCATCGCCGCAGTGGAACAGGTGGACGTCCCGGTATCCATCACCGCCAGCAACGGCCAGCGCACCGCACGCGTGTCGGTGACGCCGTCGGGATCCAACCTCGGCGCCGTGAACACGGAGGTCCAGAAGCGCCTCGCCGGGGTCCAGCTGCCGGCCGGGGTCACTGCCGAAATCGGCGGTGCCACCACCCAGCAGCAGGAGTCGT
This sequence comes from Arthrobacter sp. Soil_C_49, assembly GCF_057656635.1. Classification (NCBI taxonomy): domain Bacteria; kingdom Bacillati; phylum Actinomycetota; class Actinomycetes; order Micrococcales; family Micrococcaceae; genus Arthrobacter; species Arthrobacter sp. Soil_C_49. Next base: position 213,361 of record NZ_JBDGJZ010000005.1, read on the forward strand.
TCCAGCAGCTGGGGCTCGCCCTGCTCGCGGCAATCGCCATCGTCTACGTGATTATGGTGGCCACCTTCAAATCCCTTATCCAGCCCCTGATCCTGCTGGTGTCGGTGCCGTTCGCGGCCACCGGCGCAGTGGCACTGCTGCTGGTGACCGGCGTTCCGCTGGGCCTGCCGTCGTTGATCGGCATGCTGATGCTGGTGGGCATCGTGGTCACCAACGCCATTGTGCTGATCGACCTCATCAACCAGTACCGGCAGCCGCGCGACGGGCGGCCGGGAATGAACGTGGCCGATGCCATCATCCACGGCGCGCGCCAGCGGCTCCGCCCCATCCTGATGACCGCCCTGGCCACGGTCTTCGCCCTGACGCCGATGGCGCTCGGGCTTACCGGCGGCGGCGGCTTCATTTCGCAGCCACTGGCTGTGGTGGTCATCGGCGGCCTCGTCTCGTCCACTGCCCTGACCCTGGTCCTGGTTCCGGTCCTCTACCGGCTGGTGGAGGGGCGCCGGGAGAAGAAGGCGCTGCTGCGGGAACTGCACGAGCGCCCGGAATTCGGCCCAGGCGCCGACGTTGACGAGGAGTTCCGAGACTGGACCACCGGTATGGTGCCCAAAGTCAGCGGCCGCCGGGCAGCACCGGGAAGCCCCGAGTAAAAACAGCGGAATATTTTCGGTGCGGCAGCGTTGTATCCGGCGATAGATGCAAATGCATCTAAATTGGCCTATAGTGGAACCAGGCCAGCAAGTCCAAGCAACGGAAAGGCACATCATGCAGATCGGTGTTTTCAGCGTCAGCGACATCACCACGGACCCCACCACGGGCCGGACCCCCACCGAGAACGAACGCATCAAGGCCTCCGTCGCCATCGCCAAGAAGGTCGAGGAAATCGGCATGGATGTGTACGCCATCGGCGAGCACCACAACCGGCCCTTCTTCTCTTCCTCCCCCACCACCACCCTCGCTTACATCGCGGCGCAGACCGAGCGGATCATCCTGTCCACGGCCACCACACTGATCACCACCAATGATCCGGTCAAGATCGCCGAAGACTTCGCCATGCTCCAGCACCTGGCCGATGGCCGCGTGGACCTGGTCCTGGGCCGCGGCAACACGGCGCCCGTCTACCCGTGGTTCGGCAAGAACATCCAGGACGGGGTTGAGCTCGCCATCGAGAACTACAGCCTGCTGCGCAAGCTGTGGGACGAGGACACGGTGAACTGGTCCGGCAAGTTCCGCACTCCGCTGCAGAACTTCACCTCCACCCCGCGCCCGCTCGACGGCGTGGCCCCCTTTGTATGGCACGGTTCCATCCGCACGCCGCAGATCGCTGAAGTGGCCGCGTACTTCGGCGACGGCTTCTTTGCCAACAACATCTTCTGGCCCAAGGAGCACTACCAGCAGTTGATCAGCCTTTACCGTGAGCGCTACGAGCACTACGGCCACGGCAAGGCGGACCAGGCGATTGTGGGCCTGGGCGGCCAGTTCTTTATGCGGAAAAACTCGCAGGACGCCGTCAAGGAATTCCGTCCCTACTTCGACAACGCCCCGGTTTACGGCCACGGCCCGTCACTGGAGGACTTCACGTCCCAAACACCCCTGACGGTTGGCAGCCCGCAGGAGGTTATTGAAAAGACCCTGACATTCCGGGAGTACTTTGGCGACTACCAGCGGCAGCTGTTCCTGATCGACCACGCCGGACTGCCGCTGAAGACCGTGCTGGAACAGCTGGACCTTTTCGGCGAGGAAGTCCTGCCCGTCCTGCGCAAGGAATACGCCGCCCTCAAGCCGGCGCACGTCCCCGAACCGCCCACCCACGCCAACCGGGTTGCCGCAGCGCTGGCCACCCAGGAGCAGCCGGCCAAGGACGCGGAGAAGTCCGCTGTGGAGGCATGATGGCCGGCAACAGTTCAGAATCACCCGTCCGCCTGGCGGCCGAAACCTGGGAATCGCTGTTCCGCGCGCAGGTCGCCGTGATGCGCAAACTGCAGACGGGTCCGGCCTTCCGGAAGCTTGCGGTGAATGAGTATGACGTCCTGTTCACGCTCTCGCGCTGTCCCACCGGATGGCTGCGGCTCAACGAGCTCAACGACAACGTCCTCCTTAGCCAGTCCAGCCTCAGCCGGCTGGTGGAGCGGCTGGAAAAACGCGGGCTGGTGGCACGGATGCCGGCTCCTGATGACGGCCGCGGCGTGCTGCTCCAGCTCACCGACGCAGGCCGGGAACTTCAAAAAGAGATCGGCCGCGAACATGTCCGGGACATCTCCACCCTGATGGGGCCTGCCCTGACACCGGAGGAACAGAAAGAACTGCGGCGGCTCACCGAAAAACTGCGGAGTTCGCTGGGTCCCCGCCCGGCCCGATAGTAAGGCCGCCGGGCCCGGCAGGCAGGCGGGCCAGCCCGCCAGCCTGCCGGGATCAGCCCAGCTTCACCAGCCGGGCCGGATCCTCCACCGGGAGGGTGCCGTTGACCACTGCGGTGACCTGGAGCTGGTTCAGGACCAGGCTGCCGCCCACCGTCGAGAGGAAGGCAGTATCTGCCGAGTCCCGGCCGGCCGTAATGCGCAGCATCGATTCCCGCGGGGCCAGCCCCGTGGGATCGATGACGTGCCAGGCCCCTTCAACATAGGCTTCGGCCACGGCGTGGAAATCCATCGGCGCCAGGCCGGGGGCGTAGACGGCAGCGAGCCTGGCTGGAATGTCCTTGGAGCGCAGCAGTGCGATGGCCAGGTGCGCGAAGTCCCGGCACACCCCGCGCCGGCTGAGAAGCGTTTCCACTGCACCGTCCGTGCCCCGCGACGATCCGCTGAGGTAGCGCAGTTCCCCGTTCACCCAGTTCCTGACGGCGTGCAGCAGGCCGGCGCCCTGGACCCCTTCGAATTCGGCGTAGGCGGTGGGCAGCAGCCGGTCTGATTCTGCGTACCGGCTGGGCCGGACGTACCGGATCCGGTCTGCGAGCTCCGCCTCTTCCGGCTCCGCTTTTCCGGCCACCGTGGCGGAGTAGTCCACTGTCACCTCCGCCGGTTCGGCGAACTCCATGTAGTGGAACCGCCCGCCGTGGTGGTCGGATACCTCGGTGAGCGGAACCTGGCCGCTGCCCGCTGTCACGGAGAGCGACTCGTCAAAGGAGGAATAGCCCCTGTTCCTCGCGACGGCGATGGCCATGGCCACCTTGGTGTTGGCTGTGGTTTTGAAGACCAGTCGTGCGGAAACGCTGCGTTCCATGGCTCTTTCGGGTTTGAGTTGCGGTGGAAGAAAAGTCCCTGCTCTGCCCGGCACAGATGTGGGGCCGGGAACGGGACTAGTTTTTGATCTTCAGAGACATTAGCATCCGCTGGACGTTGGCGAATTCAGTGCCCTCGTTGACGTACCGGGCGGCCTGGTCAAGGGTGTCGAAGGCCTTGGCGGGGGCCACCTTTTCATCGGGCGCGAAGGCCTTGACGGAGACGACGTCGCCGAACGAGTAGTCGCCCTTTCCGGCCGGGCCCCGCAGGATGTTCCGGAGCTCGCAGGCCTGGCCGTCCGCGCCGCCCACCACGTTGGTGAGCCCGTAGGAACCAAAGTATTTGTAGCCCTGGATCACGCGGAACACCACCCTGGGCGGGATGGTTCCCTCCCCGCCCGCGGCGGGCATTTCCACCGGCACGCTGCTGACCACCGTGTACGGCCGCCGTGTTGTTTCCGGGCATTCCGCGGACGACGGCGGCAGTCCGGTCCGGAGCGCTGCGATGAAGGTGCCGTCGGGCTTCTTCACTTCGACCTTCAGGGCACCGGGCAAGGTGCCTTCCTCCGGCGTGACGGACTGGGCGATCCAGTCCTCGGGCAGGTCGAAGCTGACGGCCTTGCCGGGGTCCGAAAAAGTCTTCCAGGCCGCAGCCGTGGCCACCGCCTGCGGCGGGCCGGATGCGCTGGCGCCGGGAGCGGCGCCATCGGAAGGCATCGTTGAGGAGGAGGCGTCCGGGGATGCGGGCGCGTTGGCGCCGGAGCCTGCACTTCCGGAAGGACCCGGCTGCGCGGTCCAGCCGGGCTGACCCGGCCCTGCACCGGCGCAACCGGCAAGGAGGGCACCGGCCAGCAGCAGTGATACACCGGACAGCACCGTAGTCGCCTTGCCTCTCATGCAGCCAGCCTAACCGGACCGGTGCAGCAGCCGGGTCCGCACCGGAGGGCGTTTCCTCTCCTCCCGCAAGGGAATGCAGCCAGGTCCGTGTCGCCGTCGGGCAGGTCCGGTACCGCGCGGGGACTAGGCTGGTGGCTATGGCGCAAGATCAGCAGCACGGCAGAGCCGAAGAAACCCTTGGCGGAGCCGACGATAACCTGGCGGGCATCTCCGCCGTGGACATTGCCGACTGGCGGCTGCGGACCTTCGCCCTGTACGCCAACGTCCGGAAGTTGGCGCTCGAGAATCCGGCAGAGGCCCATTCGTACTGGCGCCACCAGCGCGACCTGATGTTCGCCACGCACCCTGCCTCGGCTCTCACCGCCCAGGACAAGGCCCGGTTCTCCGGGCTCAAAACCGCGGATTACGATCCCATCTACCGTTTCCACGTGCCGCTGACCAAGGAGGGTGCCGGCCGCGAAATGAGCGTCGAGACCGCAACGGACGGCGTGGTCCGGTTTATCCGGCTGGGAACGTTCGACCTGCCCGAAATGGGGCAGCTCGGAGTGTGGAAGCTGCACGGTTACGGCGGCGGCATTTTTGTCCCGTTCCGTGATGCCACGGCCGGCCAGCCGGGCGGCAGTTACGGCGGGGGACGGTATTTGCTGGACACCATCAAGGGTGCGTTCCATGGCGTGGACGGGACCGGCCCGGATGCCGCCTTTGTGCTGGACTTCAACTTCGCCTACAACCCCTCCTGCGCCTACAACGAGGCCTGGGCCTGCCCGCTGCCGGGGCCGTCCAACCGCCTGGCCGTGGAAATACCGGTGGGCGAGCTCTACTGACGGACCACAGGCCGGCCTGCCGCCAGGGCCCCGTAGGATTCCCTCATGACTGCCTTTCCCCGCCGCATTGCCCGCGTCCGCCCGCTGCCTCCGGTCCATCCCGCAGAACAGTTCTTTGTTGCCAGCGATGCGGCGGACTTTGGCGGCGCGGAAGGCAGCACGTGGACGGTCACGGACAGTCCCTTCCCTGACTCCCCGGCTAATGCCTCCAGCTACCCGCGGACGGGATGGCAACCCGGGGACCAGGTGCGGGAGGAGTCCTTTATGTTCCTCGCTCCGAGCGTGCCCGCCAATGTCCTGGGAATGGCGCACAACACCGGCCAGCCCGGGCGGGAACTGCCGCCGCAGGCGTTCCACAAGGCGGCCACCAGCGTCATAGGGCCGGGCGACGCGATAGAACTTGCGCCCGGAATGCGGCGGGTGGACCCGGAAGCGGAGCTGGCCATTGTGATCGGCACCAAGGCGCGTGGCCTGACTCCTGGGAACGCCCGCGGCGGGGTCCTGGGCTTCACCATCGGTAACGACGTCACATGCCGCGACCAACAGAAATCCGATGAACTTTGGATCAGCGCCAAGAGCCAGGACACGTTCACGCCTGCAGGACCATGGATTGTGACCGGCCTCGAGGAGTCCCGCCTGGCCGTGGATGTGGTGCACAACGGCACTGCCCTGCGGGCCGCCAGCACCGCCGACCTCGGCTGGAAGGTTGATGAGATCCTCGTGTATCTGACCTCGTTTATGACCCTTCACCCGGGCGACCTGGTGCTGACGGGTTTCCCGGCAGAGTGCGTTCCCCTGGCCCCGGGCGACACAGTGGTGTGCCGGGTCGAAGGTATTGGCGAACTCCTGAACCCGGTCATTGCCTCACGGTGGCCAGGACCCACGGGCTGAGTTGAGGCGGCGTCCCGGGTCGTAAGGAACCTAAGCGGTAAGGAACTCAGGCGCCGAGTGCCCTGACCCGTCCGACGGCGGCTTCCACCGCGGTTGCCGCGGCTGCAAGGTCCGCTTCGGCCACCGTTGCGTCGAAGCTGAACCGGACGGCGGTCTGGGCAACCTCGGGCGCAAAGCCCAGTGCTGTGAGCACCGGAGAGGGTGCGTCCGAGCCCGCGGCGCAGGCTGAACCGCTGGAGCACACCACGCCCTGGCGTTCCAGTTCAAGGAGTACTGACTCGCCGCTGGTTCCCGGGAAGCAGAACGACGCCACCGAGGGCAGCCGCTCAGCGGGATGCCCGGTGAGGACGGCGCCGGGAACGCCGGCAAGCACAGCGTTAATGAACGTGTCCCGCAATCCGGTGACCCGGCGTCGTTGTTCCTCCTGGCCCGCATGTGCCAGCGTCAGGGCGGTGGCCAGGCCCACGGCTCCGGCCACATTCTCCGTTCCCGAACGGCGGCCGCGTTCCTGCCCGCCGCCGTGGATCAGCGGCTCAAGTTTGGTGCGGCCCCGGACGAACAGCACACCGCAGCCCTTGGGCGCCCCCAACTTGTGGCCTGAAATGCTCATCGCGTCCACGCCCAGCGCCTTGGTGTCCAGCGGCAGCCACCCGGCAGCCTGGACGGCGTCCGTGTGGAAAGGGATACCGAGTTCGTGGGCCAGGGCTGCCAGCCGGGCAACGGGCTGGACGGTTCCCACCTCGTTGTTGGCGTACATCACGCTGGCCACGGCTGTTTCCGGCGTCAGGACTTTTCGGAACGCTTCCGGCGTCACCTGCCCGGTCCCGTCTACCGGAACCACATCAACGGTGAAGCCGTGGAAGCGCTCAAGGTACCTGGCCGATTCCTCGACGGCGGGATGTTCGACGGCGCTGATCGCCACCCGGTTCAGCCGCGGGTTGGCAGCCTGCCGAGCCAGGGCGATGCCCTTCACCGCCAGGTTGTCTGCTTCGGTTCCGCCCGCGGTGAAGGTCACCTCGCCCGCCCGGCAGCCCAGCACAGCTGCCACCGTCCGCCGCGCGTCCGCGAGCGCGGTGGCTGCAGCCTCGCCGAGGGTGTGGTGGCTTGAGGGGTTGCCGAACTCTCCGGTCAGGTACGGCCACATGGCGTCCAGCACTTCACGGCGGACAGGGGTAGTGGCGGCGGCGTCGAGGAAGATCATGGGTTCACTCCACGGTCAGTTCGACGTCCAGCCCGAGGTCCAGGGCGGCCACCGTGTGTGTGAGGGCGCCGATGGAGATAACGTCCACTCCGGTGGCGGCGATTCCGGCCACGGTGGCGAGGTTCACGTTCCCGCTGGCCTCAACCCGTGCGCGTCCGGCCACCAGCGCCACACCGGCCCTCAGCTCCTCCAGGGTGAAGTTGTCCAGCATGATGGTGTCCACGCCGGCTGCGAGCACGGGTTCGATCTGGTCCATCCGGTCCACCTCGACTTCGAAGTGGGTGGTGTGCCCGAGCTGTGCCTTGGCCGCGGCGAGCAGCTCCGTGAGCCTGGCCGGGTCCCCGCCCGTCATTACGGCAAGGTGGTTGTCCTTGGCGAGGACGGCGTCGGAGAGGCTGTACCGGTGGTTGGCACCGCCGCCGCAGCGCACCGCGAACCGTTCGAGGATGCGGAGCCCGGGCGTTGTCTTGCGCGTGTCGGTGATCCGGGCATAGGTGCCTTCGGTCAGCTGGACGAATTCGGCGGTCCTGGTGGCGATGGCGGACATCCGCTGCACGAGGTTCAGGGCCACCCGTTCAGCCAGCAGCACCGACCTGGCGCGCCCGGTGACCCGCGCAAGGTGCGTGCCGGCGTCGAACTTTTCTCCGTCGGCGAGCAGCAGCTCGACGTCCGTTTCGGGGTCCACCAGCAGCATGGCGTCCCGGAATACCGTGGCGCCGCTGAAGACTCCGGGGACCCGGGCGTTCAGTACCGCGGTGGCGCGGGCAGCGGCGGGAATCAGCAGCTGGGAGGTGATGTCCCCGGCGGGAGCGTCCTCGGCGAACGCCCGTTCCAGGATCTCCCGCACCGGCGCCGACGGCATGGTCAGGTCCAACCTGCGGGTGCCGGCGCCTGCCGGCGCTGTCATGGAGGTGGTGTCAGTCATGGAAAAGGCTCGCTTTCGCGCGGGGTCGGGAAGATTCTTCAAAGTCGGCTGCGATACCGGCGGCATCGGCCGGATCGTCGCTGCGGTAATGGGCGCCGAGGGACTCGGTGCGCTGCCGGGCGGCAGCCACGAGCAGCTGCGCGGCCAGCAACAGGTTCCGGTCCTCGTGGGCCGACGGGTCCAGTTCCCCGGGGGCAACGGTTCCAGGCCGAACGACGCCGGCCCACCGCCCAAGCGTGTCCTCCGCCTGAGCCAACAGTTCCCCAGAGCGCAACACCCCGGCCTGAGCAGTCATCAACCGACGAAGCGCCTCCCGCGAAAAAGGAGTTTCGAGACCCCGAGCCCCTTCCCCGCCGAAGCCGGCCAGCCGACGCCCACCTCTTTCCTGACCGGAGTTGGCCGGCAGGCTCCCCGCCTGAACAATCGGTTCGGCCGCCCCGCCTTCTAAAGCAGCTGAGAAGGTGACATGCGTGTGGTCGTCTGAGGGTGCCCCGGAAGCATGCGTCAAAGGGAGGCCGCCAGCGGCCGAGCTAGCATGCGGAGGGGTGCCCTCAGGCGACCCCCAACCAAGGTCAGAGGACAGGAAGTCTTCAACAGCGCGGCGGCCGAAGACAAGTCCCTCAAGGAGGGAGTTGCTGGCCAGCCGGTTTGCACCTTGGACACCGGTGCACGCAACCTCCCCGGCGGCGTACAGCCCGGGAACTGTGGTCCGGCCGTGCAGGTCGGTGGCTACGCCGCCCATCCAGTAGTGGGCTGCCGGGGCAACCGGGACCAGTTCCCTGGTCCAGTCAATACCGGCGTCGAGCGTCCTTACCGTGAGGGTGGGGAAGCGCTTCGCCAGGAAACCCGGGCCCTTGACCTGTTCGATGAGGCGCGCGTCGAGGTAGACGTGGCCGTTGGGGTCGCCGAGCTTGGCCAGGTGCAGGGCGATGCTGCGGGAGACGACGTCGCGCGGGGCGAGTTCGGCGTCAGGGTGGTAGGCCCGCATGAACCGCTTGCCGTTGCCGTCAACGAGGATGGCTCCTTCGCCGCGGACGGCTTCGGAGATGAGGAGCGGATCCTGGTCCAGCCCGCGGGCCGTGCCCGGGCTTGCGGTGTTGACCCCGGGCACCAGACAGGTGGGGTGGAACTGGAAGAATTCCAGGTCGGCCACGGCCGCTCCGGCGCGGACGGCGAGGGCGAGGCCGTCGGCGGTGGCCACGACGGGATTGGTGGTCTGGGCAAAAAGTTGCCCTGCCCCGCCGGTGGCCAGCAGGACTGCGTCCCCGTGCAGTGTGGCTGAACGGCCGTCCTGGCCGAACTCCACGCCGTTGACGTGGCCGTCCCGTTGGCGGAGCGCCGTGGCGTGGGCGCCGGTACGGATCGTCAGGGTTCCGGCTGCCTGCCGGGCCAGCACGGCATCGATCAGTGCCGCGGCGACTTTCGCACCGGTGGCATCGCCGCCTGCGTGCAGGATGCGGGGGGCGGAATGTGCCGCCTCCAGCCCCAGGGCCGGACCGCCGTCGGCTCCTGGATCAAAACGCACACCGAACCGCTCCAGCCCGGCGATGTCCCGGCGGGCCTCCGTGCACATCAGCCGGACCGCCGCTTCGTTGCAGTGCCCGGCGCCGGCCTGGAGTGTGTCGGCGATGTGTGCCGCCACCGTGTCCCCGGGAGCAGGCTCGTCCAGCACGGCGGAGATACCGCCCTGGGCATACCAGGTGTTGCTTTCGCGCAGCTGGCCTTTGCTGAGCAGCACCACGTCGGCCCCGGCGTCCGCCGCCAGCAGCGCCGCGTAGAGCCCGGCAATACCGCTGCCGACGACGACCAGCCGCCGGCGCGTACTGTCGCCGCCGTGACCCGGCGGCATGGTTGCCGTCCCCCGGGTGGGCATGTCCGCCTGCCGGTTCATTACGGCCTGGCGGCGAGCATGCGCTCGAGCGCGGTGCGGGCGTTGTCCTGGACGGAGTCCGCGACGGTGATCCGGTTGACGATCCGGCCCGCTACCAGCTCCTCGAGCACCCATGCCAGGTAACCGGGGTGGATCCGGTACATGGTGGAGCAGGGGCAGATCACGGGGTCCAGGCAGAAGATGGTGTGCTGCGGGTACTCGGCCGCGAGCCGGTTCACCATGTTGATTTCCGTGCCGATCGCGAAGGTGGTGGGCTCGGTGGCGGCAGCGATGGCTTTTTTGATGAAGTCGGTGGAGCCGGCCGCGTCTGCCGCGTCCACTACTTCCATGGGGCATTCGGGGTGCACGATCACCTGGACGCCGGGGAAGTCGGCCCTGGCCTTCTCGATCTGCGCCACGTTGAAGCGCTTGTGCACGGAGCAGAAGCCGTGCCACAGGATGACCCGGGAATCCAGGAGCGCCTGCTCGTCGTTGCCGCCGAGGTCCTTGCGCGGATTCCACATGGGCATCTGCTCGAGTGGCACGCCCAGCGCTTTCGCGGTGTTGCGGCCCAGGTGCTGGTCCGGGAAGAACAGCACCCGCCGGGCACGCTGGAACGCCCACTCGAGGACGGTTTTGGCGTTGGAGGAGGTGCAGACGATCCCGCCGTGCTCGCCGCAGAAAGCCTTCAGGGCTGCGGAGGAATTCATGTACGTGACGGGGATGACGGGAACCCGGCCCTCGGCGTCGGGCTCTGTGCCGAAGATTTCCTCAAGCTGTTCCCAGCACTCGGCCACGGAGTCGGCGTCGGCCATGTCCGCCATGGAACAGCCGGCGGCGAGGTTGGGCAGGATGACTGCCTGTTCGGGGGCGGAAAGGATGTCGGCGGTTTCGGCCATGAAGTGGACGCCGCAGAAAACGATGGCCTCGGCGTCCGGGCGGGTGAGCGCGGCGTTGGCCAGCTGGAAGGAGTCGCCCACGAAGTCCGCGTACTGGATGACTTCATCGCGCTGGTAAAAGTGCCCCAGGATGACCGCCCGGTCCCCCAGAGCAGCCTTGGCGGCGAGGATCCTTTCGCCCAGCTCGGCGTCGCTGGCGAGCTTATACTCTTCGGGCAGCTGCCCCTGGCGCGGCGTTTCGGCCGGGGCCACGTCCGCGCTGGAGGCACCGGGGCCATAGGCGGGGACACCGGCGAGCGCCTCGGCAAGGTCGTAGTCCCACGGGCCCTTGGCCAGGGCCGGGCTGCAGGTGCTGCCCTTTGCCGCCGCGCCGTTCTCGGCCTGTTCGCGCGTGATCAGCTGGATTGCTGTGTTGACGCTGCTCATAGTGTGCTCCTGTTGTCTGGGTCAAGGCCGGGCCGGCCGGTAAAGCGGTAGAGGCGGGGCGGGCGGTGTTTGCCGCCCTGGAGGTATTCCCCGGTTTCCTCGATCTCCGGGGTGGATTTGAGCTGGCGCCGGAAGTTCGCCGGATCCAGTTGACGGTCCAGTACAGCCTCGTAGACTTCCCGGACCTGGGCGAGGGTGAAGTACTCCCCCAGCAGGTGGTAGGCCACGGATCCGTAGGCAAGCTTGTTCCGCAGCCGCCAGAGCGCGTAGTCCACGATCGCGTTGTGATCAAAGGCCAGTTCGCCGAGCCGGTCCGCGCGGAACCAGCGGACGTTTTCGGACTCGTCCGCCAGGGCGGCTTCCGTTGGCTGGACCAGGGCCCAGTAGACGATGGAAACCACCCGCTGGGTGGGTGAGCGGTGGAGGCCGCCGAAGGCGTAGAGCTGCTCGAGGTAACTCGGGGCCAGGCCGGTGGTCTCGCGCAGGTTCCGTGACGCCGCGTCCTGCAGGGACTCCGAATGGCTAAGTGGCCCACCCGGCAGTGCCCACAGGCCTTTGAAAGGTTCCCGGATACGCCGGACCAGTGGCAGCCAGAGCGTGGGCCGCCCGGAGCTTTCACTGGGCCGGAGCGCGAAAATGACGGTGGAGATGGCAAGTGACGGCGGTGCGGCCTGGCGCTCCGAGACGTTCGCTGAGCTCGAGTACATGTCCACCACCTTCCGTCTCTGCGGGCTCCCCGTTGAAGCCGCTCCAGTTAGGGTCAAACTGACCATAACTAATTCTACGGGCAACCGCCCCTCAATTGCCAAATGTTTCTGCTTCCCGCCGGCGCGCACACTCAGCTGGGCAGGCAGGGGCCGGCGCTGGGAATGCCGTGATGCGGGCAGCAGGGCCCCGAGGCGGTAAATTCGAGTGGTCCCACGAGGAGCCACCATCAACCCAAGAAGGTTCACCAGCAGATGACGACGAAGTCCGCCCAAACGCGCCCACAAGGCGACCTGGGCCACAGCATGAAGCCCCGCCAGCTCACCATGATGGGCCTGGGCAGCGCCATTGGCGCCGGCCTCTTCCTCGGCTCCGGGGCCGGGATCCAGGCGGCCGGCCCTGCAGTGCTCATCTCCTACCTGGTGGCCGGCACACTGATCATCCTGGTCATGTGGGCACTGGGCGAAATGGCCGCCGCGAACCCGAACAGCGGAGCTTTCTCCGTCTACGCCGAACGGGCCCTGGGCAAAACGGCCGGCGCCACGATCGGCTGGCTGTGGTGGCTGCAACTGGTGGTGGTGATTGCCGCCGAGGCACTCGGCGCTGCGGGACTCCTCTTCACCGTCTGGCCGGTGGTCCCGGTCTGGGCGCTCGCGCTGACCTTTATGGTGGTGTTCACCGCCATCAACCTGGCCGGAGTCCGGAACTTCGGTGAATTCGAGTTCTGGTTCGCCATCCTCAAGGTCGCGGCCATCGTCCTGTTCCTCGTGATTGGAGCCGCCCTGCTCCTGGGCATCCTGCCGGGCGTGGCCTCCCCGGGCCTGGCCAACCTGACATCCGACTTCGCCCCCGCAGGACTCGGCGGGATCGCTGCGGCGCTTTTTGTGGTGATCTTCGCCTTCGGCGGCACGGAGATTGTGTCCGTGGCGGCGGCAGAAACCGAGGACCCGGAACATAGCGTCGCCAAAGCCATCCGGACCGTCGTCTGGCGCATCCTGGTTTTCTACATCGGCTCCGTCTTTGTGATCGCCGCGGTTCTGCCTGCCACGTCGGAAAGCCTGGCATCACCTTTCGCCGGCGTCCTGGCTGCCGCACGCATCCCCGGTGCCGCCACGGCAATCACCCTCGTGGCCGTCGTCGCCCTTCTCTCCGCACTGAACGCCAACCTCTACGGCGCGTCGCGGATGGTCTACTCCCTTGCCGGGCGCGGCGAGGCGCCGCGCTTCCTGGCCCGCCTGAGCGGTGCCAGCGTGCCCATGCTGGCCGTCGGCGTGTCCGTCGCCTTTGGCTTTGTGGCCACAGTCCTTGAGCTGCTGTTCCCCGAGCGCATCCTTCCCGCCCTGTTCCAGCTGGTGGGATCCACCTGCCTGGTGGTATGGGGCAGCGCCCTGGTCTCGCAGCTGGTCCTGCGGCGCCGCGCGGACCGGGACGGCACTCCCCTGCCCCTGAGGATGAAGGGCTTCCCGGTCCTGACCTTTGTGGGCCTCGCCCTGCTGGCCCTGATTTTCGCTGTGGGATTCAGCGCCGAGGCCAGCCGCGTCCAGCTCTTCAGCACCTTCGGCCTGATCGCGGCCATCGCGGCAGCCTGTGCCGTCGGTGCCCGGCTCAGCGGAAGGTCCAGCCAGCCCAGGCAGGCAGCGGCGAGGCAGGTAGAGTAACTTCCGAAGCACGACGTTCCGACGCGCCGGGTCCCGCCTGGGCGCCGTAGTTGATGAGGACTGACACCATGAGCGGCAGGCACACCGGCGAGCAGCATTCGCACACCGTGGAGGGCACCGACCCCCAGCTGTATGTGGCGGTGCATGATCCTGCCGTGGACGCCGGGCTCCGCCCCGTCCTGCTCCTGCACGGCTTCTCGTCGTCCAGCAAACTTAACTGGGAGGACACCGGCTGGCTGGCATCGCTGCTCGACGCCGGCCGCCGCGTCATCCTGGTGGATCTGCCCGGGCACGGGCGCAGCGGCGCACCTGAGGACCGCGACTCCTACTCCCCCAGCCGGATCCGGGCGGACCTGCTGCAGGTAGCGTTCGACGCCGGAGTGCGGCCTGTGCAGGCCGGCGACCCTGCCAGCGGGCTGGACGTAGTGGGTTATTCACTGGGGTCCCGGCTCGCCTGGGAGTTCGCCGCCACGCAGCCCGAAATAGTGCACCGGATTGTCCTGGGCGGGCCAAACACCGCGGACCCGCTGGCGGAGTTCGACCTCACCGCCGCGCAGGACTACCTGGCCGACGGCACTCCCATCGAGGACGAGTCGACCGCAAGGCTGCTCAAGATGGCGCTGCTGCTGCCCAGCAACAACATCTTCGCGCTGCTCTCCTTGGTGGAGGCCATCAAGGCAGAACCCTACGACCCCTCCGAGGCAGTCCCGCACGTACCGATGCTCCTGGTGGCCGGGGACCAGGACGAGCGCGCCGGCAGCTTGCCGCAGCTCGCCGAACTGGCTGAAGGCGCCGGTGGCCTGGCCGAACAGCTGACGCTGCCGGGCCGCAACCATACCAACGCCGTTACGAGCCGGGCCTTCAAGCAGGCCGCCATCTCCTTCCTCGCGGTCTGACATCCCTTCCGGCTCATTAATTTCCTGCCGCCTGTCCGCGCCTCTGCTGCCGCCCGTTCCGCGGCGGTAGGCTGAAAGGGAGGCGGGGGGCTGGAACAGCCGGGAGGGCCACATGGATATGCGTTTCGAAGACCGCACGGAGGCCGGCGAGCGGCTGGCTGCAGTCCTGACGCAGTTCCGCGAGCAGCCCGGCACCGTTGTCCTGGGACTTGCGCGCGGCGGAATCCCCGTGGCGGCGGCAGCAGCCAAGGCACTGTACCTTCCGCTCGGTGCCGTCCTGGTCCGCAAGCTCGGCATTCCCGGGCACGAGGAAACGGCGTACGGGGCCCTGGCGTGGGCCCGCGGGCGGACCGTGCGCCTGCTCAACAAGCCGCTGCTGGACCGGGTCCTGGAACATGGGGTCCGCGAGGAGCTCCTGCACCAGGTGGAGCAGCGCGAGCGCGGCGAACTGCTCCGCCGCGTGGACCTCTACCCCCAGTCCGACCCGGAAATTTCAGGCAAGACCGTACTGCTGATCGACGACGGCCTGGCAACGGGAGCCACCATGAGGGCTGCCGTCGAGGCCGTCCGCGAAGGTGGGGCGAAAGCCGTGGTGGCCGCCGCTCCTGTTGGCTCCATTGAAGCGGAGGCGTCCGTGGAGCGGGTCTGCGACGCCGTCCTGTGCCTGCACCTGCCCGGCAAGTTCCGCGCTGTGGGCAGTTTCTACCGGCACTTCGAACAACTGACGGACGAAGACGCCATCAGCTTCCTGAAGCAATAGCGGCCGTTGACCACGGCGGGCCCGGACCAACAAGGTCCGGGCCCGCGTTCGTTGTAAGGGGATTGTGTGGGGATCAGTGGTGGCTGACGCCGAGCGGCCGGCCCTTGGTTTCCTTGGCCAGGATCACACCGACGGCCGAGATAACGCACAGCACCATGATGTAGATGCCGATCGACCCGGCCCACTTGGTGGTCTGCAGCAGCGTTTCCGCGATGGTGGCGGCGAAGGCCCCGCCCAGGATGGCACCGAAGGCGTAGCCGATGGATATGCCCGAATACCTGACGTTGGCCGGGAACATCTCAGCGTACATTGCGGACATCGGGCCGTAGGAGAGCCCAAGTCCGATGGTCAGGACGAACAGCGCCAGGCCGTACAGCCAGATGTTCTTCGTGTCGATCAGGGCAAACATGGGAATCATCCAGGCGAACACAATCGCGTAGCCGGTGAGGAAGGTCTTGACCCGGCCAATGCGGTCGGAGAGCCAGCCGCCCACCAGCGTGAAGATCAGCCAGCCAAAGGACGCCAGCGTCGTGGCCAGGAGGACCTGTGGCGTGGGCATCTGCAGCGTCCGGGTGGCGTAGGAGATGAAGAAGGCTATCAGCAGGTACCCGGCAGCGTTGTTGCCGATGAAGATCATGGTGGAGTACAGCACCGGCTTCTTGTGGCTGCGGACCAGTTCACCCAGTGGCGCCTTGCTTTCCTGCTTCCGCATGGCCATCTCCTGGAAGACCGGGCTTTCGGCGACGGCACGCCGGATCAGGTAGCCCACCACGATGAGGACAATGGAGAGCAGGAACGGCATCCGCCAGCCCCACGCAGCGAAGTCTTCCTTGGACATGCTGCTGTTAAGGAAGAAGAGCAGGCCCGTGGCCAGGATCATGCCCACCGGCACACCGATCTGCGGATACGCGCCGAAGAGCCCGCGCTTGTTCAGGGGCGCGTGTTCCACGGCCATCAGCGCCGCGCCGCCCCACTCGCCGCCCGCCGAGAAGCCCTGGATGATCCGGAGGAGGATCAGCAGGACGGGAGCCCAGGCGCCGATCTGGGCGTAGGTGGGCAGCATGCCGATGAGCGCGGTGGCCGCACCCATCATCACGAGGGTGAAGACGAGCATCGCCTTGCGTCCCAGCCGGTCGCCAAGGTGGCCTGCCACCACGGCACCCAGCGGCCGGAAGAGGAAGCTGATGCCGATCAGGGCGAAGGAGAGGATCTGCGCCAGGCCCGGGTTGGACTGGTTCAGCGGCGCCAGGAACAGCGGCGACAGCAGAGTTGCCGTCAGCTGGGCGAAGATAAAGAAGTCATACCACTCGATAGTGGTGCCCACCAGGGTACCGGCCAGGACTTTGCGCTCCTCCCGCCGGGTGCTGGGACCGGAGAGTGAATCCACCTTGGAAGGTGTGGTCATTGAAACTCCATTGTTTGTTGGCAGCGGGGCTGCCAGGACGCCTTCAGGATTACCGACAGAACGGTCAGTTAGTTAGTAGGGTACTACGAAAATGTGAGACAGGACACGCCTTCCGGCAATTTGCTTCCCGTGGCGCAGGCGAGGATGGACACGGGAAGAAAGCCGCGTTCTCCAAGGGCTTCCCCAGGTTCTATATGTGAACTAACGCTTCGCTATCCGGACGCTGCCACCTAGGATGGAGACCATGACTTCCACCGCTGCAGCCCTGGCCGGAGCCGCGCCGGCGCAGGCCTCGCCCTCGCAGACGCTATCGAGGGGAATCCGCGCTTTGGAGATCCTTGCTGCAGCGCCAGGCCCGTTGACGATTGCCGAACTTGCCGATGCCATGGGCGTGCACCGCTCGGTGGCCTACCGGATCCTGCGCACGCTGGAGGACCACTCGCTGCTGGTCCGCGACGACGCCGGGCGGGTCCAGCCGGGCCCCGGCCTTGCCGTCCTGGCGCGCGGTGTTTCAAGGAACCTGCAGAGCGCCGCCCTTCCCGAACTGACACACCTGGCCAACACCTGGGATATGACCGCGTTCGTGGCGCTGTGGGACCACCACGACTGCATCACCCTGGTCACCGTGGAGCCGCGGCACTCCGGGGCGACCGTGGCACAGCATCCCGGCACCCGCCACCCCATCAACGCCGGAGCACCGGGCATCGCCATCCAGTCGGCCCTCACCGAAGCCGAGTGGGACCGCCTCGAGACAGGTATCCCGTACCGGCCGGAAGCCGCGGAAGCGCGCCGCACCGGATATTCGGCCAGCCATGACGAGGTCATCGCCGGTGTCTCCTCACTGGCGGCACCAGTCAGGGTTCCCGGCGGCCGGCCGGCAGCGCTCGCCGTCGTATATATCCGCTCTGCCCACCAGCCCTCAACGGTGGGCGCGGCGCTGGCGGAAAGTGCGGCCAGAATCGAACGGCAGCTGGCCTAGGCAGCGCGTGCAGCAGCGGCTTACTACGTAAGCCCGGGAAAGGTTCAGGCGCGCCGGCGTTGGAGTACAACGGCGGCCGCGGCACCGAGGAGGGCCAGGGCGGCTGCCGCACATGCGGGGACGAGGAACGCGGCTTCGAAGCCGTGGTCCTGGGCCAGCCGGCCGCCCGCTGCCGAACCAATCGCCGTTCCGGCCACGATGCCGCTGGCGAGGGCGGTCATCACGGTTCCCAGCCGTCCTGCGGGGGCGACCACCCCGCCTACCGCGAAGACGGTCACCATTACCGGTCCCACCGGAACCCCCAGGATCAGCAGCACCAGCACCATTGATCCCAACGATCCAGGCACCAGCAGGAGCAGGGCCAGCGCTGCCATCAGCACAGCAGACACTATCCAGCGCCAGGACAGGCCGAAACGGTGCGGCCAGTAAGCGACCGACAGGGCGGCCGCGGCGGAGCTGAGCCCCATCACCGCATAAAGCAGTCCGGCGATTTCGGAGGTGGCATAGTGGGCGGAAAAGGAGCTCAAGGCCGCCTGGGCGGAGCCGAAGAACGTACCCATGCAAACCATGGCCACCACCGGGACCACAACGGCAACGGGAAGCCTGCGCCTGCTCCGTAGTTGCGCTGCTGGCCGGGCCTCGGCTTGTCCCGCCGGCACAAGCCGGCGCCGGGTTACCGGAACAGCACGGTGGGTGCGGTGCGTTGCAAACGCGGGCACCAGCGTGATGGTCATTGCCGCCGCCAGCGCAAGGGGCAGCCAGGGGGCCAGGAGGCTGGCCAGGATTCCGACGAGGGCAGGGCCCAGCACGAAGGTGATTTCATCGGCAGTGCTCTCGTAGGACAGCGCCGTGTCCAGGTCCCGCCTGTTGTCCGGCGCGCTCCCCTGCGATGTGAGTGCCATCCACCTCACCCGGGCCAGCGGTCCCACCTGGGGGCAGCTTGCCCCGGAGAGGAAGGCGGCAGCCAGCACCCCGGCGCTAAAACTTCCGGATGTCCCCAGGAGGGCGGCCGCAAAGATCAATGCCAACACCGCGGCGGTGTTGAGGGCAGCCGCGAAGAGCAGTACCGGACGCTGGCCGCGCTTGTCCGCCAGGGCGCCCAGGATGGGCGCACCCAGGGCAGAGCCGATACCAACTGCCCCTGCGGCCGTGCCGCCGAGAGCATAGGAACCGCTGTTGGACGTCACCATGGTCAGGGTTCCGACCGTGAGCATGGCCAGGGGGAGGCGGGCGAAAATACCGAGGGGGATAAAGCTGCGGCCGGCGAGCCGCGGAAGCCTCGCGAACCGGCCGCCGGTCGCGCTTCCGGGACGCGCGGAAGAACCGTCAGCCGGGGCAGGCGAGTCCGGCGTGGCAGGAGCGTGCCGTGAAGACGAAGGCTGGTCAGGAGAAAGGGAGGTCGAAGATGTCAATTTCCGGGCTCGTTCAGTAAGTGCGCATCGTCCCTCCTCCCGATGCGCCCAACCCGGTAACTGTCCAAGTATATCCGGCGTTCGCTGTCAAACCGCGAGCCTGCTACCAGTCCTGTCCGGGGCCGGTCACACCGTGGCTTCGACGGCCTCCGATATCCGCAAAGTGGAACCGTTGCGTCCCTTGATCACCTGGAGCTGCATGCCGATCCGCTGCTTCATCTCGGCGACGTGGCTTACCAGGCCCACCACCCGGCCGCCATCCCGGAGGCCTTCAAGGGCATCCATCACCTGTTCCAGGGACTGCTCGTCAAGGCTGCCGAAGCCCTCATCGACAAAGAGGGTTTCGATTTCCACGCCGCCGGACTCCTGCTGGACAACGTCGGCCAGTCCGAGCGCCAGGGACAGCGAGGCCATGAACGATTCGCCGCCGGAGAGTGTGGAGGTGTCCCGCCGGTGACCGGTCCATTGGTCCACCACTTCCAAACCCAGCCCGGACTTAGCGCCGCGCGCTGCTTTGGCATCGGTGTGCTGCAGGAGGTATCGCCCGTCGCTCATGGCCACCAGCCGTTCCGAGGCGGCCAGGGCCACCTGTTCCAGCCGTGCTGCCAGGACATAGCTGTTCAGGCTCATCCGGTAGGTGTTGTCCCCCCGGCCTGCCGCCGCGTCCGCCAGGCCGGACAGCATCCGGGCATGCTCGGCGGGGCCGCTGGCGGAGCCGGCAAGCTCCTTGTAACTGGCAGCAATGGTTGTCAAGGACTCAAGGCAGCGTGCTGCCAGGCCCACGGCCACGTCAGCGTCGCGCGCCGCCTGCAGGGCCGCCGCTGCATCAGCCTCCAGGGCCGGCAGCCGCTGCTGGTCCACCCCGATCCCGTCGGCCGTTTCCTTCAGGGCCAGCACCACCTCGTCGGAGGCGAACAGCTCGGCAACCCTGGCAGCCTCGTCCTGGACCGACCGTATTTCAGTTTCGAGGGCAGCAGCCTCATTGGCGGCCAGCAGGTGTGCCCGGGCTTCCTCGGCAGAAGCAAACCCGGCTTCCGGCAAGGCCAGTTCCAGGTGCTCCCGGGCTTCCGCGGCCTGGGCGTTGGCGGCGGCAAGCGCAGCCTGGGCCTCGACGGCCTTGGACAGCATGCCGGCCGCGTTTTCCAGGGCGCGTAACCGCTGCGCAAGGCTCCGGTGCCCTGCCCGCAACTCCGCCAGTGCCTCGTCAAGGGTCGATGACTGTTCTGCCAGGTCAGCAAGGGAGGCTACAACTGTTGCGAGCTCAGCCTCCGCGCCGGCCCGGGACGCCTGGGCTGAGGTGACGCCTCCTTCGAGCGCTTCCAGCCGCGACCGTGCGGCCGCGAGTTCACCTACGGCCTGTTCGGCGTCGGCCGCGGCCAGGCGCGCTTCCTCAGCCCCGGTGACGGCTTCTTCCATAGCGGTCCCGCCGCCTTGGCCAGCCAGGACTGCCACGAGTTGATCTGCGTCGGCCAGCCGCTGGCCGGCACGGGCGAATCCTGCTTCTGCAGCCTCATACAGCTGATGGGCTGCTTGCTCTTCCTGTTCAAGTCCTGGGCCGGCCCCGTCTCCGGCCGCCGGCGAGGGATGTTCTGCGCTGCCGCACACCGGGCAGTGTTCCCCCGCCACCAGTTTGGCGGCCAGTTCGGCGGCGGCGTTGGCCAGCCGCTGCTCCCGCACATCGAGCCAGCGGCGTTTGGTTTCCAGCTGATGCTCGCGTGACCGGTCATGCTCCAGCCTGGCCTCGTCCCGCGCCGTAACGGCAGCGCCGTAGCGCCGCACCACGTCCAGCAGTTCTCCGGCGGCGGTTGCCTCCTTCGCCCGCAGTGCTGCCGCCCCTGCCCGTCCTTCCAGTGCTTCCATGCCCGAAATGAGGCATGCCCGCTCGGTGAGCAGATCCTCCACGCGGCGGTCCAGGGCTGCATTGGATGCGGTGAGTTCCTGCTGTCTTCCCAGCAACTGCTGGTGCTTTGACCTGAGCATCTTCAGGCGGTCTTCGTCCGGTAGCCTTGCCTCCACAACAGCCAGGAGGGACCGGAGCCGGTTCAATTCATCTGCGGCGCCGGGAAACATTGCCGGTCCCCCGAAGTCCTGCTCGACATGGTGCGCGGAGCCCAGGTCCAGCTGGCCGAGTTCAGGGTCTTCGTCCGCGGCCAGTCGGAGCAGGGTGAACGCGGATTCCATCGCGTCCGCAGCCCGCCGCACCTTGGCAGCAGCAGCATCAACCCCGCGCAGCTGACCGGCAAGAACCTCTGCCTGGCGGGAGCGGCCGAGCCGGCGGCTCAGGTCCTCCAGCCGCGGGAGGGCTTCCTGTACGGCGGCCTGCCTGGCTGTTGCCTCCTCCAACCTGCGGTGGCGTTCACGCAGCGCAGTCTCCGCTGCAACGGCCCCTCTCCGCTCCTGGTGTTCCGACTCAGCAGCCAGCGCCAGCTCCGAGAGCTGGCACTTTCGTTCCGCTGCACGTTCTTTCAACCACTCGAGCCGGGCAGCCCGGATGTCCGCTGAAGCATCTGCCGGACTATCCTCCGGCAGCCCGCCAGTGTCCTGGAGCAGCAGCGTTCCTGCTTCGGACTCCGCCCGCGCCGCCAGGAGTTCCAGTTGGCTGTTGAGGACAGCCACTCCCTCCTTTGCTGCCTGCGCCTGCAGCGAGAGTTCCTGCTCCACAGCTTCAAACCGCTCCGTGCCGAAAAGTTTCTGCAGAAGCTCCAGCCGGTCCGTGGCCTTTGAGCGCAGGAAGGCGGCAAAATCACCCTGCGGCAGCATCACCACCCGGGTGAACTGCTCGCGGTCCATTCCCAGCAGGGCAAGTATTTCCGCCCCGGCCTCATCATTGCGCGTGGACTTCTCCACCCACGTTCCGTCCACTCGTTCACGCAGGAGGGTTTTGGCCTGCTGGGTGGTGAATCCGTTTTTGCCCCTGGCGCTGGGCTTGTCCCAGGCGGGCGACCGGGTGACGTCAAAACGCCGGCCCTGCGCGGAGAATTCACAGCTCACTGCTGGTTCCTGGCCCGGTTCCGCATGATCGCTGCGGAGCCGTTTTCCGTCCTGGCGTGCTCCCGGCACCGAGCCGTACAGGGCAAAGCAGATGGCGTCCAGAACGCTGGTTTTACCCGCGCCGGTGGGCCCGTTGAGCAGGAACAGGCCATGCGCGCTCAGGGCATCAAAGTCAATCTCCTCGGTGCCGGCAAAGGGACCGAAACCGGAGATGCGGAGGCGGTGGATCCTCACAGCGAGGCCTCCTGCAGCCGGACGTTCTCCAGGGCGGCGGCGAGCGCCGCTTTCTCGGCGTCATCGGGAACGCGGCCGCGTACGTGCTCCAGGAAGCCGCAGCAGACAGCGAGGTCATCGGGAGCTTCAGCCAGCCTGCTGCTGTAGGTGGACGTGGTGCCGGCTGGACCGCCCTCGGGTTCGAAGCTGAGGACCAGCGTGTCCGGGAAACGGGAACGGAGCTGGTCCATGGCCCGGGCGGGGCGCTGGGCGTCGGTCAGGGTCACCTGGCAGTAGGCGGTTTCGGCCCACGAGTATTCGGAGGACTCAAGCAGTTCGGCCAAGGTGCCCCGGAGCACCGCCAGGGTGCGCGGGGCGTCCCACAGGACTTCCTGGACCGCGGTCACGCCGCCGGCATCGATGTCGATGAGCCACCCTCCCTTCTGGTGCGACGCTTCGGAGAAGGAGTATGCCAGCGGCGAACCGGAGTACCGGACCTGGGGCGACAGGGACTGCCGCCCGTGCAGGTGGCCCAAAGCCGTGTAGCTGAAGCCGTCAAAGAGATCCAGCGGAACCGCCCCTACCCCACCGATGCTGAGGTCGCGTTCACTGTCCGAGCTGATCCCGCCGCTGGCAAAGGTATGCGCCAGCACCACTGAATGGACTGGAGCTGTTGCTGAGCGCCGTTCGACGTCCTGCCGGATCAAGTCCGTAGCCGCCCGGGTCACCTCGAAGTGGCTGGCGGTCTCCACACCAAGTTGATCGGCCACCAGGCGCGGTTCCAGCCAGGGAATGCCGTAAATGGCCACCACGGCACCCTCAGCTGCGCCGCGGGCTGCTCCGTCGACCGGGAGCAGCAAGGGCTGGTCCAGGCTGTCCAGCCTGGTCCGCAGGTGCACCCCGCCGCGCTCCAGGAGGCGCGAAGCGAAGCCCAGGCGGATGGCGGAATCGTGGTTGCCGCTGGTCAGCACCACCTGCGCTCCTGCCGAGGTCAGCCGGACCAGGGCATCATCCAGGAGGTGGACCACATCCACACCAGGGAGTGCACGGTCGTAGACGTCGCCGGCAATGAGGACAACATCCACGGCATGCCGGGCAACGGCATCCACCAGCTGGTCCACAAAGGCCCGCTGCGCATCCAGCATCCCGACGCCGTGGAAGGACCGGCCCAGGTGCCAGTCAGATGTGTGAAGTAACCTCATGTTTCTACGCTATCGGCTGCCACTGACAGTTCCGGTAACCGCCGCAGCTGCCGGGCTCCTGCCAGGGTCAGCGCTTGCCCTCAAAGAACTCCTGCGCTTCGCTGGCTGCCGCCTGTGAATCCTTGGTGGCTGGTTTCGGGGCGGCCTCACCGGCTGCCTCCAACTCGTCAATCGTTTCCTCGTCGGCCGTTTCAGCTGCCGCTGCTTCGGTGCTGTTGCGGCCTGCTTCCCCGGCCGCACGGGCTTCGCCGGACGCGGCTGGAGCGGCATTGAAGCTCCGGAACGCGAGTCCGGCGATGACGGCGCCGATCAAGGGGGCCGTAACAAAAACCCAGAGCTGTTCGACAGCCCAGCCCGAGCTGAACACTGCGGACGCAACCGCCCTGGCCGGGTTGAAGGGCAGGTTGCCCACGGACAGGCCCAGCTGCAGGACAACAGCGAAGGACAGGCCAACGGCAACCGGCGCAGCGGAAGGGCCGCTGCTGTCCCGGCGGGCTGTTCCCAGGAAGACAGCGGTGATGATTGCGGTCCCGATCATCTCGAGCAGCAGCACGGCCGCCAGCGGCGCCTGGATGATGGAGTGTTCGCCGAAGCCGGCGGTGACGGTGTCAAAGGCGGTCCGGCTGTCCGCAATCCCGGGCAGCGTGCGCAGGATTCCGTACAGGGCCAGCGCGGCCAGCAGTCCCCCGGCGAGCTGGGCTGCGGCATAGGCGCCGGCTGCGCCCGCGCGGATCCGGCCGGCCACGAGATGGCCTGCCGTGATGGCGGGGTTGAAGTGCCCGCCGGAAACGTGACCGAAAGCAAGCATGGCCGCCGTCACCGCGAGCCCGGCAGCAAGGGCGGCGGGCAGCGGGCTGGACTGCGGGATGGTGAACAGCGGGACGCCCAACCCGGCGAGGGCGAGGAAAAAGCTGCCAAATGCCTCGGAGGCCAGGCGCGGCAGAAGCCGCGGCGGGACTTCAGTTCCGGCTGGCTGGACTGCATCGTGACGGGCCGGGACAGGCGTGCTCATGGTGGTGACCTTCAAAATAGAGGGGCGTGGGCGTTGCGTTCACGCAACCCCGGCATTATTCCAGTACAGGCTGTGCGTTCGCTGGACAGCACTGCCGCAGCGCCGGGGCCGCCTGCCTCATGCCTGTACTGCCGCCCGGGCAGGCGTCGGCCGGCCGTCGGCGGCCACGGTAAATTTGCAACCATGAGTATTGAACCGGACGCTTCCACCCCCTTGCTGAAGTCCCGTATCCGCGGTTGCCTCCTTGGCGGCGCACTGGGCGACTCGCTGGGCTACGCCGTCGAGTTCGACTCAATCGGGCAGATCCGCAGCCGCTACGGTGCCGCCGGCCTCACCGGATTTAATCAGCTCAACGGCCCCACCCATTTCTCCGATGACACCCAGATGACCCTTTACACGGTGGACGGGCTGGTGGAGGCGCTGGAGTGGGCGAATTCAGGTGTTGGCGCGGACGTCAACGCCTGCCTGTGGCTCGCGTACCTGCGCTGGTACGCCACACAGGGGGAAACAGCCCCGGCCTCGGCCCCGGTCCCCCAGCCCCGGTGGATCGATGCCCAGCAGGTGCTCCACCAGCGGCGGCGCCCGGGCAGAGCCTGCCTCTCCGGACTCGCCACTGGGGAAATGGGGACCTCTTTCCGGCCGGTCAATCCTGACTCGAAGGGCTGCGGGACGGTGATGCGTTCGGCCCCGTTCGGGCTCATTCCCCACATAGCACCCGATGCCGTCTACAAGTTGAGCTCCGACGCCGCCTCGCTCACGCACGGCCACCCGTCAGCCCGCCAGAGCGCAGGTACCTTCAGCCTTCTCATCCACCGTCTGGTGTCCGGCGACGGGCTGCGCGAAGCCGCAGCCGAAGCTCTGGCCCATACCGCAGGCCTCGACGGCGTGGCCCCCGAGTTGCCGGAACGGCTGGAGGCTGCCCTCCGGCTGGCAGGCAAGGGCATTGTGACCCCTGAGGAAATGGTCCAGGCACTCGGTGAGGGCTGGGTCGCCGAAGAAGCCCTCGCCGTCGGGCTTTACGCCGTACTGGCCACCCTTCCGGACACTGACAGGGCGGAACCCGCACAGCACTTCCGCGATGCTGTGGCCCTGGCGGTCAACCACAGCGGCGACAGCGATTCCACCGGTTCGATCGCCGGGAACATCCTCGGCGCCTTCTACGGCGAAGCCTGCCTGCCTCCGGAATGGCTTGCAGCGCTCGAAGGACCTGACGTTATCGGCGGCATGGCCGACCAACTGGTGAAGGTCACAACCGGCGAAGGCTGACGTTGTTGCAGGCTTCGCAGACTTCCTGCGGGATCAGCCCGCGCCGCTGCAGGAATCCGAAGATCACGCAGCCAAGGCAGAAGCCGGCGAAGGCTTCCAGCGCCGCAGCCACGATCAGGATTCCCAGGACTGTCCAGGCGGCAGAGGCGGCGCCGGACGCGAACAGTGCAAGGGCGGTGGTGGACACCACTGCCCCCATGCCCTGGGCGAAGCGCTTCGGCGGCCCCGGAACGGGTTTCACCCGGCCCAGCCGTGGAGTGATGACTTTCACGGACAGCAGCGCCAGCGGCGAAATCCGGGGCCCGAAGAGCACTCGGAGCCAGAATCCGGCGGCGATGGCCAGCAGTCCCCATCCCGACCCTGCGGCTGCCGTCGCCAGGGCCAGCACCACCACCAGCCCCGCCGTCACGCGGGCAGCGTACTCGTTCACGGGGTTGGGAAAGGAAAACAGCTCGCGCATGAGGCCAGGCTAGGGGGCGGCCGACGCCGGGCGGAAGGTTTGTTGCCTCGCGTGACCGCGGGTGCGCACTTCCCTAGGCGCTGAGGGCCCCGGCGAAGCTGCCCACCATCTGCAGGAACTCGCCTTCCGAAAGGACCTCGATGGCCTGCCCCCGTTCGTGGAGCTCAAGCACCCGGCGCGCCTTGCCGGTGAGCCTGCCCGAGCGGAGGTCCGAGGCCACAAAGCCGTCCCCCACCACCAGGACGGTGGTGCGTCCCGTGACCCGGCTCTCCGGCCGGGCGCCGAACTCGGCAGACCGCTGCTTCGCTTCGGGCCGGCCGATGGTCAGCTGGCCGGTGAAAACCACTGTCTGGCCAAACAGCGGGTGGCCGGGCTCCGCGTGCGGATTCGGCTCGGGGTTTGCGCCCTCTTCGGGCCAGCCGCTGTAAAAGGGCCGCACCAGCCCGGCTCCGCTGCCTGCGGCACTGGAAAGGGCGGCGAGGCTTGCCTTGGACAATGTGTCCCGGGCGGGGTCGAACGCCTCCTGGCGGGGCATCACGAGCCCCAGCGACAGGTAGAGCTCGGCGATGCTGTTCGCCTGGTTGCGGCCTGCGATGTCGATCAGGATGCCGGCGCAGGCACGGGCGTCTTCGGCGGCGTCGTGGTGATTGACCAGGGGAACCCCGGCCTCCTCGGCGGCGAAGGGCAGCGAATTGGACACCAGCGAGTAGCAGCGCCTGGACAGCATGACCGTGCAGACGTAGTCGTAGGCCGGACCGGGCAGCCCCGAGACCTCAAGGCCGGAGCGGATCACACCGAGATCAAACGCCGCATTGTGGGCCGCCAGGATGTCATCGCCGATGAAGGCGCCGATCTCCGGAAAGAGCTCGCCAAAGCGGGGCCGGCCCGCAACGTCGGCGGCAGTGATGCCGTGGATCCGGACGTTGTGGTAGTCGAAGTGGTCGTGGCTGGCCGGCGGGCGCATGAGCCAGGAGGCTTCCTCAACCACCTTGCCGCCGCGGACTTTCGTCAGGCCCACAGAACACGGGGAGCCCCGAAATCCGTTCGCAGTCTCGAAGTCGATCGCCGTAAAGTCCAAACCCACGGGCCCCACCTTACCGCCGGACCCGCCCGTTCCCGGGTCACCCATGCCGTCCTGTCACGGAAATCACCCGAGCGCCCCGGGCCGGCGCTTTCCGCCGCCAGCGGGAGGAAGAGGCATGTCAAGTACCCTTGAGGAGTGAACTTTCCTGTGATGAACGACTTCGCTGTGTCCATGCTGGGCGGTGCGGGACCGGTGCAGCCACAGCTGGCCTCCTTCCTGCCCGACTGGCTGAACCCCCAGGTCTTCCTGGCTGATCCCGCCCTCGCACCCTGGGTGGTCCTGCTCGTCTGCGGCATCGTCTTCGCGGAAACCGGGCTGCTGGTGGGCTTCTTCCTGCCGGGCGACTCGATGCTTTTCACCGCGGGATTGCTGGTGGCCACCGACACCATCAAGTTCAACGTATTCCTTTTCGCGCTGCTGATCATCGTGTCGGCAATCATCGGCAACCAGACCGGTTACCTGATCGGCTCCAAAGCCGGCCCCGCCATCTTCAACAAGCCGAATTCCCGCCTGTTCAAACGCGAGAACGTTGAAAATGCGCACGCCTTCTTCGAAAAGCACGGCGGCAAAGCGCTGATCCTTGCCCGCTTCGTACCGATCATCCGGACCTTCGTCCCGGTCATCGTCGGCGTTGCGCAGATGAGCAAAAGGAAGTTTTTCCTCTACAACGTCATCGGTGCCTTCCTCTGGGGCGGCGGCGTAACCCTCCTGGGGTACCTGCTGGGCGACCGCATCCCCTGGGTCCGCGACAACCTGGACATCATCTTCATCGCCATCGTGCTGGTCTCGGTGCTGCCCATCGGCGTGGAGGTCCTGCGCGGCATGTCCGCCAAGCGCCAGGCCACCGCCTACGGCACGGACCCGGTGGACGAATTCATCGAAGAGCACGCGCCGGAGGCGGAGCACAAGACACCGCGGCACGTCGACGGAACACGCCCCGAGTAGCAGCGGGTCTCACCGCACGAAAAGTAGGGTGCGCTCCAGGCTTTCGGCCCGGAGCGCACCCTTTTTTATGCCAGCTTCGCGATTACCTCAGCGGTCCTGCAGGGCCTTGACGATGGCGGGCAGGAGCGCGCGGAACGCCTTTCCCCGGTGGCTGATGGCATTCTTCTCGTCGGCGGACAGTTCCGCGCAGCTGCGGGTCTCCCCCGCCGGCTGCAGCACGGGGTCATAGCCGAAGCCGCCGTCGCCGCGCGGTTCACGCAGGAGCACGCCTTCCAGCTGCCCGTACTCCACCACTTCGTGCCCGGACTCCCCGTCGGCCGCCGGGACGGCCAGGGCTGCCGCGCAAACAAAAGCGGCGCCGCGGTGGGCATCCGGGACGTCGGAGAGCTGGTTGAGCAGCAGCTGAAGGTTCGCCGCGTCGTCCCCATGGCTGCCGGCCCACCTGGCCGAGAAGATACCGGGCGCTCCGCCCATCACATCCACAGCGAGGCCGGAGTCGTCGGCGATGGCCACCAGGCCGGTGGCCTCAGCGACAGCCCGTGCTTTGAGCAGGGAATTATCGGCGAACGTCACGCCCGTTTCGACGACGTCGGGGGCACCTGCCGCTGCGGCGTCCACCACCTGCGTGTCGACGTCGAGCCCCGGCACTTGCCCGCGCAGGAGGTCACGCAGCTCCCGGAGCTTGCCCTTGTTGTGCGTCGCCAGGACCAGGCGCGGTGTTGTGCCTTGCCCCGCGGCGGCGCCGGCCGCGCTCACAGGGTGTCTGCCAGGGTTTCGCGCTGGATGGCCGCAAGCTGGGTGGTGCCGAGCAGGGCCAGGTCCAGGAGCTGGTCCAGTTCGGCGCGGTCGAAAGGCGCGCCCTCGGCGGTCCCCTGGACCTCCACGAACTTGCCCGAACCGGTGACCACCACGTTCATGTCCGTCTCCGCCCGGACATCCTCGACATACGGCAGGTCCAGCATGGGAACGCCGTCGATGATGCCCACCGATACCGCCGCGATGGTGTCGATCAGCGGCTGGGCGTTCTTGGCGATCAGCTTGTTGTCGCGGGCGAACCGGATGGAGTCAGCGAGCGCCACGTAGGCGCCGGTGATGGCCGCGGTCCGGGTTCCGCCGTCAGCCTGCAGCACGTCGCAGTCCAGCACGATGGTGTTCTCGCCCAGGGCCTTGGTGTCGATGATGGAGCGCAGGGAACGGCCGATGAGCCGGGAGATCTCGTGCGTGCGCCCGCCGATTTTGCCCTTGACGGACTCCCGGTCGGAGCGGGTGTTGGTGGCCCGGGGCAGCATGGCGTACTCGGCGGTGACCCAGCCGCGGCCCTCGCCCTTGAGCCAGCGCGGAACTCCCGCAGTGAGGGAAGCTGTGCACAGGACCCGGGTGTTGCCGAACTCGATCAGGGCCGATCCCTCGGCCTGGTTGGACCATCCACGAGTGATGCTGATGGGCCGGAGCTGGTCCGGGGCGCGGCCGTCGGCGCGCACGATGGGCACTGCAGTTGCTTCAGAAGTCATGCCTTTAGCTTATCCACTGCCGGCCGCCGGGATGCCCGCACCTAAAGCCCGCAGGGAAACCTGCCGGCGAAGAACCACCTAGATGGTGTAGTGCACGCCCGCCACGGCAACAGCCACGTCGCCGCCGAAAACCGGCCTGGCCTCTGCCATCACGGTGGTCTGTGACGTCCACACCGGAATGTGCGTGAGGAGGAGCCGGCGGGCACCGGCAGCGGCAGCTGCCTCGCCTGCCCGCTTCCCGGTCAGGTGGACGTCCTTGATGCCGTCATCCCGGCCTTCTTCAAAAGCCGCTTCGCACAGGAACAGGTCCGCGTCCTTGGCGGCTTCCTCAAGGGCCGCGCAGGAGTCCGTGTCGCCCGAGTAGGTCAGCGTTTTGGCGATCCGGTTGCCTTCCTTGTCCGGCTCCACCACCTCCACCCGAAGGGCATAGCATTCCTCGATGGGATGGTTCACGGCGAACGGCGTGACGGTGAAGGGACCCACGGTCACCGGCTCGCGCTCGGCCCAGTTGGTGAAGTCGAACTCCTCGCGCATGCCGGGGTCAAGTTCCAGGCCGTAGGCAGTGGCCATCCTGTCAGCCGTGGCGGCCGGTCCCCACACCGGAATCCGTCCCCGGCCCCAGCCGCCCGGCTTCCACCGGACTGCCACGTGCAGGCCGCAGAGGTCCATGCAGTGGTCGGGGTGCAGGTGGGTGAGGAAGATCGCGTCGATGTCCTCAAGGTCGGTGTACCGCTGGATGGCGCCCAGGGCGCCGCTGCCGAGGTCCATGACCACTTTCCACGTCCGCTCGCCGTCGTTGGCGGTCAGGAGGTAGCACGACGCCGGGGATCCCGGCCCGGGAAAGGACCCGGTGCAACCGACGATGGTGAGCTTCACTGGCCCGAACCCCCGGCGACGGAACTGCCTACGAAGTTGGAGGTCCGGGGACGGCTGCCGGCGCGCTGCGCGGCGGCGATCATTTCCGGAGTGATACGGGCCAGGCTGCCGGTGGGATATTGCGCCGCCACATGGTCCACGTGCCGGACCGAGAGGACTTCGGGGCCCAGGAAGCGGCGGGCCAGTGCCTCGAACTGGGCGGCGTCGCCGGTGGCCACGAAGTGGTGCTCGGGCGGGGAGGATTCGGTGCGCTGCAGGTTGTGCGTGGCCAGGGCCCGGTAGACATCCTTGGCAGTTTCCTCTGCGCTGGACACGAGGGTGACGTCCGCGCCCATTACGTAGGAGATGACGCCGGTCAGCAGCGGGTAGTGGGTGCAGCCCAGCACCACGGTGTCCACGCCGGCGGCCCTGAGCGGAGCCAGGTATTCCTCGGCGACGGCCAGCAGGGCCGGGCCGGTGGTAACGCCGGCCTCCACGTAGCTGACGAACTCGGGGCAGGCCACCGAGGTGATGTGGAGGTCCGGGGCGGCCGCGAAGGTGTCCTCGTAGGCGCGCGAGCCAACGGTGGCGGAGGTGCCGATCACGCCCACCCGGCCGCTGCGGGTGGCGGCAACGGCACGCCGCACCGCTGGCTGGATGACCTCGATGACGGGGATGCCGTACTTTGCCGTGTACCTCTCCCGCGCGTCGCGGAGCACAGCGGCCGACGCCGAGTTGCAGGCGATGGTGAGCAGCTTGACGCCGGAGTCCACCAGTTCGTCCATCACGCCCAGGGCGTTGGCCCGGACTTCCGCGATGGGCAAAGGACCATACGGCCCGTGGGCCGTGTCCCCTACGTAGAGGATGGACTCGTTGGGGAGCTGGTCGATGATGGAGCGTGCCACCGTGAGGCCGCCGACGCCGGAATCGAAGACACCGATGGGCCGTGATTCCACGGCAGCGGCGGGCAGGTCGCTGGCTTCGGACCCTGCTGCCGCAGCTGGATCCATGCTCGAGGCTGTTGTCATGATTATTCGAGGATAGGGCTTCCCCGCAACCTCAGCCATCATCTTGTGGCCTGCGACTCATGTCTAATTTGTCACACGGCTCACAGCCAACGCCGCGGCTACCGCTCAACGGCGGGTGTCCAGTGACTGCAGCATGGCCTGGACAAGTGATTCCTGCAGCCAGGTGGCGAAGTTGTACACCAGGGCCAGGTAGCTCTCCACATCCTCGGCCTGGGACCAGTCCTGCATCAGGTGGACGTGCTCGGCATCCTCTTCATCCTGGATGTCCAGGCGTTCGGCCAGGACCAGCCGGACATCGTTCAGCGCCATTGACCAGTGCCGGGCGCCTTCGGCGGTCAGGACAATCTCGTCCTTGTCCAGGTCCAGCGCCGCCGCCCGGAGGGCGCCTATCTTTGTCTCGCGCAAGGATCGCTCGGTGAGCTGCCGGAACTCGAGGGACGCGGCGTCGTCGTTCTTCATCACGTTGGGAAGGAGCCGCTTGACGGCCCTGTCCGTGGGAACGGCAACGTCCATGTCGAGGCCGATCAGCGCAGCCAGCGGGTCCTGGCCCGAGCGGTCTTCCGGCTGGAGCATGGAGATCACATCGGCAATGAGGCTGCGCAGCAGCTCCCGCTCCGTGGGTTCCAGGTAGCCGGTAATTCCTTTGAGTCCGTACTTAAACGCCTTAGCCACGCTTCCCCTTACCCTGGCCCGGTCCGCCGGACTTGCCCGATTTGCCGCCCGATCCGCCGCTGGCCTTCTCCACCGTGGCCCACAGCCCAAAGCCGTGCATGGCCACGGCGTGCCGCTCCACCTGTTCCTTGCTGCCGTGGGCAACAATCGAGCGGCCCTTTTTGTGGACCTCCATCATGAGCTTGTTCGCTTTGGTCTCCGAGTAGCCGAAGTAGCTCTGGAACACATAGCTGACGTAGCTCATGAGATTAACGGGGTCATTCCAGATCACCAGGTTCCAGGGGATGTCCGGTGCGGCCAGGAAGTCGGTGGACTCCGCAGTGCCGGTCCGGGTGCCCTCTTGCGTATCAGGGCCGAGCGCAACGCTTAAGGTCATCTGTCCATTCTATGGGGAGGGTCGCGCATCTATGGCGAGGGCCCCGCGGCGAAGCGGAGCGAGACGTGGGAGCCGGTGGGTGGGCCCACGCCGGCGAGGGCCCCGCGGCGAAGCGGAGCGAGACGTGGGAGCCGGTGGGGACTAGAGTGATTTTCGTGAGCACCTCTGCCGGCTGGGACCATCCCCGCACGTCCTTTTACACTGACCACTACGAGCTGACCATGCTGCAGGCATCACTCCATTCGGGCGCCGCGCACCGCAAGTCCGTCTTTGAGGCCTTCGCCCGCCGGCTCCCCGACGGCCGCCGCTACGGCATCGTGGCAGGGACGGGGCGCCTGCTGGAGGGCATCGCGAACTTCCGCTTCGGGGAGGCGGAACTGGACTTCCTGGCCCGCACCAACGTGGTGAACGAGGAGACGCTGGAGTACTTGGCGTCCTACCGGTTCTCCGGTGATATCTGGGGCTACCCGGAAGGCGAAGCCTACTTCCCGTACTCCCCCATCCTCATCGTCGAGTCCACCTTCGCCGAGGCCTGCATGCTGGAGACCTACCTGCTTTCGGTCCTCAACCACGACAGCGCCATCGCCTCCGCCGCGTCCCGGATGGTCAGCGCTGCCGGCGGCCGGCCCTGCATCGAGATGGGTTCCCGCCGCACGCACGAGGAGGCCGCCACCGCGTCCGCCAGGGCAGCCATCATTGCCGGTTTCGACAGCACGTCCAACCTCGAAGCCGGCATCCGGTACGGGGTCAAGACCGTGGGCACCGCCGCACACTCCTTCACCCTCCTGCACGACACCGAACGGGACGCCTTCGAGGCCCAGATTGCCTCCCTCGGCGAGGGCACGTCCCTCCTGGTGGATACTTACGACGTCGAAACGGCCGTGCGTGCGGCCGTGGACCTGGCGGGTCCCCGCCTGGGCGCCGTGCGGCTTGATTCGGGCGACCTCGTGGCGCAGGCCCAGTGGGTGCGCCAGCTCCTGGACCAGCTGGGCAACGAGAACACCAAGATTGTGGTCACCTCGGACCTGGACGAGTTCGCCATTGCCGCGCTGCAGTCCGCGCCGGTGGACTCCTACGGCGTAGGAACCTCGCTGGTCACCGGATCAGGGGCTCCCACCGCGTCCATGGTTTACAAGCTCGTCAGCCGCACGGACGACGACGGGAACTTCGTCTCCGTGGCCAAGGCCGCGAAGAACAAGGCCAGCGTGGGCGGCAGGAAGTACGCCTTGCGGAAACTGTCCGAACGCGGCATCGCCACTGCCGAAGTGGTGGGTGTGGGCCACCGGCCGGAGGACGACGGCAACGACCGTCCGCTGCTGCAGCAGTTTATGAAGAACGGGGAACTGATGCCCGGCTGGACCGGCCACGAAGGCGTGGTCCGCGCCCGCCGCCGCCACGCCGAAACCATGGCCGAGCTGCCCGCCGTGGTCAACCGCCTCCAGCGCGGGGAAGCAGCCATCCCTACCCACTATGAAGAAAACTGAGGAGAACTGATGTCCAGGGCCCTGATCATCGTCGACGTCCAGAACGATTTCTGCGAAGGCGGCTCCCTGGCTGTCGCCGGCGGGGCGGATGTGGCCGGCGCCATCAGCGAATACATCGACGCGCACCACAACGAGTTCGACCACATCGTGGCCACCCAGGACTGGCACATCAATCCGGGCGACCACTTCTCCGAGACCCCGGACTTCGTTGACAGCTGGCCGCCGCACTGTGTGGCCGGAAGCCGCGGAGCCGAGCTCCACCCGGACCTGGATACCGAATACATCGAGGCCTATTTCCAGAAAGGGCAGTTCGCCGCCGCCTACTCCGGCTTTGAAGGGCTGCTGGCACCCGAGGATGCCGTGCCCACCGGTGAGCGGCAGCCCGGAGCGCTGCCCGGTGCCGGCGAGGCTGACCGGCTCACCCCGGACGAAGACGCCATCGGCCTGGACGACTGGCTTCAGGGCAACGACGTGGAGGAGGTTGTAGTGGTGGGAATCGCCACCGACTACTGCGTCAAGGCAACCTCGCTGGATGCCGTGCAGGCCGGCTACTCCGTCACGGTTATCCGCTCCCTGACAGCAGGCATCGCGGACGACCTGGAGGAGACCGTCGCCGAACTCGAGCTCGGCGGCGTGGACGTCGCCTGACGCCGGCAGCTGCAGACCGCAGCTGCAGCAGTGGCCCCGTCCTTTGCACGGGGCCACTTCCGTTCGCCGGCGTGTGTTATTTCCTGCCGATGAACCAGTCCTGCAGTTTCCGCAGGCGGGACTGCAGCTGTTCCTCGTTCGCCTGGGCAACGGGCGGACCGCCGCAGACCGTGCGCAGCTTGGTGTGCACCACGCCGTGGGGCGTTCCGGTCCGGGCTGACCAGGCAGCCACGTTTTTGGCCAGCTCGTTGCGGAGGTCCATCAGCAGCCGGTGGTCCGGGACGGCGGGTGCGGGAGCCTGCACGGCCGCGGGAGCCTTCCGGTTCTTGCGGTTGAGCTGTTCGTGCTGGCGCTGCCGGAGGAGCGTTCCCACCTGTTCGGCGTCCAGCAGCCCGGGGATTCCCAGGAAGTCCAGTTCGTCCTCGGAGCCCACCTCGCCGCCGGTTCCGAACTCGCCGCCGTCGAACAGGACCCTGTCGAAGGACGCCTGGGAGTCCAGGGCCTCGAACTTGCCCTTCGTCAGGCTGTCGGAGGCCTTCTCCTCGCGGTTGGCCTCCTCCATGAGGGAGTCTTCGGGGTTGAACAGTCCGTCCCCGTCCTCTTTCTCCGGGCGGTCCAGGGCGTGGTCGCGCTCCATTTCCATGGAGTTGGCAAGGGCCATCAGCTGGGGTACGGAGGGCAGGAACACCGACGCCGTCTCGCCCCTTTTGCGTGCACGCACGAAGCGGCCCACGGCCTGGGCGAAGAACAGCGGGGTGGAAGTTGAGGTGGCGTAGACGCCGACCGAAAGGCGCGGAACGTCCACGCCTTCGGACACCATGCGGACGGCCACCATCCAGCGTTGCTCGCCGGCGGAGAACTCCTCGATCTTGCTGGAGGCCTTCGCGTCATCAGACAGGATGACGGTGGGTGACTCCCCCGTGATCCGCTTCAGCTGTCCCGCGTAGGCACGGGCGTCCTCGTGGTCCGTGGCAATCACCAGGCCGCCGGCGTCGGGAACGGTCCGGCGCACTTCGCTGAGCCGCTTGTCCGCGCCGGCCAGGACGGCAGGAATCCACTCACCGGCCGGGTTCAGCGCGGTCCGCCAGGCATGGGACGTGATGTCCTTGGTGACGGCGGCTTCGCCGAGCGAGGCAGCCATTTCCTCGCCGGCACTGGTGCGCCAGCGCATCTGGCCGGAGTAGGCCATAAACATCACCGGACGCACCACGTGGTCCCGCAGGGCATTGCCGTAGCCGTAGGTGTAGTCAGCTTTTGACCGGCGGATGCCGTCCCGGTCCTCGGCGTACTCGACGAACGGGATGGGCGAGGTGTCGGAACGGAACGGGGTACCGGTCAGGGACAGCCGCCGGACCGCGGGGTCGAACGCCTCCCGCAGCCCATCACCCCATGACAGGGCTTCGCCGCCATGGTGGATCTCATCCAGGATCACCAGGGTCCGGGCGGCCTCCGTCTTGGCCCGGTGCAGCAGGGGCTTGCTGGCCACCTGGGCATAGGTGACGGCCACACCGATGAACCCGCGGCCGTGCTGGCCGTCGGAGTTCTTGAAGTTGGGGTCGATGGCGATGCCAACCTTGGCTGCCGCGTCCGCCCACTGGCGCTTCAGGTGGTCAGTGGGCGCCACAATGGTCACCCGGTTGACGGCACCGGAGTCTATGAGCGTGGATGCGATCCGCAGCGCGAAGGTGGTTTTACCGGCGCCGGGAGTAGCTACCGCCAGGAAGTCCCGCGGACTCGTCTTCAGGTAGAGGTCCAGGGCTTCCTGCTGCCAGGCACGGAGTTTCGGGGCGGTTCCCCAGGCTGCACGTTCCGGGTAAGCCGGAGGCAGGGTGGGGCCGCCAAAGAGCGTCTCCGTCACTACTTGTTGTTGCCTGAGTCCCCTCCGGGACCCTTGCCGCCGTCGTTGCCCGGGCGGAGGCCGTCATAGACCTCTTTGCACATGGGGCACACCGGGAATTTCTGCGGATCCCGGCCCGGCGTCCAGACTTTGCCGCACAAGGCGATGACAGGCTCGCCGGTCAGCGCGGACTCCATGATTTTTTCCTTGCGCACGTAGTGCGAAAAGCGCTCCCGGTCCCCGGGCTCCACTTCCTGGCGCAGTTCCTCGCGCTCAATGGTGGCTGTGGACGATCCAGCCCCGGAAAGCTCGCGCATCGGGTCGTTGTCGAGGGGGTCCGTCATGCTAGTCATGCGATCCATCTTAGCCGTTCCGGCGGGCCTGCGTTCGACGCCGGAGGCTCCCGCCGCGCCGCCCGGGACCTCCCGCCGTCGTACTTTTCCTCCGAGTGGCGTCGCCGGCCCGGCCCAGTTCAAAGGCCCTGCCAGGCAGGTTTGTTGTCATAGGTGTGGCGGTAGAAATCGGCCAGTTTCAGCGCCGAGGCGGCAGCTTCGTCCAGCAAAACGGTGGCGTGCGGATGGAACTGCAGCACCGATGCCGGGCAGATGGCAGCCACCGGCCCTTCAACAAATTCCCGCACAGCCTGCGCCTTTTGCGCCCCGGTTGCCACCAGGATCACATGCCTGGCTTCCATGATGGTGCCCAGCCCCTGGGTGAGGACGTGGTGCGGGACGTCGGCGAGGCTGTTGAAGAACCGGGCGTTGTCCCGGCGTGTCTGCTCGATGAGGCTTTTGATCCGCGTGCGTGAGGCGAAGGAGGAACCGGGCTCGTTAAAGCCGATGTGGCCATCGGTGCCCACGCCGAGCAGTTGCAGGTCGATGCCGCCCGCCGCAGCGATGGATTCCTCGTATGCCTGGCAGGCGGCGGGAATGTCGGCCGCCGTGCCGTCCGGGCCGTGGACGTTCTCCGGCGCGATGTTCACCCGGTCGGTGAACTCGCGCCGGATCACTTCACGGTAGGACTCGGGGTGGCCTGCCGGCAGGCCAACATATTCGTCGAGGGCAAACCCGTGCGCGCGGCTGAAGTCCAGGCCGTCCCGGTCGTGGCGGGCGGCCAGCTCGTCATAGACGGGCAACGGCGAGGACCCGGTGGCCAGGCCGAGGACCGCGTCCGGCTTGTGCCGGAGCAGCTCCTCGATGGCGTCAGCCGCCAGCTTGCCGATCTGTTTGCTGCCGTTGAGGATGACGATTTCCATCTTGTTCCTTCCAGCGCGTTCTCAGCGGTTGACGGTGACCTGGGCCAGCAGTTCCGGCCCGCGGGCGTCCAGCCATTTCCCGCCAAGCCTTACGCCGGTGACAAGAAGCGCAAGCCCCAGCAGGAGCCCGGCCCCGAGGTTGAGCCAGCCGAACAGGCTGTTGCCCGTGACCAGCTGGGCGATCAGCAGCGCCGCCTCAGGCAGGACCAGGAGAAACAGAATCCCCATCCCGGCGAACTGCACCGCAAGGGTCTGGCCCACGTTTCCGGGCGGCTTCTTGAAGGGGCTGTCCCCCGGCAGTGGAACGGCCACCGTGTACCGGGCAGACACCACGGAGGACAATCCCAGCCCGGTAAAGAGAATCCCCAGGCTCAACCCCAGCTGGCCGGGAAGGGAAGCCCACTGCCCGGTGAAAGCAGCGTGGCCAATGGCGAACGCGAGGACAACCGGCAGGGCGAAGGCCAGGCAGGCGAGCGCCCGGCCCAGCCTGTCGTCCACGCCCCGGACGCCGCTGGCCAAGTGCAGCGCGAAGGCGGTGTTGTCATAGGAAACATCGGCGGAGATGGACCAGGCCAGGATAAACGCCGTCAGGGGCGCCAGGAAGGCAAGCGTGCTGAAGTCGCCCGTCTGGCTGCCTTGGAACACCAGAAGCACGGGGAGCAGCGGCACCACAATAAGTGAGCCGGAGTAGCGCGGATCGCGGATCCAGTACGTGAGGGACCGGGCCATCACGGCGCCGGCCGGAAGAGCGGGCAGCAGCCCGAACAGGCCCAGCTTTCCGCCCTTGCGCCTGCCGCTGCCGGAATAGGGCGGATTGACCAGGGCCCGCTCCAGCAACAGTTTCCAGCACCAGGCGAGGCCGGCCAGGACCGCAACGGAAATGAGCAGCTTCAGGGCTGCTTCTCCCGGGCGCCCTGCAGCGATGTCCCCGGCGATGGACCAGGGGGCACCGAGCGGAGTCCAGGACATTGTCTGCGCAAATTCCGGCAGGAAGCCCGTCGAGGCGGAGATTCCGCGGCTGACTCCCGCCACGATCGGGCCCAGGAGGACCAGGGGCACCATAAAGGCGATGGCGCTGACGTCCTTAAAGCGCCGGGATGCGGCGAGGCTCGCAGTTGCCGTGGTGACCACCTTGGACAGCACAATGCAGGTCAGTACTCCCAGCACTGCCCCCACGAGGGCTGCGAGCGCGGGCAGCAGGCTGCGGGACCAGGTGACTGCCGTTGCCAGTGCCACCAGTGTTGTGGCCAGCCCGGGAATCCCGATCAGCCCGCCCAGCGCCAACCCTGCGAGCATCTGTTTCATGGGGATGGCAAAGGTGGTGAAGCGGGCGGGGTCGAGGGTCATGTCCGTGGCCGATGCGACCACGGGAATGATGCCCCAGCCCAGGAGGGCGGCCGAGCCGCCGAGCACCACCGCGGTGTGGGCCAGTTCGGGGTCTGCCCGGCGCAGCAGGACCAGCACCAGCACCAGCGTGCCCACCAGGCCCAGGGCATAAAGTCCGGCGAAGGCCATTCCCACCAGCTGCCAGGGGCTGCGGCGCAGGCCGTTGCGCAGCAGCGTCAGTTTGAGCCTTAGAAGGTGCGCAACCATTCCAGCCCTTCCGTGTGGCTGCGGCCGCCCACCAGTTGGACGAACCGGTCCTCCAGGGACGCCCCGGCCCGGACCTCGTCAACGGTGCCCGCTGCCAGCAGCCGGCCGGCGGCCACCACAGCCACGTGGTCGCACATGCGCTGGACCAGGTCCATCACGTGGCTGGAGACGATCACCGTTCCGCCGGAGGCCACGTAGCTGTCCAGGATGGAGCGGATATTGGCCGCAGAGACAGGATCAACCGCCTCGAAAGGTTCATCCAGCACCAGCAGCCGGGGTGCATGGATCAGGGCTGAGGCCAGGGCAATCTTTTTGGTCATGCCGGCGGAGTAGTCCACCACCAGCGTGCCTGCGTCCTGTGCCAGGTCCAGTGCTGCCAGCAGTTCCCCGACGCGGCTGGCCACCACGTCCTTGTCCATGCCGCGCAGCAGCCCGGCGTAGGTGACAAGTTGCTCGCCAGTGAGCCTGTCGAAGAGCCGCACGCCGTCGGGAAGAATGCCCATGAGCCGCTTGGCCTCCAGCGGCCGGGCCCAAACATCAACCCCGTGGACCACTGCCGTGCCGAAGTCGGGGCGCAGGAGCCCGGTGGCCATCGACAGCGTGGTGGTCTTGCCGGCACCGTTCGGGCCCACGATTCCGAAGAAGGAACCGGCAGGCACGTCCAGGCTGAGTCCGTCCACCGCGATCTTCTGCCCAAAGCGCTTGGCCAGCCCGCGGATGGACAGCGCGGCTACAGGAGCGGCGGGCTGTGGCGGAAAAGAGTGCAGGGCCGGGTCAGGGTGCAGGGCCGGGTCAGGGTGGCTTTCCGGAACGGCGTGCTGGGCCGGATCTGGCTGGTTTACCGGATCGGGGTGCTGGGCAGTCATGATGCCAGACTAGTCCTCACCATGGGGCCGCGGGGTCCTCCTGCAGGAGTAGAAAAGCGGGGCAGGATTTCCGGAAATGCCGGCCAATCATGCCGCCCATGCCCTACCGCTCCCTGTCCTGCCGCTTCCTGCGGATGCGGATGGGACCTTTGGCGGTGGCGGGATCAACCACTGACCCCCGCTGGGTGATCTCCACCTCGCCGGCGTCCACCAGCCGCCGCGCAGCCTCGCGGGCAGGCTCCATCAGATCGCGCCAGGTGTCATCGCCAACAGCACGGGCTGCATCCGACGGGCAGATGGTGGAAGTGGCGGCCCTGGCAGCCAGGAGCGCCAGGATAGTGTCCTCGAGTTGCCGGCCCAACCTGCCGCCCGGGCTTTGTTCCTCGTCGCGATTCCCGCCCGCCAAGATCACCCGGCAGTCAGAAGGTCCTGCGGGGCACGGCGCGCTCGTACTGCGGTGCCCACGGGATGTTGTGCCCCAGTTCAAACGCGGCACGCAGCCACCAGTGCGGATCCCGCAGGGCGGCCCGCGCGATAAAAACCCCGTCGGCCTGCCCGGTGGCGATGGCGTGCTCGGCCTGGCCTGCGGAAGTCAGCAGGCCAACGGTACCGGTGGGCACTCCCGCCTCATTGCGGATCGCGGCGGAGAACCCGGTCTGGTAGCCGGGGCCGGCCTTGATCTGCTGGTGCGCCACAGCTCCGCCGCTGGAAACGTCCACAAGGTCCACGCCATGTTCGGCTGCCTGGCGGGCCAGACGCACGGAGGCCGCCAGGTCAACGCCGCCCTCGGCCCAGTCGCTCGCCGAGATCCTCAGCAACAAGGGCATCGCATCAGGAATGACATCCCGCACCGCGTCCACCACCGCGAGCATGAGCCTGTTCCGGCCGGCTTCATCCCCGCCCCAGGAGTCAGTCCGCGCATTGATCAGCGGGCTTTGGAACTGGTGCAGCAGGTAGCCGTGCGCCCCGTGGATCTCCAGGGTGTCGAATCCGGCGTCCACGGCCCGGACTGCCGCGGCGGCGAAATCGCGGATGACTTCCTGGATCTGCTCTTCCGTCATTTCGGCGGGCACGGCATAGCCATCAAACGCCGAAGGTGAGGGTCCCACGGTGGCCCAGCCGCCGTCGGACTGCGGGACACTGCCGTGCTGGCCGGAGAAGGGCCAGTAGGTGGAAGCCTTCCGGCCCGCGTGGGCGAGCTGGGCGCCGATCTTGGCGTCCGCAGCGCCATAACGGTGCACGAAGGACGTGATCCTTTGCCAGGCCTCCGCCTGGGCGTCGTTGTACAGGCCGGCGTCCCGCGGGCTGATCCGGCCCGCGGCATTGACGGCGGCTGCCTCGGTGAGAATCAGCGCCGCCCCGCCCGCTGCGAACGAGCCCAGGTGCATCAGGTGCCAGTCGTGCGGAACCCCGGGCGCGTCGTCGGGATCGCAGCTGTACTGGCACATGGGCGATACCCACCCGCGGTGCTGCAGCTCCAGCGAACGGAGTTTGAGCGGCTCGAACAGTGCGGACACTAGAACAGCACCCGGGCCAGGGCCTGGCGCGCCTTGGCAACCCGCTCGTCGGACGTCCCCACCACCTCGAACAGCTCCAGCAGGCGGACGCGGGCGGTCTCGCGCTCGGGACCGAAGTTCCGGCCAATGAAGCTGACCAGGCGGTTCAGGGCATCTTCGACATGTCCCCCGGCAACATCCAGGTCTGCAACAGCAAACTGTGCCTCCAGGTTGTCCGGTTCATCCGCTGCCCGGGTGCGGAGGGCCTCGCTGTCCTGGGCACTCAGCGGCTGGAGCCGCAGCATCAGCTCCACCTGGGCCAGCCCGGCCTTGGCCTCATGGTCGGCCGGCATGTCGCTCAGCGCCTGGCGGTAGGCGTCAGCCGCGGCTGCATAGTCACCCGCTTCGATGGCATCAAACGCGGCCTGGTGCAGCGGCGGGAGCGGCGCCGGCTCCGCTTCTGCGCCGGCTCCCCCGCCCAGGCTGCCCGTCACACCGTTGGCAGCGGCGACTTTCAACAGTTCGTCGAAGAGGCTGCGGACCTGCTGCTCGTCGGCACCGCCCTGGAACAGCGGAACCGGCTGCCCCTTCAGCACGGCAACGGCCGTGGGCACCGCCTGCACCTGGAACGCCTGGGCCAGTTGCGGGAAGGCTTCTATATCGGCAGCACCAAGGACCAGCCGGCCGCCGTAGCTGTCCACCACCTGCTCGAGGACGTCCAGCATCCCGGCGGACTCGGGAGAGTAGGACGCCCACAGGGCAAACACCACGGGCACCTGGGCTGAGAGCTCCACGAGCTGCTGGAAATTGGCC
This sequence comes from Arthrobacter sp. Soil_C_49, assembly GCF_057656635.1. NCBI lineage: Bacteria > Bacillati > Actinomycetota > Actinomycetes > Micrococcales > Micrococcaceae > Arthrobacter > Arthrobacter sp. Soil_C_49. Next base: position 255,933 of record NZ_JBDGJZ010000005.1, read on the forward strand.
TCTGTGACGTTGACCTTCAGCTCCGGAGCGCCGGGAGCCGAGCCTTGCCCGGCGCCACCGGTTGCGGACGGCGGTGCGGCCGGGCCGGCCGGGGCCGGGCGCTGCTTCAGCGAGGAAAGGTCGACGGCGCCGCGCAGGTTAAGCAGGTTGGCAGCGGCAGGAGGGACTGGGCGGGAAGCTGGCGAACTCATGCTTTCCACTCTAGCCACTCCGGCCGCTGCCGGGGGTACTGCAAAGACGGGCCTACTTGAAGCTGGCCCCAACCAGGCCGCGGGTAGCGGCCACAAGCTTCATGGGGTCGCTGGAGCCGGCCGGCGGAACGTAGACAGCCATTGATTCGGCGAAGCTCAGGACCATCCCTGTGGTGGTTTCCTTGCCGCCGGCCAGCGCCGCGGCGTCGTCGCCAATGGTGAGCTTGTCACCGGCGGCCTTGGGGGTTCCCTCGAAGCCGAAGTTGATCCGGCCCAGGACCAGCGCGCCGCCGTCTGCAGTACGGAACACCACAGTGCTTTCCGGAACCACCTTGTGGGTGAACGAGAAGTTTCCGTTCTCGCCGGCCTTGACCACCTCGGACTGGTAGGACAGCGTGTCAGCGATGTACGGCGAGGACTCGCCCTCCACCAGCCTGTCCTTGAAGGCGGAATCCGCGCTGGTAAGCCGGTCTGCCAGGCCCGACATGGCTTCTTCGCCGCTGTAGAGGAGCCCGGTCTTGTCGGCCGGAGCCAAGGTTTCGGTCCCGTCCCGGTTGATCGTCGGGAAGGTGGTGCCCGGCTGCAGTGGATTGGTTTCCACCAGCTTGTAGTTCTCGCGCGGCGACGCCTGGACAAGCGTCAGCAGCTGCGGCACCACGTTGCCGTCTCCCTGGGTGACGGCCAGGACGGACCGGGGCCACTCGCGGTCCTTGGTGACCACCGTGGTGAGGAGCTTGGTGGAGCGCACGGGCATGCGTGCCTCGTAGGAGCCCACCTGGGAGCGGATCTTGTAGTTCTGCGTGCGGACTTCAAGCTCGGTCCCGCCCACCCGCTCGGCAAGCTTCGCGGCGTCCTTTGCTGCGTCACCGGCGTCCGCTGCGGCGGAGACCTGCTCCAGGATGCGGCGGAACTGTGCGTCCAGCAGCACCGGCGAGCCGGACTGCTCCTGGGCAGCGGCCGGCGATGATGCCGGATCCGAGGACGGCGCGGGCGAGGCTGCATGAGCCGCAGTGCCGGCTCCGGCAACCACGGCCACGGTTACCGCTCCGGCGGCCACCATGCCCAGGCGGGAGGACGAACGGGCCTCGGACCGGGCACGGGCACGCTGGGCAAAACCACTGCCCTTGCCGTCGCCTTCACCGTCGCGCTTGCGGGAAGAGAGCAGGGCCAGGACGATGCCGCCCAGGATCAGGAGCGAACCGAGCACCATCAGCGGCACGGCCCACGGCGTGGAGGTATCGTTCGGGAACGTCATCGAGATCGAGGACGGCGCGGGCTGGGTTCCGTCGGAGGCCAGCAGCAGAGTCCAGTCGCCGTCAGCGGGCGGCGTCCAGGAGTATTCCAGCTCGCCGCTGGCGTTTTCGGTGGAAACCCAAAGATCCGAGCCGGCCGGGCTCGGCGCAGCGGCCTCGCCGTCGGAGTGTTCCACCTGCAGGGACTTGCCGTCCTCAGAAACCCCCGTGACGGTGTTGTGCGCTGTTTGCCCCACCCAGGCATCCACGTCGTCGGGACGGCCTGCAGCGAGGAGGAAGTTGCCGTCACCCTCGATGTTGATCTTGACCGTTCCGCCATGCAGGGTGCGCAGGCTCTGGTCAATGACGGTCAACGGCGCTGCCTGCCCGTCAGCGGGCGCAGCTGCCGTAAACGTCTCGGAAGGGGCCCAGATGGTTCTCTGGCCGATGCCGGCCAGCAGTGTCAGGAGGCCGAGCAGCACAAGTGCGACTGCAGTCTTTAAACGCAAGGGAACACCTATCATCAGCGGGGGTTTAGCTTCAATAGTAACGGTTTTGTTACCACGGCCCCTGACCGGGCACCGTGATGGCGCCTGGGCCGGCTCCCGCACCAGGCCCTTCCGCGGGTATTGACAAGGCTGCTGATAGTGTTTGCGATGATCATCACACCGGCCCGCAGCAGCGGCGCCATGCACCGAACAGGCCCCACATCCCAGTGACTGACAAGACGGACGAGTCCTCCGCGGCACACGAGAATCCGGAGGGCGCAGACCCCACGGCTAAGCCGGCCCAGGACCCTGTGCCGGTGCACCGGAGGGGGGCCGCGGCTGCCCTCGGGCTGGTGGTCCGCCGCCTTCGCCAGCCGCTGCCCGGGGCCCAGCCGCGCCTCCGTTTCGAGATGCCGCCCGAGTACACCCAGCACGAGGAATCTGTCGAGGATCCCGACGGCGTCAGCCGGCCGCAGTTCGGCGATCCCGGCCCCCGGATGTCCCCGCAGCATCCGCTCTACCTGGGCTTCATGGGCACCGTCGGCGTGGGTATGGCACTGCTGGTCTACTGGATCGGGTCCCACACCACGCAGCTCCTGCTGTGGATTGTCGCCGCGCTTTTCATCGCCCTCGGCCTGGAACCGGTGGTTGGATGGCTGGAAAGCCGCAGGATTCCGCGGCCGGCCGGCATCCTGGTGTCCGTCAGCGTACTGGTGGCTGCCGTCGTCGGCTTTTTTGCCACCCTGATCCCCACCATCGTGGAACAGGTCACCGAGATTGTGGAGCAGGCGCCGGTCTGGGTCCGCGATTTTATGAACTCGGACCTGTTCCGCACCCTCGATGACCAGTTCGGGGTCCGCGACCGCATCGCCGAAGAGGTCAACAAGTTCGTCAACGATCCCGAAGCCATGGGCGGGATTGCCGGTGGAGTGGTGGGATTCGGTTCCACGGTGGCCAACGGTTTGTTCGGCGCCCTGATCGTCCTGGTGCTCAGCCTCTACTTCCTGGCGGCGCTGCCCGCGATGAAGAAATGGGGCTACCGGCTTGCGCCGCGCTCACGCCGCCACCGGGTGGAGGCCTTGTCCGAGGAAATCACCAAGTCCGTGGGCAACTACGTCATCGGACAGGCGTGCGTTGCCATCCTGAATGCCACGTTCGCCTTTATCGTGATGTCCATCGTGGGGGTCCCGTTCGCCCTGCTGCTGGCGTTCGTGGTAGCACTGCTCGCCTTTATCCCGCTGGTGGGGGCCATGATCGCCGGCGTGGTGGTGGTCCTTATTGCCCTCACCGTGGGCTGGCAGACCGCCACCGTCTACGGCATCTGCTACTTCGCCTACCTGCAGTTCGAGGCGTACTTCATCTCGCCGCGCATCATGCAGAAGGCGGTGGCCGTGCCCGGCGCGGTAGCCGTCATCTCGGTCATCGCAGGCGGCAGCCTGCTCGGTGTCCTGGGCGCCCTGATCGCCATTCCCACCGCGGCGGCCATCCTGCTGCTGATCAAGGAAATCTATATCGTGCGGCAGGACAAGCACTAAGGGGCCGGAACCTTCAACTCACCGGCCCCTTCTCCAACGATCAGGCCGGCGCGCTGGCCACCGGCCCGTCCCATTCCTGCGGAAGGCTGCTTCCCTCGGAGCCTGCGCCGGTGACCTCATGCACAATCTCGTTCAGCACCCGCGCGGCGTACTTCTCCCCCACCCACAGGTGCTTGGCTCCCTTGACGCCCACCACGCGTGCCTGGGGCACCAGGCTGAAACGCTCCGCAGCGGCGTCCGGCTGCAGGTAGTCATCATGCTCGGGCACCAGCACCGTGAGCGGCTTGCCGGACTGCGCCCACTGCTGCAGGTGGGCGTCCTTGGCCCGGTGGAGCGGGGGCGACAGCAGGATGGCGCCCTCGATTTCTGACGCCAGCGGCTCACCGGCCCCGTACATCAAGGCAAGCTCGGTGCCGAAGGACCAGCCCACCAGCCAGCGGTTGGGCAGGCCGCGTTCGACGGCGAAGCGGACGGCTGCCTCCACATCATGCTGCTCCCCGACGCCCTCCTCAAAGGCCCCCGTGCTGGTGCCCCGGGGGGATTCAGTGCCGCGGGTGTTGAACCGGAGCACCGCGATGCCTGCCAGGGCCGGCAGCCGGTAGGAGGCCTTGCGGTAGACGTGCGAATCCATGAAGCCGCCATGGGTGGGCAGCGGATGGAGCGTAATCAGGGTGGCGTTGACCGGTCCGGACTCCGGCAGCGCCAGTTCGCCCACCAGGATATGTCCGTCCGCCGTCTTCAACTCCACGTTTTCCCGCCTGGCCGGCAGGACAGTGGAGGCACGGATGGGCGTGGGGCCGGTGGGCTGGCTGAATTCGTACGACGCCGGATCAAAAGTCATGCCTGCCAGCTTAGCGACAGCGGCGCGACTGCCCGTTACCGGTACCGGTAACTGCGGGTCATCCAGCAGTTGGTGTGCCAGTGCCGACGTTCGGCCAGGCCCGCTGCCGCACCGAACAGGTGGTCGTCCTTCCACACCACCAGGTGGGCGACGCCGGGCAGCACGGCGGTGGAGCACTCCGGGCAGATGTAGGTCTTTTCCGCATTTTTGGCGGTCATGGTGCGGACCATCCATTCGCCGTCGGGGGCACTTTCCCGGCGGGCGATGCCCGCACGCGCCCGTTCCAGGTCCAGCTCGGGTACGTCACCGCTGCCTTTTCTTCCGGCCGCCCGGCCGGAACCCGCCCCGGCTTTTCCGGACACTGGACGGCGGGGTCGGTTGGAACGCGGCATGCCTCCATTCTGCCCCAGCCCCGGCCGTGCCAGCTTCCGATGCCTGTTTCCGGACCACTTCCCTGGCGGCGGCAGAGGAAGTGTCCGCAGGATCCGCCGGGGCAGGGACCCGCCGCTCCAGACGGTAGTCTGTACGGCGTGCGACTTGTCATAGCCCGATGCTCTGTTGATTACGTTGGCCGGCTCAAAGCCCATCTTCCCCTTGCCACCAGGCTCCTGCTGGTCAAGGCCGACGGCTCCGTCCTGGTCCATTCGGACGGCGGCTCCTACAAGCCGCTGAACTGGATGAGCCCGCCGGCAACGCTGCGCGTCTCGTCCCCCGAGGACGTGGACCTCGAAATGGGGGTTATTGAACAGTGGACGGTGCAGTCAGCCAAAACGGATGACCGCCTGATCATCAACATCCACGAGAAGCTCAGCGACTCCTCCCACGACCTCGGCGTCGATCCCGGCCTCATCAAGGACGGTGTGGAAGCGGACCTGCAGCGGCTCCTGGCCGAACAGATTGAAACGCTGGGCGAAGGTTATTCGCTGATCCGCCGCGAGTACTTCACAGCCATCGGACCGGTGGACATCCTGGCCAGGGATGCGGACGGGGCAACAGTGGCTGTGGAACTTAAACGGCGCGGCGACATCGACGGCGTGGAGCAGCTCACCCGGTACCTGGAACTGCTTAACCGCGATCCCCTGCTGGCGCCGGTCCGCGGGATCTTCGCCGCCCAGCAGATCAAGCCCCAGGCGAAGGTCCTGGCAAACGACCGCGGCATCGACTGCGTAACCCTCGACTACGACGCAATGCGCGGCGTGGACGACGTCGAGTCCCGGCTTTTCTGACGTTTCCTCTCGGCGCCCGCAGATAATCAGCAGGCTGCCCATCCGGCGGTGCAGAATTCGCTCCAACAAGGACATTTAACCGCCCTTTTACCTAAAATTTATGCGTTTAGCCGCCCAAACCGTTGACCTCCGCGGACCGGCATGAAATTCTTATCTCAGTCTTTGTGTAGGTGTTTTTCATGCTCGCAAGACATGTTGCGAGCGCGAAGCTCCTGCAGCGCCGGTCCCTTTCCGGACGGGCAATCCAGGATTCTTCTCGCGGAGTAACCAAGGCCGGCACGAGGTGTGCCGATCTTAAAGTTCCACAATGAGGAGAAATAAATGGCACAGGGAACCGTGAAGTGGTTCAACGCTGAAAAGGGCTTCGGCTTCATTACCCCGGATGACTCCGATGGTGATGTCTTCGTTCACTACTCCGAGATCCAGACCGGCGGCTTCAAGACCCTCGACGAGAACCAGCGCGTTCAGTTCGAGATCGGCCAGGGCGCCAAGGGTCCCCAGGCTACCGGCGTCACGCTGGTTTAGTCCCCGCCTGGCGGCCGCTTAATGCGGCCTTCAGCGAAACAATGGTCCCCGGTAATAATGCCGGGGACCATTGTTGTTTACGGTTATAGACAATCAAGTGCAATTACCAGGAGATCCGGGGCTGCCGGTTATGGATTTGGCTACTAACCGCCCGCCTGCTTTTGCCGGATATTGTGGGGCCGACAGGCCGGAGACATCCGGCTGGTTCAGTTCACCAATTTGCGGACCAGGCGGGCGCCCTGAGGGAGCGAAAGTCCCGGCAGGTAGGCCCTTGTCAATGCCCGGCCAATCGCCGGCAGGTACAGCGGGTCCTGGTAATAGAGGTACAAGGCCCGGTACTCCGGTTTGAACCGTGACTTGAAGGCGGCCAGCGAACGGAAACCGTAGACCGGTTCCAGGGCATGCCCCACCAGGTCAAGGATCCGGACCAGGTTGTCCGCCCGATCCTCGCCGCCCGGCCCGGCTTCGGCCCCGGCGCCGGGAAGGCTCGCCAGCGGAGAACCGGAGAGGGAGATGACCTCGACCGAATCGCGCAGCTCAAGTACCGCGGAGGCAATCAGGAATTCCATAACGCCGGGAAAACCGTCGGCGCCGCGGCGCATCACGTCCAGCGTCCTGCTGACCAGCCGGCCGCCGTCATATACCGGGAGCCAGCTCGTCACCCCGTGGACGGTGCCGTTGCCATCCACGGCAAGGCAGCACAGCACCTCCGGGTCGTCGAGCTCGTCGAGCCCGCCCAGCGTAAAACCCATCTCCGGAACAGTTTTGCCTGCTGCCCACTCCTCGGACACCTCGCTCAGCTTTGAACGCAGCGCCGCCGGCAGTGATCCGTAGGTTCCCCAGACTGCTTCAACCCCCAGCTTTGCGGCCCGGTTCAGGGCAGTCCGTACGTTCTGCCACTCTTTACCCTTGAACTCGAGTTCCCGGATGGCCAGTCGTGTCTCCTGAGCCACGGCAACCCGGGAGAACCCTCGGTCCCGGAGCATGGGCCACAACGTATCGTCGCAGGAGTAGAGTGCGGGGATCAGGGCCTGCCGGCCGCAGTACGCCAGGAACCCTTCGGTCACCTGCCCTTGCGCATCAGCCGGCCCGAAGGCACCCCCCAGCGTCAGTGCTACACTGCCGTGCCGCTGGAAAGCCACGGCGCCGCGGCCGTCAGGGCTGAACCAGTAGCTGTTGGGTTCCCACAACGCCATCCAGGACAGTGGTCCGCCGCCCTGGTGAAGCAGGTTCCGCGCCTTGATCCTGTCCTGCCGTCCGGAATCGCTGCCGTGGTGCCCGCCCAGCAGCACCCACCAGACGGCCACCAGGGCAATCACCCAGAACACGGGGCCTGAGTAGGCGAAGAGGACGGCTTCCACACTGTTCCGCTCGGCAAACACGCGGTGGTAGTGCTGCGGAATCGGCACCGGCACGTACTGCCGGGCAAGTTCGGCGAAAAGTCCCAGCAGGCCGCCGTCGCGCATCAGTCCCCCCGCCCAGAACCAGGCCGTGGCGTAGGCAGCGGCCAGGACCAACCAGGAACCTCCCACCACGAGGGCCAGCAGGCGGCGGGCGGCCGGAAGCGTCTGGACGCGGAACTGCCGCCGGTTCAACCAGAGCAGCACCGCCAGCAGCAGGGGTACGAACACCAGGGGAAGGACGTGGGCAAAGGCCGAGCCCATGGGCGGGGCGGAGGTTCCCTGCGACCGGGACGGAACCAGCGCAAACAGGGCCAGGTAAACGGCAGCCAGGGCGGTCACCGCGAGCTGGATGGCGATGGCGATGTTCAAGGCAAGGCGCCGGCCGCGGCGCATCCCGTCGGCGCAGATCAGGAGCAGCACCACCGGAACCACCGCAAGTGCCAGGCCGAAGGGGCCGGCAAAACCCGCCCGGCCGGCTTCCAGGCAGGATGCCTCCACTGTGGTCCCGCAATTGAAGGCGAGCTGGCTGAGCGTGGGCATGGGGTTGAGCACCACGTCCCGCAGGAGCGCCAGCGGGCCGGTAGGAGCCCGGGCGATGCCCGTGAGGATCGGGCCCACCGCAAAGACGGCGACCGTAAGGGCCAGGAGGTTCCTGGCTTCACGGCCGGTGGAACGGTGCCGGTGCAGCTGGCCGTGGTCACCCTGGATCCACCAGCCCGCCAGGAGTCCCAGCACCGCGCCAATCAAACCGATCACCGTTTCGGCATGCCCGATGTACAGCACCAGGAGCAGGGAGATGGAGAGCACGCCGGTCCGGAGCCGGCGCTGCCAGAGGACCGGCAGCCGGCCGGTGGCGGCAAGGCCTGCCGCCAGCACTGCCGGGTAGGGTCCGATCAGGATGTCGTCAGCCATCCGGTCGAGCCATCCATCACCCACATATCCGGCCACCTGGGTGATCAGCAGGAAGAGTGTGACAGCCCCGAACTGGCCGCCGAAAAAAAGTGCCACCGCTGCCGGTGTTCCCAGCCTCCGCTCCGCCAGGCCGAGCAACAGGAGGATCATCAGTGAGGCCGAGATGTAAGCCAGCGGGTTGGTGGCGAAGAACAGGCTGGTAAAGAGGGACCACCAGTTGCCGGCCCGCAGGCCCGGACCGCTGACTCCGGCCCCGTCCAGCAACTGCTCGGGCGGCCCTGCCAGGTAGCTGCCGGTGACGGCCCCGGCCGCCAGGAACACCACGAGGACCGCCACGGAGAACGGCATCGACTTAAGTCCGGTGATGATTCGGTCCCGTGCCGGGCGCACCACTGTTGTCCAGGCCAGGGAGGCCGTGCGTATCTGCTGTCCGGAAGTCACTGGCCCAGTCCCCACCTGTCAGAGAGGAACTGCAGGGCATCGGCGATCCGCCTGGAGGACGTGTCCCAGGAGTGGCCGGTATGTTCCACTTCGTAGGCCCGGACGTCGAACCCGGCGCCGCGGGCAGCAGCGGCCAGGGTGTTGAGGTAGGCGACGAATTCCGGATCGTCCTGACCGGCAGTCAAGTACACGCCACTGGACTCAAAGCGCCGCTCTTTCATGATGGCCAGGGGTGTCTGCCGGTCGAATTCCTCCGGCTCCCCCGGGAAGGCGGCATCAATGGTCTTTTGCCGTTCCTTGGCAAGGGCCGGCTCTGCTTCGCCGGAGAACGAGAGGACGGCGGGGAACAGGTCGGGGTGCCGCGTTCCCATCTGCAGCGCGCAGGTGCCGCCGAAGGAAAATCCGCCAATGGCCCACTGGCGGTGGTTGGTGTCAACGGCAAGGGTGGAAGTGATCCAGGCAGGTACGTCGCGGGACAGAAACGTATCGGCCTGCGCTATCCGGCTGTCCATGCACATGGTGTTGGCGGACTGCGATCCGTTGGGATCGGGAATGACCACAACCGGCGCCAGTCCCCCGTGGGCCGCGGCGAAGGAGTCCATGTGTCCGTCCAGTGCGCCTCCGGTCAGCCAGTCCGGAGGCCCGCCCGGCTGGCCCGCCACCAGGACCAGCACCGGAAGGGCAGGACGGTTTTTGGCGAAGTACGCAGGCGGCAGGTAGATATAGGCGTCGCGGGTGGTCATGCCGGACGCGGTGCCGGGAATGGCGGCCTTGCGCAGGACTCCCCCTGCCGGAAGGTCACCCTGGGGTGCCCAGCCTCCGAGCGGGACGCCGTCGGGCTGGCCCTGCTGCCGCATCAGGGCGGGTTCCAGCGTGGGGATGCGGGCCACGGCAGTGCCCAGGAGGTCGCTCACGGTACGGTTCAGTCCGAAGTAGGCGTTGACCTGTACGCAGGACAGGGCTGCGACGAGCAGTACCGCGGCCAGGCCGGCCGCGCGGCGGCGCCATGTGCTTCGCCGCAGGCGGAGCAGCAGGAGGATCAGGGCGGCCACTGCGGGCACTATCCAGAGCAGGACGGCGTCAGGGATGTTTTCCGGGAAGACGGAGAAGACATTGATGAGTGCCCAGTGGACTGCGGCCACCAGGGCGAAGGCCGCGGCAACGGCGGCGATGACCAGGACGAACCAGCGGCGCCTGCCTGCCGGCGCGGGAGGAGCCAGCAGATAGACCGCACCGGCCAGGCCAAGTGCCAGGGACGCCCAGTACACAGGGCCGTCGGTCAGCCGGACGTCGAAAACCCACACCACGTTGGCTAGCGCCAGGTGCCCACGCCGATGACCGGCCCGGCCTCAAGCCAGGAGGACAGCCCGGCGTAGGCGTCGAACTTCATGGCAAGGCGGAGGTCCTGCCCCTCGTAGCGGAGTTCAACGATGACGACGTCGGGCTGGACCTTCACAGCCTCGGCCTCCGTGGGCTTGCGGCGCCCCAGCAGCTCCAGCGAGTGCCGCTTGAACTTGTGCTTCGGACGGACACTCAACGAGAACAGGCGGAACCACTCAAGGTCGTTGTCCTGATAACGACAAACCCCCACCTGCCAGCTGTTTCCAGCCATGCAGATGGAGGCGTCCACCGTGCCGAGGGCACGCCGCAGGTTGAAGCGGCGCACCCCCGAAAGGCACAGTGCAAATACCAGCAATCCAAAGGTGATTGCCATGGCGATGAACGGAAGACTCGGTGCGTCCATCAGGGTGGTGCTAGCGGATCCCAGCGGTAGCCGAGCCGCCCAGGTGGGCGTTGTCAGCAACAATAACCACGCGGTCGTTATCCACGGAGAAGAATCCGCCGTCGACGTCTACCGCAATACGGTCACCGGACACCGGCTGGATAGCCAGCTCACCCTCGGCCAGGATCGCCAGCAGGGGCGAGTGGCCGGGCAGGATTCCGATTTCACCATCGCTGGTGCGGGCCTTGACCATCTTGGCCGCTCCGGACCACACGAAGTGGTCCGCTGCGACAATCTCAACCTCAAGCTCAGCCATATTACTTGGTCTGTTCCTGGATCTTGGCCCACTGGCGCTCAACGTCATCGAGGCCACCGACGTTGAAGAACGCCTGCTCCGCGATGTGGTCCAGCTCGCCGTCGCAGATGGCTGAGAAGCCTTCGACGGTGTCCTTGATGGAGACCGTGGAGCCCTCGACGCCGGTGAACTGCTTGGCGGTGTAGGTGTTCTGCGAGAGGAACTGCTGGATGCGGCGTGCACGCGACACGACGATCTTGTCCTCTTCGGAGAGTTCGTCAACACCAAGGATGGCGATGATGTCCTGGAGTTCCTTGTTTTTCTGCAGGATCTGCTTCACACGGACAGCCGTGTTGTAGTGGTCCTTGCCGATGTACTGGGGATCCAGGATGCGGGAAGTCGACGTCAGCGGGTCAACAGCCGGGTACAGACCACGGGAGGCGATTTCACGGGAAAGTTCCGTGGTCGCGTCGAGGTGTGCGAAGGTGGTTGCCGGCGCCGGGTCGGTGTAGTCATCTGCGGGGACGTAGATGGCCTGCATCGAGGTGATGGAGTGGCCCTTGGTGGACGTAATGCGCTCCTGCAGGAGGCCCATCTCGTCAGCCAGGTTGGGCTGGTAGCCCACAGCCGAAGGCATGCGGCCGAGGAGGGTGGAAACCTCGGAACCTGCCTGGGTAAAGCGGAAGATGTTGTCGATGAAGAGCAGCACGTCCTGGTTCTGCACATCGCGGAAGTACTCCGCCATGGTCAGTGCGGACAGTGCCACGCGCAGACGCGTTCCCGGCGGCTCGTCCATCTGGCCGAACACAAGGGCGGTGTCCTTCAGGACGCCTGCCTCTTCCATTTCAACCCAGAGGTCGTTACCTTCGCGGGTACGCTCACCCACACCGGCGAATACCGAGGTACCACCGAAGTTGCGGGCAACACGGGTGATCATTTCCTGGATCAGAACGGTCTTGCCCACGCCGGCGCCGCCGAACAGGCCGATCTTTCCACCCTTGATGTAGGGGGTGAGGAGGTCGATGACCTTGATGCCGGTTTCGAGCATCTCGGTGGAGCCTTCGAGCGAAGCGAAGCTCGGTGCCTTGCGGTGGATGGGCCAGCGTTCGCTGATCTCCAATTCCGACTCGGTAACGTCCAGGGGCTGGCCCAGGACGTTGAAGATGTGGCCCTTGACGCCGTCGCCAACCGGCACGGAGATGGGGGCACCGCTGTCCACTACGGACGTGCCGCGGACGAGTCCGTCGGTGGCCTGCAGGGAGATGGCGCGGACGAGGTTGTCACCCAGGTGCTGGGAGGTCTCGAACGTGATGGTCTTGGTTACACCGTTGAGAGTAATCTCGGTGGTGAGGGCGTTGTAGATGGACGGGATTGCGTCGGCCGGGAATTCGACGTCGACAACCGGGCCGATTACGCGCGCAATGCGGCCGGTGGCACCGGACGTTGCGGCTACGTGTTCGGTAGCAGTGGCAGTCATCTCTCTCACTTCACTCAGTAGATGGCGTGGGTTTAAGTTTATCTGTGGTGGTGCAGGTCCAGCGGAACCGGCTGCTGCAGGTTAGGACGCGAGAGCGTCGGCGCCGGCAACAATCTCGGAAAGCTCCTGCGTAATTTCAGCCTGGCGGGCCGTGTTGCGCAGACGCGTGTACTTCTTGATGAGGTCCGTGGCGTTGTCGCCGGCGGACTTCATGGCCCGCTGGCGTGCAGCAAGCTCGGAAGCTGCTGCCTGCAGCATGGCCGCGAAGATGCGTGACTCGATGTAGCGCGGCAGCAGGGCGTCAAGAACACGCTCGGTTTCCGGCTCGAACTCGTACAGCGGCAACAAGTCCGATTCAGAAGCAGCCTGCTCTTCCACTACTTCCAGGGGAAGCAGGCGGATGACCGTGGGCTCCTGGGTAACCATGGACTTGAAGCGGGTGTACACCACGTGGATCTCGTCCACGCCGCCCTCTTCATAGTCGGTGGCGAATTCCGTCAGCAGCGCCTCGCCGATTTCACGGGCGGTGGCGAACTCCGGCGCGTCGGTGCCCCCGGTCCAGACCCGTGCGTATTCGCGGTTCCGGAACTCGAAGTAGGCCTGCGCCTTGCGTCCGACGAGGTACGTCTTGACTTCCTTGCCTTCAGCGTGGAGCAGCTCGTTGAGACCTTCCGCCTGCTTGAGCACGCTTGCCGAGTAGGATCCGGCCAGGCCGCGGTCCGAGGTGATTACCAGGACGGCGGCACGGCGGATCTGCTCCGGCTCAGTGGTCAGCGGGTGGTCGATTTCGCTTTGGCTGGCGACAGCAGAAACGGCGCGCGTGATCGCGTTCGCGTAAGGCAGTGAAGCTGCTACGCGCGCACGGGCCTTGCCGATGCGCGAGGTAGCGATCAGTTCCATCGCCTTGAAGATCTTGCGCATCGACGTGGTCGAGCTGATCTTCTGGCGGTAGACCCGAATCTGGGCTCCCATACTTATCCTTTCCTAACATTCCCTAAACCGGGTGTGCCGGACCTTGGCGGCCCGGCACACCCGGTCAGTGGAATTAGCGCTTCTGCTTGACGATCTTTTCCTGGTCTACGTCGCCCTCGGAGATAGCGTCATGCTCCTCGTGGCCGGCGCCTACCAGGTGGTTGTCACCCTCGCCGAAAAAGCCCTTCTTGAAATCCACGATCGCGGACTTCAGAGCTGCAACGGTGTCATCGTCCAGCACGTTGGTCTGCGCCAGCGTGGTGAGGATGGAGGACTTGTGCGACAGGTGCTCCAGGAACTCCGACTCGAAGCGGCTGATGTCCTCAACCGGAACGTCGTCGAGGTAGCCGTTGGTGCCTGCCCAGATGGAAACAACCTGGTTCTCCACCGGGAACGGCGAGTACTGGCCCTGCTTGAGCAGTTCCATCAGGCGTGCACCACGGGTGAGCTGCTGGCGTGAAGCGGCGTCCAGGTCTGAGGCGAACATGGCGAATGCCTGCATGTCGCGGTACTGGGCCAGGTCCAGCTTCAACGTGCCGGAAACCTTCTTCATGGACTTCACCTGTGCGGCACCGCCCACGCGGGACACCGACACACCAACGTCAACAGCGGGACGCTGGTTGGCGTTGAAGAGGTCCGACTGCAGGAAGATCTGGCCGTCAGTGATGGAGATCACATTGGTGGGGATGTAGGCCGAAACGTCGTTTGCCTTCGTTTCGATCAGCGGCAGGCCAGTCATGGAACCCGCGCCCAGCTCATCGGAGAGCTTTGCACAACGCTCCAGCAGGCGGGAGTGCAAGTAGAAGACGTCGCCCGGGTAGGCTTCGCGTCCCGGCGGACGGCGGAGCAGCAGGGATACTGCGCGGTAGGCCTCTGCCTGCTTGGACAGGTCATCAAACACGATGAGGACGTGCTTGCCGCCGTACATCCAGTGCTGGCCGATGGCCGAACCGGCGTACGGTGCCAGGTACTTGAAGCCTGCGGGGTCGGATGCGGGGGACGCCACGATGGTGGTGTACTCCAGCGCGCCGTTGTCCTCGAGGGTCTGGCGGATGGCGGCAATGGTTGACGCCTTCTGGCCGATTGCCACGTAGATGCAGCGGACCTGCTTGGTCACATCGCCAGAAGCCCAGTTGGCCTTCTGGTTGATGATGGTGTCGATCGCGATCGCGGACTTGCCGGTCTGGCGGTCACCAATGATCAGCTGGCGCTGGCCGCGGCCGATCGGAATCATGGCGTCGATGGCCTTGAGTCCGGTCTGCATCGGCTCGTGCACCGACTTGCGCTGGGTCACGCCGGGAGCCTGGAGCTCCAGTGCGCGGGTGGTCTCGGCCTTGATCTCGCCGAGGTCGTCGATGGGCACGCCCAGCGGGTCGACAACGCGGCCGAGGAAGGCGTCGCCCACGGGAACAGACAGAACCTGTCCCGTCCGGTGGACTTCCTGGCCTTCTTCGATGCCGGTGAAGTCACCGAGGATGATAACGCCGATTTCGCGGACGTCCAGGTTCTGGGCCAGGCCCAGGGTGCCGTCCTCGAAGCGCAGCAGCTCGTTCGCCATGACCGAGGGAAGGCCCTCAACACGGGCGATGCCGTCACTAGCGGTGGTTACGCGGCCGACCTCTACGCGCTCTGCGTTTCCGGGTTCGTAGGACGCCGCGAACTCGTTCAGCGCATTACGGACGTCGTCGGCGTTGATGGTCAATTCGGCCATCTGCAGTCCCTGCTCTCCTGTTTTGTGATCACCGTTGTTCACGGCGACCGGGGTTTCTATCAGTTGTGGTGTGCTTGTCCGGCTAGCCGGCCAGCTGGCGTTGCAGCTCGCTCAGGCGGGTGATGACCGAAGCGTCGAGCACTTCGTCACCGACCTGGACGCGGATACCGCCAATGAGTGCCGGGTCAACGTTGACGTTGACCTTCAGCTCCCGCCCGTACAGTGCGTTCAGGCCTGCCTGGAGGCGTGCCAGCTGCGTCTGCGTCAGGGGACGGGTCACGCTGACCGTTGCAATCCAGCGCTGCTGCCGTTTGGCCGCCAGTTCGGCGAACCGTCCCACCAGCCGGGTGGGCTTGATGCCGCGGGGCTGGGTGACCGCCTGGGTGATGAGGACTTTTGCTTCCTCGCTCACACCGGGGACCAGCCGCTCGGCCAGCGTCGCCTTGGCTGCAGCACTGGCCTGCGGTTCGGACAGAGCACGTTGTACCTCATGGCTGGAGGCAACAGCCTGGTTGAAGGAGAACAGATCGTTCTCCAGCTCTTCCAGGCCAGTGATTCCGGAGGCAGAAACGGCCGACTTGTTTTCAGCAACGGAAATGACCACCGTTGCGGCAAGAGTCTCGAGTGCATCGCCGATATCCCGGGCGTTTGCCCAGCGTGAGCTGGCCAGTCCGCCCGCGATCTCTGCAGCATCAGCGGAGACTTTTCCGCCAACCAGCTGCCTGACCAGCGCCGACTTTTCGTCACCGTTACGGGACGGGTCAGTCAGGGCGCGGCGCAAGCCAGCCGAGCTGTCCACCATTCCCAGAATTCCGAAGAGTTCCTTTGCCAGCTGCAGCGACGCTGTCGGAAGTTTGGCTTCCAACTCGGCCAGGGCTGTTGCCAGCGAAACGCTCGATACGCCTGCCATTATTTAGCTGCACCTGCGTTCTGGGTCTCCAGATCTGCCAGGAAGCGGTCCACGACCCGTGCTGCACGCTCGTCGTCGTTCAGCGATTCGCCGACGATGCGGCCGGCGAGGGTGGTGGCGAGGGTGCCGACCTCCGAACGCAGGGACACAACAGCCGCCTGGCGCTCGGATTCGATCTGGGCGTGGGCCTGGGCCGTGATGCGGGCAGACTCTGCAGCTGCCTTTTCCTTGAGATCCGCGAGGATCTGGGCACCTTCGGCGCGGGCTTCCTCACGGATGCGGTTGGCTTCGGCGCGGGCGTCGGTCAGCTGCTGCTTGTACTCTTCGAGTGCAGCAGACGCCTCAGCCTGGGCCTTTTCAGCCTTCGCGATGCCGCCTTCGATGGCCTCGGCGCGCTCGGCGAAGGTCTTTTCGAACATCGGGACAACGAACTTGACCACGATGAACATGAGGATGGCAAAGCCCACGAGGACAACGCCCATTTCCCAGACATTGGGAACCAGGGGGTTGACTTCGCCCTCAGTGGCGGCTGAGATGATCAGCTGATTCATATTTCACCCGTCCTTTTCTACTCGGTTCTGTAAGTTCGCTTCGCTCTAAGGACTAGAGAACGAAGGCGAAGACCAGGCCGAGGATGGCGAGGGCTTCGGTCAGCGCAAGGCCGAGGAATGCGATCGGCTGCAGGACACGCTGTGCTTCGGGCTGGCGGGCGACGCCGTTGATGTACGCAGCGAATACGAGACCAACACCGATACCACCGCCGATTGCGGACAGACCGTAACCTACGAGGTTGAGATTGCCTTCCATTTTTCTTCCTTTCAAGATGCCACCCATGTGGCAGGTTGTTTGGGTTGCTTCATCCCCGCGAGGGGAAGCTTAGGGTGCCTTAGTGGCTGTCGGCGTGAAGTGCGCCTTCAATGTAGATCGCTGTCAGCAGGGTAAAGACGTAGGCCTGCAGGACCATGATCAGGGCTTCAAGCATGTACATGGCGATGGCGCCTGCGAGGACCAGGACGGAGGTTCCCTTGAGCAGGACGTTCTCCTGCATGACCAGGTACTCGATGCCGGAGCCGGCGATCATCACGATGAGGTGTCCTGCGAGCATGGTGGCGAACAGACGGAGGCTGTGCGTCACGGGCCGGACCAGGAAGTTGGAGATGATCTCGATCGGGATCACGATCGGAAGGATGAACCAGGGAACACCGGACGGTACGGTGGCCAGCTTGAAGTAACGGAGTCCGTTCTTCTTGATGCCGATGGCGATCCAGGTGACGTAGACGATGCCTGCGAGCACATATGCGCCGCCGACGTGCGAAAACGTGGGGAGCTGGATGAGCGGGATGGCACCGTAGATGTTGTTCACCAGGATGAAGAAGAACAGGCTGAACAGCAGCGGGACGTACTTGATGAAGTCCCTGCCGCCGATGATGTCCTTGGCGATTCCGTTGCGGACGAAGCCGTAGGCGGCCTCGCCGGCGAACTGGAGCTTGCCGGGAACCAGCTGCTGCTTGCGTGCGGCGAGCACGAAGAAAGCGCCGATAATGACGACAGAGAGGAGGACCAGCAGCATCTGCTTGGAGAATCCTTCTGCGGCACCCCACGGCAGGATTGCCGGCAAATGCATTTCGTTAATTCCAGGAGGAGCGAACTCTCCTGAATCTTGGGCCGGGAGCGCAAGCGCGATCAACGCGTTTCCTCTCTGCAGTGTCCATCATTGGGCGTTGGGCGGGGACCGGCAGCCTGATGGCCTGCTGTTCCCCCTGTGAAATTATTTGGCATTACTGTTGCCGTCCTGCGACGGCCCGCTGGCAGCAGGACGCTCGCCAGTATTTTTGCGAGAACTGGTGAGGCCATGCATGTGGGAAAGGTAAAAACCTCCGACGGCTCCAAGCAGAGCGCCTGCGAGCACAATCCAGCGCGTTCCCCACAGATAATCCAGTCCCCACCCTATCAAACTCCAGACGATGATCCCGCCAATGATGTAGCTGAAGACAGCCATTCCGGCGTTGTATCCGCCGTCGGAGTTGTCCCCGGATACACCCGGCGCAGAGCTGCCGGAGGCGCGGCTGCCGCTGGCGGCCCTGCCGGGCTTCTTCGGATCACGCATGGGGGGTTTCCTTGGTTTCTGGATCGTTGTAGATCTGCAGGCGGGCTTTGCTGAAACCGTGGATTTCAGCGGCCTGCCACAGGACGACGGCGGTCACGGCGCCGGCGACGAACCAGCGGCCGTGCAGCCACGCCGGAGCACCGACCACGAACAGGACGGCGGCGAAGCCCACCACTTTGACAAAGTAGGTGGCTACGAACATGCCGATGGCCCCGGAAGGGTTGTTGCGGCCCACAAAGTGTCCCACCAGGAGGCTGATGCCGAAGAACAGCATCACCAGCAACCCGCCGGCGGTACTGGACAGGGCTCCGCCCAGTCCTTCGAGGATTGCTGCCGGGACGGTGCACAGGACCAGCCCGGCCGCCGCGGCCAGCGAGCTCCGTTTGAGGAGGTTCAGCCAGAGGGACGGCGTGGGGCCGGAGGCGCCAACTTTTCCGTTGCCGGACGCAGGTCCGGACTCGGCGTTGGAGGTCATTCGATCCCAATCGTCGGCACCAAAGGCAGGTGGCCAGTAGCAGTGTGGAGGGCAGCTTTGGCTGCCCTCAAATTCTACACGAGATAGAACACCGCTCAGGTCACCGGCAGGCGCGTGACCTTGGACGGGCGCCGGTAGCGGCGGATCAGGTCAGGGCTGGCCAGGTAAACAGCGAGCACCAGCACGCTGGCGGCGACGCACAGCGCAACAATCGGAAGCTGGGCCGTTGCGGCAACGAACCCGAGGATGATCACGGCAGCGGTGCACACTGTGACGGTGGCGGCTGACTGGAGGTGTGAGAATCCCACGTCCGTGAGCCGCTGGTAGACATGTTCCCGGTGCGACGCGTACCACCGCTCCCCTGCCTTGATCCGGCGGAGCAGCGTGTAGCCGGTGTCCGCGGCGTAGACCAGGATCGGTGAGAGGACGTACTCGACGTAGACGCCGCTGAGGAAGCCGGCCACGGCGAGGGCCGCCACCGACGCACCCAGCAGGTAGCTGCCGACGTCGCCCAGGAAAACTGAACCGCGGCCAAGGTTCCAGGGGAGGAATCCGAGGAAGGACATGGCCAGCACGGCACCGCCGGCGGTCAGCCAGGGCTGTTCGGACAGTAGGCCGGCCGCGGCGTAGGCCACCCCGGCAGTCACCCCGTGCAGGCCGGAGATGCCGTTGACGCCGTCCATGAAGTTGGCGATGTTCACGTAGGCCGCGACCGCCACGGCAGCCAGGGGCAGCCACCAGAATGACTGTCCGGTGAGGACGATGAGCACCGCGGAGCCGGCAGCCCCGATGCCGAGCTGGGCGGCGGCGCGGCCGCGGATCGACATGCCGCGCAGGTCCTCGACCCAGCCCACAGCGGCGCAGGCGGCGATGATGGCAAGCACGGCGGCTGATACGGAGCGGTCCACGGTCACGACGCCCAGCAGCACCGCCGCGGCGTATCCGATAGCTGTGGCCAGGGCCGTGGCCACACCCATGCCGCGGATGGTCACTATGACGTGCGAGGAACGGGCGGACGGAACATCAACCACGCCCATCCGGACCAGCAGCGGCTTCACGGCGAAGGGCAGCAGCAGGCCGGCCGCCAGTGTGATGGCGGCCACCAGGATCAACGGCGTCACGACGCCACCCGGATGTCGCCGGTGTCGTTGGCCTCGTCGTCGGGAATGGCGGCGATGCTGGCGCCCTGCTCCGCCTCGCACCGGGCCAGCCAGACGTCGAGGTCAAGCTTGTCCGGGTCCTGTTCCATGGCCCTGGTGTGTGAAATCTTCGGATGCAGCGGGCGCTTGTCCAGTTCACCGGTGCCCACCAGCTCCTCGTGCAGCTTCTCCCCCGGCCTCAGGCCGGTGTAGATGATCTCGACGTCCTTGCCGGACATCGCAATCATCCGCTGGGCCACGTCGAGGATCCGGACCGGTTCGCCCATGTCCAGGATCAATACGTCTCCCCCGGTGCCGATCGCACCTGCCTGGATCACCAGCTGGCAGGCTTCGGGGATGGTCATAAAGAAACGCGTCACGTCGGGGTCAGTGACCGTCACGGGACCGCCAACGCGGATCTGTTCGGTGAAGAGCGGCAGCATCGATCCGCGGCTGCCCATCACGTTGCCGAAGCGGACGGAGACGTACTTGCGGCCGGTCTGGCCGGCCATCCAGGCGGTCAGTTTCTCCGCGACGCGCTTGGAGTGGCCAAGGGCGGTGGTGGGGTTGGCTGCCTTGTCGGTGGAAATGTTCACGAAGTGCGAGACTCCGGCGCGCCGCGCGGCTCGAAGGACGTTCAGGGTGCCGCAGACGTTCGTTTTCCAGGCTTCCACCGGGTACTGCTGCAGCAGCGGGGCGTGCTTGAGTGCGGCGGCGTGGAACACCACTTCCGGCTGCCGGTCCTCGAAGATGTCCTGCAGCGCTTCGCCGTCGCGGATGTTCGCCAGCACGGTGTCGCGGCCTGCCAGCAGGCCGTGGCCGGTGATGGAGATCTGGGTCTGCTGCAGGCCCGTCTCGTCGTGGTCCAGCATGATCAGTTCCGCAGGGTCGAACTGCACGATCTGCCGGCAGAGCTCCGAGCCGATGGAACCTCCGGCTCCGGTGACCAGCACCCGCTTGCCTTTGATGTACCCGGCAATTTCGTCAACCTCGATGTCCACGGGCCGGCGGCCGATCAGGTCCTCCACCGCGACGTCGCGGAAGTCGGAAAAACCGGCGGGCGCGCCCGTGCCCAGCATGTCCCGCAACGGGGGCAGCACCAGTACGCGCACGTTCAGGCCGGCAACAGCGTCCGAGATCCGGCGGACCACGGCGGCCTCCACGTTGGCGAACGCAAGGACCAGCACTTTGGCGCGGGTGCGGCGGATAATCGCCGGCAGGTCGTCGCCGCGGCCCTGGACCTGGACGCCGGAGAGCCGCAGATGCTTCTTGGCGGGGTCGTCGTCCACCAGGCCTACAGGAAAGTACGGGGAATCCGGATCCTGCAGCATCCGGGTCACCAGGGAGTTGCCGAGGAAGCCGGCACCATAGACCAGGGTGTTTTGTGCCCCGTCCCCGGGCCGGGTCTTGCCCTCGACGTAGAGCCGTTTGGCGTACCGGGCCGCGCACATGAAGAGGCAGGCAAAGGGGAAGGCGATCAAACCAACACTGCGGCCGATGTTAATCTCCGCATACAGCACCAGCAGGCTGGCCGTGATGGTGGCGGCCACAATGACGGTGACGAAAACGAGCGCCCTGGCCTCCTGGAAGCTGCCGAAGGGGTACCTGCCCCGGTACAGGGCAAGGGAGTAACCGGCCAGCATCTGTGCCACCACGGCGATGGCGGCGATGAGGCACGCTCCGGCGAGCTGTTCAACCCGGATGCCCATCTCGTAGCGCAGCAGCAGCGCCAGGCCGATCGCCACCACCCACGACATCGAATCGAGGAAGAGCTGGATCCAGATCCAGAGGGCGGGCTTCTCGTCCCGTACTGCGGCAGATGCGCGCGTTTCTGATTGTGTACTCAACGAAAGATGCAACCGACTTCCACTACCACGGCGGCCAGGCGCCTGTTTCAAAATACCCCGCCGCAAAACTGTCGGACGGCGTCGGGGCTTAGAACGATACTAATCGCTTCGGGTTCCGCTGCCCGGATACGCCGGCAGCGGCGGCATGGGTTTCCAGCCGGCGTCGGCAAGAATAGTCCGCGATTCACGCCATCCCCGCCAGAGCGCACCGGCCCCTCTTAGGGTCCGCTCAACGAGGACCAGCCGGACAAGTTCCTTCAGGAAGGTCAGTGCGGTACCCACTGCGAACCCGGCCGGGTTGAACTTGCCGCGGGCCCGCAGGTAATGCGCCACGTGCCCCCGGTTGCGCATCACGTAGCGTCGGCTGAGGTCGGACGAATCATTGAGGTGGCGCAGTCCCAGGTCCACTTGCCGCTGGGCGCGGACTTTCTTGATGACAAAGGCGTTCACGTACACCACGGGGGTTTCCTGCGCGGCGAGCCAGCCGTAGATGAGGTCGTCCCAGGTGATGAAGAACCGCGGGTCCGGCAGACCAATGCTGCGGGCCACGGAGGCGTTGATGAGCATGCCTTCGAAGTTTCCCACGTTGGTCCGGAACACCTCCGAATGCCGGAACACGTCGCGGGAGACGGGCAGGAAAATGCCCAGTGCCTCGACAAAGTGGTGCTGCCAGAAGAACGGCTTGCCGTTGGCGTCGTACCGGCGGCCGATCATGCAGGAGTAATCCGGCGTGAATTTCGCCAGGGCGTCCACTGCGCCGGGAAGCACTTCGACGTCGTCGTCCATCAGCCACAGCCATTCGGCGTCGGATTCCAGCGCCAGTTCAACGCCGCGCGAGAACCCGCCCGCACCGCCGACGTTCCGGTCCAGCCGTTCGTACTGGATGGGCAGCCCGGCGGTGGTGGCCTGGGCGACGATGTCCGGCGTATGGTCGCTGCTGGCGTTGTCCACCACAAGGATCCGTGCCGGTGCGGTGTCCAGCCGGGCAAAGGATTCGAGCAAGTTCTGCAGGAAATCGGCGCGGTTGTAAGTGACGACGACGGCGTACAGGTTCTCCACGGCGGCCTAGCTGTTGGCGGACATCAGTTCCGCGGGCGAACCGAAGCCCTTGCCGCGGAAGCCGGTGGAATAGGCCCTGAACCAGTGCGCCAGGCCCTTGAGGTCCCCGGTCTTCAGGAAGTAATAGGGGAAGCCCACGATGTCCGCACTGAACCACCGCAGGTTCCGGTATTTGCGGGTCAGGTAGCCGCGGTTGCGGAAATAGCAGTAGCGCTTGAACTCACCCTCGGGAATGACGGGGGTGATGAACCCGCCGAACACCGGTTTCATCTCGGTCCAGGTGGCGGGGTGCTGCACAGCCACGGTAGCGAGCGTGCCGTACTTGAGCCCGGCCTTTTTCACGCGTGACAGGAAGTCGACCTCGTCGCCGCGGATGAAGAACTTCACATCGGGAATCCCGATCCGGTAGAAAACCTCGGTCCGGATCAGTGCACCGTTGAAGAAGTGCACCATGTCCGGAAGGTACCCCATCGGCGCCAGCCGTGAACGGTCGTTGGTGAGCAGTCCGTTGATGCGGAAGTTGAAGGACAGCCGGTTGGGGTCCGCCGTGGCCGCTACCAGGGGGCTGATGATGTCCAGCTGGTGCTCCTCGGCCGTGCGGAGCAGCTCGGCCAGGCAGCTGGCGTCTTCGGGGTGGCCGTCATCGTCCATCATCCAGATCCACTCTGCCCCGCTGGCCATGGCCGCCAGGATGGCGTACGCAAAACCACCGGCGCCGCCGAGGTTGGCTTCGGAGCGCAGGTAGTTGATGTTCTGCGCTCCCCCGGCGTTGACCACGTCGGTGGCCGGAACGGTGCCGGAGTCCACCAGGGCGATCGAGTGGATCGGCGCAGTCTGCTCCGCCAGGCCCTTCAGGAGCAGGGCAAGCTCCTCGTGGCGGTCAAAGGTAACGGCTGCGACGGCAACTTTGGCCTGCATGTCAGTTCCCCGCCTGGTTGTCGGTGGTGCTGACGGCACTGCTGCCGGCCGGGCTGTGCGCTTCCGCAGCCTCAGGGGCCGCTGCTGTGTCAGGGGCCGCTGAAGCCTCCGGTGCGCCGAATGCCTCAGGTTCTTCTTCTGCCATGGGAATCTCGCCCAGTCCCAGGACACCCGGAACGTGTTCCCGGAGCTTATCCAGGCTCACCGCTCCGTTGCGGACCACGCGCAGCAGGGGTCCGGTGGCGTCCACGATGGTGGAGGGTACGGCAGCCTCGCCCTCAAGCGGCCGGAAGCCGCCTTCAAGGTAGACCTCAACGGACTCCGCAAGCTGCTCACGGGCGGCGGCAGCGGTCTGTCCCGGGGCCTGGCCGGTGCGGTTGGCGGAGGAAACGGCAAGCGGGCCGGTCAGTGTCAGCAGTTCCAGGGCGATTTCGTCGGCGGGCATGCGCAGGGCCACGGTCCCCTTGGTTTCGCCGAGATCCCAGTCCAGTGACGGCTGGGCGTGCAGGATCAGCGTCAATCCGCCGGGCCAGAAGGCTTCGGCGAGCTTGCGGGCGTCAGCGGAGACGTCGGTGGCGAGCCCGTCGAGGGCGTTGATGCGGGGAATCAGCACCGGAGGAGGCATGGTGCGGCTGCGCCCCTTCGATACCAGCAGCATGGTGACGGCCTGCGGTGAGAAGGCGTCGGCACCGATCCCGTAAACCGTGTCCGTGGGGAGCACAACGCACTTCTTTTCGCTGATGGCACGCTGGGCGTGCTCCAGGCCCCGTGCCCGCTCGTCATCACTGGTGCAGTTATAGGTTGTGGTCACTGGCCCATTCTTTCATTGCGTATGGTCTGGTCCGCGAGCACGGCGCTGGTGGCGCGCTCCTTGCCGTTCAGGTCCCGGTGCGTGCTGATCCTGGTCCAGGATCCTGACCTGCCCAGCATCGCCGCGATCCACTCTGCCTGCACTTCCGCGTGCTCCATCACGAAGTAGCCGCCGGGTACCAGCAGCCGGGCAGCCGAGGCGGCTGCCGCCGTCGGAAGCTCCATGCCGTCCACTCCCCCGCCGTACAGCG
The DNA here is from genome assembly GCF_057656635.1 of Arthrobacter sp. Soil_C_49. Classification (NCBI taxonomy): domain Bacteria; kingdom Bacillati; phylum Actinomycetota; class Actinomycetes; order Micrococcales; family Micrococcaceae; genus Arthrobacter; species Arthrobacter sp. Soil_C_49. The sequence goes on from NZ_JBDGJZ010000005.1 coordinate 280,421, forward strand.
CTTCGGGAGGGTCGTGCAGGGCTACTTCGGGCTCGTTGGGGATGGCTTCCGACGGGATGTACGGCGGGTTGGAAACCACGACGTCGACCGTTCCGTTCAGCTCCTGCAGCGCGTTGCGCAGGTCCCCCAGGACGAGGTGGACGCCCAATGGTGCGAGGTTCTTTGCCGCCCAGGCGTGGGCGAAGGGACTGAATTCCACGGCGTGCACTTCGGCGCCGGGCACTTCGTGGGCGATCGAGCCGGCGATGGCGCCGGATCCCGTGCCCAGGTCGACAATCCGCGGCTCCCCGATGTCCTTGACGTGGTCAATGACCAGCTGGACCACGGATTCGGTCTCGGGACGGGGAATGAATACGCCGGGTCCCACGGCCAGCTCGAGGTAGCGGAAGTGCGCCACGCCGGTGATGTGCTGCAGCGGAATCCGGCTGGCCCGTTCGGCCACGAGGGCTTCGTAGCCTTCCGGCGCCGGCGTATCACCGAGCATCATGGCGCGAAGCCGGCCCAGCCCGACGTTGAGCAGGTGGTCGGCGAGCAGTTCCGCGTCCACGCGCGGACTGGGCACACCGGCATCCCGCAGGATGGCGGTGGCCGCGGTAACGGCGTCAGCGAGCGACTGGCCTGGCCCGAATGTCATGTCCTGAATGTCGTGTCCTGAATGTCCGCCGGACGGAACTAGTCGCCAATGGCGTCCAGGCGCGCCTGTTCGTCCATCTCGATGGCGGACTGGATGACCGGCTCAAGGTCGCCGTTCATCACTTGGTCAAGGTTGTACGCCTTGTAGCCGGTGCGGTGGTCCGCGATGCGGTTTTCCGGGTAGTTGTACGTGCGGATGCGCTCCGAGCGGTCCATGGTGCGGATCTGGGACTTCCGCTGGGCCGAGTTTTCGGCGTCGATCTGCTCCTGCTGGTGGGCAAGGATGCGCGCACGCAGGACGCGCATGCCGGCTTCACGGTTCTGCAGCTGCGACTTTTCGTTCTGCATGGCCACCACAATGCCCGTGGGGAGGTGGGTGATGCGCACGGCGGAGTCGGTAGTGTTCACGGACTGGCCGCCGGGGCCGGAGGAACGGTAGACGTCGATCTTGAGGTCGTTCTGGTTGATTTCGAGCTCTTCCGGCTCGTCCACTTCGGGCAGGACCAGCACGCCGGCCGCCGAGGTGTGGATGCGGCCCTGGGATTCCGTGACGGGAACGCGCTGCACCCGGTGCACGCCGCCTTCGAACTTCAGCCGCGCGTAAACGCCCTCGGCGGGATCGTTCGAACTGCCCTTCACGGCAACCTGGACGTCTTTGTAACCGCCAAGGTCCGACTCCGTGGCGGAGATGATTTCGGTCTTCCAGCCACGGGATTCGGCGTAGCGCGTGTACATGCGCAGGAGGTCGCCGGCGAAAAGTGCAGCTTCGTCGCCGCCTTCACCGCCCTTTACCTCAAGGATCACGTTGCGGGCATCGTCAGGATCGCGCGGGATGAGCAGGCGGCGCAGTTTGGCCGCAGCAACCTCCAGCGCCTCCTCCAGTTCAGGAACCTCGGCAGCGAACTCAGGATCCTCGTCAGCCATCTCCTTGGCGGCAGCAAGATCGTCCCGGATGCCTTCCCACTTGTGGTAGGCCTCAACAATGCCATTAAGCTGAGCCGACCGCCGCCCCAGCTTGCGCGCAAGCCGCTGATCAGCATAAACAGCAGGATCCCCCAGCTGCGCCTGGATAGCATCATGCTCATCAAGCAGGCCCTGTACGGACTCAAACATTTTTCAAAACCTCTTTCGACTTGTACAAGTCTAGTAACTGCAACGCGGGGTCACTTACAGCCCTCACAACCCGCAAGGATGGGCCATATCTGACTCCGCGTTGCCAGAAGGCGCCGCGGATGGGGCGGCCAGGCTGAGGGGGCGTTCAGCTTCTGAACGACGAAGGGGCGGGGCGGAACATCCGCGCGGCACCCACCGCACGAACGCACCAGCGCCCGCCCCTAACTCAGCTACTTGTCGTTATCGGACTTCGCACCAAGCGTTGTCTTCTGAACCTGCATCAGGAACTCAACGTTGCTCTGGGTTTCCCGGATCTTGTTGGTCAGCAGTTCAAGGCTCTGCTGGGTTTCGAGTCCGGAGAGGACGCGGCGCAGCTTCCACATGATCTTGACTTCCTCGGGCGAGAGCAGGTTCTCCTCGCGGCGGGTGCCGGACGCGTTGACGTCCACGGCCGGGAAGATGCGCTTGTCCGCCAGCTGGCGGGACAGGCGGAGCTCCATGTTGCCGGTGCCCTTGAACTCTTCGAAGATGACCTCGTCCATCTTGGAACCGGTCTCCACGAGTGCCGTTGCCAGGATGGTCAGCGAGCCGCCGTTCTCGATGTTGCGGGCTGCACCGAAGAACCGCTTGGGCGGGTACAGCGCGGCGGAGTCCACACCACCGGACAGGATGCGGCCGGAGGCCGGTGCTGCCAGGTTGTAAGCGCGGCCCAGGCGGGTCATGGAGTCCAGCAGGACCACCACGTCCATGCCCATTTCCACGAGGCGCTTGGCGCGTTCGATGGAGAGCTCGGCCACGGTGGTGTGGTCGTCGGCGGGACGGTCGAAGGTGGAGGCAATGACCTCGCCCTTGACGGTGCGCTGCATGTCCGTGACTTCTTCGGGACGTTCGTCAACGAGCACCATCATGAGGTGGACCTCAGGGTTGTTGGTGGTGATCGCGTTGGCGATGGACTGCAGGATGAGCGTCTTGCCGGCCTTGGGCGGGGAGACGATCAGGCCGCGCTGGCCCTTGCCGATGGGGGCAACGAGGTCGATGACGCGGGGGCCGATCTTCTTCGGATCTGTTTCCAGGCGCAGGCGCTCAGAGGGGTACAGCGGGACCAGCTTCGCGAACTCGACGCGGTCCTTGAGCTCTTCGGAGGTCTTGCCGTTGACCGAGGTGACGCGGACCAGGGCGTTGAACTTCTGGCGGGCGGACTGCTGGCTGCGGTCTTCGCCGTCACGCGGGGCGCGGATGGCGCCCACCACGGCGTCGCCCTTGCGCAAGTTGTACTTCTTGACCTGGGCCAGGGAGACGTAGACGTCGTTGGGGCCGGGCAGGTAGCCGGAGGTCCGGATGAACGCGTAGTTCTCCAGGACGTCAAGGATGCCGGCAACGGGCAGCAGGACGTCGTCTTCGGTGATTTCGACGTCGTCGACGTCGGGTCCCTGGGCGCGTCCGCGGCGGCGGTCGTTGCGGTCGCGGAAGCGGTCATTGCGGGAGTTGTCGCGGTCCTGCCCGCCGGAGCGGTCGTTCCGGTCATTGCGGTCGTTGCGGTCGCGCCGGTTGCGGCGGTTGCGGCGGCTGCCGCCGTCGGCGTCGTCGCTGTCGCGGTTGTCGTCGCGGCGGGTGCTTTCACGCTGGCCGGCCTCGCGGCTGCCGGCGTTGTCCCGGCCGCTGTCGCCGGTGTCGCGGCCACGGCCGCGGCCGCCTTCGCGGCGGTCGGTGCGCTGGCCCGCTTCTTCGGTCTCGGTGCGGTCGGCAGTGCGCTGCTCGGTGGCGCGCGTTTCAGCAGTGCGGGGTTCAGCAGTGCCCTGCTCGGCTACTGCCGGCTCCGCAGGTGCTTCAACGGCTTCCGCAGCCTGCGGTGCTGCTGCGGCAGCTTCGCCGCGGCGGCGGTTGCGGGTGCGGGGCTGGCGGCGTTCGGCGCCTGCTTCCGTGGCTTCGGGAGCTTCCGCGGCGGCGGGTGCCTCGACGGGAGCGGCAGCGGGCTCAGCGGCGGCGGCTTCAGCAGCTGCCGGTGCCACAACGCCGTCGCTTACTGCACGGCGGCTGCGGCCGCGGCCACGGGCACGGGTGCCTTCGGCCGGGGCTTCCGCGGTTTCCGCTGCGGCCGGAGCGGAGGCTGCGGGAGCAGTCTCAGCAATGGCTGCCGGTGCGGATGCCCTGTCAACGGCTTTGGCGGTTGCCTTGGCCGGGGCCTTGGTGATGGGAGTTCCGGCGCGGTGGGCGGAGATGGCGGAAACCAGGTCCCCCTTGCGCATCCGGGATCCGCCGGAAATACCGAGCTGGCTGGCGAGTGCCTGCAGCTGGGCGAGCTTCAGGCCGGCAAGGCCGCTGCTCTTGGCGGGTGCTGCCGGTGATTCGGCAGCAGAAGATGATAGTTCCACAGCTGGCGACAGCTCAGTGGTTTCGGTCACGAAGGATCCTTCCCCCTCGACGGCGTCCAGACGAGGAGCTGGACGCGATGATTTGATCTGGGCTGCAGTTCAGATCTGCAGCCGGGATTTGTCGGCCTTGCCGGTTGGATATCGGCCAGCAGGGCCGGTACTGATTCACACTGCGCTCCGCCCAAGGTGGAACTGCGGACTGACGCTTCAGGGGCAGTTTTAAATGCTGCAGATTCCTGCGACAGACCAAGCAGGTGGCACCGGAATAGATTGGGCAGTAGGAGACCAGGTGCAACTAAGTGCATAAGCAGATCAGATAGGCGTCAATTACCGCCGGTGCAACTCCACCTTAGCACCTTCAACGTCCACTGCGAGCTTCAGTACGCGCCATCCCGTGTCCGGCGTGTTCGCTGCGGCGAACTCCTCGATGAAAGCGACGACGGCGGCCGCTTCAGCTTCGCCGTCAGCCAGGACCAGCACGGTGGGACCCGCACCGGAGACCACAGCTGCATGACCCGCCGCGCGGAGTGCCGCAATCAGCGCGGCACTGGGGCGCATGGCTTCTGCCCGGTAGCTCTGGTGGAGGTAATCCTCGGTACCCGCGAGCAGGAATTCGGGTTTTGTGGTGAGCGCGTGGATCAAAAGCGCGGCGCGCCCGGCGTTCATGGCCGCCGCGTGGTGCCCCACGGATGCCGGAAGCAGCGCCCGCGCGGTTTCCGTGGACAGCTCGAAATCCGGAACGGCCACAACCGGAACCACAGTGCCGGACACGGTCGCACTGGTGCTGCTGTACTGGTCACTGTCCTGCCAGGACAGCGCCAGTCCGCCGAAAATAGCGGGTGCCACGTTGTCCGGATGTCCTTCAAGTTCGCTGCTGAGCTGGAGGATCCAGTCCTCCCCGCGGCGGTTTGCCTCCGGCACCAGGGCGTTTGCTGCCGAAATGGCCGCCACCACAGCTGATGCGGACGAACCCAGGCCGCGGCCGTGGGGAACAACATTTTCCGCGGTCACCTTGAGGCCGCCGTGCCGGAAGCCGAGCCGCTCGAAAGCGGCCTCCATGGCCCTGATGACCAGGTGGCTGGCGTCGCGGGGCAGCGTTTCCGCGCCCTCGCCCGTGAGGTCGAACAGCAGTTCCCCGGATTCGAGGCTCTCCACCGTCAGGGTGTCGTACAGCGCCAGGGCCAGGCCCAGGCTGTCGTAGCCTGGGCCCAGGTTGGCGGTGGTGGCCGGAACGCGGACTGTGACGCGTTGTCCGGCTTCAATGAGCTGCACGCCGACGGTGGCCTGCGAGGTGGTGTCCAAGGCTATTTTTCTTCCAGTCCCAGCTCAGCAGCAACGGTGACAACATCGTTGGGAACCTTGACCGGCTGGACATCGCTGCCGTCCTCAGTGCGCAGGGCCCACTGGGGATCCTTCAGGCCGTGGCCGGTGACCGTGATGACGATGGTCTTGCCGGACGGCACCTCGCCGGCCGCGTGCTTCTTGAGCAGCCCGGCAACGCCTGCCGCAGATCCCGGCTCCACAAAGACGCCTTCGCGGGCGGAGAGCCAGCGGTGGGCGTTGAGGATCTCTTCGTCGGTTACCGAGTCGATGAACCCGCCGGACTCATCGCGGGCGGCGATGGCGCCGTCCCAGGATGCAGGGTTGCCGATACGGATGGCGGTGGCAATGGTGTCCGGTTCCGTGATGGGGTGGCCGGCCACGAAAGGCGCGGCCCCGGCTGCCTGGAAGCCCCACATTGCGGGGGTCCTGGTGGCAACAGCGGGCAGCGTTCCGGCGGTGTCGGACTCGAACGGGGCCGAGTACTCCCTGTAGCCCTTCCAGTAGGCAGTGATGTTTCCGGCGTTTCCTACCGGCAGGACGTGGATGTCCGGAGCGTCACCGAGGGCGTCGACGATCTCGAAGGCACCGGTCTTCTGCCCCTGGATGCGCGCCGGGTTGACGGAGTTGACCAGGAACACCGGGTAGGACTCCCCCAGTTTCCGTGCGATGTCGAGGCAGTTGTCAAAGTTGCCGTCCACCTGGAGCAGGGTGGCGCCGTGGGCGATGGCCTGGCTCAGCTTGCCCATGGAGATCTTGCCTTCAGGCACCAGGACGGCGCACTTGAGGCCTGCAGCGGTGGCATAGGCAGCAGCGGAGGCGGAAGTGTTGCCCGTCGAAGCGCACACCACGGCTTTGGCACCGGAGGCCACTGCGGCGGTCATTGCCATGGTCATGCCGCGGTCCTTGAAAGAACCGGTGGGGTTCATGCCCTCCACCTTGAGGTAGACCTCCGAGCCCGTGAGCTCGGAAAGCTTCTGCGCGTGCACCAGCGGGGTGCCGCCCTCACCCAGGGTGATGACCCGGGTGGATTCCGTCACGGGCAGACGGTCAGCGTATTCGCGGATGACGCCGCGCCATTGGTGAGCCACTTAGACTCCTTCTACCCGCAGAACGGATGTAACTGAATTGATGACGTCCAGGCCCTTCACGGCCTCGACGGTGGCTGCAAGGGCAGCCTCTGATGCGCGGTGGGTGACGATCCGCAGTTCGGCCGACTCAACATTGGACTCGGCGTCGCGGTGGATGGTCTGCCGCATGATTTCGATGGACACGCCATGCTCGGCGAAGAGCTGGGCGATCCGGGCGAGGACGCCCGGCTCATCAGCCACGTCGAGGCCGATGTAATAGCTGGTGACGGCGGCGTCGATGGGCAGGGCCGGAACGTGGCCCGTGGTGGTTTCGGTGCGTCCGGGACCGCCGAGCACCAGGCGGCGGGCTGCCGAGACGAGGTCGCCCAGCACGGCGGATGCCGTAGGTGTTCCGCCGGCACCCTGGCCGTAGAACATCAGCTCGCCGGCGTTCTCAGCCTCGATGAACACGGCGTTAAAGGCGCCGCGGACGGCCGCCAGCGGGTGCTCGCGCGGCAGGAGCGTGGGATGGACGCGGACGGAAACGCCTTCGCTGCCGTCGTTATCGAGCTTTTCCGCGATCGCCAGCAGCTTGATGACAAAACCGGCATCCTTGGCAGCGGCGATGTCGGCAGCACTGACGGAGGTGATGCCCTCGCAGTGGACGTTCTCGAGGGCGAACCGGGTGTGGAACGACAGCGAGGCAAGGATCGCGGCCTTTGCGGCTGCGTCGTGGCCTTCGATGTCGGCAGTGGGGTCCGCTTCCGCGTAGCCGAGGCGCTGGGCTTCGGCCAGGGCGTCGGCGAACTGGGCTCCGGTGGAGTCCATCTGGTCCAGGATGTAGTTGGTGGTGCCGTTGACGATGCCCAGCACGCGGGTGATCCGGTCACCGGAGAGGCTGTCGCGGATGGGGCGCAGGATGGGGATGGCTCCGGCCACGGCCGCCTCGTAGGAGAGCTGGACGTGGGCTTTGTCCGCCTCTTCATAGAGGGTGGGACCGTCCTGGGCGAGGAGTGCCTTGTTGCCCGTGACCACGCAGGCGCCGTTGCGCAGCGCGGAAAGAATCAGCGTGCGGGCCGGCTCGATCCCGCCCATCAGCTCGATCACCAGGTCGGCGTCCTTGACCAGGGTCTCGGCGTCGGTGGTGAACAGTTCCTGGGGCAGTTCCACGTCGCGGCGGGAGTTGACGTTGCGCACGGCAATCCCGCTGAGCTGCAGGCGGGCACCGGTACGGGCGGCAAGGGCGTCGGCATCCTCAATGAGAATCCGCGCAACCTGGGCCCCAACGTTGCCACAGCCCAGCAGGGCTACTTTCAGGGTTCGCATTTCCGTCATTCAGGCTCCCATGTCGCGGTTCAGCAGATCTTCTTCGGTTTCCCCGCGGACAATCAGCCGGGCAGATCCGTCGCGCACCGCGACAACGCCCGGCCGGGCCAGATAGTTGTAGTTGCTTGACAGGGCCCAGCAGTAGGCGCCGGTCCCCGGTACAGCAAGCAGATCACCGGCTGCCACGTCCTCGGGCAGATATACATCTCTAACAACTATGTCGCCGCTCTCGCAATGTTTGCCCACCACGCGGGACAGCTGCGGCGCGGCGGAAGACGTGCGGGACGCCAAAACGGCCGAATAATCCGCGTCGTACAGCACCGGCCGGGCGTTGTCGCTCATGCCGCCGTCCACCGAAACATACCGGCGCGGATACGTAACGTTGTTGCCGTCCTCACGTCCGCCGGAAGCGGCCGGAGCGTCGACGCGCACCGTCTTCAGCGTGCCCACCTCGTACAGCGTGAAGGTGGTGCTGCCCACGATGGCGCGTCCGGGTTCAATGGAGATCCGCGGTGAGTCAATGCCCAGCTCAGCGCAGGTGGAACGCACGACGGCGGCCATCGCCTGCGCAATGTCGGCTGCGGGGCGGGGGGTGTCCACCGGGGTGTAGGCGATGCCGTAGCCGCCGCCGAGATCCAGTTCCGGCATCACGATGGAGTACTTTTCCTGCATCGCTGCGAGGAAGCGGAGCAGCTTCTCCGCGGCCATGGCGAAGCCGTCCGGCTCGAAAATCTGTGAGCCGATGTGGCAGTGCAGGCCCAGGAGCTCGATGCCGGGGTGCGCGGCGGCAGCAGCCACCGCCTCCTCGGCAGCGGACAGCCCGGCCTGCTCCGTGGTGTCTGCCGCCATGGACAGGCCGAACTTCTGGTCCTCGTGCGCGGTGGCGATGAACTCGTGGGTGTGGGCATGGACGCCGGGTGTAAGCCGCAGCATAACCTTGGCCTGCTCGCCGCGGGCCTGGGCGATGCCGCCCACGCGGACCAGCTCGGACAGGCTGTCCACCACAATGCGGCCCAGTTTCATGTCCAGGGCACGGTTGATCTCGCCGTCGGACTTGTTGTTGCCGTGCAGCGCCACACGCTCCCCCGCAATGCCGGCGCGGGCGGCCACGGCCAGTTCGCCGCCGGAGGCTGTGTCCAGGCGCAGCCCTTCCTCCTCCACCCACTTCACAACTGCCGTGCAGAGGAAGGACTTCCCTGCGTAGTACACGTCCACGCCGCCGCAGATGTCCGCGAAGGCGGCGTCGAACGAATCCTTGAAGGCACGGGCGCGTGTACGGAAATCGGCCTCGTCCATAACGAACAGGGGCGTCCCGAACTGTTCCTTGAGGGCGGCGACGGTGGTCCCGCCCACGGTGAGCTGGCCGTCGTCGTTACGCTGCACGCTTCCCGCCCACATGGGCTCCTGCAGGGCATTCAGGTCAGCAGGAACCGCCAGCCATTCAGGCGCCAGCGGGGATGCAGTGTTTCCGGTCTGCACAGACATTGCCGTCACATCCGTTCCGGTGCTGAGACGCCGAGCAGGTCAAGGCCGTTGGCCAGCACCTGGCTGGTGGCGTCGTTGAGCCACAGCCGGGTGCGGTTCACATCGGTCACCGCTTCGTCGCCCATGGGGGCAATGCGGCAGGCGTCGTACCAGCGGTGGTAGGCCCCGGCAATGGCCTCGAGGTGCCGCGCCACGCGGTGCGGTTCGCGCAGTTCTGCGGCCTTGGCCACGATGGAGGGGTAGCTGCCCAGGTAGGAGAGCAGCTCGTTCTCGGTGGCGTGGTCCAGCAGCGAGGCGTCAAAGCTGTCCTGGCCGTCCACCTGGCGCTCCACCCCGGCCGCGACGGCGTTGCGGGCAGCGCCACGTGAGCGGGCGTGGGCGTACTGCACGTAGAACACCGGGTTCTCGTTGCTGTGCTTCTTCAGCAGCTCCGGGTCCAGCGTCAGCGGCGAATCTGCGGGGAACCGCGCGAGCGAGTAGCGGACGGCGTCCTTGCCCAGCCAGTCGATCAGGTCCTTGAGCTCGATGATGTTGCCGGCCCGCTTGGACAGCTTGGCGCCGTTCACGGACACGAGCTGGCCAATCAGCACCTCGATATTCACCTCGGGATCGTCCCCGGCGCAGGCGGCGATGGCCTTGAGCCGGTTGATGTACCCGTGGTGGTCAGCGCCGAGCAGGTAGATCTTTTCGGTGAAGCCGCGGTCCTTCTTGGACAGGTAGTAGGCCGCATCGGCGGCGAAGTACGTGGGTTCGCCGTTCGCGCGGATCATCACGCGGTCCTTGTCGTCACCAAAGTCCGTGGTCCGCAGCCAGACCGCACCGCCGTCGTCGAACACGTGGCCCTGCTCGCGGAGGCGCGCAACGGCACTTTCGATGGCACCGGCGTCGTGCAGTTCCTGCTCGGAGAAGAACACGTCAAACTCGACGCCGAAGTCCGCCAGGGTGGCCTTGATGTCCTTCATCTGGGCTTCATAGGCGGCCGCGCGGATGACCGGCAGCGCGGCAACTTCGGTGAGCTCGCGGATGTCCGGGTGTGCCGTCAGCACCTCGTGGCCAAGGTCGGCGATGTACTGTCCGGGGTAGCCGCCGTCGGGCACGGGCAGGCCGTGCAGGCGGGAGTACACCGAGGTGGCAAAGGTGTTCATCTGGGAACCGGCGTCGTTGATGTAGTACTCGGCCGTGACGTCGGCACCGGAGGCGCGCAGCACGCGGGCAATGGAATCGCCCAGGGCAGCCCAGCGGGTGTGTCCGATGTGCAGTGGGCCGGTGGGATTGGCGGAGACAAACTCCATGTTGACGGTGTGCCCGACGAGCGCCGTGTTGGTTCCGTACTGCTTTCCGGCCTCGACGATGACTTTGGCGAGGGCGCCCGCGGCGGCGGCGTCCACGGTGATGTTCAGGAAGCCTGGACCGGCAATATCCACCGCGGAGACGCCGTCGATCGACTTCAGACGCGCGCTCAGGACCGTGGCGAACTCTCGCGGATTGGTGCCTGCCTGCTTGGCGAGCTGGAGGGCAATGTTGGTGGCCCAATCTCCGTGGTCGCGGTTCTTGGGCCGCTCCACGCGTACCTCGTCAGGCACTGCTGATGCTGAAAGGGCGATCTCGCCGGCGGCGACGGCGTCTTTCAGGCAGGCGGATATGGCGAGGGAGAGTTCTTCGGGAGTCACCCCTCTAGCCTACCGGGGGCGGGTGACAGCAAAAGAATTGGGACATTCTCCGCGGCGGCAGCCATTCCACAGGAAATACCCAAGGCAGCTACAAGGTGAACCAATACGCTGGGTTTGACGTTGACACCAGCGTAAGAACTGCCACAAACACTTAAACGAAATGAGAGCCTTGATGAGACCGTCAGTCCGCAAGAGTGTTTTCGCCGGAATCGCCGGCCTGTCCCTCGCTGGAACCGTGGCCGGCTGCGCGCCTTCCGCTACCGAGAGCACCCCTGCCGCCTCCGGGGGCGCCGCGGAGACTTCTGCCGCCGCTCCGTCCGCGGGGACGTCGTCGCTGGCCAGCAGCGGTTCCGCCTACAAGGACGGAACCTACAGTGCTGATGGAAACTACGTTTCCCCCAACGGAACGGAGACGGTGGGGGTGGAACTCTCCCTGGCCGACGGCATCGTCACGGACGTGAACATCACCCAGCACCCCTCCAATCCGAACACCCGCAAGTTCCAGGGTGAATTCGCAGGGGGCATAGCCGGGCAGATCGTGGGCAAGAACATCGACGAACTCAAGGTCTCCAAGGTTGCCGGTTCTTCCCTTACCAGCGGCGGTTTCAACCAGGCCGTGGAAAAGATCAAGCAGGAGGCGCAGTAGACAGTGCCAGACGCGGACTGGGAGGACTTTGCGTTCGAGGGGATCGGAACGCAGTGGGAAATCTCCACGCCCGTTCCCCTGGATGCGACGGTCAGGGCACGCCTGATGGACCGGGTGGAGCGTTTCGACGCCCAGTGGTCCCGGTTCCGTTCCGATTCCCGCGTCAGCGCCCTCGCCCGCAAGCCGGGACGATATGAGTTTCCGGACGAGGCCGTGGGGCTTGGCGCTTTGTACCGGACGCTGTACGGCATCACTGACGGTGCCATGACTCCGCTGATCGGGGCTTCCCTTGAGCGGCTGGGGTACGACGCCGGCTACTCCCTCAAGCCCGCGGGCTCCCCGTTGATGGCGCCTCCATGGGACGAAGTCCTTGAGTGGGCAGGCACCACCATCACCACCTCCGCCCCGGTGGTGCTGGACATTGGGGCGGCGGGCAAAGGCCTGCTGGTTGACCTGCTCGCGGATGAACTGCTTGCCGAGGGTCTGGAATCGTTCATCATCGATGCCAGCGGCGACCTGCTGGCGTGTGGGCCGCTGCCCACCGAGGTGGCGTTGGAGCATCCCTACAATCCTGCACAGGCCATTGGGATCGTTCCGCTGGCGGACCGGGCCCTGTGCGCCTCGGCTTCCAACCGGCGTGCCTGGGGGGACGGACTGCACCACGTGCTGGACGGGACCACTGGCGAACCGGTCCTGACCGCCGTCGCCACGTGGGCCCTCGCGGACACTGCGATGCTGGCCGATGCCTTGGCCACCGCCCTTTTCTTTGTCCCCGGAGACCAGCTCCAGGAGCATTTCGATTTCTCCTGGCTCACAGTGTTCTCCGATGGCAGCGCGGCCCGGTCCGCCGACTTTGAAGGGACACTGTTCACATGAGCCCTGTTGAAACTCCAAAAGCAGGGCCGGCCCCCTCCCTGGCCGGCCGCGTGGATACCGCACTGGGCCGGTTCACCATGTACCGGCTGATCCTCCTGGTCCTCGCGGCGCTTGCCGCCTACAGCCTGCTGCTCGACGCCCTTGGCTGGCTGACGTTCGGCATCCCCGAGATGCTCGGACACCTGGTCCTTTGCCTTGGCCTGACGTACGCCTCGAACTGGGCACTGGCGGCGCTGTTCCATGTGCGGCCCCACTCAGAGTCCTCGCTGATCACCGGCCTGCTCCTGTATTTCCTGTTCTGGCCGTCCTTCGTGCCCATGGATGTGGCAGGCGTGGCGTTGGCCTGCGTGCTTGCATCGGCATCGAAGTACGCCCTGGCGTGGCGCGGCCGCCATATCTTTAATCCAGCGGCCGCAGGCGCCTTCGCGGCCGGACTCACCGGCCTCAACATCGCCACGTGGTGGGCCGCGACGCCTGCCATGCTGTGGCTGCTGGTCCCCGGCGTCCTCCTGGTCCTGTACCGCACCCGGAAGCTCCTGATGGCCGCCGTCTTCATGGTGGTGGCCACCGCCATCATCAGCCAGGAACTGCTGCAGGCCGGCATGACGGCGGGAATGGCCCTGTGGCAGGCTCTTGCCCAGCGGCCGCTGCTGTTTTTTGTAGGGTTCATGCTCACCGAGCCGCTGACGCTGCCGCCGCGCAGGTGGCAGCAACTGGGGCTGGCCGCCGTGGTGGGCGTGGTGTTTGCCGTCCCCTACAACTTCGGCTTCCTGGCGAATTCACCGGAGGCTGCGCTGCTGCTGGGCAATCTGCTCGCCTTTATGGCCGGCCAGAGAGGCGGTGTGCGGTTGAGGTTTACCGGGACGAGGCCGCTGACGCCCAGCACCACCGAGTTCTCCTTCGAGCCCTCCCGTCCGGTCCGTTTCCTGCCGGGACAGTACATGGAGTTGGACCTTCCGCATCCGAAGGCAGACGGGAAAGGACGACGCCGGGTGTTCAGTTTGACCGGCTCCCCCGGTGACCGCGTGGTGAAGTTCGGGGTGCGGACTGCCGAACCCGTGTCCGCCGCCAAGCGGGTCCTGCTTTCCTTGGAGCCGGGCGATGAGGTGACGGCCACATCGGTAGGCGGCGACTTCGTCCTGCCCCGCGATCCGCGGAAGCCGGTGCTGCTGATCGCTGCCGGGATCGGCATCACGCCGTTCCTCTCGCATCTCTCCTCCGGCGGCCTGCGGGACCGCGATGCTGTCCTCCTGCTGCTTGCCAGGACCGCCGATGAGGTTGCCTATGCGGACGAGCTCAAGGCCGCGGGCATTCGGGTTGTAGCCCGGATCGCAGACGGATCGGAGCCGCCGCAGCACATCACCGCGTTCCGTCCGGACGGATCACGGCTGGACGGGGATGCCCTCAAGACCGCTGTCCCGGACGTTGCCGACCGCGAAGTTTACATTTCGGGTTCACCGGCCAGCGTCGCTTCCTTGCGGCGCGCAGCAAGGCAGGCCGGGGCGCGGCGGGTGCAGGTGGATTCTTTCTCCGGGTACTGACATCCGGACCGTTTCTGGTGCCGGCCGACCCTGATGAACCCGTCGGCGCACGGCCGATTTTCCCTTGCGGGCCACCTTACTGCTAAGCTCTAGGACGTCCCGCCAGCAACGGCAGGAACCCCGGATTGCCCTCGTAGCTCAGGGGATAGAGCGTCTGCCTCCGGAGCAGAAGGTCGTAGGTTCGAATCCTATCGAGGGCACCATCTGAAGCACCCTGGTCATAAGGCCGGGGTGCTTCTTTTTTATCCGGATCAGATGGCGGCTACCCGCTAACCCGCTAACCCCTAACCCCGCTAGCCCCAGGGAGCCGGCTTACCGGGTTGGGTTAGCAGGCGTGGTAGTGGGTTGTCTCGCGACAGGATCCAGTCCGCGAAGGTCTCTTCGGGAATCTCGTCTTGGAAGAGTTCCTTGGGGAAAGGCGGTTCGTCCGGCGGAGGGCAGATTTGGGAAAGGTCGTCCGGCGGTGTCGGTACTCCCGGGAGGTCTTCGGTTGGGTCCCATTGGTCGAGGAGGTCATCGAAGGCGCGGATGTTTTCCGGCACGGCGGAGTCTGGCCAGCGGGGTGGTTCCCAGTCCTGGTGTTCGCTTTTGTAGTGGCGGCCGGTGGGTGAGGTCCAGCCGGGTGGTTCGGTTTTGCTGGCCGGGGTGGGTTTCCAGCCGCTGGTGTGGCGGAGTTTGTGGTGCTTCGGGCAGGGTTGTCCCAGGTTCGGTATCCCGGTGCTCCCGCCCTTGGCCCAGGCGAGAATATGGTCCGCCTCGTTATCGAGGGAGCTGTTGGTGCAGCCGGGGAAGGGGCATTTGCCGTCGCGCAGCCTCAGCCATTGCCGCATCGCTTTGCTGACCCGGTAGCTGGTCCGGCCGATCTCCAGCGGCGCCCCGTCCCGGGGGTCCGCCAGGACCCGGTAGAACGAGGCGGCACCGTCGGCGACAAGCCTGCGGGCCATCGAGGGCGGGATCGGCCCGTGCCCGTCCAGTATTGCCGGCTCATCGGTTTGGCCCATGAGGGAGAAGGCCGGCACGGTGACCAGCACCTGCGCCCGGATCGGTGATCCTGGACCGGGACCTGTTCCGGAACTGGTTCCATTACCTTGGCGGGGATCATCCGGTTCGCCGTCCCCCGCGCTGTTGTCGCCGCCGGTACTGTCAGCACCGTTGCCGACACTGCTTGCGCTGATTTCATCGCCAGCCCCGCGGTCGCCGCCGGTACCCGGTTCGTCGACGGTGTTGCCGGCCGTAGTGCCGGTGCTGAGGAGTCCGTCCGTGAAGGTGTCGGCTTTAAGCTGGGGCAGGCTGCGGGTTTCGTACGGGCCTTGCTTGCCGCGGGCAATGGCGGTGAGCCGGTTCCAGATTGCCGAGGCCTGGTCCGCAGGCAGGAGCGCGGCGACCCAGGCCATCCCGTCATTGTCCGGCCAGTACTCCACCCGCCAGTCCGCCACACTCCTGGCATGGCGTTTTCCCAGGCTTTCGGGGTGGTGGCGTTCCCGCCAGGCCCGGGCCCTGGCCTTGAACCGAGCCTGTCAAGTTGTTTGTGTAAGAGGGCTGTTGCTTTATCGGTTGAGGTAGGGACCGATTCGGTCTGGGTAGTTG